>VXOR01000039.1 GCA_009840005.1 Gemmatimonadota bacterium
ACTTAATCTCCTGTCAATTTAGGGGTAGGTCTTTCTCTTTTTGTCGCGTAGCATGATGTCTCCTAATGGTTTTTCAAATACACTCAATTCCTACCTCAGCTTGCGCTGTTCCGCTTCAATAATTTCTAGCTGCGCCTCTATTGCGGCGTAGTATTCGGGCAACGGGTCTATCTCATACAGCATGTCAATACCTCGCTGCTGGCAGTTAGCGAACAGAATCATGCCCCCCTCACTTGGTTCCTCTGCGTTCTGCACATTCTCACGTAGGTCGGCATAGAAGCTGTGGGAGGCAGTATGTTCGACCTTCAGTTCCCTAGACGCCATTCTATAAAATGTGGTCTTTACACTCGGAAACACTACTCGTTTGAGAAACCCCTCCTCGCGTCTCCCGCTGGCACAAGTCATTAAACGCGACTCGAAAAATGAGTTCATTGCATCTACGACATTCTGGTACAGATACAGAAACTCGTCCCGGAAATTGGTAGCGAGATCCTGAAGCTCCTTAACCGCTCTTCGAAGATGCCGTCCCTTAAACCACCCGCTGATTCCCTTTCCCGTAAAGACACCGATCAAGATACCTACCATGGAGGTCACAGCGGGTATAATAATAGCTGATGCGCCCCCAGTCACGGGTGACAACGCTAGACCAAGACCAAGACCAGCCTTGCTTCCGAGCCAGC
This sequence comes from Gemmatimonadota bacterium, assembly GCA_009840005.1. Next base: position 681 of record VXOR01000039.1, read on the forward strand.
CCCCGGCACCAACAGCAGCAGTGTCGAGCGCAGTATGTTCCGCTGCCGTTTTCATGTCTAGATCGCCTTTGTGCCATTTATAGGCATTCTTACTTGTGTTGATCGCTAATGTGATGATAGGGATACTATCGAACCAATCTCCGGCGTCAGCAAGCCTCTCTGCCACCTCCCCTTTGTCTATTTCCTCAAACGTGGCATTGGTGTTGTGAAACGCTTCCTGAGAAGAGAGATCAGGATTGATTATAACTCGGGGATTGTCATGGAAGGCATCGGCCATCTCTCGGTTAGTGATTATATCGATATCTGGATACTTGTCGAGATGCTCCCGGATGTAACTTGGGTCATCTGTGATCTTAACATTGTATAGCTTCCCATCTATTATATGGTCCCATCCCTCGTTAGTACCTGAATCTGGAGTCACGACGTCATGCCCTCTCTCTCGGTAATAGTCTGCCACAGCATCCTCGCCGGTGTAGCCTTTGTATTTGTGGATCATCGATCGCCAAGCTGCTTCTCCAGGCTCGGACCTGATGATCTCGCTTTTCATGAAGTCCATGAGGTCCCCAAGACTCTCGAAGTTTTGTTTGTGATGCAGATGATCGATCCCTTGCAGAACGTGAGGGTCCAACTTCGTGATCATTATGGTATGATAGAACACATCGAACACGCTCACACCAGTCACACTGCTCCATCCACTCCTAACTCTCGTGCTACACGCTTCCGCAGTGGTTCGTCAACCTTGAGCGTCTTTGTAAGGAAGGCCCGCTGACGCGACCGATGGAAGTATGAGGCTGTGCTAAGTGTGACAGTCGCAACAGCTATACATATGAGGAGGACTTCCATAACGCGATTCCTTTTTGTCTCATGTTATGCTCGCGCTTAATCTGAGCGCGGTTTGCAGACGGTGTCTAGGCACAGACGGCCGCGTCGGCGTTCCAGCGATTGAAGGGAGTGTGCGCCTCTTGCGCCAGCCGGTCGCGGGTGTCGCGCCAGAGCTTTTCCCACGTTGCTGGATCGCGTAAAACGCTTTCTGGATTAGCTCGGCTGCGGGCGACAAAGCCGGGGAAGAGGTCGCGGCCCGTAGGCTGGCCAATTGGATTGTAGCGCAAGTCAAAACTCCAGCGCACGTCGTCGCTGTTGTTGGCCAGCGAGCCGTGGATGGTGTGTTGAGTGAGGAAAAGCACATCGCCGGGCTGCATGGGCACCGGCATCGCTGAGTCCATGTCCATAAACAACTCGGGTATCCACAGCCCCCCCGGCCCTCCCGGACAGTGAGTTTGCAGCCCTCGCCGGTGGCTGCGGGGCATAATCCGCAGACAGCCGTTTTCGAGCGTCGCCTCATTGAGTGGGAACCACACCGTCAAAACCTCCGAGTCGTCGGCTTCGGGCAGGACCACGCCGTTGTCTTGGTGCCAGTTAGTGGCGCTGACTAGCGCTTGGCCATTGTGGTTTTTGGGCACTAGGCGCTCGGGCGGCTTGAGGCGCACGTGCTGGACGGGGTTGGACCAGATCTCAGGGCCAACGATGGACTCGACCGCGTCGAGGAGGTCGGGGTTGGTAATGCAGCGAAAAACGGCTGGCCCGGCCCAGAAAGGGGTGTCGGCATCAATGCCCGTCTGGGGCAGGGAGAAGTCGAAGTACTGGGCGTGGATCTGGCCGCTCTCGACGACGATTTGCGTCAGGCGCTTGCCAAAGGGCAGGTCGTCGTACGTGGATGCGATCTGGCCAGCTTGGTAGAGTTCGCGAGCGAGGGTGTCGAGAACGCCGTGGTATTCGTCGATAATGGGCTGGATGACCTCATCCACATCGAGCATCCCCCTCACTAGTAGGTAGCCTTCTTCGTCAAAGTGTGCGAGTTGTTCGTCCGTCAAGCATGGCATATGCTTTCCTCCGTAGGTTTGCGCTTGAATATAGCGCGATATGATCCGTTTGCGAATAGCTGAAAGGAGGAGCATCGCAATGTCTATGAATTTTCCCAAACTCGACGAAGCCCTGCGCTTGGAGCGCCTGACACCGCCGACAGACAAAGTGCGGATGGTGCTCGACACCGACACGTACAACGAGATCGACGACCAGTTCGCCGTGGTCCAAGCCCTGCTCTCGCCCGACCAGCTCGTGGTCGAGGCGATCTACGCGGCACCTTTCTACAACATCCGTTCGTCCGGACCGGGCGACGGAATGGAGAAAAGCTACGCGGAAATCCTGCGGCTATTGGAGCGGTTGGATATGGTGCCGGAGGGCTTGGTGTTCCGAGGAGCGACGGACATACTGCGGGACGACACACCGCAGGAAAGCGCGGCGGTCGATGATCTAATCGCCAAGGCCAAAATCGCCGACCCGCTCTACGTGGTGGCCATCGGCGCGCTGACCAACATAGCTTCGGCTATTCTAAAAGACCCCTCCATCATCGAGCGAATCGTCGTGGTCTGGCTCGGCGGCCACGCGCTCTACTGGCCGACCGCGGATGAATTCAACCTCCAAGGCGATCTCATAGCGGCGCAAGTAGTCTTCGACTGCGGCGTGCCCTTCGTCCAGATCCCATGCCACCCCGTGGCCTCGCATCTGCAGACGACGCTGGCAGAGCTAGAGCGCTTCGTCAAAGGACGGGGAGCAATCGGCGATTATCTAGTCGAGATCTTCGCCGCCTATGCCCAAAACCACTTCGCCCCTTCCAAGGTAATTTGGGACATGTCAGCGGTCGCTTGGCTGCTCGACTCATCGTGGGTGCCGACTGACGTAGTGCATAGCCCGGTGCTGACCGATCAAAAGACTTGGAGCCACGACCCGTCGCGGCACTTTATGCGCGTGGCGCGGACAGTGCGGCGCGATGCAATTTTCGGGGATTTGTTCAAAAAACTGGAGCAGCTTCTTTCGCCTGCCGACAGGCATATTGAATAACCGCATCGCTTAGGTGGAGATGAGATATACCGGCGAAGGCGATCAACGGACCGCTGTCCGCGACCAAGAGCCGTTCACGCATTCTTGAATTCGGCTTCTAGTTGATCTTGGTCCAGATCGACTACTGCAACGTTCAGTTGGCTCGCTTTCAGCAGAAATTCAGGCTTTTCCATCCCGCTCATTTCAGCCGCCTTGCCAGCAGATATGCGGCGAAGTTCAAAGAGCTTCAAGGCGAGTAGGAACCGAGTCTCGCGCTCAAACTCCTCTGGCTCTGATCCCATCAAGAGCAACAGCCCTTTGCGCACAGCCTTGACTGCGGCCTCGATAGCAGCAGCAGAGAGTTGATCCGTACCCGTCTTTGTGGACGTTTGCTGCACAGCGTTGACAGCAGCTAGGGCGCGGGCACTGCGCAGGGTGTCGAGCGATTCTTCCAGCAATTCTTCCGATGTCGCCGCAAGCAAGGCGATTGGCTTGCCATTGGAAGTGATTACCATCTCTTGCTCCTGCGCGAGTTCCTTCCATATAGCAGCCGATTTCCCGCGCAATTCGCGGACTGAGACAAAGCGCATAGAAAACTCCTTGTGTACATGATAGTGTACACGTCTATAAACTACCCGTCAATCATTGCGCTGGAGCTAGTCGATTAGTAGCATAAATTCATGGCCACCGTCGTCCTCACCGAAAAGCCCAGCGTGGCGCGCGACATTGCCCGGGTCTTAGGAGCCAACAAACGCGGCCAAGGCTACGCCGAAGGCAACGGCTATATCGTCACTTGGGCACTTGGGCACCTCGTGCAATTCGCCGAGCCAGACGACTACGGCCCGCCTTGGAAGGGCCGCTGGTCCTTTGCCCAGCTACCGATGATCCCCGAGCAGTGGAAGCTCAAGACGACGCGCTCGACCTCCGACCAGTACCAAATCGTCAAAAAACTGCTCAACAGCCCGCAGACCGAGCGCGTCATCTGCGCCACAGACGCCGGGCGCGAGGGCGAACACATCTTTCGCCTGATCTACGATCACGCCCGCTGCAAAAAGCCGGTTAGCAGACTGTGGGTTTCGAGCCTGACCGACGAGGCAATTCGCGGTGGTTTCCGCGCCCTGCAGGAAGGAGCGGCCTTCGATCACCTCGCTGCGGCTGCGCGGGCGCGCGGTCAAGCCGACTGGCTGATGGGCATGAACCTGACCCGCGCCTACACCGTCCACAACAAAGCGCTCTGCACCATCGGCCGCGTGCAGACGCCGACCCTGTCCATGGTGGTCAAGCGCGATGCGGCGATTGCCAGCTTTGTCAAGGCGTATTTCTACGAGTTGGTGGCGCAGTTAGAAGAGGGCTTTGCTGCCAAGTACTGCAAGGACGGCCAGACCCGCATCGACAAGAAGGAGGAAGCCGAGCGCCTGCATCGCCAGCTCAGCCCCAACAAGGTCGGCACCGTCCGCAAAATCGAGAAGAAAGTTAAAAGAAACCGGCCACCCCCCCTCTACGATCTCAACAATCTCCAGCGCGACGCCAACCGCTACTTTGGCTTTACCGCGGCGCAAACCCTCGAACGCGCCCAAGCCCTGTACGAAACCCACAAGCTCATCACGTACCCGCGCACCGAGAGCCGCCACATCTCCGAGGACATGGTGCCCAAGTTGCCCGGTATCTTGGAAAAGCTAGCGCACCCGCAGGCCGCGGTGGCGCTGGAGCGCCTGCGCGGCGGACATCGGCTCAGCAGAGCGTATGTCGATCGCACCAAGCTCACCGACCACCACGCGATTATTCCCACCGGGCAACAGCCTGCTCCCAATCTCGCACCGGACCTACAGAAGGTGTACGACCTAGTGGTGGCGCGCTTTGTCGGCATCTTCCTGCCCGACCAACAGGTCGAGGAAACGACCGTCTTGCTCGACATCGGTGGTGCCGACTTTGTCGCCAAAGGGTCTGTCGTTTTAGAGGCGGGTTGGACGGTGGCGGCCATGCGGCCTCCAAACGCAAAGAGTAAAGAGAAGGACGACGACCAGCGGGCGCTCCCGCCGTTGCAACAAGGTCAGCAAGTTCACGTAACGCGCATGGATGTGGTCGAAAAGGAAACCCAGCCGCCGCGACCCTACACAGACGCCACGCTCCTAGCGGCAATGAAAAACGCCGGCCGCGAAATCGAGGACGATGAGTTAGCCGCGGCCATGAAGGAATCGGGGCTGGGCACGCCGGCCACGCGGGCCGAGACCATCGAAAAGCTGATTCGCACCGGCTATGTAGTCCGCGACCGCAAGGCGATCACCTCGACGGAGAAGGGCAAGGCACTCGTGGGCTTGGTGGCCGAATCGCTGCGCAGCCCAGAGCTGACAGGTGAGTGGGAGCAACAGCTCAAGGAAATCGAGGAAGGGCAGCGGCCAGTGGCGGGGTTCTACGAAGGGATTGCCGACTTGGTGAAGTCGCTAGTACCCAAGGTCCAGCAAGGACCGGCGCTTTCCCCCGAGCAAGCGGCGCAGGCACGAGGCAAACAGAAGGGCCGCAGTAAAAGCAGCGGCAAAGTGTTAGGGCCTTGTCCCAAGTGCAAAGAGGGCCAAGTAGTAGAAAACGCCAAAGCGTACGGATGCAGCCGCTATCGAGAGGGGTGCAGCTTTACCATCTGGAAGACGGTGGCGCGCAAGAAGCTGACCGAAAAACAGGCGCAGTTGTTGATGGCCAACGGCCGCACTGAAAAGATGCAGGGCTTTGTCTCCAAGGCCGGCAAGAAGTTTGCAGCGCGGCTCAAATTCGACGATGAATACAAGGTCGTCTTCGAGTTTGATGACGGGCCGCGGAATGGCTCCTCAAAGTCGGAAGGACGTCCCTCACCCCAAGAGAAGCCGCCAGCGGAAACCGCCCAATCCACCGCCACCCTCACCTGTCCCAAGTGTCAACAGGGCCAAATCATTGAAGGCCAGCGCGGCTTTGGCTGCAATCGCTATCGCGAGGGGTGCGACTTCGTGGTGTGGAAGGAAGTGGCGGGTAAGAAGCTGACCGAAAAGCAAATCCACACCTTGATCGCCAAAGGCAAAACCGGCGTAATCAAGGGCTTCAAAAGCAAAAAGGGCAACAAATTCGACGCGCGGTTGAAGTTAGGGCCGGAGTGCAAGGCCGCGTTTGACTTTCCCGCCGGATCGCGCTGATATGGAAAGCCCGAATGATTGCGGCGTATCGTCTTGTCCATCCTATTCTGCGTCCATCTGCGGATAATTCTATAAACGATTTAGGATTTCTATATGCCCCTCCAACGCTGCCCGTGGCTCGACCTCGACAAACCCGATTACGTCGCGTACCACGACCGCGAGTGGGGCGTGCCAGTCCACGATGACCGCAAGCACTTCGAGTTCCTCACCCTCGAATCCGCCCAAGCCGGCCTTAGCTGGTACACCGTCCTTCGCAAGCGCGCCAACTACCGCCAAGCCTTCGCCGAATTCGATCCCGCCAAGGTCGCTCGTTTCAACGCAGCCAAAATTGAACAGATGCTCCAAGACCCCGGGCTAATTCGCAATCGCCGCAAGATCAGCGCGGCCGTAGAAAACGCTCGGCACTTCCTCGCCGTGCAGGACGAATTCGGCAGCTTCAGTGCCTACATCTGGCGCTTCGTCGGTGGCGAGCCTATCGTCAACGAGTTTCGCACCCTCGCCGATTTACCGGCCACCAGCCGCGAGTCCGACGCCTTGAGCAAAGACCTCAAAAGCCGCGGCTTCAAATTCATCGGCTCGATTGTCATCTACGCCCACATGCAGGCCACCGGCATGGTCAACGACCACGTACTCGACTGCTTCCGCCGCAGTCAGATTCTCGACGCGGGATAGGTACTCCCACCGTTTCCACGCTCAACAACGAACCCAACGCAGCAGCCTAAAAATTGCCAACCTAGCGCGGCTTGCGTACCGTTTCCAACCCGACCCTTTCACCCCACCAAGGAGCCTCTCATGCACGTCGGCACCCAGCAGTTCACTACAACGGACGAAGACCTCGAATATCTGGCCCGTCACGGGGTCTTCAACAAGAACGAAAACTTCATTGCGTTCCACCGCGAATACGGTTGGGACGTCGAAGAGTTAGTCGCCAAAAAGGAGAAGTGCGCTCGCTTCGGCATCAACATGGAGATGGTCGCCCTGCCCATAGCCCAGTTCAACGTCAACGGCGATAGCGTACCCAACTTTATGATGGGCAACTACGAGGAAGGCGATAAGGAGATTGAGCTGGTCATCAACATGGTGCGGCAGGCAGCCGAAGCCGGCATCCCAGCCATCAAATACTACCTCTGCGCCCTCGAAAACCAGCGCACCGAAAGCACGCCCCCCGGCCGCGGCGGCTCTATCTACAGCACTTGGGACCTCGAAAAGGCCGACGCCGATACGCCGCGCTACGACAAACCGGTCACCGCAGAGGAAAACTGGCGTCGCATCACCTACTTCTTGGAAAGGGTCATCCCGGTCGCCACCGAGTGCAAGATTCGCATGGCCTGCCACCCCTGCGACCCCTGGCTGCCGCCCGGCTATAGGGGCGTCGATCGCGTGATGGGCGGCTTTGACGGCTTCAAGCAATTCATCGATATCTGCCCCAGCCCCTATCACGGCGTCAATCTCTGCTTGGGCTGCATGGCCGAGAGCGTCGAAGATCCGCTCAACGAGGTGCCCGAAATCATCCGTTACTTAGGCTCGCGCGACAAAATTTTCCTCTGCCACTTCCGCAACATCGTCGGCAAGCGCAACAAGTTCCAAGAGGTCTGGCCAGATGAGGGGGTGATGAACATGCACCGCAATATGCAGGCGCTCAAAGAAGTGGGCTATCAGCACATGTGCGTCCCAGATCACGCGCCTGGGCACAAGGATCCCCACAGTATGCGCCAAGCTTGGGCGTACGAGTTCGGCTATATCCAAGCCATGATCCAAGCGGTGATTGACGAGAATTGAGCACAACGGAGGTCACACCATCAGCTTCCCCAGCATGATAAGGCCAAGTTGCAGGAAACGGGTACCGGCGGTATTCACCATCTGCGTCCATCTGCGGATAACGTATAAATGAGTGCCAGACGCACTATATGTCCATGAGCTCCGCCCATCCACTGCGCGACATCGAGCGCATCGACGGGCCGCCCGGCCCGTATCTCGAAGCAATCGGCACCGTCTTCGCCACCTTTGGCGCGCCCACCCAAGACTCCGGCAATGTTTCCTATGGCGTGCAGATTGGCGACGAGCGCTTCTTCGTCAAAACTACTGACCCCGGGGCTGAGGTATTCAGCGACCACGCCGCCCGCGTGGCGCTCCTGTACAATGCGGCCCGGCTCAGGCGTAGCTGCGATCATCCGACCTTGCCAGTGCTGCACTGCATCGTCGAAACCGCGCACGGCCCGGCACTCGTGTACGACTGGGTTGACGGCGAGTGCTTGCACGGTGGACGCGACGATCCGCAATCGGCGCATCAGCGCTTTCGCCGCCTGCCCACCGACGCCATTTTCGCCGTGCTCGACGCGATCTACGATTTGCACGTCCAGCTCGTTCAGCGCGGGTGGATTGCCGTGGATTTCTACGATGGCTGTCTGATGTACGACTTTGAGCGCCAGGCCGCGCACATCGTGGATCTCGATATGTATCACTTGGGGGCGTTCACCAACCAGATGGGGCGGATGTTTGGCTCGACGCGCTTTATGGCTCCAGAGGAATTCGAGCGCGGCGCACTAATCGACGAGCGCACGACCGTCTTTACTATGGGCCGCGCCGCATTCGTATGCCTCGGCGACGACATCGGCGGTGCGATGGGGGAGGTCATGCGGTGCGCCTGTCGCCCGGAGCGCACGGCGCGCTACGGTTCGATGGAGGAATTTCACGCGGCTTGGCAGCAAGCGCGCCGGTTAGGGCACCGCTAAGTACACGACAGTAATCCACTGGACGTTAGGCATGGGCGACCTGAGATGCTTCGACTCCGCTTTGCTCCGCTCAGCATGACCGGGGATGACGCCGATGTTGTCATGCTGAGCGGAGCGAAGCATCCCATACCACTCTACTGTCGTGTACTTAGGGGCGCAGTTAATAGGTTCTGCCAGTGTACCCCTTAGGCACCAACGCTGTATCGCCTAGCTCCCATTCTGCCTTCCAACATCCCTGCCGCCCTCAGAGCACACCCCCGCTGGCACGGTTCTTGTTTCCTTTTTGTTTTGTCAAACGGAAAGGAACCGCATGCCCTCCACCGTCCTATCGGCCGCCACGCTCGGAATTGACGCGTACCCTGTCCACGTCGAAGTCGATACCGACCGCAGCTTGCCGACCTTCACAGTCGTCGGCCTACCCGACTCCGCAGTCCGCGAAAGCAAGGAGCGCGTCTTGGCGGCCATCAAAAACGCTGGCTATCAGTGGCCGCGGCGCAAGGTCACCATCAACCTCGCGCCGGCCGACCGCAAGAAGGAAGGCTCGGCTTTCGACCTGCCCATAGCCGTCGGCGTCTTGGCGGCCTCTCGGCAGATCAAACCCGTGTGTCTCGCCGAGTTCGCGCTCCTAGGCGAGCTATCGCTCAACGGCAGCGTGCGCCCGGTACATGGGATGCTCCCCATGGCCTCATCCCTGCACCAGCAGGGACTCTACGGCATGATCGTACCGACGCAAAACGCCCGCGAGGCCGCCATTGCCAATGGGCCGCTCGTCTATGGCGTCAGTTCGCTGAGCGAAGCTATCGGCATCTTGACCGGCGACGCGCACCAACGGCCCTACGAATTGAACTTGGAGGAGGTGTTTCGCAGCAACGCCAACTACGGGGTTGACTTTGCGGACGTGCGCGGCCAAGATCACGCCAAGCGCGCCCTCGAAGTCGCCGCCAGCGGCGGGCACAATTTGCTCATGGTCGGGCCGCCTGGGTCGGGCAAGACCATGCTCGCCCGCCGCCTGCCCACGATCCTCCCAGCACCAACCCTGCAAGAAGCGCTCGCCACCACCAAGATCCATTCAGTCGCTGGCGTCCTTGCCCCAGGCCAAGCCCTAGTCGCCACCCGGCCCTTCCGCGCCCCGCATCACACCGTCTCAGACGCCGGCCTCATCGGCGGCGGCGCGTATCCCCGCCCGGGCGAGGTGTCGCTCTCCCACCACGGCGTGCTTTTCCTCGACGAACTGCCCGAGTTCCGCCGCAATGTCGTCGAGGCCCTGCGCCAGCCGCTCGAAGACCACGCCGTCACCATCACGCGGGCGCAGATTGCGATCGCCTATCCAGCGGATTTTACCCTCGTTGCGGCGATGAATCCCTGCCCTTGTGGCTACCTTGCGGACGCCCGCCACACCTGCACCTGCTCTCCGGCCGCAATCCGCCGCTATCGCGCGCGCGTTTCCGGGCCACTCCTCGACCGCATCGACATCCACATCGAAGTGCCAGCCCTCGCCTACGACGACTTGGCCAACAAGCAAGGCGGCGAAGGCTCAGCACAAATCCGCCAGCGCGTCAACGCCGCTCGCCAGCGGCAACTCGACCGCTTTGCTGGCGAGCTATTCTGCAACGCCCAGATGAGCACGCGGCACATCCGCCGCCATTGCTCGCTCGACGCCGCCGGGCAAGCGCTCCTCGAAAAAGCTATGACCCGCCTTGGCCTGTCGGCCCGCGCCTACGACCGCATCCTCAAAGTCGCCCGCACCATAGCCGACTTGGCCGACGCCCCAATTCAGTCGCAGCACTTGGCGGAAGCCATACAATACCGGGCACTCGATCGCAGCGGCCTTCTGTAGCCCTAGTGGCGGCAGCGGCCAACGCGGGCCAAGGGGCCGAGGTTTGAATAAAAAATCTTGACGAATGAACGGATTCTTAACTCTATCTTATGGAAACAAATACGAGGTAGCATCGTGAGTGAGTCGCTGCCGCCCGAGCGGCCCTATCCATTAGACCACGAGGGACGCATCGCCCGGTTGGAAGGTATTATCGAGCAAATCGATGGCCGGCTAGGCCGCGTCGAAACCAAAATCGACAGCCTTTTACGGTGGATCATTGCCCTGCAAGTGGCGACGTGGGGCCTCATCGGAGCCTTAAAGCTGTTCGGCTAGCGGGCGTGGCAGGTGAGGAACCCACGTCTGAGAAGGAACCGACCATGGCCCCTAGTCCCGACCCGCGAATCCCTTGGTACACTCCCGTCGGCGAGATAACCGTCGAAAAGCACATCCCGGACAAACCCCACCAAGGCAAGGTACTGGCTGCCGTCCAAGCCCACGCTGACGATATTCCCCTCTTCTGCGCCGGCCTCGTCGCCAAGCTCATCGCCGAAGGCTACACGGCTTATTTGATCCAGACCACCAACGACGAGAAGTGCGGGCCGGGCACGATGGGCGAGACCATCCTCCAGAACGAGCGCGAAATCGACGTACTCGCCGGGGAGTTGGGATTCAAACAGGTCATCCACCTCGGCTACCGCAATCACTTCCTCGACGAAGCCGCCCCCACCGAGCTGCGGGCCCGGCTGGTCTTTCTGATCCGCGCCCTCAAAATCGACACCATCACCACCTTTAGCCCTTGGGGTCACTGGGAGGAAAATCCCGATCACTACATCACCGGCCAAGCCGTCGAGGCCGCGCGCTGGATGGCCGGCATGAACAAGGACTATCCCGAACAACTAGCCTGCGGCATGCAGCCTCACTCGGTCAAAGACCTCTACTACTGGACCTGCCGCCCCAGGCAGCCCTACAACACCGTCGTCGATATAGCGCCCTATCTCGACGCAAAGGTCGCCGCCATGAGCGCCAACAAGGCCCAAGGACCGGCAGGTGCCCACGGTCGTCGCCTCAAGGAACGGCTAGCGCGTCAGGGCAAGTACCTACCTGCCTTGGGCGACGATGACGAGGGAGCCGACCGCCAGTACATCCGCCTCTTTGGCTTGCGTGAATACCAACGCATCGGCGAGCCCTATGGCTTGGACTACGCCGAGGCGTTCTACTACATGCCGCCCGGCGGAACCTTTACCGGCGCGATGAGCGCAGCGGAAATCGAGCGCTACATCGAAGAACACGCCGAGGACTTGGGATGAGAAGTGTCGGAGCGCGTTGTTGCAGAACGGAGCTTAGAAGAACCGAGCTGTTTACAGTTTGATAGTGGTTTCTTTAAATTTGCCCGCACAACGAATTGGGGAGAAACCGCGATGAAACTCACGACCGAACAGATCGCAGAATTCAACACCCGCGGCGTCATCATCGCCCGCGAGGCGCTCACCCACGACGACTTGCAGCCAATCATCGACGAACTGTCGGCGTGGATCGATGCGCACGCACGGACGCTGCACGACGAGGGTGAAATAGCGAACCTGCACGAGGACGCCCCGTTTGCCACGCGCTACGGCTTGCTGTTCAAACAGTGCCCTGAGATCGGGCACGGCATGGACATCACGCACTATCGGGGACGGGCGATGTTTGAATTTTTGCGCAACGAAAATCTGCTCGACCTACTCGAATCGCTGCTGGGTTCCGAGCTGATCTGCAACCCCATCCAGCACCTGCGAGCCAAGCCGCCGCAAGCCTACGAAAACCGCGAAGGTCCCTCTTTTCACAACGCGCCCTGGCACCAAGACGCCGGCGTGATGATGCCGGAAGCCGAAGGCTCTGACGTGGTCACCTGCTGGCTGCCTTTGGCCGAAGCCACGGTAGAGACCGGCTGCATGGAGGTCTTGCCCGGCCTCGTCGAAACCGGCTATCTCCGGCATTTGGCGGCCGGCGGCACCACCATCGCCCCCGAGGCCATGCCCCACATCGAACCCTTTCCCTTGGAGTGCAGGCGCGGCGACGTGGTGCTCATGAGCCGCTTTACGCCCCATCGCTCCACCCCCAATTACTCCGACCAATGCCGCTGGTCCCTCGACCTGCGCTACCAGCCCACCGGCGAACACACCGGCCGCACCGGCCACCCCGAGTTCGTGGCGCGCTCCCGCCGCGATCCGTCCAGTGAGTTGACCGACTACGAGGAATGGTGCCGCTTGTGGATCAACGCCTTTGAGAATCCTCGCGGCGTTGTCGCGCACCGCGGGGAATAGAAGGGCGCTAACCGTACGTTTTCGCTCGCGCTTGGGGCTTTGCTAGGAATTTCCAGAGCTTCTTTGATCGCAGCTTGGCGAATGGCTGGCTGCGCTGAGCGATTGCAAGGAGACGACGATGGCCAAACCACGCATTTTTTTCGACCACGACGGTCGGCACCCGCTGATCTACATGTACGAGCCGCCGATGCAGAAAGAAGAGCTAGAGGCGGCGGTAGACGAGTTGGTGGGGACGCCAGTCGAGGCACTGTCGCTAACCCTGGGCGATGCGCAGAGTCTGCTCTACGATTCGCAGGTGGGTGCGTTGTGGGGACGGGATATAAAGAAGTGGCCGCATCTGATCTGGAAGCGGGCCAACCAGAATTTCACTCAATTGATCAAAGCCGGATGCGATCCGCTCCAAGTGCTCTGCGACAAAGCCCATGCCAATAGCCTGCTGCTCTACGCGATGCTATTGCCGCAGCAGGGACCGCGGGAGTTGATGTTGAAAAGCTGGGAAAATCCGCGCTTTGCCGCCGAGCAGCGCGACCCGCAGCCGTTGGAGATCGGCAGCAAGGGCGGTGTGGACGCGGAGTGGCCGGGGTATCGCGCGTGGGATTACGCTTGGGATGCAGTGCGCGAGCGGAATTTGGCGATTGTCGAGGAAGTGCTCGCGCGCTATCCCGTTGACGGTTTTGAGCTACAGCTCAATTACTGTCCCTATTATTTTCACCCCGATGAGATTGCGACGGGGATGGAGATTATGACCGAGTGGATAGGGCGGGTTTACGCGGCTGTAAAAAAGAGCGATCCAGCACGAGAGTTGGTCCTGCGCGTACCGGCGAATCTGGATGGATGCCGGGCGGTGGGGCTGGAGCCATTGGAGTGGATGCGCCGGGGCATTGTCGACGCGATCGTGCCCGAGGCATCGGGAGCGGCGGATCCGTCGGCGGATTTCAGCGCCTTCGTCAAAGCGGCACACGGGACGGCGTGTCGGGTCTTGCCGGCGTTACAGAGTCGGATCGACAGCGACCGGGTCGGTGAGGGGACGATCGAAATGGTGCGGGCGGGGGCTTGCAACTATTGGGCGCAGGGAGTCGACGGCCTCTATATCGCGCATTGGTTTGGCTGTTGGCCGTATAAGGCCGATTTCTACCAGAAGCTGCGCGAGGTGCCCTTCCCCGAGACGATGGCGGCCAAGGACAAGATCTATCGAATCCCCAGCGAGGGCAGCGCGCCGGCACCGGAGGCGATTGCGCCGAATGTCGCTAATCCGCTACCCATTGAGTTGGCAAAGGGGCAGGCGTTACAGGTGGGTTTTGCAGTGAGCGATGATCTGAAAAAATGGAACAAGGTCAATCGGGTCCACGAGGTGATCTTGCGGGTGCGAGTGCAGGAGACGACCGAGCGGGATCGCTTGCGCTTTGCTTTTAACGGCAAAGAATTACCGCAATCGCTGCTGCGCAAAATCAATCAGATGTACGTGATGGATGCGCCGCGCTATCGGGTTTTTGGCTATTGGTATGTCTTTCGTTTGCCCGAAAAATTTAGGCCGGTGCAGGGGTGGAATGTGCTGGAGGTCGAACTGCTCAAACGGGACGGGCAGGCGCTACCGGCTGTCGTATTGCGCGATGTAGAGCTGGAAATCAAGTACTTGATGGGGAAGAATTACCATCGGGGTTTGATCGATGCAGATCTGGGACCGGGTGAATTGTAGCTTCTCTGCACGGCCTAGGTAATGGTGCGCCGCTACGGGCTTTATTTGCTGCTGGCTGTTTGTCTGGGGTGGTTTGCATACCAGCAGGCACTGTCGGCCATCGGCAGGAGTTGATTTTTCATGTCGGCTCCTCGGGCCGCCTCGCACGAGCTTGACCGAGCAGGCGGATTGCATTAACTCACTCTAGGCCGCCAACGCAAACCGAAAGACAGGTGCAAAGTGGATCTAGACAAACTGCTGAGCGACGTGGATCTAGACGAAATGCTGCGCCTCTACGACGAGGCGGCTGAGGAGCTGATGCAAGTCGCCATCAGCGACGGCCACTTTGCCGACCGCGATCCAAGCGAAATTATCTGGCCGGTGGGCAGCGACCTCGACGCGCTTGAGCGACGCGCCGAGCTAATCGGCTCCATTCACGAGGGCATCCCCTCGCTCCGCGACAAGCGCCTGCAAGAGGCCTATGACCGCTACGAGCACGTCGGCCCCGCCTACCACCAAGCGAACCGCCTCTACCTAGCAACGCGCCAGCTCTTCGTCGAACGCGGGCGCGGCGACGCACTCGATTTCCACGCACTCTACCAATCGGTCTATCTACACGCCCTAGGCCGCGACAACCCCTACACCCTTGACGAAGGCGAGGCCGCCCTCGTCAAGCTGCGGGTCTCCCGCGTGCCACTGTCCCACGCCCACGCCGTCGCCGAGAAGCTGCAAGCCGGTGCTGCGCAAAAAGAGCCCGCGACCGACTCGGCCGACGATCTGCGCTTGGCCGAGCACTACGCCTGCGAAATCGACGGAGTGCGCCACGCCGGGACGCTGCACGACCTGCTTAGCGAGGTTGCCGAGCGCGTCGTCGATTACCTCGCCGCTGGCGAGCACCTCGCCATCCGCTTTAACACCTATAGCAACTTCATCTATCTCGGCATATCGGTGTGGAAGGCCATCACGGACGCCGACGTGCTCTTGGCCCGCATCGAAGGGCGAGTGCGCGCCCAATGGCACCAAAAGCTGTGCAAGCTGGTCCTGCTGGGTAAGGGGATGCTACTCAAGTTTCTCCAAGCCCACTCCGAAGATCCCGCCCAAATCAAGCCGAGGGAATTTTGGTACGGCCAAGAGTACAGCTACCTGACCCGCGACATGATCGACCTGACGCGCCGCTTAGTCAGCTACGTCAACCGACTAGCGGGCCGGGTGCGGGGAGAAGTCGATCTGGTGGTCCTGCCCCCACTGCTCGACGGCAAGGCCAAGGGCCGCTTTCTCGAATATCAGCACGTTGGGCGACGCCAGAGCCTCGGCCCATGGAGCCGTCGGGCTCGCCTCTTTCAGTGGGCTTACCTCTACTACCGCACCGGAAAGAAAAAAATGAGCCTGCTAGCGGCTCAACTCCCAGAAGCAGAGCGCCTCAAAGCCGCCAGCGCCCAAAGCAGCGAATGGGGGAGGAAATCGCTGGACATCTTCGGCATTGAATTGACCGTAAACGCCGACCCGCTCTTCGCCGACACCGCCCGCGACCTAGACCTAGCCAACAAACAGGAGAAGGTCCTTTTCCTCCCCACGCATCGCAGCCTATTCGACCATCCGGTGATGAGTACCCTGATCCACGACCCCCGCTTCCTCGAACTGATGGGCTGGCGCGAACTTCCCACGCCAGTGAGCCTCGCCCGCGCTCGCCTCACCGAACCCGCAACCCTGCGCATTGGCGGGCGCTCTTTTTCGCTGATTGGCTTTACTACCGAGGAAGTCGATCAGATCATGGAGAAAGTCGATGGGCACGTCATTATGACCCGCTCGGCCGACACCAAAAATCCCACGCGCCGCTTTGCCGAGCTCCTCGCAAAGCGGCCGGGCGTCGTCTATGGCGAGGGCACCACCGCGGCCTTTGAACAGCAGTGCTTGCCCATGCAGCACGCGCTCTTTGCTTATCTGCCGCCCGACGTGATCATCGTGCCGCTAGCCTTTCGCGGCCTGCACTCGCTGTGGCCCAAATGTCCCCGAGGCAATCTCAACATCGGCAGCGGCCGGGTCGAAGTAATGGTTTGCCCACCCATGCTCGGCGAAACCACGCTCCTGCCGCGCAAGCGCGCCCTGCGCACGCAGCTAGAGCCAGCGACGCTCTTCCAAGCCGTGCACATCGCGCGGCTTTTTAATCCGGAACCGAGCTAGGGCATCCAGTCTCGGATTGGCACTTAGAGCAGATATAGTGCATTAGGGGAAACCACCAAGAACTGGAAATACAAATGAACGCGACATGGCTTGACCTTATAATTAAAATCTCTTAACTTCTTGTACAAGAGTGTATTACCAACTTTTTAGCATGCCTTATCATGTTGGACACCCGATCTAATTGGGGCGGTACAAACCCGTAAGGTCCCATAGTATTTGCCGAGAAGGAGAATCCATTGTAGTATGTCTGAAATCGAAAAACGAAGAGATCTACTTCGACAGATCGAGTCGGATCGTAACTCCAAGACAGTGCTCTACGTGACGGGAGATCGTCAAGGACTGGAAACCAAGATAGGCCAAGATACCATAGATTTATTTGTTGATCATTTAGACGAAATTGGGCCAGTAAAAAAGATATCGCTCGTTCTTTACACATCTGGCGGAGATACATCTGCGGCATGGAATCTGGTCAATCTTTTTCACATGTTTTGTGATGATTTTGAAATCATAGCACTAGGAAAATGCATGAGTGCTGGAACGCTTATATCGCTCGGTGCAGACCGTATTGTCATGACTAAACAGGCAACGCTGGGGCCTATTGATCCTAGTATACAACACCCGCTTGGTCCTTCTATTCCCGGGGCAAGCCCTGAAGCACGTGCTGGAGTAAGTGTTGAAGCAGTCAAAGGCTACCTTGATGCAATCCGTAAATATGAGGCCGGCGAACTTTTTGAAGGTCAAGCTCTTATTGATCTGTCAAATAAGGTACATCCTCTCGTGCTTGGGCAGATTTTTCGGTCCAGACAGCAGATAAGAGACCTTGCTGGACGACTATTGCGGAGACATATTGACAACCAAGACCAGATAGAACAAATAGTTGACTTCCTATGCTCTGAATCTGGTAGCCACGACTATACTATCAACCGCCGAGAAGCCAGGAGACTCGGGCTGAATGTAGAAAAATGTTCCGAAGAGCTCTATGTAATTCTTCGGCAACTACGTAACAGCTTTTCCACACAAATGTTACTGCGGGAACCCTACGATATTAATATATTAGCTGCGAATGGTGGTGTGGGAAACTATGAATTCACGCGTGCTTTAATCGAAAGTGCGGATCACGGAGCACATCATTTCGTTACGGCCGGAGAGATCGAAGTTACAGAGATTATCCAGCAAAACCAAGACGGGACATCGCACAAACAGGTTGCTTTTCGCGATCAGCGAAAATTCGAGGGTTGGAGGAAAATTGCATGACGAAGACCGCACAAGACCCCGGACTAGAATCGACTTTTCATGGTGGTACAGCAGCTTCAGCGTATCACCTATCGGAATCATTAGATTGGTCGAGTCTGTCGACGCAAATAAAAAACCGGGTAGTTCTTGTTCCCACTCACACGCAAACGCTGACGAACCTCGAATCACCCGAGGAAAAGAAAGAGGTACGTCAAGCCTAGCGCCTACGGTGGCAAAAAGACGCAAGTTCCCTCCTGAACATAGGACGGACAATCCCCTGTGATTATCCTACCATCGTCCGGGACCAATGGGGTGCCATTTGTAAGGGGAAATCTATGTGCGCGCCTGTTGGGGGGCAGGACGTGCGTACTAACCGAGCTAACCTAAAAGAGCGATAGCTGCTCGGCCTCCCGCCGGCGCGGCATGGCCACATCCTCGCGCGCGAGCAACTGAGCGGGGATCTCTTCCACAAACGGCGATAGTGCACACTGCACCCGCTCGCCATAGCGCTGGCGGCTGCGCGCCCGCAGCAACACCAACTCCTCCTCGGCTCGCGTCATGCCCACGTAAAAGAGCCGCCGCTCCTCGGCGAGGCTTCGACCTGAGCTCAGCCGAAGGTCGGCATCCCGCTCGCGGAAGGGGACGAGTCCGTCCTCCACCCCGCAGATGAAGACCACTGGAAACTCCAAGCCCTTGGCCGCGTGCAAGGTCATCAGCGCGACGGCCTCTGGGCTTTGAGGGCCGCCCCGCTCCTCGTAGTCGGCCTCCGCGCCTAAGAGCACAGTCTCCAGTAGCTGCGCGAGCGTTCCGGCCGCGGCCGCTACTCGGGCCAAGTGCTCCAAGTCCTCGTCCTCTGGGTCGCCGAACTCGGCCTGCCAGCGGCGCACCCAAGTCCCCGCCTCCTCCTGCTCGGCCCATCGCCTGTACTCCGCTATCCGCGCCTCTAGCGCCTCGACCCGGTTCTGCGCCGCGGCCGATAGCTCCCCTCGACGCACTTGGCGCAAAATGTGCGGCTCCGCGCCCATGGCCTCTAGTGCCTGCCAGCGGCGCACGTCCTCTTGCGAAATCGCGGCGTAGCGGGCAAACGCCAACGCTGCCCGCACGGCCGGCGCTTGCAGAAAACCCTTCTGCCCGACGAGCCGGTAGGGCAGGCCCTCCTTGCGGAAGCACTCCTCCAGCACTTGACCCTGTCGGCCGGTGCGGAAGAGCACGGCAAAGTCGGCGAAACTGCGCTTACCCTCGGCGCCAGCATCGGTCTGCACCATGTCGGTGCCGCCGACCATGCGGGCAATCTCCCGCACCACCGCAATGCCCTCGGCCGTCTCGCTCTGCACTTCGATCAAACGGATTCTTTCCTTCCCCGGACGCACGGCGGCCAGTTCAATGGCCTCGCGCCCCGGATTGTGGCCGACGACGGCAGCGGCGGCCTCGACAATATGCCCCTGCGAGCGGTAATTCGCGCCTAGATGAAAGAGTCGCGTATCCGAGAAACGGTCGCGCAAGTGAACGAAATGGGCAGGCGAAGCCCCGCGAAAGCTATAAATCGCTTGATCCGGGTCGCCGATGGCCATCAGGCCCGCGCCTTCACCCGCCAACTGGAGGACCAATCTATACTGCGCAGCGTTGAGGTCTTGGAACTCGTCTATCAGCAGATAGGGAAAACGCGCTCGCACCTGTTCCCGCACGGCTGCATCCGCTTCTAAGAGACGCAGCAAATCCAAGAGAATATCGTCGTAGTCGCAGGCTCTGGATGCGCGTAGAGCTTCCTGATAGGCGTCGTAATGAGGTCGCCACTCCTCGGCCACCTCATCCGGCCCCTGCGCGGCGGCCTTAGCCAGCGAGATGGCTTGACTAGCAGCGGCAACTGACCCCGACAATTCAGCGTCTGCCAGCGCCCCTTCCAACAACCGGCGCGCTTCCACCTCGTCGAGCACCAGCTTCGGCTTTGGCCTGAGCCCAGCCGAAGGCTCGCAGCCCAACTCCCGCAACAGCGACAACGCTAAGCGGTGGAAGGTCCCCACCTGCATCGCGCCCAGCCCACCGTCCAACAAGGCGCTCAGCCGCTGCCGCATCTGTCCAGCCGCCCGCCGGGTAAAGGTGATGGCCATGATCTGCCCCGGGTCCACGCCGCTTGCGACCAGCCGGGCAATGCGCCGCGTCAGCACCCGGGTCTTGCCCGACCCTGGGCCGGCCACGACCACTAAAGGCCCTCCTCCGGCCTCTTCGATTTGCCGCTGTGCGTCGTCGGGCGCGTCCCCGTCCTGTTCCGCTTGCTCGGTGCTAGCGGGGCTTGGTGGCGGCACCGCTGGAACGTGGGTTTCCTCAGCCGTCTTCGCGACCGCCGGGCCCAAGTCGAACAGCGCACCCTGTCCTTTTAAACGCGCCCGCTCCTCCTCGCTAAACACGCTGATTACGCCGTACTCTCCATCGTGGCCGGGGTAGATATCCACCTCGCCGCCGCGCATCCGACGCACGCCTTCGGTCACCAACGGCCCGGCGCAGCTTTCAATCGCTTCAAGTCCAGCGCGGCGCAATACTTTGAGCTCTGTACCTACTTCGGCTAGGAGCCGGTCGTACACAGCGCGGACTTTCTTGGACTTCGGACCAACGCCAACCGCTGCACCGATCACTTCGTCGAGCGGGATCAAGTACTCGTAGGACGGGGCAACATCCGGGCGAAATCCCTCCGGACGATCAGCTAGCTTCTCCACCCGGTGCAAAACCCCCACCGTCAGCTTGCGTCCACACACCGGACAGATCCCCTCGGCGGCCAGCGTTTGCGCCGGCTTGTAGCACACCGCGCACTTGCGGTGGCCGTCGTAGTGATATTTGCCCTCTTCGGGGTAGAACTCCAAGGTGCCCAAAAAGCGCGCAGGGTCGCGGTCTTTGAGCGCAGCGTAGATGCCCGGATACGAGCACTCCGTATCAAAGCACGTGGCCTCGCGGGCCAGTTTTTGCGGCGAGTGGGCGTCGGAATTGGATACGATCGCATAGCGGTCGAGGGCCGACAGCCGCCAGTTCATCGGCGGATCTGAGGACAGGCCGGTCTCGACAGCGAAGATGTGCGGCAGCAAATCCTCGTAGCACTCCTCCAACGAATCAAAACCCGACGAAGCCCCCAACGCGGCAAAGTGCGGCGTCCATATATGGGCCGGGATGAAGAGCACGTTCTCGTCGGCTTCGAGACAGATTTCTAAGAGGTCGCGGCTGTCCAGCCCCAAGATGGGCCGGCCGTCGGACTTCAAGTTGCCAATGGCGCCGAGGCGGTGGTTGAGTCGAGCGGCGGATTCGAGGGAGGGCAGGATGACGACGTGGTGGATCTTGCGGGTCTTGTCGCCCTTCTTGTAGATGGTGCTGATTTCCACCGAAAGCATGAAGCGCACAGCGCGGCGACAGCGCTCGGGCAGCTCTTGTTCCACGGCGGCGCGGCGGCCGGGCTCAAGCTGGTACAGCCCCTCTTCCGCCGGTTCAAGCTGCTCAGATAGTTCGGCGAACCACTCGGGATGCGTGTAGTCGCCCGTTCCAACTACGTCAACACCCTTGAGCGCCGACCACTTGTGCAAATTAGAGGGGTTGAGTTCGCGGCTCGTCGCTCGCGCAAAACGCGAGTGCAAATGCACGTCGATTACAAACTGCATGTTTGGTCCCTGCGTTGGAGGGTAATAGGTCGTGAGGAATAGCGGTCTGCTGATTGCCCGCGTTGCAGAGCCATAGTATACTAGAATATCCTACAGCCGACAGCCAGACTTAGGTGATACCCGCTGGCAGGGTTATGATTTGATCCGCCAGTGCGTCAATGAAGTATCTCCTTGGCTAAAGGCGGAAGACCTCAGTAAAGGCAGTGGGCATCTTCGGCAACGACACGATGACGATTGTGGAGGCAGCATTATGAGTGAGCCTATTTCTGTCAATCCCCAAGTCTTGCGCTGGGCGCGTACCAGCTTGGGTCTCTCGCAGGAAGAAGTGGCTCAGCGCATGAACAAAAAGGCCAGAGAGGTTGACTCTTGGGAACGCGGCGAGGCGTCTCCAACATATATTCAGTTGGAAAAGCTGGCATACGAAATCTATAAACGCCCGATCGCACTGTTCTTTTTTCCCGAGGTGCCAGAAGAGGAAACCATAGAGCAAGAATTTCGCACTTTGCCGAAGGAAGAATTGCTGCATCTCTCGCCATGGATGCGTTACCTACTCCGCAAAGCAAGAGTACTACAACTCAATCTTGACGAACTGTATGGCGGTGTGAATCCGGCAAAACGCAGGGTGCTGCACGATCTTGATTTTGCCCCCTCTGTTGCCGCTACTGATATGGCGAAGCAAGTCCGTACCTATCTGGGCATTGAACTCGCTCAACAACAGGCATGGAAAAATACAGAAGACGCCCTCAAGCACTGGAGGGAAGTGTTGGAGGAATGCGGAGTTTTTGTTTTTAAAGACACCTTCAAACCGCCTAGAAAAAAGGGGATAAGTACGGGCGACATTCCTTTTTCTGGTTTCTGTTTATACGATCCAGATTTTCCAATTATCTACGTCAATAACAACAACACTAAATCCCGTCAGATTTTTACCTTGTTCCACGAACTGGCACATCTCCTGATGCACACTGGCGGGATAGATACTCGACAGGACAACTACATTGAGCATATGACCGGCGACAATAGGCGCATAGAAGTGCTCTGCAATCTATTTGCCGCTGAGTTTCTGGTCCCCTCCCACGATTTTGCAGCGCGTTCGGCTGGTGTTTCTATCGACGATCACGCTATCGAAAATTGGGCTAGCCTGTACTGCGTTAGTCGCGAAACCATCCTGCGTCGCCTACTCGACCAGGGACGAGTGCGTCAACAGGATTACGAACAGCAGGTACAACAATGGTCAAAGGATCAAACGGGAAGTGGAGGTACGGGCGGTGATTACTATCGGACCAAGGGAGCGTATCTAGGTGAACGGTACATTGAAATGGTGTTTAGTCATTATCACCAAGGGCATATTTCGGTGGAGCAAGCCGCTGACTATCTAGGTGCACGGGCGAAGAATGTCCCTAGAATAGAAGAATGGCTCTTCAATCAGGGAACAAGGACATGACAGTCTATGTGTTCGACAGTGGCCCACTGATTGATCTTTTTCGCCACTATTACCGAGATCGATTTCCCTCTTTGTGGGAAGCATTTGATGCGATGGTTACAGAAGGTCGAATTACTTCGACGCGAGAAGTATTTAACGAATTGGATTCACACGGTGATGACTTGGCGGCTTGGTGTAAGGAGAATAGGCAGCAGGTATTTATAACGCCAAGCTCGGAGGAACTGGAGTTCGTCAAGGCGATATTTGAAGTCAGGCATTTTCAGGCGATGATTCGCAAGAAGGAGCGCCTTCAGGGAAGTTCGGTTGCCGATCCGTTTGTTGTTGCACGAGCAAAGTGTTTAGAAAATGGTTGCGTTGTAACGACCGAAAAATACAGTCCCAATGCCGTGAAAATTCCAAATGTTTGTGAGTATTTTGGGGTCGATTGTACCAACCTCAAAGAATTCATGGAACGAGAGAAGTGGCGTTTTTGAGAGGCCCCTCAATTCGTAGCAGCAACCCTTGTCGTCACCCTAATCCCGCTCGACCCAGTTGGCAATCACAATGCCCACAGCCACCAACCCCATGCTGGCCAGCAGATAGGGCGATATGGCCTCGTCCAAGAACGCGGCGCTCAACAGCACCCCCACCACCGGCGTGGCAAAGCCGAAGCCGCCCAATCGCCCCGGTGAGTGGTGTTGGAGCAGAAAGACGAGGATGATAAAACACAGCCCAGCGACGACGATGCCTTGGTAGAGTACGCCGGCGACGACCGGGCCGGTTAGGACGAACTCAGCCTCGGATTCTAAGAACGCGCTCCAAGCGGCGAACAGCGGTAGGCTTAGCACGGCCTGCCAAAACAGCACCTGATAGGGGTTGAGCCCCTGCACTAGCCGCTTGATCACCACCTGCCGCAAACCCAACAACAAGCCGCTAGCAGCCACCATCGCATCGCCGAGCAGGTACTGGGTCTCGGCCAGCGCCAGCGACTCCCAAAACAGCAGCACCACGCCAGCAAACGAAATGAGCAAGCCAAACCACTGACCCCAGCCCAAACGGTCGCCGACGAGCAAGTGTGCGAAGAATGCCGTGAAGAAGGGGTAGATATTGACCACCACCCCCGAGCGGCTGGCCGTGGTGTATTGAGTGCCGGCATTCAAAAGCCATATTTGCAGCGCGAACAGCAGCGCCAAGCCGCCCAGCCCCTTCCATTCGCTGGAGGGTATCCGCAGTTGAATACCAGCAAAAAGTGCCCCGACCCATACGGTCAGAGCACCCAGTGCGAAGCGCAAGCCAGCCATCGCCGCCGGCGGCACCCCGTCGAGACCCACCTTGATCGCCACCGGATTGCCGCCCCACAACACGGCGGTCACAACGGCTAGGGTACCGGCCTTTAGCCCCACGGCTTCATTGCGGATTTCGGCGGCCAATTTACTCGATGATCTCGGCCTTGACGATATAGTCTAAGTTGGGAAAGTTTTCTGCGAGATAGGCGTTGCCGTGATTGCCAATCTGCCCTTGGGAAGGCTGCTCGCCGTACTCGGCGTTGATCGCATCCACCACCTCTATGCCTTCTACTACTTCGCCGAAAGGCGCAAACCCCATGCCGTCGAGTCTGCTGTTGTCTCCGAAGTTGATAAAAAGCTGGGTCGTGCGCGTATCCTGTGAGGATTTGGCAAAGGTAATCCGTCCGCGCGTATTGCTCTGTTTAACGGGGTCGTCGAGGATACGGGCCCGATGCCAGACCTGATTTAGCGCTGGATTGCCGCTAAACCCCCACTGCACCACAAAGCCGGGTACCACGCGGTAGAAGCGCTGCTCGTCGTAGAAACCATTGCGGACCAAATTGTAGAAGCGGTCGGCACCGATCGGTGCCCAATCGCGCGTCACTTGGATGACCACCGGGCCAGCGCTAGTCTCCAAGCGCACGGAGAATTCGTCGGGTGCCTGCTCGTTTAAGGCCTCACCTGTAGGATCCATTAAGATCTCCTTGCTTGTTTCCCCACCTTGACCGCCGGTTCCACAGCCGAAAGCCCAAAGTGCGATGATTAGTAGTGCGCTCCGCTTCATTTTCAATACCTTTTTGCTGAGTGTGTTTGCATGGTTGCTCCTCTGGCGGTGATGCCCCGGCCAGCGCAGGTTGGTCGTCATCCAGGCAGTTTGTTTAGGATGCCCACGAGCAAGCCGACAATGGCTAGCAGGCTTGCAATCTGAATGCCAATGACCCAGCGGATCGACGAGCGAATTTCACCGCGAAGCTCGCGCATATCCTGCCGCAAATCGACGATGGCTTGGGTGGTCTGTTCGGCGATGCCTTCCAACCGGCCTAAGCGACGGTCGTGGTCTTGGGCTTGGGTTAGGGGTTGGGATTGCTCGGTCATGGCGTTTCTCCTCGTTGGGATTGTTGTCCCGTATTGCCGCTACAGCCCACTCACGGCTGCGACGAGCGCCTCAGTCGTAATGCCGAAGTGCGCCCACGTCTCTAGATGGCCTTCTGACGGGGCCGTCGTCGGGTCGGTAATGCCGATGTGCGCCGCCGGAATGCCCAAGTCGCCGGCGACGCCCGCCACCAGCCCAGCAAAACCGCGCACGCCGACATTGGCTGCGCCGATCAGACCGTCTTCGATAGTTACCACGCCCTTGGGATAGCGACCCACTAGCTCTTCTAAGGCAGCGGCAGGCAGCGGCAGACCGTTGATGATATGCACATCCACCCCACCTTCGAACTGCTCAGCCGCCTCTCCAGCCAGAAAAGCCGGCGCGCCAAAAGCCAATATCGCCCGCTCGGCTCCAGCGTAAGTGCGATAGGCCGTCAGCGGCTCCCAATCGTCGCCCGCCTCCCACAGCGGCCCCGAGCCATCTTGCTTTTCGAGGATGGGCAGGGAGTCGCGCGGGATGCCGATGATGTGCCCTCCGTAGTGCGCCGCCATATCGCAGACTGCCAAAAACGCCGCCCGCGCATCGGCTGGCCCGTAGAAGCGGTGCAAATAGGGCAAATAACTCAAGCCGACGTTGATCCACTCCAAGCCCCAACCCGAAAAGTGATCGCGCCCGGTGCAGGCCCCCACGTGCGAGACGTGGAAGGCGACGTTGAGGCCCTCGTTGACGCCGGTGAGGTTGCGCTGATAGCGCCAGACGTCAAAGCCCTCGCGGGCAATGCCCTCGTAAAAGGCGGCAAACGTCGATACCACATTGAGCTGCGGACCCGGCCCGCTCATCGCCAACCCGTCCGTGATCAGACAAGCGGCCTGCTCCTCAATGCTCATCTCGAATTGGTGATCCGCGGTCAAGAAGCCGCGTGCCTTCGCCAGCTTGGTCGAAGGATCTAGATCGCAGCTAACGACGAAGACATCGTCGGGAAAATGCGCGGCCACCGCTGCGTACGCAGCCTCGGACCCAGCGCGCGGACTTTCGCTTGTGCCCACCTTGGGCAAGCTAACTTTTTCCCTCACATCTTGGGACAGAACCAAGTTGCGGCTGCCGGGAGCAGGTCTAGCTCGGGTCTCAACTTGGCGCTTCTCGTCTTGGCGCAGTGTCGCCAAGGCTTGATCCGCAGCCGCTGTCTTTTGGAACATCGGATTGCTCAGCACTTGCGCAGCGTCGCGGCCTTTCATGTGGCCGTCGTGATGCCCTTCGCCGCCGGGGAGCTTGTTGACCAAAAAGAGGCACTCGAGCATCGGCACTACGTCGCGGTAGCTCATCAGCGAGCCGGGAACCCAGATGCGAGTATTGAGCTCGACGCCGTGCTCGGCGGCAAATGCTGCGACCTCGGAACCAATGCCCATGCGCTCGCCAAAGTCGCCGAGTTGCTCGTGCGTTCCCGTGGGATAGATCAGCGTCGGCCGACCCTGCTGCGCCAGTTTGTAGCCTTCGACATAGGTTTCGTAGAGCACCGCAGCGTCGTGCAGAGTCTCGACCTCGATGACTTCCACGCCCATCGCCGCGACGATCGGACGCGGGTCCTTGTCCATAATGCCCTCGGTCGCGCCCGAAAGCTGGATGCCGTTGCGGTGCATGACGAAGGTGATGGGTGCTCCGTGGACGGCTGCGCCGTTGAAGCCGTTGAGCGCTTGGCCCGAGATATAGCCGGCGTCGCCACAGTGGCAGATGACCCAGCCCCCCTCGCCGCGCCTAGCCCGCTTACCGAGGGCTTGACCCACGGCCACCGGAATCATCACCCCCAAGCGCCCGCCGTTGAGTTGGGTGCCGCCCGGCAGCCAAGACACGTGCCCAGGCGCGTCGAGCCCGCGGCGAAAACCCTCGACGACGATCTCCTCATCGATAAAGCCCAATGCCGCCAGTGCCGCGTAGTAGCCAACTGAGGTGTGGGCGTGTTCGATGGTGTATTCGATGCGTTCGTAGTCGGTGATGGCCAAAGTCAGCAAGAGCGACGGAATCAGCTCTAGACCGCCACCGAGGTGATCCAACTCGCCGATTTCAGCCAGCGAGGCCAGCGAGCGAATCGCGATTGCGGCTGCTTCGATCTGCAAGCCCTCTAGGGCGGCGATTTGCTCTTGCTGCAGCGCTTGTCGGTTGCCGATATCCACGGTGAGCGGCAAGACCTCGGAATGCACTTTCTCGCCTAGATAGCGCACTCCGCCCAACAGCTCTTTGTTGCGCTGCTGTTGTCCCGTTTGCGCCGCCTCGATCCCCCGCATGTATAACTCCCACTTAGATATTCTGATACGCATTGTAGGGCACCCCTTGTGGCTGCCCTTTTCAGATCCCGTTGGCTGAATGCGCCGGGTAGCGTAGGCGTCCACAAGGGACGCCCCTACTCCTACCGGTCCGACGCCGATGCGTAACGTCAGTTAGGTATTTTCAGTTGAATGAAAGAGTCGTAAAAGTATAAACCCAGCACTGAATGCGAGCAATCAACGCGGCTTAAACTGCACGGCCAATTTCTCTGCCCATGCCTTGTTCGCGTCGATCGTGCGTCCAGCGTTGTGCGGCGTATGCACCACGTTGTGCCGCCCCAACAGCGGATCGTCTAAAGGTAGCGGCTCTTGATCCCACACGTCCGCCGCTAGGCTCAGTTCATCGGCCATCACCCGCCGCCGGATCGCGTCAGTATCGCAGATCTTCGCTCGGGTCACCAGCACCACCAGACAGCCCTTGGGCAGTGCGTCAATGTGCCTAGCCTCGACCAAGCCGCGCGTCGATTCCGTCAGCGGCACCATGGGCGCGAACACTTCGGCATCGGTGACTAGCTGTTCTAGATGGTATTCGCGGCGCGACCCGGCCCGATGAAAGCACGGCTCCGTGGCAAACGGGTCCCAAGCCGCCACATCGGCTCCCAGCATCGACGCGAAGCTGGCGTAGCGGCTGGCGATATTGCCGGCCCCGACGATCCGCACCCGCTTGCCGCACAGCGTGCCGCTGGCAAAGGCAGAGTCGTCGCCAAACTGGTGCCCGCGTGCCCCGGGCCGACCTTGGCCCTCGGGAGGCTCATAGTCCCAAGGCGCTTGGCTCTGGATGATCTCGCGGTGCAACTGCGGAATTCGCCGCAGCCCGCACAGCGTCAAGGCCAAGCCAAATTCCGCCACGGTCTGCGACCAAAACCCCTCGCTCGGATGGTCGTACACAACGACGCCGACCTCGGCCAGATACTCGCTACAGCCCTCGGCCAACCGCCGACCATAAGACCCCTGAAAGGTCGCCTCCTGCAAAGCCGTAAAAAGTCGCAGGCACGTCAGGCTTACTGGCACCCCGAGCGTGGCCAACCGCGTCACTTGGCTCGGATCCTCGACGACCTCGCCCAAGGGCCGTTCTTCTCCGTGCGCTAAGCGCACAAAGTCCGCTTCGGGCCACAAGGCGCGGAAGTGGTCGGCGGCAAAGGGCCAAACTCCGTCAAAATCTGGGTGAACGACGATCAGATCACTCATGTTATTCGCCCTCCTCGCAAAAAAACGGCTGCGTCCAAGCAAACGCCTCTCCTGCGCCCCAACACTCAAAGCGCACATAGCCCGCCCGCTCTGGCACTTCCACCTCAATTTCCCGCCCATCGGCCACGGCGATCCGCTTCGCGCCAGCGCACAAGGCCACAATCCGCGCCGCATTCTCCGTCTCAATCCAGATCCTGTTTCCCTCGACTTGGATCTGGCTGATCTCAACGCCCGTCGAGGCGTAAAAGCGACCGGCGCGGAGGGCTTCCACCACGCCGTCGGCCGTCTCCGCCTCCACATAGGCCACATTCCACCCCAACCCCACATCGCCTTTGGCCGCGTGGCTGTCGTCGTTGGCAAACCCCCACAGGCGTCTTCCCGCGCTCAGCAGCATGTCCCAG
The DNA here is from genome assembly GCA_009840005.1 of Gemmatimonadota bacterium. The sequence continues at coordinate 30,000 of VXOR01000039.1, forward strand.
CGATTCGTCGCGTAGGGGCTGCCCTCCGAGATCACGCCGTTGTAGATCTCCAAGCCCACGTAGCCCTCGCAGGCCTGCAAAAGCTCCTGCGGACAGTGGTTGAAATTGCCGTGCCTGTTGGGGTGGTTGAAAAGGGCAAAACCACCACCCGATTCGTTGACCTCGTCAATTACCTGCTGCCGATCCGCATGGGGCTCAACCCACCCTGCTTCCCCTACGTGCAAAACGTGCGGGCCATTGGCTGAAATCTCATTGCCCGGAACTAGGATCATCCCTTGTGCATCGTATTGCTCGTAGTCTCCCAAGGACGTATAGATGTCGTGGTCGCTGATCGCCAAAAAGCCGTAGCCGCGGCCCGCGTAATCGTCGATTACCGCTTGGTGTTCGCGCTCGCCGTCGCTGGCGGTCGTGTGCGTGTGCAGGTTGCCGACTAGCCAGCGTCCTCCGCGCAAATTCTGATAGGGATGTTCAATCATCGGATTCTCCTCGTTGGGAAGCGGCCTCAAAATACGGGAGCACTCTGCGGGCGACAAGGGAAGGCTCGCCGGGCAGTGTTGACGCGAAAAGTAAGTGGCCGTTTAATACAGCCCGTGAAGAGATAGACCTAAGTACACGACAGTAGAAGTGGTATGAGATGCTTCGCTTCGCTCAGCATGACACTAGGAAGCAATGCATCAGCACTTGTCATGCTGAGCGAAGCGGAGCGGAGTCGAAGCATCTCATACCTAGAAGTCCATACCTAACGTCCATTGGAGTACTGTCGTGTATTAAGGCACACATAACTAAAACTTCGCCACAGGAGTCCGATGAAAATCACCGACATCCGCACGCTTTCGCTCTCGCGCGCCCACGAGCCTGAGCTTCAGTGGTACAGCGCCACCTTCCACGTGCCCAAGGCCGACTGTTCGATCTGCATCATCGAAACCGACGAAGGCTTGCAGGGCATCGCCGAGCCTTGTGCGTACGGCGTGCCGCCCGCAATCGCCGCTCGCATCGACGAACTCAAGCCCAGTCTCATCGGCCGCGACCCCCGCGACGAAGACCTGACGCCGCACAACGAAGCAGAGCGCGCCAACGACATCGCCAACGCTGGGCTCAACTGCGCGTTGTGGGATTTGCGCGGCAAGATCGCTGGCAAACCCACCGCCGACCTGCTCTGCGCGGCAGGACAGGAACCCCTGCGCCGCCTCCGCCTCTACGCTTCCTCGGGCGTGCGCTACGACTGGGACGACCACCCTGAATCCGTCGTCGAAGAGGCCATCGGCTACGCTGAAGACGGCTTCACCGCCTACAAGATGCGCCTAGGCACCCACTGGGCTTGGTCGGGCGTCACCGTCGAGCGCTTTCTAAAAATAGCGCATCAAGTCGAAGAGGCCGTGGGTGCGCACATGGACTTAGCCCTCGACGGCAATTGCCGCCTCTCGATGGAGGAAGCACTGCCCATTGCCGAGGCGCTCGACGAAATGGGCTGGGCTTGGTTTGAGGAGCCGGTCGAACGCGTGCCCGCAGACTACGCCCGGCTCAACGAGGCCGTCTCCATCCCCATCACCGGCGGCGAGCCGTTCACCACGTGGGCGCAGTTCGAGCCATTCATGGAGGCGGGGGGCTTCGGCATCGTCCAGCCCGACGCCGGCGTCTGCGGCATCGACCTCTGCATGGAGGTCGGCCACAAGGCCCACTTCGACTACGGCGAAATACCCCTGATCCCGCACAACTGGCACAACGGCCTGATGACCATGGCCAACGCCCACATGGTCGCGGCGCTTCCTGACCCGCGTCTAGTCGAGCTAAATATGAAACAGGGGGCGCTACAGTGGGAAATTCTGCGCGAGAAGCCGCTGATCGAAGACGGCCACTTGGTCCTGCCCGACGCCCCGGGCTTCGGCGTCGAGTTGGCCGACGATCTCGAGACGCGTTTCCCGTACATCGAAGGCCCTTGGGGCAATCCCGTCCAGCGCTGAGGACTTATGGTCACCGACCTCGAAAATTATCTCTTCGATCTGCGCGGCTACCTGCACTTAGAGGGGGCACTTACCGCCGATGAGGTCAAAGATCTCAACGATTGCCTCGACGCCATCCCGCCGCTAGAGCCGGGCGATTGGTACGGCTACGTCCATGCCCATACCTATGGCACGATTGACGGCCTCAACTTGCAGCAAATCTACGAGGCGGGCGAACCTTTTGAGCGGATGATCGACCATCCCGCTTGGATCGATAAAGTCAAGCACTTCGTCGGCGGTGAGAACACGTTCGACTACGCACACGGGCCGCTCTTCATCGACGAAAACTTTGCTAACTTCCGCCAACCCGGAGAGGCCATCGGCCTGCACTCCGGCGGCTACCCGCCCATCATGCGCAATCAATTCCGCTACCACGGCGGACGCTACATGTGCGGCCAAATCAACATCCTCGTCGCGCTCACGGACATCGGTCCGGGCGACGGCGGCACCATGCTGATCCCCGGCAGCCACAAGTCCAACTTCACGCATCCCGACTTAGGCCGGCATCGCATGAAGCCCGAAGGCGCCACCGTCGAGGGCATCACCGGCGCAATCGAGTGCCACATGGCCAAGGGCGACGCTCTGCTTTTCGTCGATGGCCTCTCGCACGGCTCGGCCCGGCGCCAAAACGAGGGTACGCGCCGAATATTCGTCTATCGCTACGGACCCTCTTGGGGCAATTTTCGCCACGGCTACCACCCCTCGGAAGAGCTGTTGGCGCGCCTGACGCCCGAGCGGCGGCAAATCGTCTGGCCGCAGAGGCCCCGTCCCCAAGGACCGCAAAAAAAGGGCATTGAGTAGATCCATGAAGGGCATCATCCTCGCCGGCGGCCAAGGCACGCGCCTTTACCCCCTGACCGTATCGGTCTCCAAGCAAATTCTGCCGATTTTCGACAAGCCGATGATCTACTACCCGCTCTCGGTGCTCATGCTGGCCGATATCCACGAGATTCTCATCATCTCTAGCCCAGAGCACACCGATCTCTACCGCCAGCTCTTCGGCGACGGCGAGCGGCTGGGGCTGAGCATTGAATATGCGGTCCAAGACCGGCCCGAGGGCGTGGCCCACGCCTTTGTCGTGGGGGCCGATTTCGCCGGTCGAGACCCCTGTGCCTTGATATTCGGCGACAACTTCCTCTACGGGCATGGCCTGACTGCGATCCTACACCGCGCCAGCCAACTACGAGAGGGGGGATTGGCCTTCGCTTACTACGTGAGCGATCCCACGAGCTACGGAGTCGTCGAATTCAACGCCGAGGGCAATGCCATCAGCATTGAAGAGAAGCCGCAAAACCCCAAGTCCAACTACGCGGTCATCGGCCTTTACTTTTACGACGGCGAGGTCGTCGATATCGTCCGCAGCCTCAAACCCTCGGCCCGCGGCGAACTAGAGATTACCGACGTCAACAACGAGTACCTCCGACGTCAACAGCTCAAAGTCGAGGTATTGGGGCGGGGCTTTGCCTGGTTCGACACCGGCACGCACGAGAGCCTCCTAGAGGCCAGCAACTTCGTCCAAACCATCGAGCACCGGCAGGGGCTCAAAGTGGGCTGCGTCGAGGAAATAGCGTATCGCAAGGGCTACATTGGCGCGGAACAGCTTCTCCGCATCGCCAATTACTCCGACGACAATGCGTATTGCCTCTATCTGAAGCACCTCGTCGAACAGTCTGGGCCGACGTTTTGATGCTGGGCCTACAATCGGCCCCGGCCTATCGCGCTCTTTTGCGACTAGCCTATCTATGGGACGAGGTGAAAGCCAAGCGAGGAAGTTTGAACAATACGGCTACTGGCTGCCGGTTCGTCGCGGTTGTGGTTGCTGGCGTTGCGCTCTGACCTCCGTTCAAGCTCAGCTTAGTCCGGTAAGCTTCACCATGAGAGCGCTACCTTTTAGCCTGATCGCCTGGGCTCTGGTCGCTTGTGGCCCTGATGTCCTGTCTCCTAACTGCCCAGAGCCCGAGCCTTGGCCGGATTGGTCCTGTGCATCGGCGAAGTTAGCGAGCGTTTGCGCTCGTCGTGAACCGACACCGGAGGCGGTGTGCCCGGAAATATTATTCCATCTTGTTTCTTGGGCGCTCAACGAGCCTCGTTTCTTTTTTCTTCCCGAGGAATTGATGGCCCCAGACTTCAAGTTTGTCGATGAGACGACCGGAATCAGCACACAAGACCAAGCGTACGAAAGGGCCTTAGCCGATAGCCTCCAGTGCTACTACCGTGGGGCAGAGTTCGACTTCCGCATTTCCTCCCGCACCCAACAAGGGGCCTGTCAAAAGGCGTGTGGAATGGTCTTCATACGCTTGTACCACACGGCCAATGTGGGTCTCCTAATCAACGACCAAACCTGTATGACGACATGTCCACAAGCCGAGGATGGCTCATGGCGGCTGACCGAGTGGCGGATTTTGCGGAGTGTGCCCCCGGCGCAAGCCGAGGAGGGCTTTGAAGGGGCTACTTGGGGCGAAGCCAGAAGAAGGAAGTGGGAGAAAAACTACTGCGATCCTTCCTAGTCCGCCATGAAGTTACCCTCGAAAAAAACCGTGCCAAGGATTTGATTTTTAGAGGGTTATCTCAGTACCGACGTTCTAACGCCTTTTGACTTATCGGCTCGCCGCCCTACCTTAATGTATTTCATTTTCTACACAGCCACTTAGACATGAATCAACTCGCACTCGACAATCCACTAGCGCAGGGGCTCGACCTAGCCTTCGTGGGCATGAGCATCGTCTTCACCGCCCTAGTATTGGTCAGCATTTTTATCACTGTCTTGCCGAGAATCCTCGCCGCGATCCATCCCTATATTCCCCCAGCCCAACTCCACACGCAGAGTCATAGCAGAGAAACCGACGCACCCGCCATCGCCGCGGCCATCGGCTTCGCCCTGCACGCACGCCGCCAAAACGACTAATCGGCCATGGATATTCTCCTCGAATTCCTCTCTACCACGGCCGTGGCCAACATGTCGGGCGGCAACCTGCTGATGATCGCTATCGGCGCGATCTTCATCTCTCTGGCCATCCGCAAAGACTACGAGCCATTGCTGCTGCTGCCGATTGGCTTTGGCTGCATCGTGGGCAATCTCCCTTCTATCTCCAGCATGGCCATCGGCGTGTACGACCAAGGCAGTGTGCTCTACTACATCTACTTTGGCGTCAGTCAAGGAATCTTCCCGCCGCTGATTTTTCTCGGCATCGGCGCGATGACCGATTTCTCGATCATGCTCTCCAGCCCTCGGCTAGTGCTGCTAGGAGCAGCGGCGCAGACGGGCATATTCCTCACCTTGATCGGCGCGCTCTACCTAGGCTTCACTCCGGCCGAGTCCGGGGCCATCGGCATTATCGGCGGGGCCGACGGGCCAACGGCGATCTTTCTCGCGGCCAAGTTAGCTCCTCACCTGCTCGGGGCCATTGCCATTGCCGCGTATTCCTACATGGCCTTGGTACCAGTAATTCAGCCGCCGGTGATGAAACTTTTGACCACTCGTAAGGAGCGGCTGATTCGCATGAAGCCCCCGCGCGAGGTCTCGCAGCGCGAAAAGATCATCTTTCCCATCGCCGCCTTCCTCATCTGCGCGCTCCTCGCCCCGGGCGCAATCGGCTTGCTCGGCATGCTATTCTTCGGCAATCTGCTCAAGGAAAGTGGCGTCACCGAGCGCTTGGCCCAGACCGCCCGCACTTCGATGGTCGATATCGTCACCATCCTCCTCGGGTTCTCGGTCGGCTGCTCGACCCAAGCCCAGACCTTTCTCACGCCGCAGTCGGTACTCATCTTCAGCCTCGGCGCTTTGTCCTTTGCCGTCGCCACGGCCAGCGGCGTGCTCTTCGCCAAGTTTTTGAACCTCTTCACCAAAGACAAAATCAACCCCCTCGTCGGCGCTGCCGGGGTCTCGGCCGTGCCCGACTCGGCCCGCGTGGTGCAGATGATGGGCCAGCGCGAAGACCCCAATAACTACCTGCTGATGCACGCGATGGCCCCCAATGTCGCCGGGGTCATCGGCTCGGCAGTAGGTGCCGGCGTCTTGTGGTCGGTGTTGGTGGGATAGACAACGAGGATGCGACTGTGAACAAGAAAAAAGTTCGCTTCATGTGTACCGCCTTCCGCGACGGCTTCCAGTCGGTCTATGGCGCACGCGTTTTCACGTCCGATTTTCTGCCCGCCGTCGCCGCGGCCAAGGAAGCTGGCATCAACTACTTCGAGGCCGGCGGCGGGGCCTGTTTCCAATCCTTCTACTTCTACTGTGGCGAGGACGCCTTTGCCGCGATGGACGCCTTCCGCGCCACGGTCGGCCCGGACGCCGACTTGCAGACCTTGGCGCGAGGAGTCAACGTGGTCGGCCTCGAATCGCAGCCCAGCGACATCGTCAAGCTCCACGCCGAACTCTTCAAAAAGCACGGCATCACGACCATCCGCAATTTCGACGCGCTAAACGACGTCGATAACCTCATCTACTCGGGGCAGTGCATTGTGGATGCCGGACTCAAACACCAAGTCTGCGTCACGCTGATGGAACTGCCTCCGGGCTGCTCCGGTGCCCACGACGCGGCCTTCTACACCAAGACCTTGCGTCAGATACTAGACGCCGGCATTCCCTACGACGCGGTCTGTTTCAAGGATGCCTCGGGCACGGCCGTGCCTTCTAAGGTCTATGAGACGATCTCCGAGGCGCGCCTCATGCTGCCCGAAGACACCTTCATCCACTTCCACACGCACGAAACAGCCGGCATTGGCGTCAGTGCCAACATGGCCGCCCTCGACGCCGGGGCCGACGCCATTGACCTGTCTATGGCTCCCTGCTCCGGCGGCACCTGCCAGCCCGACATTATCGTCATGTGGCACGCGCTGCGCGGCTCCGACTACGATCTCGACATCGACGTCGACAAAATCCGCGACGCCGAGGAAGTCTTCAAGGAGTGCATGGCCTCCTACTTCCTGCCGCCCGAAGCCGTGGCCGTGGAGCCGATGATTCCTTGGAGCCCCATGCCCGGCGGCGCGCTGACGGCCAACACCCAGATGCTGCGCGACAACGGCATCATGGACAAGTACCCGGATATGATCAAGGCCATGCGCGAAGTAGTAGAAAAGGGCGGATTCGGCACCTCGGTGACGCCGGTCTCGCAATTTTACTTTCAGCAGGCTTTCAACAACGTCATGTTCGGCCCTTGGGAGCGAATCGCCGCGCCCTACGGCCAGATGGTCTTGGGCTACTTCGGCAAGACGCCAGTCGCGCCCGATCCCTCAGTCGTCGAGATCGCCGCCCAACAGCTTGGGCTAGAGCCAACGACCCAAAAGCCGCTCGAACGCAACGACGCCGATCCGAATAAAGGCGTCGAACCAGCCCGCAAACAACTGCGGGAAGCTGGCCTTGAAGAGACAGACGAAAACATTTTTATCGTCGCCGCCTGCCAAGACAAGGGCCTCGCCTTCCTCAAGGGAGAAGGTGAGATCGGCGTGCGCAAGGTCGAAAAAGAGAAAAAAGAAGCGGCCCCGAGCGACGGTCCCGCGCACTATGCGATCACCGTCGATGGCCGTCGCTATGCCGTGGCCATTGACGGCGACACAGCCACGGTGGATGGCCGCCGCTTCCAAGTCAGCCTAGAACAATCGACAGAATCGACAGACGTGGCGACTCCCTCCTCACCGGCACCCAAGGCGGACGGTGGCACGCCAGTGCAAGCCCAGATGCCTGGGAAAGTAATCCGCCACCTCGTCCAAGCCGGCGACCGCGTAGAGGCGGGCGACGGAATCATCGTGCTCGAAGCCATGAAGATGGAAATGCCGGTAACGGCTCCCGTCGAGGGCACGGTCACCGATATTTTGGTCCATGCCGGGGAGCAGGTGTCCGACGGACAGGTGCTGGCGCACATAAGCTAAGCCACATCCCCGGTCCACACCTCGCGCCGCGTCCCATCAAATTCTTGCTCTAAGCACACGCCAGTAATTCTTGGGTCCTGCCTTGGTTCCAATCGTCGGGATCGTGCCCAAGTAACGGCGATCCGGTTGCCGTGCCGTCGAGCGAAGGGGCGTGTTGCCGCGAAGAAACAGCGTTGTTGACCCAAGGTAACAGCCCAACGCCTCTTGCACCTATAGAACGGGCGGCTGCCCGGCATGGTCCATCTTTTGCTTGGAGAGGGCGAATGCGTACCTTTACCCAAGGAGAAATTGCTCATGGCCGAACAGCCGTCCCATCCGGCTCCGCCTACGGAGTCCACGCTCGCCCTCAGCTTCCTGCGCGAGGATATCCAAGATGTGCGCCACGACGTGCGTCAGACCAACGAGCGCATGGACGCCCTGCGCACCGAGCTGAGCGGGCGCATTGATACCCTGCGCACCGAGACGAACGGGCGCATGGACGCCCTGCACACCGAGACGAACGAGCGTTTTGATCAGATGAACCATCAGATGAACAGGCGTTTTGATCAGATGAACGATCAGACTAATGAGCGTTTCGATCTGATTAATGGGCGTTTCGATCTGATTAACGGGCGTTTCGATCTGACGAACGGACGTATTGACGAGTTAGGCAAACAACTCGATTCGCGCTACGCGCGGCTGATGACCATGCTCATCGCCTGCACCGGCATCCTCGTCGCCTCCTTAGGGACGGCCGTGGCAGTGCTCAAGTAAAGCCCAGTTCCTGTTTACGGTGACGTGCGTGGCTCCCATGTCCGTTCCTTTTTGGCTAAGCCACATCCCCGGTCCACACCTCGCGCCGCGTCCCATCGTCCTCGCGCAGCAGCAGTTGTCCGGCTGCGCCAAAGCCCAGCACCACACCCGCGTACTCGCCGACTGCGACGTACTGACCCAAGTTGGCGCAGTGCGACTCCCACGCCGCACTCAGCGCAGCAAAGCCGCCTTTTTCCCAACGCCCGATCCACACCTGCAAATGCGCCAGCAACTCGTCCAACGTCCTTTCCACATCGCGCTTAACCCCCGTCTCAATCCGCAGCGAGGTAGCGGGCTGGCCGATGGACGCGGCCTCGTCGGCATCCATGTTGACGTTGAGGCCGATGCCGAGGACGACCCCTTTGCAGCGCTCGGCCAAAATGCCGCAGATCTTGCGGCCGCCCACTAGCACGTCGTTGGGCCACTTGGTCTGCGCCGCCAAACCATTTTCCTCCAAGTAGGCCACCACGCCCAAGGCAGCAGCCTGCGGCAGCGACAGGAACTGCAACGGCGACGCAGCGGTCTGCAATAGCGCGGAAAAGGTCAGGTTGCGACCGGGCCGAGCGAGCCACTGCCGCTCGTAGCGGCCCCGGCCAGCGGTCTGGGAACGAGCGGCGAGCACGAAGCCGTCGGGCAGGTCCCGGCCCTCGTGCAACCACGCAACCAAGGTCGTATTGGTCGAGGGCAACTCGTCGTGCCACTGGGGTTTTTGAAATCGCATTGTTTTAAATATATATTTGATGTTACGCATCGTCCTGCCAGTATGCTAGCATTGGCAGGTATAGAGATGCT
>VXOR01000049.1 GCA_009840005.1 Gemmatimonadota bacterium
GGGCTGTTTTTTGGCTTTTCGATACAGTTCGCGTGGGGGTCGACGCCCCCTCTCCCCCCGCCGCCCGCGGGCGGCCCGCCGGGCGCGGGCCCCCCCCCCACTGCGGCGAGCTACCCGATCTGTCCCAAGTTAATTGCGACCGCGATGTGGTCTTTGCGTGGAACGGCACCACCTCCGGGGTGAAGGTGCCCGACGGCGAGTGGATCGCCGCCGACCGCGCGGGTCTAATCATCTGCGACGCGACGTCCGCAGTCTTCGCCATGGAACTGCCGTGGGAAAAGCTCGATGTAGTAACCTACTCTTGGCAAAAGGTCATGGGTGGCGAGGCCGCGCACGGAATGCTCATCCTTAATCCGCGTGCGGTCGAGCGGCTCCTCAGCTTCACGCCGCCTTGGCCCGTACCTAAGCTCTTTCGCATGACCCAAGGCGGCCAGCTCAACGAAGCCCTGTTCAAGGGCGACACCATCAACACGCCCTCCCTGCTGTGCGTGGAAGACGCGCTCGACGGGCTGCGCTGGGCCGAAAGTATCGGCGGCTTGCCCGAACTCATGCGGCGCACGCAGGCCAACCTCGCGGTGCTAGAGCAGTGGGAAGCCGCAAGCGAGTGGATCGCGTTTTTACCCGAGCGCCGAGAAATTCGCTCTAGCACGTCGATTTGCCTGCGGATTACCGATGCACAGTTTGCCGGTTTAACCGAGGAAGACCAGCGGTCAAAGGTCAAAGCACTCGTCGCTAAGCTGGAGAACGAGGATGTCGCCTACGACATCAATGGCTACCGCGCCGCGCCCCCCGGTCTGCGGATCTGGGGCGGGGCGACGGTGGAAACCAGCAACATCGAGGCGTTAGTCCCGTGGCTGGATTGGGCGTGGACAGAGGGGACGTAACGTCAGCCTAACAAATCAGCGGCGGCCAAGGAGAGCTGGGGAATCGTCGGCGAGGTGAGAGTAGCGTCGGCTGTGACTTCGACAGGCTTTTGGTACGCGCCGCCTTGGGGCCGGGCGTACACTTCGATGTGGCCTTTTTGCAGGTCGATCAGCCACACTTCGGGAAGGCCAGCCTGAGCGTAGAGGGGCAGCTTGACCTCGCGGTCGTAGTCGACCGACGTATCGGCGACTTCGATGGCGAGTAACACGTCGGACGCTACGGGGTGGGCGTCGGCGTAGAAGTCGGCGCGGGGACGGAGCAGCACTACATCCGGCTCCGGCTCGGAGTACGCGTCGAGAGCAATGGGGCTTTGCACTCGCACGATGAAGGCCTGTTCTAACTGACGATGCAATAAGCCGTTGAGCCGATCCACACACGCGGCGTGGCGGCTGCCAATGGGACTCATGGCGACGATTTGCCCGGCGATGAGTTCAACGCGATCCTCCTCGGTGAGAATGGCTGCCTCGGCCATGCGGTAGTATTCGCCGACCGTGAAGGGACGTCTTCGAGCGGCGATAAGCTCAACGCGGTCCTCCTCGGTGAGAATGGCGGCTGCGACCATGCGATCGCACTTGCCGACCGTAAAGGCGCGGTTCTGTGGCTGTGTGGTCATAGTGTATTTCCCTCTAAAATTGCGCCCACTCCTAGACAATATGGGAGCGGGCGCAACCTGCACAAGAACACATCGCTGCTACTCTTTCTTTTTGTTACCCGCCTGCAATCTGTTTGCCGCGCCCACTGAGCCGATGTGCAGCGTATCGTACGCCTGCTGCGAAGTCTCGAACGGCCCCTCGTGCGTCTTCGCGCCGTGCCATTGCAAATTGGTGTACATCGGGTTGATCGCGCCCGTTTCCCGCTCGCGCTTGGCGATCCACGCCTCCATCCGCTCCTTCAGCGCGGCGACGATCCCCGGTTCCTTTTGGACCAAGTTTTCCAACTCCAGCGGATCGTTGACCAAGTTGTAGAGCTCGACTTCGGGCTTGAAGTGAAAATCCGGCTCCAGCGCGACGATCAGCTTCCACTCCGGGGTGCGCCAGCCGTGCTTGCGCATCCAAGTGCATTCGGTGATGTAGAAGTCCGAGTAGTTGGAGGCTTTCTCGCCCGCGACCAGCGGCAGTAGCGATTGGCCGTCGAAGGCAATGTCGGTGCGGATGTGGAGGAGTTCGAGGATGGTCGGCACCAAGTCTTGGTGCAAGGTGATACCAGAGACGCGCTCGCCAGCCGACAGCGCACCGGGTAGGCGGACAATCAGCGGCACGTACAGCGTGTTTTCGTACATGCCGTGGTGATCGTACCAGCACTCGTGCTCGTACAGGGTCTCGCCGTGGTCGCCGTTGATGACGATTAAGGTATTGTCGCTCAAGCCCAGCTCTTCGACTCGGGTGAGGATGCGCTGAATGCAGGCGTCCATATAGGCGATGGCACCGTCGTATTGGGCGTCCACGTAGTGGCGGTCGCGCACCCCAGGCGGCATCCAATCGGCAAAGAAGTCGCAGAAGGGCTTGAAGCTAAACACCGGCTCCATGCTCTCGTTTGTTGGGTCGAATTCATTGCCGCTGTAAAACATCCGCTCAAAGGGAGCTGGCGGTAGATACGGGGCGTGCGGATCCATGTGCCGCAAGAAGAGGAAAAACGGCTGCTCGGCCTGCGCCAGCCGTTCCAGTTCGGGAATGGCAACTTGGTTGAGGTTTTCGGCCTTGGGACTGCGGCCTTCGGCAAACGAACCCCAGCTAGCATAGTCGAAATAGCGATCGAAACCGCGCGAACTGGGATTGCCGCTAAAGCCGACGCACGAGGTGTCGTAGCCGTTCTGGCGCAGGATTTCGGGGAGGGTGCGGATGCGCTCGGGCAAGCCACCTTGGTGGCGCAGGGCAACGACGCTGGTGCCGAAGCAGTCGAGGCCGGTGAGCATAGAGGCGTAGGCCGAGGTGGTGGGTATGTGGGCCGAGTAGTTGCGCTCAAAGAGCACGGCGTCGGCGGCAAAGCGGTCGATGTGGGGCGTGGTCTGGCGGTCGTAGCCATAACAGCTCATGTGATCGGCGCGCAGGCTGTCGATGCCGAAGAGAATGACGTTGGGCTTTTTAGCTGGCATTAGATCCTCTCGATTCGGGGTAAGGATTGGGGGATAGTCGGGCTATTTGAGGACCGCACCAGGCCATTGATCGTCGCTGGCCGTCACATCTACGGTAATGCCGTCTGGGTCTTCGACCTTGAAGGCCCCTTCTTGGATATTGTGGACATCAATCGGCTCTTTGCCGCCCAAGCCGTCGGAAAAAATCTCGTAACCCATGTCCAATAGGCGGCGACCGGTCTCCTCGAGGTCGGACACCCGCACGCCGATGTGCAGATAGTCGAGCATCCCACTGACGTGGGACGGACGGTCCGGGCCGTTGTGCTGGAAAACCCGGAAGTTGTGGTGGCCATCGCTGAGGTCGTAGCAACTCCCGTGGGTCGAGACCACGGGCAGGCCGAGGCCGTCGCGCCAAAAGCGGATGGTTTTTTCGAGGTCCGTGGCTCGGACGCCAATGTGGACGAGTACCGTACTCATGGCATTTCTCCTTTCTCGTAGGCTCATAGCCGTTGTGCCATTAGTGCCCATAATCTAACAAACGAAGCACGGCACGGCACTACCGAGTTTTCAGACCGGGATACTCTTAGTCTTATCATATCTTAATGGAAATTTATTAAACTGGAAAAGTTTTTTTATATCAATAAGTTATTGTTTTTTGGCCAGATGGGAAATCCCCCGTAAAATGAGGCAGAAAAAGGGAGCAAATTTCTTGACTTATACACAAATGTTTACTATCTTTTTGTGCAGGTAATCGAAATAAAAAGGGCCTTTTTTGCGTTGGAAAACCGAACACCACGGACCTCATCGCAAGGAGCAAAACCACATGCGACGCGAGATCATCAGCCAGGGCCTGATGTACGCCCTCGTCAGCCTCTTTGTATTCGCGGTGAAACCACTTCTCAACTAATAGCCGCTGGCCACAGGAGAGCAGAGCAATGAACCCGATTTTTGCATTTCACGCCTTGAGCGAACTGAGCAAAAACAAGCGCACCCAGCGCCAAGTGAGCCGACTGGGGCCGCTATGCACAGGAGCAATCTTCGTCGTCTGGAGCTTTCCCGTTTTCCGCTATCTCACCTAACCTTCGGCTGAGTTCAGGTCGAAGCCTTGCCCAAAAAGGAGAAATTCATGCCGCCTATCGCCAAAGACCGCATCGAGCGCGCCGCGCGGATCTATGCCAGCAATCACGACGCCGGCTCGGCCTTGGGCATTGCCCCAGGCAGCTTCAGCCGCCTCTGTCGCCGCTACGGCATCGAGACGCCCCAAGCGCGCAAGCGCCGTCAGCGCAGCGAGTGGACGCAGGATCACTTCAGCCTGCACAACCGAGAGGAGCAGTAATATGTCAAGTCTCAACAAAGTCTTACTCATCGGCAACTTAGGGTCCGATCCCGAGACCCGCTTTACCCCCAGCGGTGCTCAGGTCGCCAATTTCAGCTTGGCCACCAGCGAGTCATGGAACGACAAGGACGGGCAGCGCCAAGAGCGCACCGAATGGCACCGCATCGTCTTGTGGAGGCGTCTCGCCGAAATCGCTGGTCAGTACCTAAAAAAGGGCAGCAAGGTCTATATCGAGGGCAAGCTGCAAACGCGCTCTTGGGAAGATCAGCAGGGGCAGAAGCGCCAGACCACCGAAATCGTCGCCAACACCATGAAAATGCTCGGCGCAGAGCGAGTTGCCGAAGCTGCCGAGGCCGCTGAAAGCAACGGCCATGCACTCGCCGCCGCCCCTGCGGCCGGTCCCAACCACGACGACCTCCCCTTTTAACCCTTCCACCCTTCCGCCGGGTTGACGCTCGGACGAGATGTATTAGCTTGGTCGCGGTCCGCAAAGGATGCGCGGCCATTTTTTATTCTTTATCCAAGGAGCGATCATGGCGTTTGAACTCAACGCGCCGAGCAAAATAAAAAGCATAACGAGCGCGTATTCAGGCCCGCGCTTTCGCGACGGGCGGCCCAAAGTCGATGACGATGTCGTCGAGCGGATGAAGCGGGTGACCATTGAGGAAGCCTGGGGTGTGCTGATGGGCAAGGGGCATTCGTTTCAGTTCGAAGGTGACTGGATCAACCTGCATCCAAATCGCGTATTAGTCGGCCGCGCGGTAACGGCCCGCTACATCCCGCACCGGCCCGACTTCAACGATGTCGTGCAGGCCGAAGGCGAGCAGCACGGGCGGATCGGCGGCCAGAATAGCTGGGTCATCGACACCTTGGTCGCCAACGACGTATTGATCGTCGATCTGTTCGGCAAGGTGCTGCGCGGGACCTTTATCGGCGACAATCTCGGCACGGCGATCGCGGCCAACACCGGCGGTACGGGCCTAGTCGTCGATGGCGGCATCCGCGACGATCACCGCGTGCGCCAGTTGCCGATCAACGTGCTCTGCAAGGGGCTGCATCCCTCGGCCATCGGCGAAGTGACCATGGCCGAGATCAACGGTCCGGTGCGGGTAGGTGAGGCGACCTGTATGCCGGGCGATATCGTGTTGGCGACCCCCACGGGCGTGATTTTCGTGCCGCCGCAATACGCCCGCGAGGTCGTAGAGTCATCCGAAAACACCCGCCTGCGCGACTATTGGGGCAAAAAGAGCATTGCCGATGGCCGCTACACGCCCGGGGAAGTGGATCGCAAGTGGTCGCCTAAGATGGACAAAGAATTCGCCAAGTGGAAGAAAACGGCTGACATAGAGGCTATTTTTGCCGAATTATAAAAAACGGGCCGCGGCAAAGACGCCCCGGCCCGCTATCAAACAACTTTTCCCGCTGCTAGCGCGCCAGCCAAGCGCTGAAGCGCTCGTTCATCTCGTCCATGTTGTCGCTCCACCAGCGCCAGTCATTGTTCAGTGCGCCTGCCGCGTTGGCTGGGTACGTCGGCATGTGCGGGGCCATTTCCTCGCCGGTCTCGGCGTGGACCGAGATCAGCTCCATGCCCGAGCGCCGCGCCGGTGCATAGGCGATGTAGTGGCCCACGCCGGCCATGGACGACGGCCGCGCCGCAAAGGCGAGGAATTTGCGCGCGGCCTCTAAATTCGGCGCACCCGCCGCGATTACGAGCTGGCCCGTGTCTAGCACCTGACCGTCCCAGACGATGGTAAACGGCTGCTTTTCCAAGATCTGTGCGTTGAAGATGCGCCCATTATACGCCGTGGTCATCACCACTTCGCCATCGGCGAGCATCTGCGGCGGCTGCGCACCGGCCTCCCACCAAACCACCTGATCCTTGATGGTGTCGAGCTTGCGGAATGCGCGCTCGACTCCTTCGGGCGTGTCGAGCGTGGCGTACACCTCGTCCCGAGGCACTCCGTCGGCCATCAAGGCAAACTCCAAGTTTGCGATCGGCACGCGCCGCATCCCGCGCCGGCCTGGGAACGCCTCAAGGTCAAAAAAATCGGCGATGGTCTCTGGTTTGCGCTCCTCAAAATGCTCCGCGTGGTACGCATAGACGGTCGAGTAGAACAACGTACCAACGCCGCACTCGCCCATAGTTTCTGAGTAAAAGTCGTCCTCGGGCGCTTCGCCATTCGTCCCGGGAGGCATCTCAAAGTCCAGCACTTCGAGGAGGCCCTCGTCGCAGCCGGTCATGGCATCGGCGAGCTCCATGTCTATCACGTCCCAATGCACGGCCCCTGCATCCACTTGGGCGCGCAATTGGGCGAGGCCGCCGTTGTAGTCCTCCAAGCGAACTTCAATGCCCGTCTCTTCCGTGAATGCCTCGTGATAGCCTTTTACGCAGGCGCGCGCATACGAACCGCCCCAAGACACTACAGTCAGGGATTCCGCGTTGGCCACCGCGCACCACATCAGCGCGGCCAATGCACCCACCCCAACCAGCCTAGTTAAATTCATACCGCTTACTTATTGGGCTGGGGCGTAACGCGCAGGTAGGGCTTAACTGCCGTAAAGCCTTGGGGGAATTTCTCGGTAGCTTCCTCGTCCGAGAGGGCCGGCACCACGATGCAGTCATCGCCGTCTTGCCAGTTGGCCGGGGTGGCGACCGAGTAGTTGGCCGTCAGTTGCAGCGAGTCAATCACGCGCAAAATTTCGTCGAAGTTGCGACCGGTCGAGGCCGGGTACGTCAGCGTCAGCTTGACCTTTTTGTCCGGGCCGATGACGAAAACCGAGCGCACGGTCATATTGTCGAGCGCGTTGGGGTGGATCATGTCGTAGAGCTCGGCGACCTTGCGGTCGGGATCGGCGATCAGCGGGAAGGCGAGATTGGCGTTTTGGGTCTCGTTGATGTCGGAGATCCAGCCTTCGTGATCGTCAACCGAGTTGACGCTCAAGGCAATGATCTTGACGCCGCGCTTTTTGAACTCCTCTTCGATATTGGCCACTACACCCAACTCTGTGGTGCAGACCGGGGTGAAGTCGGCGGGATGGGAAAAGAGCACCCCCCAAGAGTCGCCGAGCCACTCGTGAAAATTGATTGGACCCGCGGTGGTTTCCGCGCTAAAATCCGGGGCTTCGTCGCCGAGTCGGACAGCCATGATGGTTCTCCTTTTTCCTACTTGTGAAAGGGTTTGCGAACAAGCATTTAAATATCAAGGTACGCCTAGCGGTCGTCAATTGGTCGCCAACAGCCGCTTGAGATAGCGGGCGCTCTCGCGGACCGCAGCTTCTGTGCCCAAGTCGGCCGAGGCCTGATGGACCGTTACATAGCCTTCGTAGCCGCCCGCGCGCAGCGCGTCAATCAGCGGTGGGAAGCTAATCCCCCCTTCTTCCCACAAGGGGATCTGGCGAAATCGCACCTCGCCGCGGCACCACGTCTCAAGCGCGTCTGGACCATCGGCGGTCAAGATGTGATTTTGCAGATACACATTGAATAGGTGTGGCGCGAAGCGGCGGAGGGCATCTAGCCCATACGGCTGGCCGCATAACTCCAAGTTGGCCGGTTCGTAGATCAGGCCGAAATTGGCGCGGCCAATGCGCGTCAAAACTTGCAGTGAGCGGTCGATTTCCTCAAAGAGACTGCGGGTGTGGCACTGGTGCGCGAGGCGCAGATCGCGCTCGGCAGCTTCGTCCGCGGCTCGGCGTGCCCAAGCGATATCTTCGTCCTTTTTCAAGCAGACGCGCAGCAGCGGCGCACCGAGCTGTTCGGCGAGATCAAGATAGGGCGTTATATTGCGGAGGGCGTCCGGCCCCTGGTCGGAGTTTTCGGGGATCGGGAAGTCGCCGGTGAGCATGGAGACGGCCAACGAGTAGCGGTCGAGCAGGTCGCGCGCCGCGGCAACTGTCTCTGGCGGGCTGTGGACGCCCACTTGCGAGGCGCGCATACACAGCCCGCTGTACCCGTGGCCGGTGGCGAGGGCGGCCAATTGCTCAAGCGTCATATTGGCTTCGCGCTTGGCGTGGAATTTTTCGGCCACGCGGACCGAGAGCGAGAGTTTCATGGGATCCTCGCGGTTGAGAGTTGTTGGAGGCCTGTTTGGAAACCTTCGTGTAATTTGTACAAAGAAAGGATAGCAAACCAATGAGAACAATCTGCGCCCTATGGATTACAGCATCTACGTTCATCTGCGTTCATCTGCGGATACGAACAATCATCGCAACATGGCTTACAGTCGTCGCCAGCTTGGTAGCCGTTCCAGCCCAGGCTTGGTGGGGAGATGGACACGGAATTCTGACCGAGGCGGCGGTGCTAGCCTTGCCAGAAGACGTGCCAGCTTTCTTCCGCCAAGGCGGCGACATTCCCAGCCATACGGCCTTCGATCCAGATCTGTTTAAGAATCGCCGCACTCCTTTGCTGAGCCACGCCGAACATGGAGAGCACTATTTCGATATAGAGTACCTTGGAGGACGCGCAATTCCGGCGAAGCGCTTTGACTTTATCGCCTTGTGCTTCGAACTACAACTGGATCCGCCGCGAGTTGGGATGGCCCCCTACGCCATCGCCGAGTGGACCGAGCGGCTAGCCGTGGCCTTTGCCGAGCATCGCCAGTGGCCGGAGAACGAGGCAATTCAACAAAAGTGCCTCGTCTATGCGGGTATCCTCGCCCACTATGCCCAAGACATCTGCCAGCCCCTACACACGACCCTGAACTTCGACGGCAAGAAGCAAGCGGACGGCACGGTTATCGGCAAGGGCATTCACGAACAAGTAGATTCAGCGGTGGAGCGGCTCGGCTTTGCGCCCGAGGATTTGGCAGCCGAGCAGGACGTCGCAGCCTTTGATTCGCTGATGAAGGCCATCACTGGCCAGATCAAAAAAAGCAACTGGCGGGTGGAAGAGGTGTACGCGCTGTGGGGCCATTGGGAAGACGAAAACGACGCCCGCGTGCGCACCTTGACCTTAGATTTGGCCCGCACCTCCGTGCGCTTTACCGCCTCGCTTTACCTGACGGCTTGGCAGCAGTCTGCTGAAATTCGCTTGCCGAGGTGGTTGGAGCGCTGAGCGGGTACTCGTCGCCGATAACTTCGCTTGCTTGTGTTCTCTCAGGCAAGTATATTGAACAAATGAGTAGGTAAGTAGGCAAGCTCGGAAAGCGCTCGCATTTTGTTCAACATTAGACTCAGGCTTGAGACTGATATTCCATTAAAGTTTTCTGTGCCCAAATGACGCTGAAATCGTCGCCTTCGCCAAAAACAGTGGACGAGGAGCAGTGTGTCCCATAGCGCATAACGGTGAAGTCATCAGTACTCGCTTACAGGACACTGAGTGGGACTTTGCAACAGCTAAAACAGACTATCTAACGCATAACTTACACCCCTATCCGGCAAAGTTTATTCCGCAAATACCCAATGCCTTAATCGAGGAGCTATCGTCGTCTGGAGAGACGGTCGCAGATATTTTCTGTGGCAGCGGGACCACGCTCTTGGAGGCACTCCAGCTTAAACATCACGCGATCGGCATTGACGCAAATCCCCTCGCCGTCCTCATCAGCAAGGCCAAAACCACACCACTCGCACAGTCGGAATTCGAGGAGTTGTCAGCCCATCGCGTCCACTGCCAACAGCTTTTGGTGGAGATCGAGCTTAACAGCAGCGATTTGTTCTATAACGGACAACCTTTTCAGTCCGCTGGCTGGAGGCCAGACCCGAAGATGTGCCAGTTCTGGTTCAAACCCCATGTTGTAGAGGAACTGGCTGAACTGCGCCGTCTGATCGACCAAGTCCCAAGCGAGGCGGCCTATACCCTATGTGCGGTGGTTTTTTCTGCGATTATTGTGGCGGTTTCAAAGCAGGATTCGGACACCCGCTATGTCCGGCGTGAGAAGCCGATCAAGTCGGGAGGTGCAGTGCGGCGTTATCTGGCCCACCTCGACGCCGCCATCTCGGCAGTGCGCGAACTTACCAACACACTCGATGGCCGTTCCTCTTGCCGCGTGTTGAACGCAAATATCCTAGAGGCACCCGAGACCGAACCATTCGATCTGGTGATCACTTCGCCCCCCTATCCCAATGCCTATAGTTACCATCTCTACCACCGCACTCGCTTACTCTGGCTCGGATATGAGCCAGAGCAATTTAAGAGGATTGAGATTGGTAGCCATCGCAAATACAGTGCTAAAGGTCGCAATCGGGCCACAGCCGCGACTTTTAGGACGGAGTTTGAGCAGATTTTCCAGTGGCTGCGCAACCGGTTGCGCGACCGTCGCCACGCCTGCTTCGTGATCGGAGACTCAACCTTAAACGGAGCACGCATCGACAATACATCGCTAATCGCGGAAGCAGGAGCCACCGTTGGCTTCCGCGAGATAGCGCGGATCCAGCGATCGATTGCACCGACTCGGAAATCGTTTAACCCCAAAATTGGGAAGATCAAGACTGAACACATCTTGATTCTACAGAAAGTGTAGTGAAATGGACTTCTTAACGTGTAGAATTAAAGGATATATACAGCCGTTTGAGCGACAGCTTGCGCTGCAGGAGTTGCGTGCTCTGTCTTTAGGTGATGTCATACCAGTTGACGGCGATGAGTCAACCGCGTCTTTATTTTCTATACCTGATACGGCCAATCTCAGTACCCTGCGCAATGCCTTGGCATATTGGCAGGAGGTCGGCACCGAGCCAGACGGGCTGACAATCCAAATCCGACGCGAGGCAACTTGGGTCAGCGCACACAACGGGGGGATGTTCAATGGGCTAATTCCCTCCGTCCCCTCCAAGCTGCCTAAAAAACGTTGCTTGCGCTATGCTACTCACGGGTTACATGAGTATCGAGGCAAATTTTTTCCGCAACTGGTGCGGGCACTCATAAATATTGCTCAAGTGCCTGACAATGGTATTGTACTCGATCCGATGTGCGGCAGCGGCACCACGCTGGTCGAGACGCGACTTGCTGGACGCACAGCGTACGGGCTCGACATGAATCCGCTTTCAGTGTTCATCGCTAGGGTGAAATGTCAAGCACTAGCGTTGGATGTAGAGTCATTGATGGGAGCATACGAAACACTGCGAAAGGCTCTCTGTACATCACCGGAGCAGACTACAGGAAAGTACTTCGCGTCGCTGCCAAGGGACGATCAGGCGTATTTGGAGCGGTGGTTTGCGGCCCATGTGCTAATGGAGCTAGACCAAGTAGTAGAAGCTATCCGGCGGTTGCCGGAGGTAGAATTGCAAAATTTCTATCGGGTCTGTTTGAGCAATATTTTACGCGGCGTCTCTTGGCAAAAAAACGACGATCTGCGGGTGCGAAAGCAGGTGGTCGAATTCAGAACCGGCGAAGTGATAGAACGCTTTCTCAATGAGGCTCTACGCTCAACTAAAATCGTCGCTGCTTTCCTCTCCGAGCGAAGCCAAGAGGACTTAGGCCCTCATACAGTACAAGAGGCCGACTCACGTCAGGCTACCAATGTCTTGCCGACATTGCTCGGCAAGGTCGATGCGGTGATCACCTCGCCTCCTTATGCGACAGCATTGCCTTACATTGATACGGATCGGTTGAGTCTAATTTATCTCGGGCTTCTACGTCGCGCTGATCATCGGATACGGGATGGGATGATGATAGGCAACCGAGAAGTGACTGAGAAGTGCCGAGCGCAGTACTGGGCTTTTTACGAAAAAAACAAGCTACTTTTACCTACGGCTACACGCGCTTTGATTGAACGGATCGATCGGCTCAATAAAGCGACGGCGGTCGGCTTTCGGCGACGCAACCTATCGGCTCTATTGTCGAAGTACTTCTTTGATATGTACTCTGTAATCGAACAGACGCACATCCTCCTGCGTCCAGGCGGAGTGATGTTTATGGTAATTGGCAACAACCGGACTACGGCTGGTCGCGAGCTGATTGAAATTAGCACAGCCGACCATCTGGCAGCGACCGCGGAGACACTTGGATTCGAGATAACAAACAGTCTGTCAATGGACATGCTCGCATCGCGGGACATTTTTCGGAAGAACGCGATGAAGTCAGAACAGATCTTGACGCTCAAGAAGCCTCAGTAGTAGCCATAGTATCTGCCTGAATTAGGCACGGGCTCCGTACAGAGGGCACGATATACCGAAAATTGGGTAGTACCTTCGGGTATTATCTCTACGTAGTACTCAAAGCCGCACGCTAGATCATCTACTTTTTCCACTCGCATGATGTCTCCAATGCTCCCAGCGCTACGCAATGTCTCATTGCGTAAGCGAAAGTCGTGTTTGTCGGGCCAAGTCATCATGTTGACAGAGATGATCTGGCCACCAAGGCTCATGCACACATTAGAGCGATCGCGCTTACCTTGCTTACTTGGATCGGGGATAAAGGCATGGGGCCATTTCCAAAAATCGGGATTGGCATTTCGGGCTGAGAGCGGAATAAATATCTCCGGCGAACGCCTAGAGGTGCCAGTAGAGGTCTGGCCGACGCCGACATCGGTGCGGTGGAGAGTCATGACGAAGCCCTTTATCCCCGTTCTTGGTTTGCTCACCTCTTCTGCCTTGGTGGTGCGTGGTATCGTTGGGGCGCGTGGTTCGGGCTGAGCGGCGAAAAAAGATTCCGTTTTAATTCGCTCCTCGCCGCTCCCTGTCGCTGTGGGTTGAGGTGCCATCTCGTCCTTCACTTCGGGAGCAGCAAGAACCTCTTTAGGAACAAGGCCAAGACCTACCAGCCGATAGCTTCAATTGAATCTGTGAGATCAAACGACAACCGGAACGCGGCTTCATAGTTGGTAAACAGGCCACCTTCTGTCAGATTGCCCGAACCGAGTATGACTTCGGCAACAGTATCGGATTTGAAAAGATAGATTTTCGGATGGAAGGTATATGGCAACCGATTGTGAAAGACTATTACTCGACCGTGAGGAACAACTGCCTCTATGAGATCGCTGAGCCCTTCAAAAGAGGTTCCGCGGTGGTCGATTCCGACGATGATTTCAACTTGGTTCTCCTTCGCGAAATCCCCTAACGATGGAGCAATGTGCTTGGTGCCAGAGTGCTTTGCGAAGGCGACTGCAGCGCGGAATTGTGTCCAAGACCCGGGGGCCGAGAGATTGGCTTTGAGGTAATCTCCGAGCCGATTGGCTGGAGCGGGTTGATATATGAATTCCATAAGCAGACTGACGAAGATGCGAGGCTTGATATCCAGCTTAGTTTTTACTTGTGGACATCCAACATGCGTTAGAACTCTCTGATGGAGCAACCACGATGCAACTAGATCCCGAAACCGAGCGACGGCTCGACCTGCTGGTGTCCGAGACCGGGCGCAGCAAGGCTTTTTACCGACGCGAGCTCACTAAACGCAACCTTGAGGACATCGAAGATTACTACCTCGCCATGGCCGTGCTAGAACGCGTCCGCCAAGGAGAGGAAAAGGTACATTCCTCTTCCGAGGTGAGAAAAGCACTTGGCTTGGACGATTGAGCGGTTAATATCAATTATTTATGCCCGAAGTTCGCACGGACTCGCGCACTTGGCCCCCGTGTTCTGCGAGCCAAGAGTGGAAGAATTGCAGCACGGCTGCGCCGTCTCCCTGCTGCCGTTGCTTCCGCTGAATGAGCCATAGCTCAATCTCGACGCCCCGCAGGTCCGGGTTGAGCCCTCGGGCTTGGGGGCTGCCGCGGAAACGCTGGAAATCCGGCTCATTCTTGTAGAACGAAATCGCGTCGCTGTTCTGCAGCAGATCTGAAACGACGATGAGACGCCGCGGCACATCGCGCCGCTGGGTACTCTGGAAATGCTTTATGGCAACCGACTGCACCGACTCCATGATTGGCGACGATTTGGCCTCTTTATTGGTGAGCAGCTTGCCGAGTTCCTCTTCTAAAGGTGCGCGAAATTTCTGCTGCCAGTTGCGCCGAATGATTGCTTCGGATTGCGTGAGGTGATCGACGTTTTTCGGGTCGCCAGGGCTACAGACCTTGATGATCGGATCGAGGCTCCCACCATGCTCAGGGTCTACCGCAAAAAGACTGATCTCGTGATTTTCCTCTATTTGGTCGAGCAGGTTCCAGATTCGCGTCTCCAGATAGGTCTTGGTAGTGGGCATGAACGAATCCGTGCGATCGAGTAGAACCGCCGTAATCGCCGAGGGGCCTTCCGATCGGCACAGGGTCTTTGGATCGCGCTCGACCGAAGGCGGCTTTAGCCATACAAAAACGAGCAAGACGACGATGACCCCCGCGATCATCGCACCGCCGGCTATCGTTTTATTCGATAGCTTACCCGTGCTCATCAACTCTCTTCCTGATCGTCCCTCGGAATCCGGCTATCCGCCTGCCTCCGATGCGGAGCCAACGGGCGCAATTCCTCGCTGCCCATATCGTACTGATTGTGTAGTTCGGCGATGCCTTTGTCAATTTTTATTTCTGCGGCGCTAGTGATCTTCAAAATTTCCTCGCGCGTCAGCATGGCCTTCGGCAGGCTGGTGTCAATGGGCGTTTTCACGATATGCCAAGGCTTCTTGAATCGCTCTGGCGCTTCGCCGTCGCGCATCGCTCGGTTGGTATCCCGGTAAAGCTGGAGCAAATGGTTGCTCGCGTGCTCTAAGTGAGCTAGATGATCGTCGAACGATTTGATGAGGCGGCGATGGTCGTCGATGATAGAATCGTGTTGTCGTCCCGCAAGCAAAATATTTTGTTTGATGTTCTCCAATGCTTGCACCGCCTCATCCGATGTTTGCTTCAAATCCTTTAAGCAGGACTGATAGAATTCGTTGTATGTTTCGTCGGCCTCTGCGAATAGGCGCGCACACTTGGCGTACCCCGGATAGCGATCATCCCACAGGATTCCATCGATAAAGCTAATAATCGCAAAGAGGAATCCCATGAAGAACAGAATCCACGACTGGAAATCCCCTAGACCCAGTGGATTCTCGCCGAAAGCGGCAATGGCGAGTTTGCCCCCTTCGTCGAGCACCGTGCCCGTTGTTTCCCGGTAGTGCGCCACCATCAAGTTGAAAAACAATGCAAAGGCCAGAAACACCACTGCGGTGAGGATGCCCACGGACTTTCTGACCCGGTGAACGTGGTTGAAATTGGTCACGAGGATGCCGAGCAAAAAGGCAATCCCGAGATTGACAAACGAAATGACAATCGCCTCCGTGTACGCGCCCAACAGCCCAAATTCGTTGCCCTTGGCCAAAAAGGAGGCATTGCCAAATGTCTCAATGAGAAAGAGCACGGCGATGAGGCCGATGTTAAATATCTTATCGTCCCAACTGCGGGG
This sequence comes from Gemmatimonadota bacterium, assembly GCA_009840005.1. The sequence continues at coordinate 15,579 of VXOR01000049.1, forward strand.
CTGCGGCTCGCGGTGAAGGCCATTTTGTTCCTTAAACTGCTGCATGTCTTCTTTTTTGCGGCGCAGACCCTGTTGTTCCCTGCTCAACTCCACGATGGCCTTATCGACGTGCTGATCGAATTCCGCTCGTTGTTTGGCCGTTTCAATGTCAATAGAGCTTAGCTGCTCGCGGAAATCTAGCGCGACGAGCCGCTCTCGGTAGGCTTTTAGCTCGCTCTCACACACCTGCTGTGCCTGCGCTTGAGCGCTCTCAATTAGCCCGATAACCTTGCGTTCCGTGGGGTCGAGATCGTCTTCCGCACTGTCTAATGCGGGCCGCCCCCGCCTCGCGTTTCTTTGGCTATCCTCTACGATATGCAGATCTTCGGCGACCTGATTGGTGTCGATCTTCTCAAATGGGTTGGTGTGAAGATCGTCTGTCATCGCACACTCCTCCTCGTTTACAGCGTCCCTTAGGGCTGCAATAGACAACGACAGGGGATTGTGGGAATGGAGGGGATAGTATCAAAGATACGCATAACTGCGATTTTCGCCTCCCTATTCTTTAATTTTTAATGTGCATTTAACACTCAAAGCACCACCCTAAACCCCTCTCGATCCTCCATCCCCTGCGCGAAGATGCGCGGATCGATGTCGAGGCCCGCGCCGGGCGTGTCGGGCACGTGTAAGATGGAGTCGGCCAGCCGCCAGCCGTCGGTGATCAGCCCGGGCATGGCAGCCGGCGCGGCTTCAAGCAGGCAGAAGTTGGGGATGGAAGCGGCGAAATGGGCGTGGTGAAAGCGCTCGATGTACGACCCCCAGCAGTGGGGGGCGCAGAGCGCGTTCCACTGCTCTAGCCGCGCCGATGTGCTCCGCCACCACGTCAGCCCCATGGCGCGAAAATCGTGCTGCACCACATCGATAAATCCCTGCTCTACCAAGTCAAAAAAGTACGGCGGCGGCGCAAATTCCCCGTCGGCCACCAGCGTGTCCCAGTCATTTTCGACGATGTGTTCCTTGAGCGCTTGATTGAGCGGGGCGTCTTCGGCAAAAGGCTCCTCAAACCAATAGATGCCCACGTCCGCGCAGGCGTCCAACAGGGCGATAGCCGTGTTGAGCGTATTGCCCATGTTGGCGTCGATGAGCACCTTGGCCTGCGAACCGGCGGCTTCGCGCACCGTGCGAATGACCAGCTCGTCGCGCTTGAGGCCCGCGTCCGTGGGCATCCAGCGTGCGCCGCGGCCAACCTTGATCTTAAAGTGCAAATAGCCGTGCTCGTGGCCGGTTTCTACTTCGCTGCGAAAGATGTCTTTGACCTGTTCCTCATCGGTGGCATCCAAATCGTCGATATAGACCGACCCGTCGTACACTTCGACCTCGCGTTTACCGCGGGCACCGAGCAAGCGGTACAGCGGCAAATCCATCATCCGCGCCACCAAATCCCACAGCGGCAGGTCGAGGTTGCGGCCTGCGGGCAGGCAGCCGTCGGGGAGTTGGAAGAGATCGCCGATCTCCTTGCCGAGCAGCGCGCGCGCCTCGTCCTCGCCAATGCGGGACCAACCCAAACCCCACGCCCCGCCGTCCGTGCGAATCCGGACGACCGGATCCGAGATCTGCGATCCGTGCGCGGGAATGCGGGCGTTGAAGCCGATGTTGCGCGGTCGAGTGCCGCGCAGCACGCATTTCTCAATACAAGTAATTTTCCCTTTGGGGACTTCGTGCATAGCCAAGCTCCTTCTCAGGATTAGGGTGGCGGCAAGATGCCCTTGCCGTTCCACAAACGGGTTTTCGGCCAGTAGGCCGACCAGCCAAACCACATCGAATTATAGGCTGGGATTTGCTCTAACTGCGCTCCCTCGAGCGGGCCAGTAAGGGCTTCTCCGCGCATGTTCCATTCGCTGCCGGTCTCCACATCGGCAAAGGCCAACGGCAGGCTTCGACGGCTCGGCTGAGCTCGCCGAACGCCTGAGCTCAGCCGAAGGTCGCTGGTGCGGCTGAGGATGCGAAAGCTCAAAACTTGGCCGCGAACAACGCGGCTGTACGGAATGGCGGTGGCCGTCTCGGCGTCGTAGAGCACGAGCACATCCCGGTCGTCGACGCGATCGTTGATGACGGCCTTAGCAGGCATCCTGCTGAACGGATAGGCCCTGCTCTCGCCAGCGACTCGCAACCCCAAGACCATTTCCTTGGCCGATAAGCGGTCGCTGGGCCGAGCAGTAGTGAGCGGAAAAATAATCATCCGATGGTCGCTGCGATAATTGCCATAAGGATAGTGGCCGTACGAATCGAGCGGATACAGGGCGCGGATATAATCCGGGTAGCGGTCGAGGCCGGTCGCCGCCTGGACGACCGTGGTGTGCGGATGCAGCGCACGCCACAGGCCCCACGTCGTCTCGACCACGGGCAAGAGTTGGAGGCACTGCCCTTTGTGTGCGCCGCTAATGCCGGCGTGGATCATTTGCGGGTACAAGGTTTTCTCGTCGCGCCGATCGTACAGCACCAAGTTACTGTTGAGCACCATGCCAGAAACACCCAATTCGATTTGTCCCGAGTCCGGGGCCGTTGCGTCAAAAATCAGCCCGGTGCTAGTCAGCGGGCAGAACGTGACACTGATGTACTGGCCGCCGAGCTGGTCGTTGATGACTTCGTGCTTCCAGCCAAGGCGGTGCGGATAGGCCCGCGCTGCGCCGTTTGCAACCACGCCGAGGACTAGGTCCGAATCCGCGAGATAGTGCGCGTCTTCTGGCGCAACGGCCTGGGGATTGGTCATGGCCGGGATGCCGTCGCGGGGCACCCCACCCGAGCGCAGGTGATGGGTCAGTTCGTCGAGGCGGTCGTAGATGTCGGCGCGGAGCGGAACGGCGATGATGAGGACAAGCAGGATGCGGGCCATGGCGTCGAGCACTAGGAAAGCGATGCGGGAGGCTCAATTATACAAGCGAGCCGTTGAATGTCAAACTTGCGGATGGCTGCGGACCGCAAGAAGTTACGCTACCTGCAAATTCACCGAGGAGATTGCCATTGTGCCCCGAGCCTCCATTCCCTACGAGCCTGCTACGTGAACGCCCGCCAGACAGTCGAGACCTATTTCGCCGCGTTGACAACCGACGATGCCGACCAGCTCATCGAGCTCATCTCTCCAGCCGATCACTTTGTCAAGATCGGCACGGAACCGGGAGAATATGTCGAGGGCGGTGGACTCGCTGCCCAGTACTACCGCCACCACGTCGCCAGTACCCAGGATTTCACCATCGACACAGAGCACCTCGACGTACAGGAGCGCGGTCCGGTGGCTTGGTTCTACACCCGGCAGCAGTGGCGGCTCAAATGGAAGGGTCAGTACGAGGAACTGGCCCTGCGTTTGACGGGCGTATTGGAGCGGGAATCGGGTGCATGGAAGTTCGCGCAGATCCACGCTTCCATCGGAGTGGCCTAGCGCGAAGAATTATTTGTTGTCAGACCCCTTTTGCGCGTCCTATATTGAATTATTGGCTCGGCTCAATAGGATACCTCCCATGCGCAACGCCATCCTCGTCAGTGCCCTGCTGCTCGCCACACCCCTCGCTGGTGACCAACTCCGCATCGCCACCTCCAACGACTGGCGCCAATGGCAACTGCCCGGCGACGCCGTCGACATCGTGCGTGGTACGCTCAAACCCGCCTTTGTCCGCCGCAACATCAACGCCGTGGCCAACGCCTTTGACTTTGCCAGTGGCGGCATCCGCAAAGTGGGTTCCAACCCCGGCGACGCCCTCAACTTCATCGACGGCGATCCGGCGACCTATTGGGCACCCGATCCGAACGCCCGCGTCGAGGATTGGTGGATCGAAGTCGATCTGGGGCGCGTGGTCTCGGCGCGCAAAATCGAAATCCACTTCGCTGCCGACAGCACCCCGCTGGAGTTTTTCAAGATTCTTACCTCCGACGGCGAGCCTTTTTTCAGCAATGCCAACTCCATTCTCCCCGGCACGTTGCGCTACAACAAGCGCTGGCGCTACAGCTTTAACGAAGCCCAAGTCATCGAGATTGACTATGAGCTTAAGCCGCTGAAGAATATCCGCATTGAGGCCGACCTAGCCACGAAGAATATCCGCCTGAGCGAGGTGGTGGTCGAAAGCATCGGCGACAACCTTTCACTGGGAATCTGGGGCCGAGGGGGCAGCGTCGAAATCATTTCTGAAGCCACCTCCAAGTTGGGCCGCACCCTCATTGAGTCGAAGGGGATCAGCAATACCCTCGTCGATGGCGATATCACCACCTACTGGGGCACGGTGCATCGCGGCGGCTCGGGCACGCAACCCGAACAACAGATCGGTCAGTTCGAAATAGACTTAGGCGCACTGTACTGGGTAGATCGGGTGCGAATGCTGGGCGACGATAGCGGCATCGCCCCAGGCAAAGGCTCGGGTCGCAACCGATCCGGCGTTTTCAATTATCTGTGGTATCAGTTTTTTGTTTCCGACGGCTCCCGAGCACCGGATGGCTCGTTGAGTTGGGAACTACTGGGCGAATTGCCCTCGGATCGCCGCAATCTAACCAAAATCCGCCAGTTCCAAGAGCTCTTCCCCTTGCGCAAAGTCCGCCACGTGCGGCTGATCTTCCCCATGTCCGAGGGCTTCGAAGCCTTTAACGGACGCATCGGCACCACCGCCGAGTGGCAGGTCTTCGGCGAGGGCTACCCAGCCGAAGTCAGGGCGCGTTCGCCGATTTACGACCTCGGTTCCATACAGCACATTGCGGAAATAGGTTGGGACATCGACGCGCCGCCGGGGTCTCGCGTCGAAATCCGCAGCCGCACCGGCAACCTCCTCGACAATCAATACGTCTTTTACGACAAAAACGGCAAGCAAGTCACCGAGAGGAAATACGACAAGCTGATCCCCAGCTTCCGAGGAGCCATCGACACCATCCGCACCGCCGGAGCCGACTGGAGCAACTGGAGCCGGGCTTATGAAACCTCTGGCCAAGTCTTTCTCTCGCCCGGCCCTCGACTCTACGTGCAATTGGACATCCGCTTCCTCTCCGAAGACCCTTTCGCTGCCGCCACTTTAGACGAGATCGTCCTCGAATTCGACAATCCGCTCGCCCAAGAGACGCGCGCCGAAGTCTTTCCCGTCGAGGTCGCCCCCGGCGAAATGAGTCAGTTTACCTACTATCTTCGCTCCGAGTTCGTCTCATCGAGCCGGGGCTTCGATCAGATCCAACTCGCCTCCACCGCCGGGGCCTCCTTCCGCGCGCTGCGGCTCGCCGGCGAGCCAATCGCCCCCACGGTCGAAGAAACTGAAAATGGTTTCAAGCTCTTCCTCTCCGAGCCAGTGCGCCGCTCGACCCTAATCGAAATCGACTTCGAGAGCACCCTCTATCTCAACCAGACCCGCTTTGAAGCCTTTCTGTTCAACAGCGCCTTGTCAACCACTGCGCGTCAACAGGTCGATCCCGGCGACGCCGAGGAGACCATCGCCAGCGACCGTATTTTTGTCTCCCTGCCCACCGACGGGCGACTCTTTGCGGACCTCTTGCTATCGAACCGGGTCCTAACTCCCAATGGCGACGGCATCTCAGACCAGTTGCACATTGACCTCGACTTGTTCAAAGTACTCGACCCCCGACCGGTCATCATCGGCGTCTATACCTTGACTGGCCACCGGGTCGCCCTCATCAGCGACGCGGCCACTACGGCCGGCCACCAGACCTATCAATGGGACGGACGCGACAGACAGGGTCGTACCGTCGCACCGGGGATCTACATCCTCCGCGTCACCGCGGAAGGGGACGCGCTGACTCGCAGCGCGAATCGCCTGATCTCGGTGGCCTACTAATGGACAGGCTCCTCACCAACCGATCGGCCCTCTTGCTATGGCTGGTCGCGTCGTGGATATCCACAGCGGAGGCCGATATTGCCTTGTGGCAGCTAGGCGGCAGCGGCTTGGAGTGGGCCGAGCACGACTCGGTCGCCATTCTGATCGATGAGACTACCACGCCGGGAGCAATACAGCCCGTCTATATACAGCCCGACCGCTCCGTCTTCTCCTATCTGACCAATTGGGGTAGCTGGAATCCCCGTGAACTGGGCTACGTCGATGGCGAAAGACCGCGCGTGTCTGGCAATTTGCGCTTGGTCGATGGCGACAGCACGTCCTATCTCGCGCCCTCTTCGGGCGGCAGTCCCGACGGCCGCACCTTCACCTTCGACCTAGCCGTGCCAGTGCCCATCTTCTCCTTCGGGTTCTACACCCCCTCGCAGGGATACCGCTCGGACGGCAAGAGCTTGCGCGAAGACGTCGTGCCCGCGTACGAGCTGTATGTCGCCACCCATAACCCGAACGAATGGCAGCAGATCGCCGACGTACAGGAAAATTTTCGCCCCGTCGTGCAGCACCAATTTCCCCGCCAGTACGTGCGCTTCGCTCGCTATATCCGCCGACTCTCGCGCTCGCTTGAAGCCGCGCAGATCGAGGCATTGCAAATATCCTCACAGGCAATTTTTGCCAAGGGCCAAGCTCATCGGGGCACCATCGGCGATTTCGAGCTCTTCGGCGAGGGTGTTCCCCTGCGTGCGGTGTACAAGACGCGGATATTCGACTTGGGTCAGAAGGTCAACTTCGGCCGCTTCTCTTGGTCGGCTACATCGCTGCGGATGGTGGATGGCGAGCCGATGGAAGCCCCCGACGCCCCGGTCTCGATCCAAGTCGAGGCGCGCACCGGCATGGACCCCAAGCCGGACATCTACTACGAGTTCACCGACATGGGCACCCGCGTTCCGGTGTCGCAGCAACGCTACCAAGACGTGCTCAAAAATCCGAGCGGGGCAGTCAACACCGACGACGGCCAAGGCGGAACGCTGACGCTGACGACGCGCCCCAAGCCGGGGATTCGCGCCGGCATCGAATACGACCAAGACAACTGGACCTTCTGGTCGGTCCCAACGTTCGAGTCGGGCCAAACGCTCGGCCTGCGGTCCGGCTCCCATCTACAGCTAAAAATCTTGCTGAACAGCGAGGAATTCGATGCCTTTGTGCAGCTCGATTCCCTGTGGGTCGAAACCTCGCCGACTCTGGCCACCTCGGTCATCGGCGAAGTGGCCCGCTTGGACGACCCGCAGCCCCTGCGCGGCGTGGCCGAGGTGGAGATGGGCGCGATGACGGAGTTCGTCTATGATATCAAAGCGGAAGTTTCCGCCGCTGATGTGGGCTTCGACGCGCTGCACATCCGCACCGGCGGACCCCCCTCGTTCAAGCACCTCGAAATGGGCATCCCTTTGCGACAAGTGGTGGCGAGCGAAGTCGTCGCAGGTGAGGATGAGTTGACGATACGCTTGCCGGAGCGCTTAAACGCCGGCCGCAACGAGTTGATCCGCGTCGTCTTCGCCGCCGAGGTATTCGACTTTGCCTGGACCTTTGACGGCCAAGTACTCGACAGCCAGAGCCAGAGCCTGCCGCAGCCCGTGCAGAGTGGCGATGTCGGCGGCGACATTGCCACCAATACCCTGCGCGTGCTTGCCTCGACTTCCCAAGCCGAGAAAATCCGCGACCTGCGCCTCTCCACCGCCGTAATCACGCCCAACGACGACGGCGTCAACGACCTGCTGGAAATCGAGTACGCCCTCTTAGGGCTGCCCCGGACCGTGGCCACTCGGCTGAACATCCACGCACTCGACGGTCGCAAGGTCGCCGCTCTAGCGGCAGGCAGCCAGAAGTCGGGCCTACAGCGCATTCGTTGGGACGGCCGCGACGCCAGCGGGGCACTTTTGCCAACCGGCCTCTACCTACTCGGACTAGAAGTCGAAGGGGAGGCCACAGTGATCAAACGGCTCATACCAGTGGGATTGGCTTATTGATCATCCCTACCATGTCGCGGTTGACCCGCTACAAGAGCGGGCGTACTATTCTCCGACCAACCCGCATTCCGCACCATTCTCACGAAATAGCTAGGTGACTGAGCAATCATGTCGAGGAAGGGAAGCACTGTGTTTGAGCGGCCCGATTGGGACGAGTACTACATGCGCATCGCTATGGCCGTCCGGGCGCGCGCCAACTGCACGGGCAACCGCATTGGGGCCATCTTGGTGCAAAACGACCGGATCATTTCGACCGGCTACAACGGCACCCCGCACAACATGGTCAACTGCCTCGACGGCGGCTGCGACCGCTGCGACCGCCGCGACCAATACCCTTCGGGCAAGAACTACGATTTGTGCATCTGTGTCCACGCCGAGCAAAACGCGCTGTTGTCGGCGGCTCGCTTTGGCATCGCCACCGAAGGAGCGGTGATGTACTCGACGATGCGGCCTTGTTTTGGCTGTGCCAAAGAAATCCTCCAAGCCAAGATACACGCGGTGTATTACCTACACGATTGGATCTATCCCGACGCCGAGCGGCAGGCCAGCTACGAGGAGCTATTGTCGTTTGTGCCGGGCGGCGTGCGGGCCGTGGCCATGGACGACCTAGACGCGGCTTGGGCTGTCTCCTCCTTGCGCCAAGACGAGTGAGGATGCGGCGCACTGCCTGGGTCGCGTGGGCAAGCCTGATGGCCGTGGGAGTCGTCGGCGCAGAGCCGGTCGCGGTGGTACCAGTAACTCCCAAGCCAACGCTCGACGGCATACTGATCGAGTGGGGGGCACCCGAGCGCATCGGCCTAGTCCCCGGCGGCGAACGAGTGGGCGTGCGCGGGGCCTTTACCGGCTCGTCGGATCACGAGGCCGACCTCTATCTGATGTGGGACGCCGACTACGTGTACGTAGCAGCCGCGGTAGTTGACGATATCGTAGATGCCCAACAGATTCCCCCTGACAAAAGCGAATGGCGCGGCCCATCCGGGGAGCGCAAGGACGCGATGTTTTACTACGATCACCTAAAAATTTTCCTGCGCGGCCCCGAGCAGCCCTTGGGGCATACCATCTGGCTGAGTCCGGCCAACGGCACGCCCTATCTGTGGGGGGGCATGCAGCGCAGGAAGCCCACAGAGCTCGCGCCCGTAAAAGCAGGAGGGGCCCTGCGCGATCAGCTCTACACCTTTGAAGTGGGCATTCCCTGGCGCTGGCTGGGCTTCTATCCCCAGCCCGACATGGTGCTCGACGCGCTCTTTCTGCTGCCGGATTCCGATCTGCCCAACGAGGAATTGCGCGACAAAGTGCGGCAGAGCAACAAGTGGATCTGGTGGCAGGGCAAGGTGCAGCTCAAGGGGCAGCCTCCGGGATTGCGCTTGCTACCCCCCAAGCAGCAGGTCATCGCGGAGATCGCCGAGAAGACGCGAGAGATTGCCGTGCCTAAAGTAGCAGTCCGGGAGGAACGAGCAGAAAAAAAGGAGCTGGAGCAACAAGACTCGATTGCCGTTGAGAAAAGTCCGGGCGCCCAGCGGGAAATTCCGGCGCAAGCGCCCAGCAGGGATTCTGGCCCAAACCGGTCACAAGAAGCCGTGCAAACTGAGTCGGTGCCCACGATAAGATCGCGGCTGAATCGGTCGTTGTTGGCCAAGAGGCATCCAGCGCCGGATTGGGTGCGTGCGCTCAACGACGACGCGGGCGTGTCACGGGGTCAAGTCGATTCGCTCTATTATAGATTGACCCACTCGCTGGCGCGCCTGACCGCGGACCGCATTAATGCCCGCACCGACGGGATTATCATGGACCTAGCTGAATACGCAGGGACTTGGCGGGCGCAGGCCCAGCACTTCTTGCAGCAACTGCTGGCCAAGACGCTCGCCGACCTAGAGCAGGGGCGGCTACAGGAGCAAATCGCCAATGCCGCCGCCGAGGTCGGCGTGGATGGCGACCAAGCCACCCGCTTAGTGCAATCGCTCTGCCGCGAGGCCCTAAAGATATACGCCGACGGCAAGGTCGCTAGTTCCGAAACCCTAATTGACAAAGCGCGACGGCGAGCCAAACTCTCCGAGGAGCAGGCGCAAGACCTGCTGGCCGTGCTGGCGGCGTCTATTACCCAATAATTATGCCCGCATTTTCCATCGAACACTTGCGCCAAGTCGGCGCAGCCATCTTCGCCGCAGCCGGTGCACCACCTGCAGCAGCCGATGTCGTCGCCAAGCTGCTGGCCGACGCCAATGCCGTGGGGCACGACTCGCACGGCGTCATCCGCATTCCCCAATACATAAGCACCATCGAAAAGGGAGAGATCATCCCCCACGCCGAGGTCGAAGTCGTGCGTCAGACCACCGCGGCTGCCATGCTCGACGGGCACTGGGGATTTGGCCAAGTCGTGATGAACCAAGCCGTAGAGATGGGCCTAGAACACGCCGGCAACTGCGGAGTCGCAGCTATAACCGTCAAAAACTCCAACCACATCGGTCGCCTCGGCAGCTATGTGGAGCGCATCGCCGCGGCGAACATGATCGGCCTGCTCTGCGCCAACTCGCACGGCGGCGGTGCCAGCGTGGCCCCTTGGGGCGGTATCGCCGGGCGCTTGGCCACCAACCCGCTGGCGGGCGGCTGGCCCGACGGAGAAGGCGGCGCACTCGTGTTGGACATTACGACCAGCGTGGTGGCCGAGGGCAAGGTACGGGTCAAGCGCAACCGAGGGGAGCCGGTCCCCGAAGGATGGATCATCGACGCGGCTGGCCAGCCATCGACAGACCCGGCGGACTTTTACGACGAGCCGCGCGGCAGCCTCTTGCCCTTTGGCGGCCTCATGGGCCACAAAGGCTACGGGCTTGGGGTCGTGGTGGAACTGTTGGGTGGGGCGCTGAGCGGGGCGGGTTGTGCGCGGGGCCGGAAGGCGCGGATCGGCAACGGCTGCTTCCTGCTAGTCATCGACATTGGGCGCTTCCAGCCGTTCGCCGAGTACGCGGCCCAAGTGCGAGCGTTCGCAGACTATTTGCGGTCTTCGCCCAAGGCCGAAGGCTTCGATGCCATCCTGCTGCCTGGAGAGCTGGAAAAGCGCGAGCGACAGCGGCGGCAGGCCGGTATAGTCGTCGAGGAAGAAACTTGGCGGCAAATCCTAGATTGCGCTCAGCGGGTCGGCGCCGTCCTACCAAGCGTTTAGCACAAGGAGCACTTAATGAAAACGTCCGATCTCTTCATCCGCGCCTTGGAGCACGAGGGCGTGGAATTTCTCTTCGGCATCCCGGGCGAGGAAAACCTCGACCTGCTCGAATCGCTGCGCAGCTCCGAGCAGATCCAATTGATCCTCAACCGCCACGAGCAGGCCGCGGGTTTCATGGCCGCTACGTACGGCCGCCTCACCGGCAAGACCGGCGTGTGTCTAGCTACCTTGGGACCGGGGGCGACCAACTTCGTCACCTCCGCCGCCTACGCCCAACTCGGCGCCATGCCCATGCTGATGATCACCGGCCAAAAGCCCATCAAGTCGAGCAAGCAGGGGCAGTTCCAGATCGTCGATATCGTCGAGATGATGCAGCCTCTGACCAAGTACACCCATCAGATCGTCAGCGGCGACAGCGTGCCCTCCCGCGTCCGCGAGGCATTCCGCTTAGCCGAAGAGGAGCGTCCTGGGGCCGTGCATTTAGAACTGCCCGAAGACATCGCCTGCGAAGAAACCGACACGCCGCTCTTTCCCAAAGACCGCGTGCGGCGACCCATCCCAGAAGAAAAGGCCATCGCCCAAGCCGCCACCCTAATCGAAGAGGCGCAAAGCCCCCTCTTGCTCATCGGGGCCGGGGCCAACCGCAAGCGCACCTCCAAGATGCTGTTCAACTTCATCCGCGACACCGGCATCCCGTTCTTCACCACCCAGATGGGCAAGGGCGTCGTTGACGAGCGCGACCCGCTCTTTTTGGGCAACGCCGCGCTGTCGGCCAACGACCCACTGCACTGCGCCATTGACCGCGCCGACCTCATCATTAACGTCGGGCACGACGTGGTCGAGAAGCCGCCGTTTTTCATGGAGCCTGACGGCTTACAGGTCATTCACGTCAACTTCTCTTCGGCCTCGGTCGATCCGGTCTATTTTCCCCAGCTAGAGGTCATCGGCGACATTGGCAACAGCATCTGGCAGTTGCTGCTGCGGATCAACCGGCAAAAAACCTGGGACTTCAGCTATTTCGCCAAGGTCAAAAAGTGGATCGACGAAATCCACGCAGTCGGCAACGACGACCCAGGCTTCCCCATCGCGCCCCAGCGGCTCGTCGCCGATGTGCGCCGGGTCATGTCCGACGACGGCATTATATGCCTCGACAACGGCGTCTATAAAATCTGGTTCGCCCTCAACTATCGCGCCCACGAGCCCAATACCGTGTTGCTGGACAACGCCTTGGCGACTATGGGAGCGGGTCTGCCTTCGGCCATGGCGGCGCGGCTGGTAGAGCCGGACAAACAGGTCATGGCCATCTGCGGCGACGGCGGCTTTATGATGAATTCCCAAGAGTTGGAGACCGCGGTGCGCCTCGGCATGAACCTCGTGGCCCTCATTCTGCGCGACGACGGCTACGGCATGATCAAGTGGAAGCAGGCCGACATGGGCTTTGCCGATTGGGGCCTCGATTACGGCAACCCGGATTTCGTGCAGTACGCCGCCAGCTATGGGGCCTACGGGCACCGCGTCGGCGCAGCCGACGATCTGCTGCCGACCATGCGCGAGTGCCTCGCCGCGCCGGGCGTCCATCTAATCGAGGTGCCAGTGAACTACGCGGTCAATCAGGACCTCCTCGAAAAGGAGTTGGCCTGCCCAGAGTAACGGCTCCTTGCTCAGTGGACAATCTGCATCAACCGCTGCGTCATGGACCCCTCTTGGGTCAGGGCATAGATCACGGTGTTGACCGCAAACTGGAGTATGCGGATCGCGTCTCGTTCGGCGGCAAAGCCCATATACCCCCCAATACCCGAGTTGGCCCGAGGCACCGCCACTAGTCGCCCCTTGACGTACAAGCCCTTCACCACATTCCAGTAGTACGGATCGTCAAAACGCGAGGCACCCTGTGCGACGCCGTCCCCCAAGTCAAAATAGGCCGTGAATATCGGATGGTCTTCTCGCAGGCGTTCGGTGTAAAAATCGCGTCCCTTGATCAATCCTCCGTACTTTTCTAGTGCCTCGGTCCAAAACCCCTCAAAGTCGAATTGCTCAGCCATGACAAAGCCCCCCGCCAGCAGGTAGCGCGCCAGGTTGTCCAACTCGTTTTCATTGGGCTCTCCTTGGGGGATGACGATCGGCACCGTTAGAAAGCGGTCGTCGTCAAAGGTAAAGCTACCGACGAACTCGGTGCGCAGGCCGGTCCACTCGTTGAGCATATCGCGCAGGACGTCGATTTCCCGATTGTTGAGCCCGCCATCGACGACATTGGTCTGGGTTTCGGCCATATAAGTGGCCGAAACCACGCGGGCAAATTTGACAAAGCCCTTGAGTCCCTGCTTGTCGTTGGGATCCTGTATCACCAAGGCGCGGTAGCGGCCCGTGTCCATGGCATCGACATCCAGCATCTCCAAGCCCATGTCGATTTTATGCTCAGGCGCACGGCTGATCCCCAAGTTCGCGGTTGCCCCCACGGCCGGTTCCAGCGCCGCTTGGAGCGTCTGTGGATTGCTCTGTCCGACTTGGAGCATACTCGCTACGCCGGTCGAACGAGCGATGATGGCGCGCGTGGAGAACGCCGCGGTAGCTTGCACCTGATCCATGCGGGCGGCAGCAGTGCGCACTTGGCGGCGGATCATCGGGCGCTTGCGTTGGGGAATCTTGCGTAATTCCAGCGCCTTGGTCAGGCGCGGTTGGCGTTTGACGAATTTGGTGGTTAGCGGCCGGGGCGCTTTCTCAGCCTGCTGCTGGAAGGGGTTGAGCAGAACTAAGATCGCGTTCAGGAGCACGGCGATCCCCAGTGACAGCCAAAAACATTTGCGCAACGGGCTGAGCAGGGCATTGAGATCCAAGCCAGCGGTGGCACGCGCAAAACGCGGCGGTCGGTTCATAGATCGTTATCTCGTTATCCGGCCTGATTATCGCACGAGACAAGATGGCCCGTTCGAGTCGTACTGCCTTCGGGATTTCCCTGATAATATAGAAAATTACTAACGCGTGGCAGGAAGGATGGGCGCGTTGCGCGGACAGCAGGTGCGGCTCAAGTCTTATATGAGCAACGCGACACTCTATTCCTTTTGCGCGAAGAATTTTGGGGCAACGGGTAAAGATGGAACCGCGGCAGGGCGCAGGCCGTTATCTAAAAAGTGATTTGTCGTCCCGCTTATCATTGATTCGAAATGGCCGGAGTGGAGTAGAGTAATGTATCATTGGACCGTCGTTGCCGCCGTTGTGGTTGCCGTATGTTCGTGTGAACGCGGGCCTTTTCCTATCATGCCCGTTCCCGTTCCAAAAACAGAAGACGCACCGCCAGCCACTACCCCGGAGCAACTCCTAGACAACTTAGACCGGGCCATGCGAGACCGCGACAAAGCCCTGTACGAGACCTTGCTGGACGAGGATTTCCAGTTCACCGAATTCGATTGCCTAGGCAATATAGTCTTTTATAACGACCTAGAAACAGAACTGAACATCATCGTCGGCAGCCGCGACGACCGCGAGAATTCCTCGTCCACCGAAAAGGCCCTCTTCGATATTTTTAGCGAATTCCACTACGACTTTCACTTCTTACTCCGCTGGCAGGAACTCGGCTCTGAACACCCGGAAACCTTTCCCGGAGACCCCGACGCCCATCCCGACGAAGACTGGGAGGTCTTCAGCGGTCGGGTGCTAATGCGGATGCTCGACGAGAACGGCGATGGGTATAGCGTCGATCAGCCTATGACCTTCAAGGTACGATATGACGAGAAGGGACTCTGGCGGATAGTGCGCTGGATTGACGATCCCCTGACTGGTTCGTGTGGTTCAGGCGAGATACTGATGAAAGCGAGTACGTGGGGACAAATCAAAAGCACAATCTTTCCTATCGACGCTTCCTAAACAAACCGTCGAGGAATACAGCTACCATCCGGCAAATGGCCGTCAACCGTCCTCTATTTCCACGCCTGTAGCCCTGTTCGATCTAGCCGAATTCAGCTTTTCATCTTGATCTCCGCATCCTCTTTTCCTAGATTGTCATTGTACAATTGGACGCTTCCTTAATCGATAATTGGACGCTATCCTAACCGACAAATGGACGCTGACCGTTCCCTGTTTCCCCGCTCGCTGGCACCCGTCCTCCGAGAGGCTTTAGCCGACACGCCGGTGGTCTGTCTGCTTGGGCCGCGGCAAAGCGGGAAAACTACGCTAGC
This sequence comes from Gemmatimonadota bacterium, assembly GCA_009840005.1. Next base: position 30,724 of record VXOR01000049.1, read on the forward strand.
TCAACAACTCGCGCCTGACCGTGCGTTCGTCAGCTTAGACGAGCACAACTACTACCAGACCGCTGGGGCTGATCCAGACGGTTTCGTCGCCAGCCTACCGGAGGCAGTGACTTTGGACGAAGTGCAACGGGTGCCAGCCCTGCTCTCGGCCATCAAACGCGCCGTAGATCACGACCGCCGTCCCGGACGTTTCCTGCTGACCGGCTCGGCCAATCTATTGCTGGTGCCGACCGTTACCGAATCCCTGGCGGGACGGATGGAAATGGCGCAGTTGCACCCATTGACCGAAGCGGAAAAAGAGCGCCAGCCCGGGCGTTTCCTCCGCGACCTGCTGAACGGCGCACTCAAACCGAGTATCCAGCCCAAGGCGGAGCCTGTTGGGCCGTCGCTGCCGGAGCGACTGGTAGCGGGCGGCTATCCCGAGCCACTGACCCGCACGCCCAGCCGCGCCCGGCAATGGCATCGGCAGTATCTGCGCAGCATCATCGAGCGGGATGTGCAAGACATAGCGCGAGTTAAGGATGCCCACGAGTTGGTGCGCCTGCTGGAACTGTTGGCCCTGCGCAGCGCCGAACTATTAAACACCTGCAATCTGGCCAACAGCCTCGACTTGCACCGGGCGACAGTAGATCACTACATCGCCGTGCTCGAACGGCTCTTTCTGGTACGACGCCTGCCCGCATGGCACCGCAACCCGGCCAAACGGCTCGTCAAAACACCGAAGGTCCATCTGCTCGATAGCGGGCTGGCGGCGACCCTCGCTGACTTGACCTCGGCCGATTGGCTCAATCATCGGGACCGCATGAGGCATCTGTTGGAGTCTTTCGTGGTGCAGCAACTCATGGCTCAAGCCACCTGGACAAAGCCAGATTTGCGTTTCTGGCACTATCGCGACAAGGATCAGGTGGAGGTCGATGTAGTCCTTACGCGAGGCCAGAAGACTTGGGGGATTGAAGTCAAAGCCGCCAGTGCACTCACCTCCAAAGACGGGCAAGGGCTTGTGCGGCTGGCCGCTCGCTGCGGCGAGGATTTCGAGTCTGGGGTTCTGCTCTACACCGGCCGCGACCGGCTCCCGTTGGCCGACGGGTGTATCCTCGCTGTGCCGCTGAGCGAATTGTGGGAGCGGTAGGGGCTGGTCGGGTGCGACGATTCGCCCAAAGAGGTTGTTGACCCGGATACATCCCTAGGCGTAACTAAATAGGGGCGACTAATCAGATAGCGAATAGACCATGAGAACTCCGGTTCAAGCATCAAAAGAAAAAGGGACACTCCGGCTGTACGTGCGCCAGCGGCAGCTTCTCGCACTGCTTGACGTACTTGGGGGCAACGCGGGCAGCCTAGACTTCCAGAAACTCCTGTTCCTCTACTGCAAGGAGTTGTTCCCCGCTGACCAAACAAGTCCCTACGAGTTCGTGCCCTACCGATATGGAGCTTTCTCGTTCACGTGCTATGCAGACCGCCGCCGCCTCGTCGATTGCGGTCTGCTGATCGACGATCACCAGCATTGGGCACTCACTGAGAAGGGCAAGCGCACCGCACGCGAAACCCAAGACGATTCGATGCGAGTGTTTGCGCAGCGCTACCGCAGACTGCGGGGTGATGCGCTCATCGCAGAAACCTACCGCAAGTATCCTTATTACGCGATCCACAGTGACATTGCCGGGCAGATGCTCAAAAACGATGAAGCCGCGCTCAGTCGGATCAAATCCGCCCGCCCAGAAGAAACTCCATCTCGGCTTTTGACTATTGGGTACGAGGGGAGAACTTTAGAGAGCTATCTCAATGCGTTACTCCAAGCAAGTGTGATCGTCCTTTGCGATGTTCGACGGAACGCCATCAGCCGCAAATACGGCTTTTCTAAAAACACACTTGCCAAGGCATGCGATGGAGTCGGCATTCGCTACGAACACCTGCCCGAACTCGGAATTGAATCACGGCAACGCCAAGGCTTAGAATCTCAAGCAGATTTCGACGCCCTTTTCAGGACATACGAGCGGAAAAGCCTGCCAAGACAGGGCGATGCTTTGGCAAAAATCTGCGCTTGGCTGCGCTTGGGCGAGTCGGTCGCGCTCACCTGTTACGAGCGGGACGCCGATCAATGCCATCGGCACTGTGTCGCCGACGCGCTCTGCCAGATACTTGACCAGAAAGATCTGTTTGATCAAGCCGCATCGCACCATACTGCAGAACAGGGCTGTACTGTAAAACATTTATGACAACCACGGAAAAGCAACGCATCCTCGTCACTGTAAAGACCTATCCAACGTTGTCTAGGAAGTACGGCGAGACTGTATGTACAGCCGGCATCAGAGAGGATGGAACCTGGGTGCGCATCTATCCCGTGCCCTTCCGTCGTCTTGATGCAAGCGAGCGATATCAGAAATATGATTGGATTGAATGCCGACTAGCACGCAGGACAGCCGATCCTCGACCTGAATCTTTTAGCCCGGCGGATCAAAACGAACTGACTCCAGTGGGACATATCGACACTTCCGACAAGTGGCGTGAACGCCGTCGCCTATTGCTCCAGACCGCGCAGGTTTACAACCGGCTCGACAGACTTATCGAAGGAGCTAAAAGTAATACGCTCTCCTTAGCAGTGTTTAAACCCACGAAGGTCACTAATTTTATTTGGGAGGAGGAGGACCGGAATTGGAATCAAGAGAGACTTCATCAGATGCGTGCATTGCATAGCCAGCTTGCCCTATTTGAGGACAATAGCTGGCGTCAGACATTCCAACTCATCCCCAAACTACCGTATAGCTTCTCGTACCGATTCGAGGATTCAACCGGAAAACGCAGCGAACTCCAAGTGTTGAACTGGGAGGCTGGCGCGCTCTACTGGAATTGTTTGAAATCGACAGAAGGGGATGAAGATGCGGCACTGGCCAAGGTGAGGAACAAGTACTTCGACACATTCCTGAAGACCGATCTTCACTTTTTTCTCGGCACGACGCAGCAATTTCACCAAGTCGCCCCAAATCCATGGGTCATTATCGGGGTGTTCCCAATCCCTGATGATCCTCAGCAGCGCCTATTCTGAGCCAAGACGGGCAAGGGCTTGTGCGGCTGGCCGATCGCTGCGGCGAGGATTTCGAGTCTGGGGTCCTGCTCTACACTAGCCGCGACCGGCTGCTGTTGGCCAACGAGCGCATACTCGCCGTGCCGCTGAGCGAATTGTGGGAGCGGTAGGGCGTGTCCAAAGCTGTTGACTGGGAAAAGTTCCTAGGCGTAACTAAATAAGGTCGATGCGGTTCGGATCCGATTGGGTACCGGTGCTGAAGAGAGGTATGATTCCATGGACGAGATAACACTCAAAAACTTCCGCTGCTTCCGCGAAGAGCAGACTGCCCGCCTAGCGCCGCTGACGCTGCTCGTCGGCGAAAACAGCACCGGTAAGACTTCTTTCATGGCGATGATTCGGGCACTGTGGGATGTCGCCTATCGGCGGACCGACCCGAATTTCAAAGAGGAGCCCTACGACCTCGGCAGCTTCGACGAAATCGCCCATCACCGGGGAGGAAGGGGTGGCCGGGCCGAAACCTTCGAGGCGGGATTTTCTGCCAGGCGGCGAGAGACTCGAACTGACCGGGAAATCGAGGTCGCAACAGATCGCCCATATCGCTTCGACGTGAAGTTTGGGCGAGATGGTACCGCGCCAGTTTCAGTGGTCAGACGCTTTTCTTGTGATGGGAACTGGGTTGAAGAAGATTTCACATATGACGAATGGCCTCCGCTGATCCTCTTGGGAACGCCGAACGGTAGTTGGGTAGGGGAGATAAATCCTGATCCTGATTATGACGCGTCGCCCTTTGGCGTAGATCCCGATAGTCTAGATGACCGCCAAGGTTCTGGGCCACCCACCGACGAAGATTGGGAACGGCTCCAGCGACTTTCTCGTACTTTTGACGAAGTACGAGAATTCGGCCGTCATAAGCAGCGGCCTTACGCCGGTGCCCCTGTCCGTTCCAAGCCCCAACGTACCTACGATCCTGCGCGCACGACGAGGGACCCAGAAGGCGATTACGTTCCGATGTATCTCGCGGAAGTGTTTTTTCAGGATAAAGAAGAATGGAACGAGCTCAAGGAAGCACTTGAGAAGTTCGGTCAAGCGTCTGGGCTGTTTGATGAGATTTCGGTCAAGTCCTTCGGCAGAAAGGCAAGCGAACCATTTCAAGTGCGGATCAGGAAATTCGGCAGCAGGATCAAGGGACCTCAGCGCAACCTAATCGATGTCGGCTATGGCGTCAGCCAAGTTCTGCCCGTCGTCACTGAGTTGTTCCGTGACAGGTTTTTTCCGGTTATGTTCGACTACACCATACCGCCCATGTTTCTATTGCAGCAACCCGAAGTACATCTGCATCCCAGCGCCCAAGCCGCCTTGGGCAGCTTGTTCTGCCAAGTCGCCAAGCCGCACCGCCAATTAGTAATCGAGACCCACAGCGACCACCTGATCGACCGGGTGCGTATGGACGTGCGTGACGGCACAACGCCGTTGAAGCCCGAGGATGTGTCCATTCTCTTTTTTGAGCGTAAGGATTTGGACGTTCGCATTCACTCGCTCCGAATCGACAAAGAGGGAAATATCGAAGGCGCACCTGATGGCTACCGAAATTTTTTCTTAGAAGAAACGGCGCGGTCTCTATGGAAGAGACAGCCTATAGGGGCCTGAAGAATGTGTGCAATTGTTGATGCCAACGTCGTCTCTGAGATATTTGGTTCTAATCTACCACCAGCGGGAGAGAAGTTCTTTGATTGGCTCAACCAAGGAAGTGGTCGGCTGGTGGTCGGCGGCAAGCTGTTGGAGGAGCTTAAAAAAAGTTCTGCGGACTTCAGACACTGGGGACGGGAGGCCCAGCTTGCTGGAAAAATGACAATCATAAATAAAAGTGAAGTTGACGCAAGGACAAAGCAACTCCAGAGTGCGGCCGCAATCAGATCCAATGATCCACATGTCATTGCCTTGGCTCAAGTCAGCGGTGCCCGACTGTTGTACTCGAACGATGGCAACTTGCAGAAGGATTTCAACAATAAGAGCCTGATTGATGCTCCCCGAGGTAAAGTTTATTCGACGAGTGTGAACAAGAGCTTCCAGCCTAGGCACGACAGGCTGCTAAAAAGTAAAAAATTATGCCGTCTATGATTTGGGGGCTAACACTCGTACGCCACTAGGACACGAAAATCATATGCAAAAACTCATTGCCAACGACCCAGATACGCGCTCGGCGGACATTGTGGCCGAGAACATCGAACACCTGAAGGCCCTGTTTCCCGAAGCCTTTACCGAGGACAAGATCGACTTTGAGGTGCTCAAGCAGCTTCTCGGCGGCGAGGTGGACGAGCGCGAGGAGAAGTACGGCCTCAACTGGCACGGCAAGCGTCAGGCGCGGCGGCTTGCGCTGACGCCTTCGACCGGGACCCTGCGCCCCTATCCAGAGGAGAGCGTCGATTGGGACACGGCGCAAAACCTGATGATTGAGGGCGACAACCTAGAAGTGCTCAAGCTGCTGCAGAAGAGCTACACCGGGAAGGTGAAGCTGATTTACATTGACCCGCCGTACAACACGGGGAAGGATTTCATCTATCCCGACGACTACCGGGACAACATCCAGAATTATCTGAAGGTGACGGGACAGACCGACGACGATAACCGAAAGCTGTCATCGAATACGGAAGCCTCGGGGCGGTTCCACACCGACTGGCTGAACATGATGTATCCGCGGCTGAAGCTGGCGCGGAACCTGCTCCGCGAGGATGGTGTCTTAATAATTTCCATCGATGAACGAGAGTACTCGCACCTTAGAACGATATGTAGCGACGTATTCGGCGAGGAGAATCAGATTGGTACAATAGTTTGGAAGAATGCAACTGACAATAATCCTACGCATGTAGCAACCGAACATGAGTATTTGCTTATTGTGGGTCGCAGCAAAAGTGCAATGGAATCCGAATGGAAGTCCGCAGTATCCGATGTTAAGCAGGTTCTTGTTCGCATCGGTAAAGAGCTCACCTCGAAGTATTCTGGTCAGGCACACTACACGACATTATGGGTATTGAAGGCTGGTGCTGGGTTGCTCAATAGCCGTAGGCACTGGTTGAAGGTGGCGGCTTGCTGGTGAATATTGAGTAGGATATACTGGAGATAATCAGCCCCATAGCGAAAGAAACTGTAGGCTTTGTAGCCATGGTTTTTCATTTTTAAGGGTTTGTGCTGCGCCCTCCATACGCCGACGAGAAAAGCCCAAGCAAACGTTAGAGCTAATAAGGCGACCATCTTTTCAATGCGTTCGGTTCGATTCAAATGGGTGCTTTCAAAATCAAAGCCTCGGGCCTTGAAGGCGGCGAAGAGACACTCAATAGCCCAGCGTTGGCGATAGTGGTCCAGGGCCCACCGGCCGGGTTGGGTGCTGACGACCAACAGATACTCGGTGGCCAGCCGCATCCCCGACAGGTAGAGGCTATGGCCATAGACCACCCGGGGCTTGCGCAGGATACGCACTTGGTCTACGGCCAAGTCCGAAACGAGCCGACGGACGGGGTACTGGCGTGGGGCATCCGACCCTACCAAGGCGTTTTCGCGAATGCGGATAGCGAAGCCGATACGCTGCTTTTTGAGCCAACTAAACCACGGCTGCCCAATAAATTCGCGGTCTGCGACCAACGCTTGGATCTGCGCGGCGGGCACCACTTCAAGCACCCGTTCCATCAAGGCGATCCGCTCCGCGGTATGGGAGTTGCCTTGTTTGGGAAGCACCGTCCAAAAAAGCGGGAAGGCCACCCCCCGATGCACCAACCCGACCAACAGTATATTGATCGGCAACCGACCAAAGTGCCACAGCGTCCGATCCATCGTTATCACCCACTGCCGCTGCGCCGGCAACAGGTGCAGCATCACCTGAGCCATCAAGACATAGTCCAACTCAAAGGTGGCCAAAAAGCGTTGAACACGCCGATAGTTGGATGCCGGAGCCGCGTGGCCATTCAGCCCGTGGGCGATCCGGGTCAGATTGACGGTCATCACCCGCAGCAACGATAAAATGAACGCACTGAGAAACCACACGCGGCGTTTATGCCAAGGCAAATACGCTTGCAACACCGCTTGTAAATCCGTAGTTTGGCTCAACATAGACCTGTGCTCCTAGCCAAAGGGTTTATCGGGATTGGATACCCTAAACATAAGCCCTTAACCTACGGAGGGCAGGTCTTTTTGGGTTTTGTCGTGTAGTGTGATCTCCAGTATATCCTACTCAATATTCACCAGCAAGCCGCCACCTTCAACCAGTGCCTACGGCTATTGAGCAACCCAGCACCAGCCTTCAATACCCATAATGTCGTGTAGTGTGCCCCATGATAGTTATCACCATTGGGCAATTTTCGGTTCTGAGACTTGGGGTGATACGGAGACTGCCTCCGTTGATACAGTGTCCCTTAGCGGCGACGTTGTGGTCTTTCCCGGTGCGACGCTCACCATTGAGCCGGGCACTATTATCGAATTTGAGCCAGGAAAAGATCGCCACCAATTTTCTACACCAGGATCTGTATCTGATCTTGCGGAGCTTTTCGTCTATGGCACTCTAAATGCCGAAGGGACCGCCACTTCTCCCATACGATTTCGTCGCAAGTCCGGTAGTTCGGCGCAAGCCGGTTCCGCTTGGGGCGGCATCCGTATCATGCCGGGTGGGTCGGTCGATTTGGACCATACCACGATTCGCGATGCGCCCCTTCCCCCGCCGCCGACGGGTCTGACCGCCCAAGCCGGCACCGGCCAAGCCACACTGCGCTGGGACGCCTACCCGGTTGATGCGAGCATTACGGCGTGGCAGTATCGATTAAAGCCGGAGGGCGTGGGGTGGCGGAACTGGCAGACGATACCCAACAGTGGACCGCTCACGGCCGAGCATACGGTAACGGGCCTAATTGACGGAGAAGCCACTACGTTCTTGGTGCGGGCGGTCAATCCTACGGGAGCCGGTTCGGCATCGGCAGCGGTGTCGGCCGACCTGAGCCCGCTCAGTTCTTCGCTGGTTAAGCCGACCCATACGCCGACGCTGACGGCTCGAGCCGGCGACGGCGAAGTAACGCTACGTTGGGACGAACCGAATGCCATCCAGTGTACGTGGCAGTACCAGCAGACGAAGCCATCGTTTCTTGTCCAGCCCTCCGCGTGGAAGCCTATTCCTGCTAGCAAAACCTTCACAACGGAATATACGGTGGGAGGGCTGACCAACGGGCAGACCTACGTCTTTACGGTGCGGGCGGTCAACAGCGGCGGTCAGGGACCGGCTTCAGCATCGGTGTCGGTGACGCCGATTGTAGGTGGGCATAAAGTGCCGCCGCAACCGACTGCTATGCTCTCTGTCGAGGGACCTATTACGCCGCTTTCTACGCCGCCGGGGCAGCTTGATGTCCGTTGGGCGGCGGTGTCGGCTACCCCGGCCGTCAATGGATACACTCTGCGCTACCAGAGCAAGCCAGCACTGAGTCTGCAGACTGCGTCGTGGTCGGATTGGTGCATTCTGCCTGACGCCCTCGCCGCTGGAACCACCCGCTATACGCATACCCGGTTGCGTGGGAATACGTTCTACCGCTATCAGGTGC
>VXOR01000053.1 GCA_009840005.1 Gemmatimonadota bacterium
CGGAAATCACGAACCAATCTAACTGGAGAGCCTGCACCATTTCAAGACCCTAACATCGCTTTCATGCAACAACGCCGCCAAGATATAAAGAAGTTCATGGAAGAACGGAAAAACGGTAAATCACAGCAGGCTATTAGCCGCTAATCCACAATCTCTAGCCCCTTTTGGGTTTAGTAGGAAAGCCTAGTGCTCCCGATAGCGCCGCCAGCCGCCGCGCTCTACTCGCCAGCCTAGCGCGTTGAGATGGGTCGTGCGGATTTGTTCGATGTGGCGGGTATGGGCTGCGGCCTTCTCTTCGCTGAAGGCGTAGTGGCGCAGGCGTTCGGGATCGAGTTCGATGCCCAGCCCTGGTTCCTTGGGCACGGCGAGGAATCCTTGGTCGTAGGCCATTTTGCCGCCGCAGATCACGTCGTCGGCCCACTGGTTGTAATGCGCGTCGATCGCGTGCGCTGAAAAGGGTGGGAAGGCGCGATCCCGTCCCCAGACGATGTGATAGGGCATTTCATAGGGAAAGGTAAAGGCGGCGATGTGCAGACGAATCGCCGTCGCCGGTCCTAGCTCATACGCGCTGTGCATGCCGATTCCCATGCCCAGAAAGCGCGCCGCGTCGTAGTAGCGCTTGAGTGCCAGCGGCCCGGCGTAGGCGTCAGGAGCGGAAATGTCGGCTGGCTGCCAGCGACGCAGCGCGTCCAGATCCAGTTCCGCGTCTAGGGCATCGTCGCCGTAGCGGCCCTTGGGGCTGGGATGCGGTACCAGCGGCGGCAGCCAGGCGTGCGATGAGATCGGTATGGTGCTCAACAGCCGCAGGCGATGGCCAGCGCGGAAGATGTGAGCAAAACGTCCTCCCACCGGCTCCTCAATCCACTCCGGATGGCAGTCCTCGACCTCGCGCATAAAGCGCAGTGCCTGCGCCTCGCCCCAAGAAGCGTGTGGATCGACGCGAATGTCCACATCCTCTCCCACGGCTGCGCGGATGTTGCGAATCAATTCCACGTAGCGCTGCGGCTCAAAATCGCACATTGAGAGCTTGATATTGTGAAATCCGTGGGTGCGGACAATTTCCTGCACGTAGGATGGATAACTCTCAAAGGTGACGGCGTTTTCGCCGTTGAGGTCGGGGAAGCTATACCAAGTGTAGGCCGACATGGGGACGCGCTCTGCCAAGGGGGTTTCCAGCGCGAAGAGTTCGTGCAAGTACTGGCCCAACGGTCGGTTGGCGATTTTGCCGCTTAGGTCCCAGTAGGCCAGGCCCATATCGGCGCGGATGCTTGGGTCAAAAGGATTTTTGCCCAGGACTTTGCCCTTTAATTCTTCGGCGTCCGCATTGGCACCCTCGGCAATGCCGACCAAGCCTTTATCGGTTTCGAACTCGGCAAAGGTGAAACTCTCGGCCGAGCCATCCCAGCGCTTGGTCCCGACCCAGGGCATTAGCACCCGGAAGACGCGCACGTCGCGGATGGTGTGCCCGGCTGCAAAGCCCTCGGCTTGGATGCGCTGTTCGACGGCCTTGGCTTGGGCGACGGTCTCGCGGTCGAATTCGGCTAACTCTGCTATGGGGTCCATGCCTTGTTTTCTCCCGTTTAATGAAGGATTAATCCTGCATATCTACATGTCGTCTCAGTATCAAAGAAGGGGAACGACCCGAATCTACTCAGATATACTTTTCTCCTGCAACCAATATAGGGACCCTCTTGCTCTACGCGGATTCGACGGAGTATATTGACGCCCTGAATGTAAAGGAGAATCAACGGCATGATCGATTCCACTGACCTCTTTGAGAGCGGCACCCAAGGCTACCACACCTTTCGCATCCCAGCCCTGATTACCACGCTCACCGGCACGGTACTCGCCTTTTGCGAGGGCCGCAAAAACGCGCGCGGAGACACCGGTGACATCGACATGCTGCTGCGGCGCAGCGACGATGGTGGGCAGACGTTTGCTCCCTTTGAGGTCGTGTGGGACGACGGCCCGAACACCTGCGGCAATCCCTGTCCGGTGATCGATGCCCGCACGGGGGCGATTTCTCTGCTGATGACCCACAATCTCGGCGGCGACCACGAGCCCGAGATCATCGCCCAAACGAGCGAGGGCACTCGCACGGTGTGGCTGACGCGCAGCGAGGACGACGGACGGACTTGGTCGCCTCCGGTGGAGATCACTTCCGTAGCGAAGCAACCTAACTGGACCTGGTACGCCACCGGCCCAGGCGCTGGTATCCAGCTAGCCACCGGCCGGCTCGTCATCCCCTGCGATCACATTGAAGCAGGTACCAAGAAATACTATTCGCACGTCTTGCTCAGCGACGATGGCGGCCGGAGCTGGCGGCTCGGCGGCTCGACCCCGCAATACCAAGTCAACGAGTGCGAAGTAGTAGAGTTGCAGGACGGTCGTTTGCTGCTCAATATGCGCAACTACGATCCAAGCATCCGCGCCCGCGCTTTTTCGTTTAGCGACGATGGCGGTCAAAGTTGGTCGTCCATAGCGCGCGATCCCGTTCTCGTCGAGCCGATCTGCCAAGCGAGTATCCGCCGGGTCGGCACCAGCGTACTCTTTTCCAACCCCGCCAGCACCGAGGGCCGCCAGAACATGACTGTGCGGCTCAGCGATGACGACGGCCAAACATGGGCCTGCGCCCGCGTCCTGCATTCCGGCCCGGCAGCGTACTCCTGTCTAGCCGTGCTGCCCGACGGCCGCGCCGCTTGTCTCTATGAATGCGGTGCTGAGCATCCCTACGAGCGCCTGACCTTGGCCCGCTTCCCGCTGGACTGGGTGCGCGCCGTGCCCGGAGGAGATCCCGTGAAAATTACCGACGTCCGCACCCTCTGCCTTTCCCGCCCCCACGAACCCGAGCGCCAGTGGTTCAGCGCCTCCTTCTACGTGGAAAAAGCCGACTGTCCCATCGTCATTATCGACACGGATGCTGGCTTGCAGGGCATTGCCGAGCCTTCCACTTATGGCGATCCACCGATTATCCGCCAGCGGCTCGACGCGCTCAAGCCCAGTCTCATCGGCCGCGATCCGCTCGACCCGGACCTTGTGCCTAAATCCACTGGCGACCGCTCGATGCACATTGCCTACGCTGGTCTCGAACTGGCGCTGTGGGATTTGCGCGCCAAGGCGCAAAATAAAACAGTCGCCGAACTCATTATCCCCCTCATCACACCCGACACTCCCGAGCGCAAACCGCGCCCCCTCTTCCGCCTCTACGCTTCGGGCGGCGTTCAGTACGACTGGGACGATCGCCCAACATCTGTCGTCGATGAAGCGCGCGCCCTCGCCGACCGGGGCTTTACCGCCTATAAGATGCGGCTGGGCACCGAGTGGTCGTGGTCGGGCGTTGCGGTCGCGCGGATGATTGACCTGTTGCAGGAGGTGACCGACGCAGTGGGCGAGCGCATGGAACTGATGCTGGAGGGCAATTGTCGCCTCGACGAGGCGCAAGCCCGCGAGATCGGCCACTTTCTCGACGAAGCGAGCTGGACTTGGTTTGAGGAACCGCTGCCCAAGGATCAGATCGACGGCTACGCCCGCCTCAACGCCGAACTGCATCTGCCCATCACCGGCGGCGAATCCAACTCAACCCTCGACCAGTTTGAGCCGTTCTTCGCGCAAAAAGCGTACGCCAAGGGCCAGCTCGACGTCGGCGTCTGTAGCCTCGGCGAGGCCATCCGCATCTACCACTGCGCCAAAGAGTACGGCGTCGAGCTTTTTACTCAGAACTGGCACAACGGCCTGTTGACCATATCTAACGCCCACTTCCTCGCCGCTCTTCCCGAAGAGCACGTGCTGGAAATGTTCATCGGCCAAGGACCGTTGCAATGGGACATTCTCAAAGACCCGCCCGCGACCGAAGGCTACCTCGCGCTGCCCAACGCACCCGGCTGGGGCGTGGAACTAGCCGACGATCTCGAAACGCGCTTTCCCTACATCCCGGGGTCTTGGGGCCGCGCGGTGGAGCGTTGAGAAGAGCATTCAAATCCACATCGGACGTTTTGCGATGGTAGGGCAGTCCTTGTCCGATCCCAGATTTGACAACCGCCCTGGGCCCCTTGTAAAATAGTCTGCCTTCATTCACCTTTGGAGCCAACATGATAAAAGACCCTCCGCTACTTACTGTTCGCCGCAACTTTCCGCGGCCCTCGGAAGCCGTCCTGCGCGCCCTGCGCAATGTTCCCACTGGCTTTATCGTTGACTGTATGAGCGGCCGCGGCGCGCTCGACTACCGCATCAAGCCGCTCGACTCCGACACCTGCAAGTTCGTCGCGCCCGTCGTCACCTGTCATCCAGGGCCGGGCGACAATCTCGCCGTCTTTGCCGCGCTTGAGATCGCGCAGCAGGGGGACGCGATCTTCATTGCCACGGATACGTTTACCAAGACGGCGGTTGCCGGCGACAACATGATGGCTATGGGCCGCAACCGAGGCATCACCGGCTTTGTCACCGACGGCCTGATGCGCGACATAGATGGGATATTGCCCGTCGGTTTGCCCGCCTTTTGCCGGGGCATTACGCCCAACTCCTGTACCCGCAATGGCCCAGGCACGGCCGGGATGCCGGTGGTCATGGGTGGGATCTGCGTGGATGCTGGTGAGATCGCGGTTGCCGACCAAGACGGGGTGGTGGTCATTCCCCACGACCAGTTCGATCACGTCTGCGCGACCCTACCCCAAGTGCGCGAGGCCGAGGAAAACCTCTCTCGCCAGATCCGCTTAGGTTTGGACAATATGGAGGGGATACGCGAGTTGCTCGATTCGGAGCGCACGGAGCACGTCGATTAATTTTCGACGATCGCCAAGCTCGGCTGGTCGAGCGCTATCTCTGGAAGCTGATCGGCCTGAATCTCTTCTACGGTCCCGTCGGCTAGGCGATAAAGCCGCGCTAATCCCGCAATCTCCCAAGCGGATGGGACCGCAGCCCCCGCAACTGCTGGTAATAGCAGGGCCAACGTGCGGGTTGGGCCTCGGAGCAGCCGCGCTGTCGCACCGTCGCCTTCCACGCTAGTGGCCTCGGCAAAGGGCACGCGGAAGCGTTGTAGCAGTGCATTGAGGCAGCGCAGGACGCCAAAGACGGGGCGGGGGTTGCACAGGGGATCCAAAAGCCCCTGACCCACATCCATGGTGCGGTCCAGATCAATGAAAGGCTCGACAAAGAGCCGCGCCCTCGGCAGCAGCGCTGTTGCAAAAAGCGCCTCCGCGGCCCGGCCGGCATCGTCTTGGTCGCTTTGTCCCGGCAGTTCAAAGAGCAAATCCAGCCGTCCCATCGTGGTCAGGGCACTTACCTCGCGCCAAGCCAAGGCATCTTCCCAAGGGGCCGTTGCGTCCAGTCGGCACAGAGCCGCTTCTATCCACGTATCCGCGTTTTGCAATAGACGGTCGAGTTGGGCTACCTCGTCGGGTCGATAGCCGATCCGGGTGCGGGGATGTTGTTTGCCGGCTATCTGCTGGCCGGGGATTACCGGAGCCAGAGACAGCCGCAGATTGCGGTGGTAGCTCTTGAACAGATACAGACACGACGACGAGGGCCAAGGCTCGCCCGGCGTCTGGATCTCCCAAGTATCTACTTGGTCGCGGTGGCTTTCCAAGATGGACTCGTACGGAGTGGTCCCGTCGTCGAGCATGGTCGCCTGCACTTGGACACCTTGGCTGCGCAAAAAGCGCAGGCGGTCGCCGGACTGGTCTAAGTCGGTCCAGGGACAACGCAGGGCCTGAGCGCCTAGCTCCAGACAGGCTAGCAGGGGATAGTCGTTGCGCACGGGCTGGCGCACTACCGAGGGAAAGGTTATGGGGACTTCCGTTTCCCAGCCCAGTGGGTGGGTTGCGGTCAGCCCTAATGGGGCTCCGCCCAAGTCGGCGGTTGCTGGGATGAGCAGCCGCTGCGGACTCGACCCCCAATCCTGCGCCCCGGCGGTGCGGATCAGGTGGATGTCGAGTCGATTGTGGCGCAGGCGACACAGGAAAAAACCCAACTTGGGCTGGTCGTTGCGGCCCTGCTCGGGTGGCGGTGCGCTGCTGAACAAGTGGCTAAGACCGGGCCGCGCAAAAGAAGTGGAGGGGACGGTGCGATAGTACAAGGTGCCCGCTAGCTTGCAAAAGGAAAAGTGCACGTGGGCTGCAAAGAGCCAAGCCACTTGGTGGGCGGCTAACAACTTTAGCAGCCACGTGCGGGCTGGTTCGCCGATGTTGTCGTAGTGGCCTAGGTGCGGCTCGTCTGGATTGTGCAAGTAGGGCGGCAGGTGCAAAAACACTGCGATGCGCATCTGGGCGTGTGCGGCGAGGTCGGCTTCCAACCAAGTCCTTTGTTCTTCCTCTGCTGGCAGGCCGGTGTTCAGAATCTGGCTGTTGAGTATTACTAGGTGCAGGTCGTGACAGTCGAAGCTGTACCAAGACGGGCCAAAGCGCCGGTGGTATGCGTCCAACCCCTCGGCCGTGACTGGATGGGTGGGCATGGTGGGGTCGGGTTTGTCGCCTAGGTCGTGGTTGCCGGCCACCCAGTGCGGCTGCACGCCGCAGGTGGCCATCTGCGCTAGGGCTTGGTCCAATGCCGGGACGAAGCCCGCGCTTTCGGGGTATTCCTGTACCATGTCGCCCATGTGCACGACAAAATCCGGCTCCAAGGCCGCTACCAAGCGCAACGCCGCGCCCGCCCGTTGGCTCTGTTGGGCGCGGGAGGGGAATTCGTCCATCCCGACGCCTCCTGCTAGCGCATAGTGGGTATCGGAGATGAGGACGAACTCGCCTAGGGCTTCGGGCAACAGGGTGCGGTCGAATAGGGTGGGCATCGCGTTATCCAACTGGGCGCAAATTGAGCAACACCAACAGCCAAGACCGCGCCCAGTACGAAGTGTTCATGTAGGGATTCTCCGCCGAAGGCCACCCCGTCCAGTACGTCTCGTTGACCGGGATCCGGTGGGGCCACTGCACGAGCGGAATCGCCGGCAACTCGGCCAGCCAGACCGCTATTGCCTGTCGGTAAATCGCCATCATCTCGGGCGCATCGTTGGGCGTCTGCGCCATGCGATCGACTAGCGCGTCGAAGTCGGCGTTTTGCCAGCGCCAGTAGTGCTCGGCTGTCTCGCCCGTCGGTCTGGCGAAACGGCTGTGGTAGTGGCTCAGCACCTGGTAGGGATCGCGCATGGAGCTTAGGTTGCCAAACATAAAGGCGCGTGCCTCGCCTTGGGCCATCCGCGAAATGTAATCCGAAGTCATGCGGAACGAGGCGTCGAAACCCGCCGCTTGGAGTTGGGCGACCAAAACGGGTGTTAGATCCTGGAAGTGCGCGAAGATATCGATGACGAGCGAAAATACCTCGCCGTCCTTCTTCCAGAAACCATCCGGTCCCCGCATCCACCCCTTGCTCGACATGATCGCCGCGGTGCGCGCGGTGTCGTGGACGCCGATCTCGTATTGGGCGACTAGATCCGCGGCCGCGGCGAAGTAGGGCTGCATTTGCGGCACGTCCGGCAGCGGCAACAGCGCGTAGTCGCCCGAGTTCTGCCAGCCGATTTCAACTAGCTGTTCGCGGTCGATGGCGAAGTTGATCGCTCGCCGGATCTCGGGATCGTCGAAAGGGGCCTCCATATTGTTAAAACCTAGGGTGATCGCCCACGGCGTCATGTAACTGTAGGGCGGCTCTCGTCCCGTCCAGGTGCTCATTTTGTCGTGTTGTTCGAGCAAGGTGATGATATTGGACGGTCGGAGCTCCAAACACGTGTCGAGCTTGTTGGCCAGCAGGTTCTGCACCCGCTGGTGCTCTTCCATATAGGGCAGAAAGATCAACCGCTCGACCTGCGGCAGCGCGTGGAAGCCGGTCTTGGCCGCCCACCAGTCCGGGCGCAGATCCCAGATCCGCTGCGCTGGCTCCGACAGTGCAATGCGATACGGCCCGGTGACTACCGGCCAGTCGCTGGCCAGATCGTAATTGGCAAAGCGCAAGGGATCTTGCTTCTCCCAGATATGTTTGGGGACGATCGGCACGCCGTTGCCGTGGTTGTGGGTGAAGTAACTGAACAGAAAGCGCGGGTTGGGCGATTTGAGGATGATCTTCGCCGTCAGGCTGTCGAGCGCCACGGCCTCTTGGACCCAGGTTTCTATATCGGTCGAGAACACCAGATTCGGCGCGTGCTCTTTGAGCATATTGACCGTAAAGACAAAGTCGTGCGCCGTCCACGGCCGCCCGTCGCTCCACGCCACGCCCGGACGTATATCCACTACGACTTCGGTGTAGTCTGCGTTGAAGCGGTGTCCGGTGGCGATCCACGGCAGCGGTTCGGCGTCGATCTTGTAGCCATTAAAGAAGTAGAGCGGCTCGTAGAGGAACTGATAGCCGATCCGCGAGATGCCGCCCGGCACGAAGGGGTTGAAGGTGTTGTAGTCTTGGATTTGGCCGCCGCAGGTGTTGTTCTCGGCGCAATCGACGATCAGCGTGCGGTTGCGCGGCACTTGCTGCAAACCGTCTGGCGCTTGTTCGTCGCCACAGGCTACCAAGGCTGTACCGCAGAGAAGCGCCCATTGCCTAGCGCGTTTTCCCATATTCGCTGCACTTTCTTTCCTGACGTTACGCGCTGTAGGGGCAACCCTTGGGGTTGCCTTTTTCGGATCTCACCGACTGCGCGCGCCAGATAGCTTGGGCGTCCACAAGAGACGCCCCTACACCTACCCGTTCGATGTCGGTGCGTAACATCAGTTCCTGATGTTACGCGACTAACATAAGGCGCGGAGTTCTCTGCTGTCCATATCCGTTCCCACGCCATCCCTTGAGCGAGCGGGCTGTGTGCGCTAATATGGAAGGTGTTCCTACCTTCACTCCCCGAGGTAATGCTATGAACCCCTTACTCCCCCTCGCCTTATTGGCGCTCGCTGCCTGCTCCGACCCCTGCGCCGAATCCATCGACCAAGCCTTCCTCGACCGGGAAGCCGCCAAGGAAGGAGCCGTGCGCACCGAATCCGGCCTCATCTATCAGGAGCTAAAGGGAGGCTATGGCCCCCAGCCAGGGGCCAAAGACCGAGTCACTGTCCACTACAAGGGCATGTTTGCCGACGGCGAGGTCTTCGACAGCTCGTACGAACGGGGCCGCCCCAGCACGCTGTCGCTCAAAAGGGTCATCCCCGGCTGGACTGAGGGCTTGCAGATGATGAAGGGCGGCGGCAAGGCGCGGCTAGTGATCCCGCCGGGACTGGCCTACGGCAAAAAGGGCAAGCCCGGCAGCATCCCTTCGTGCGCGACCTTAATTTTTGAGATCGAATTATACGAGATAAAAGGGAGTTAAATCTATGAGTAACCTGCCGCGCCGCAACATGGGGCGCACTGGTATGCAGCCTCGGGCGCTCGGTATGGGGGCGGCCTTTGTCGGCGCATCCGGCGAGGCCGAGACCATCGCCACTATCGAACGCGCTCTCGATTTAGGTATTGACTACTTCGACAGCTATGCTGGCCGCAACGAAGAGCGCTGGGGTAAGGCGCTTGCCGGCGTCGAGCGGTCGGGCTATTACATGCAGGCCAAGGTCGGCCCGCACCCAGAGCGCCCCAAGGATTTTTCCGCAGAGGCCACGCGCTGGAGCGTCGAACAGAGTCTGCAATCGATTCGCGTCGATTACCTCGACGCCGTGTTAGTTCACGATCCGCCTGATATTGCCGACCCGTTAGGCCCCGGCCGAGCTTTCGACGAGTTGCAGAAAATGAAGGAAGAGGGCTTGGTGCGCCACATTGGTTTGGGGGTCCGCGATCACGACTTCCACCGCGCTGCCATCGAGGCTGGCCACGCCGAGATTGTCCTCACGTTTCTCGACTACACGCTACTCGACCAATCCGTCGCCCGCACCACCATGCGCTTGGCCAAAAAGCACGGCACGGGTCTGATCTTGGCCAGTGTCTTTGGCATGGGACGCTTGACCGGCATTGAGCCGGACCGCGCCGCTGAGCCGCGTGCTCACGCCATGTGGGAGTGGTGCCAAGAGCAAGACGTGGACATCAAACACTTGGCCATGCAGTTCTGCCTCGACGCGCCCATCGACGGCATCGCTATGAGCGGTCCAGCCGACCGCCACCAGCTTCAGGACGCGTACGACGCGGCGACTCAGGAAGTGCCGGCCGAAATTTGGGCGGCGTTTGAGGAGAAGTTCGGGGTTGGAATCTAGGCGGTATCTGGAATCAGAATTGATCCCGTCAGATGGAGTAGAACATGGATTCATCTTTACCTGAATGGCGCAGTTACTTCGCAACGATCGCGGATTCGTACGATCGGCTCCAGCCCGTTCTAAGTCCACCTTACAGTAAGGGTTTGGACATGCTTGTGGATATGATCTCCTTTGATGCCGATGATACATTTGAATTTGTGGATCTCGGCTGTGGCACGGCCGAGCCGACTGTGCGCGTGTTGGAACACTTCCGCCATGCCACTGGTACTTGCATCGACAGCGAACCGGAGATGCTTGCGCTCGCCAAGCGAAAACTGACGCCGTATTCGGATCGGATCGAGGTGCGGGAAGCGGACATAACTAGTTGTGATATCCAGCCGTGTGATTTGGTGTTCTCGGCCAAGACCATTCATCACGTTCCCCCGGCTGGTTTGCCCGAACTTTTTGCCCGGACCGCGGGCGCACTTCGGCCGGGTGGTTGCTTCGTCCTGTACGATGCGATGTCAGTCGGACCTCGCTGGGGAGCAAGTGTTCGGCAGCAGGCATCGCGCTTCCGCCAGCGCCATCTCCAAGACGCCGTTGCTTCAGGGGTCGCTACTCAGCAAGAGATTGATGCTAGGGTGGAGTACAAGCGAGCGATGAAAGCCGCTGGGCAGGATATTGAGTACGAACACAGTGCAGAGAACATGATCGACGCCATGATTGACGCTGGGTTTGCTGAAGTGGCTGTCGTCTGGCGCATGTTTGCCGACACGATCCTGTTGGCGTTCACACCCGCCAAGGATGCCTGAACGAGTATGTGGCGTGAATTGACATTTTCGGACAATTCCTCAAAGGACGCGGTGCTTGTTATCGAAGATGATCGTGCGAACGTACTCGCCGATCCACTTCGTTGGCGCATCCTCGAAATTCTTGGAGCAGGGAAGTCGGTCGCGGAAATTTCGCAGACGTTGGACGTTACCGATGCTCGGGTGCTGTACCACTTGCAACGGCTGGCGCAAACAGGGGTCGTGCATTTAGAGGGAGAGGGAGCAGACCCCCAGGAATGGCGTTGTTTGCCAGCGGCAGGTGCTATTCGCGTTCGCGGGGCTCGTGCGACGGGGGACCAAATTGTGGAGGCCATGCCAATGGATGTGGTCAGCCAGTTCAATCAAGCATCTCGCGAAGCTGCCGAGGGCTTGTATGGTTCGACATTCGAGCTATCCGTCAATCACAATCGCGCACGATTATCTGAAGAACAAGCAGCCGAATTTGGCCGTCGATTGTTGGCGCTTATAGAAGAGTACTTTCCGCCGGGGAAAGGGGATCGACAGGGCGTTAAATACGGTTTCTACGGGATTTTCACGCCGATTGATCTGCATCCGCTTGGGGACTCTGAAAGCGAGGGGTAAGATCAGAATCTCATTTACTTCGCCATGTCCTCTATTTTATTAACGGTTGTCGTTATATTTGGTATATGATCAAATCCTTCAAGGACAAGGAAACCGAGAAAATTTTTCACGGCCAATTTTCCCGCAAATTGCCACAGAATATTCAACGAGTAGCTGCACGCAAACTTGAGCAACTTAACGCTGCCACGGTTTTTGAGACTCTACGTATACCGCCAGGCAACCGACTCGAAGTGTTGAGTGGTGATCGCCAAGGGCAACATAGCATTCGCGTGAATGACCAGTGGCGTGTGTGCTTTGTGTGGCGCGACGATAATGTTTTCGACGTCGAAATCGTCGATTACCACTGAGGAGGTACAATGACTAAGCGCGACTTTCCACCAATCCATCCGGGTGAGATTCTGTTAGAGGATTTTCTCAAGCCTATGCAGATGAGTCAATATCATTTGGCTCAGGCAATCAGTGTGCCGCCACGTCGCATTAATGAAATTGTACACGGGAAGCGAGGCATCACGGCAGATACGGCCTTACGGCTGGGACACTTTTTTAAAATGGAAGCACAATTCTGGATGAATCTCCAAGCCCGTTATGATCTTGAAACGACCCGGAAAACCTTGGCCGACAGACTCGATCAAGAAGTTCGGATTCATACGGTCTAACTCCATTCTTCCGGGGGTATCATGTTGCAGGCAATGGATGATTTGAGGGGCAGCTTGGTCGCCTTGGTGACGCCGATGACGGCATCGGGGGCCATCGACTGGGCGGCGCTGGACGGCTTGGTGGATTGGCACTTAGAGTCTGGGACGCACGGCATTGTGCCGGTGGGCACCACCGGTGAATCAGCCACGCTGACTCACGCCGAACATAAACAAGTGATCGCAGCCGTGGTGCGTCGAGTGAAAGGCCGCGTGCCAGTGGTTGCAGGTACCGGTGCCAACGCGACGGCTGAGGCCATCGAGCTCACTCGGGCGGCGCAGGGCGATGGTGCCGATTACTGCCTGTCGGTGACGCCGTACTACAATAAGCCGACTCAAGAGGGTCTTTACCGGCACTATTGTGCCATCGCCGAGGCCGTGGGTCTGCCGATGGTGCTCTACAATGTGCCGCCGCGTACGGCGTGCGACATGCAAGCTGCGACCGTAGCTCGGTTGTCTGCTGTCGATTCGATCGTCGGCATTAAGGAGGCGTGTGGGGATCCCAGCCGCGTCGCCGAGATCAAGGCGCTGGTGTCTGACGATTTCGTCCTGCTGTCTGGCGAGGACGCGCAGACGCTCACCATGGCGGGCTACGGTGCCGTCGGGGCGATTTCAGTGACCGCCAATGTCTTGCCAGCGGCCATGGCCGAGTTCTGCCAGGCGTTCATCGACGGCGACGACAAAGCCTGCGCGTTGGATGCCAAACTGCAGCCGATTCACGAGGCCCTGTTCATGGAGACGAGTCCTATTCCGACCAAGTGGGCACTCAATGCTATGGGCAAGATTGACATTGGCATTCGCCTGCCGCTGGTGGAACTGACGGCACCCGTGCAGGCCGAAGTGCGCAAACGACTGGAGACTTTGGGCGTGCTTTAACGCAGCCACGGCGATCTCGATTATACAACTGGACGGACGTAGTGATACAGGACGTAAGAATCTGCTTTATTGGCGATTCATTGGTCAACGGTACCGGTGACGAGGCGGCTCTCGGGTGGGCCGGGCGGCTGTGTGCTTTGGCCCACCCGAGCGATATACCTGTTACCTATTACAACCTTGGTATTCGGCGAAACACGAGCAAAGATATTCTGCTGCGCTGGGAGAACGAATGCACTCTTCGGCTGCCCGATTCCTGCGATGGTCGCATAGTCCTTTCATGTGGCGTTAATGATACAGCCATCGAGAATGGGAAAATGCGCGTCAATTTCGCGGAATCTTGCGCAAACGTCCGCGCGATTCTGCGCGGAGCTAAGCGATATGCCGTGCTTATGGTTGGTCCACCGCCGGTTCTTGACGACGAACAGAATGAGAGAATCGAAAGCCTCTCGCTTGCGTTTGCTCGCGAGGCAAAAGCACTTGGAGTCCCATACATTGATCTCTTTTCTGCGCTTTGCGCGGATGACGTCTATAGACGGGAAGTTGAAAGGAACGACGGCGCTCATCCGAGAAGTGGGGGCTATTCCAAGATGGCGCGTATTATAGGTGCGTCGCCCAGTTGGTGGTTTCGTGCGTCTAACAACACCGCTAGGAAGTGAGAATCCGTGCTTTGTTTGTGGATTTGACGCCCGATATCTTCGAAGCAGTTCGCGGCAGGAGGAAGACTGAATGACCCTTGATTGGAGGTGCGTTAGAGTTTCAATCCTCATACTCATTTTGTGGCTCTGTCAGATTGCCGGATCGAGCTATGCCGATCACGATCTAGATATCTACGCGTTTCAGGATATTTTTGTTTTTGATGTTTTCGAAAAAGATGGACGCACTATCAATTTTGTCAGCCTGAGAGATTCTATCGACTTGGCGATTGTAGGAAGTGTAACAACGGGGAGGCACTTTCCCTTGTGCTCCTATGGTCATTATAAAGAAGGGTTGTTGGTTTCCTTCCACGACCGTCTTGAGTTCTACGATGTTTCTGATCCTTCAATGCCCAGACTAGAACAAGTCTTAGTGTTGAAGGATCAAGAAGGAAAGCACCTTTTTTGGTCGAAAATAGCCAAGCTAGGGACGCAATTCTTCGTTTTGGCGAAGCAACTTGAATCTCAACATGAGCTAACGGGCCCGAAGTGGAGACAACAAGTATTCGAGTTGCAGCAAGGGCCAACGAGATCGGAGTGGTCAATCCAACGGATGGGGGATCCCCCTGAAATCGGCAGCGAGCATGTGATGATGTCCATGTTTCCAAGCTTCGCCTTTTCACCACGAGATGAGTGGCCATTCGTGGTACGCAAGACCGAACGATTTCGCTACGAAGTGGGTTGGCAGGTGCGTCGATTCAAAGACTATAGCATACATGACAAGTTTCTGTGGAAGATCCGCCGTGAAGATGGCGCTATCGTTTCCAGCCTAAAGCTTGGCGAGATAATGGAAACTATATGTTACGACTGAATGGTCCTATCTAATCAATCCCCAGCGCCTGATCAATCTCGGCCTGATAGCCCTCCAAGTCGCCGCGCTCAATCTCGGCCAAGCTCACTGGCCGGTTAAACCACTCCGACTCAAAGATTGCCATACAGATCGCCTGCGAGCGATAGCCGTCTAGGCCATCCACTTCGGGCGTGCCCTGTCCTCGCACGGCATCGGCGAAATCCTTTAGCTCGGTTGAGATGGGATTTTCCACTCCATTGGGGAAGAGCCGTTCGCGCTCGTCTTCTGTGAGGCTGTTCTGATACGCCTCGATCAATGCCTCGTTAGACGTGTTCGTGCCGGTGCGCGTCCACAGTCCGTCCTCCCAGTCGATGCAGCCCTCGCTACCGTAGAGGACGCGCTTGCCGAAATCCTGCCCCGGCGCGGAACCTTGCCAAGTCCACTGCACCACTGCGCCGCCGTCGAAGTCAATCAGCGCCATTACGCAGTCCTCCACATCTACCGGCCAAGCGCCCTCTCGCTCGACTGGTTCGTCGTAGCGATACGGCTCAAAACTGTGCGCTCGCGCTATCACTTGCCGAGCCTCAGTGCCTAAGTGATGGCGGAACAAATCGGCAAAGTGCACGCCCCCATCGAGTATCCAGCCGGCTCCGGCGTCGCGCTTGAAGTTGCGCCAGCCCCACTTGCCCAACCGCAAGCCCGCTTCCAGCCAGTAGAAGGTGCGCGGCTGGCCGATCTGTCCGCTGGCCACGGCCCAAGCTCTGGCTCGCTCCTGCGGCGAGCGGCGATAGTTTTCCGCTACGGCGAGCTGACAGCGGTTATCCACGGCCGCATTGAGTATTTTGCGGCCAGCGCGCAGGGTGATCGCCAGCGGCTTTTCGATGATTACGTGCTTGCCCGCCTCTAGGCAGGCAACGGCGAGGATGTGATGTTGCGAGTGCAAGGCGCAGATGTCCACTGCGTCTAGGTCCTCCACGTGTGTGAGCATCCTCTCTATGTCGGTATAGATTTCCGGTTTGTGCGCTTGGAACTCGGCGATCTCGTCGGCCCGCTGTTGCGCCTGGGCCTCCACTAAGTCGCAACAGGCCACCACCTGTATATCGTCAATCCCGGCCTGCGCTAGTTCCTCCAAGCCGCGCACGTGTGCCCCGGCCATGCCTCCACAGCCCACGAGGGCCAACTGCAACTGTTCCATTAGCGTTTCTCCTACGTTGGAATAATCGGCAACACCATGTGCGACGCTTGTGCGGCATTGTGGTGAATTCTGTTGTCCGCTCCCTGGCGTCGTCGCTCCTGACCGATGGGGTCGCCGGTGTTGGGATTGACGTCAAAGCGGGGGAAGTTCGAGCTGGAAATGTCGAGGCGGATCTGATGCCCGGCGGCGAACACATTGCTCGTTGGATAGAGGGTAATCGTCAGTTCGGCGACCTCGCCCGGCGTTAGCAGCTCGCCCTTTTCGCGCCCGTTGCGGTAGCGCAAGCGCGCGATGCTGTCGGTCAGGTTGAGCGCGTAGCCATGCGGATACCAGCGGTTCGGAGGATACCAATCGATCAACTTGGCGGTAAAGTCCGTATCTGGTGCTGATGACGAGACCCACAACTTCACTTCAATCGGTCCGATCACCTCCATGTCCTCGGCTAGCGGTTCAGTGGTGAAGACCAACACATCCGGCCGCGAGCCGAGCGGTAGATAGGGCGGCGCACAGCCGTAAAACTCCGGGCCCTCCACCTGATCGAACCCGCCTGGCTCCATCAATTGCTCCACCCGCGCTCGCCACGGCGCATTGGCGGAAGTGCCCACGCCCGGCGGCAGCGGGCCAATTTCGGAAAGCGATGAAACATTGCCGCCAATGGAGGGCACCGGATTGGCCGGGTCGAAGCGATAGACCGTATCGCCGCCGTCTGCATCAGGCTCTTCTGGCGACAAGGTGCCGTCGCCGTGCAGATAGTACTTGGTGTAGTTCGTTCGGGCTAGTGGCCACTCGGCCTCGTCGCGCCAATGCCCGCCGTGGAAAAGTCGGCCGTTGCTGGTGCGATAGCCGCCACCGCCACCCATGGCGAAGATTCGCACGGGTGGCGCGCTCGCTTCGCCGTTATCAACGCCCTTGAGTGCCCAGTCGAAGTAGCGCAGATGCAGGGCGCGGAAGTCGTCTAGCGCCGAGTCCTCGCCGAATTCTACGTCGCCGGCAAAGCTCTGCTCCAGCGTTTGCGTCCCGTGCGTCCACGGCCCCATGAGCATCCGCACCGGGCCCTGCTTACGCGCCGCCAGTCCCTCGTAGTTTTTGCACGTCGAGCGCGTGTACGAATCGTACCAGCCCCCGATGATCAGAACCGGTACGTCTGGGAAGTCGTTCCAATAAAGCGCTGGCGCATAGCTGGGGTGCTGCCAGTACTCGTCGTAGTCGGCCTTGGTCAGCAAGTCCAGTGCCCACTGCTGGTAGGGCGGCACCAATTTGAGCTGGGTCTGTCCTTTGCGGAGCGGCATCCGCGCGAGCCAGTCCGCAAAGGTTGGCGCACCTATGTTTAGGGCCGCATCAACCGCTGGGTCGGCTTTTAGCGTGCGCTGGGTGTTGGCCGCTGAATGCCAAAACGCCCACGCCAAAAATCGCAACTCCAGTGCGCCGCCGTGCCGCACGGAAGACTCGTGCGCGTCGGCTCCGCTCATGTTGACCACCATAGCCTTGAGGTTGGTCGGCCCCAACGCCGCCATGGCCGTCTGTGTCCAGCCCGACCAAGAGGTTCCCCACGACCCCACCTTGCCGTTGCTCCACGGATGCTGGTCAATCCACTGCAAGGTGTCGTATCCGTCCTCGGCCTCGGGCACGAGAAAGTTTACATCTCCCTCGGACTGGAACGTCCCTCGGCAGTCTTGATAGACGGCCACGTACCCGTGCTGGGCGAAAAACCGGCCGTAGCTGCCGTTGCGCTCGACGTCGCTTTTGTCGTAGGGCGTGCGGTGAAAGACGGCGGGGAACTTGCCGGGTAGGGGTTGGCCATCGCGGGCGGGAAAGTACAGGTCGGTCGCCAAGCGGACGCCGTCGCGCATGGGGACCATTACGTCGCGTTCTATTATTAGATCGTACATGGTCTATTGCCTTGGCTTGTGTTGGAAATATCGGCACACGTTAGGAAATTGGCGCGATTAGGGCAATTCTATGGGGATAAAAAGACGCAACCTACCTGCCCGCTTGGCCCGGCCCCTTATATGGTCGGCCAAACGGCAGGCCAAATGGCTCTTCATACGGTCGGAACGGCACCATACCGGCAATCTCCTGAAGCTGGGCGAGGACATCCGGCGGCAGCGGCCCTGCTTCGACCGCGCGCACATTTTGTTCTACTTCCTCTACCGATCGCGCTCCCATCAAGACCGTGGAGATTTGCGGGGTTGCCACCATCATGCGGAGCGCAGCCTCCGGCAGCGACAGTTCGATTTCGTCCAGAAACGCGTAAAGCCGCTGAAACTGTTGCTGGCGCGGCGGACTCAGCCACGGTGCCCCCGTTTCAATTTCGGGGTAGTGCCGCGCTAGGGCACCTTGTTGTAGCGGCGAGCCGACGATAAGGCCCATATTCTGCCGCTCGGCTTCGGGGAAGATGGCGATGGTCGCTTCCCGCCAGAGCAAGCTGTAGTTGAACGCCGTCAAGACGACATCGTAGTTGCCGGTTGCCATAATGGGCGGAAGCTGATAAGCGGTGGTGCCGCCGAGTCCAGTGAAGCAGATGATGTTCTCCGCCTTCAGCTCTTCCAATAGCTCACAGACGGGTCCGTGGAAGTTGTCGTAGTCTGTCCACCAATCGTACTGACCGGGACGGTCAGGCTCGTGTACCAATAGGACATCGATGTAGTCGCGTTTGAGTACGCGAAGGCTTTCATCGACCGACTGCCGCAAGAGATATTTATCTTGCGGATTAAACGGCTGCGGCCGGCCGCCGAGTTTGGTCGCGAGGAAGTACGGCTGCGTCACTCCTTCGAGCGCGATGCCCAACACTGCTTCGCTGTCGCGGTAGTTAGGTGCTGTATCCACGTAATTTACGCCGAGTTCAAGGGCGCGATGGACGGCGCGACATGCTTCGTCGCGACCACGGGCACCTGCACTGGAGACGTACAGGCCGCCCATGCCGAGTACGCTGACTTCAAGACCCGTGCGGCCAAGCGTTCGCTTTTCCACAGTTGTTACTCCATCGGCACCAGCCGCAAAATCCGCCCCGGATCTTCCACCGCGAGATAGACTGCGCCGTCCGGTCCGGTCTGCACGTCGCGCATCCGCGATTCGCCTTGGTATGCGATCTCGTCGTGTATCACTTCTGTACCCGCCAAGCGCAGTCGGTGCAGGCGGTTGAAACGCAGCGAAGTCACCAGCAGGTCGTTTTGCCAGTTGTCGAACAGCTCGCCGGTATAAAAGTCAATGCCACAGACCGCTATCGACGGCACCCAATAGGTCTGCGGCTGTTCCATGCCATCGGCGTGGGTTTGGTCGGTGATGGGCGTGCCGTTGTAGTTGATGCCGTAGGTAATGACCGGCCAGCCGTAGTTTAGGCCGCGCTGCACGAGGTTGAGCTCGTCGCCGCCCTTGGGGCCGTGCTCGGCTGCCCACAGTTGGTCGGTCTCTGGGTGCATGGCCATGCCTTGGGGATTGCGATGACCGTAGGACCAGATCGACGCAATGGCTCCATTGCTGCCGACGAAGGGGTTGTCGGTTGGGACGCCGCCGTTATCGTGCAAGCGGTGGATCTTGCCGTTGGGCAGTTTCACGTTCTGGGCGAGGGGCCGCTGGCCGCGGTCGCCGATTGCATGGTACAGATAGCCCTCGCGGTCGAAGACGATGCGCGAGCCGTAGTGGTGGGAGTGCCGAGTGTAGAATTGATCTGGGACGCGATGAATCACTTCCACATCGACCAACTCTTCGTCTTGCAGCCGCCCGCGGCTGATGGCCGTATAGCTTAACATGCCGCCCAATGGCCCAGGCAGCGGATCGGAGTAACTGAGGTAAATCCAGCCGGTCTCTGCGTACTGGGGGTGCAAGGCCACGTCCATCAGCCCGCCCTGTCCCTTGGCGAGCACTTTGGGTACGCCGTCGATGGGCGGCGAGACCGCGCCGTCGGTGCCGACGATGCGCAGCCGTCCCTCGCGCTCGGTGACCAACAAGCGTCCATCGGGCAGAAACGCGAGGCCCCAAGGCACGCCCAAGCCGGTGGCGAAGGTCTCGACGCGAAAGGTGTGTTCCTCGGATTGGACGATTTGTTGGGCCGTGGCGTTTGCTGCAAAAGCGAGGAGACAAACTAAATAGACGCTGTATCGCATGTTTTTTAAACCTTTGGTTAAATAGTTATCCCATAGATGTCAGCGCCCTATATCCATAGCGACGACAAGATTAGAGAAAAAAGGTGGGGGATTAATGGGATTGCACGCGCTCGGTCTCCCGCATCAGGTGTACCAACGCGTCGATTTGGGCTGCGTCCATTACCGCGCCAAATCCGGGCATGCCGTCCTCGGGAATCCCCACGGCAATGCTCGCGAAAATGGCCGCGTCGCTTGCACCGTAATCCCAGCGGCCGTCGATTAAGCTGCTAGCCATGCCCCCGTCCATGGCGGGTCCGTGGCAGTCGGCGCAGTAGTAAGCGTAGTGGGTTGTCGCCGTGGTCGTAGCCGACGGATCTGCTGGCGGGGGCTTCCGGCTCCCACCGCCGCAGCAAACCATGCTCAGGGACAGGCTCCACAGAAGTGTACGTCGCCATGCGCTAGCAGTCATGCGGGACGTTACAGCACTTGCACCACCTCGCGCACCCCCTGAATCAGCGCGTCGATGTGGTGAGTCTCGGTCGCCAGCGATACGTTGCCGCCTGTGCGCGTGTATAGTCCCTTGTTGAGCAGAGCGAAGAATAACCAGCGGTGCATCTGCGCGTCGTCTTGTGCTGCTTCGCGGAAATTGCGCGGCGGCTGTTCGAGGAAATACAGCCGAAATATGGACCCGGCCACGACCACCTGCACGGCGATTCCGACCTCGCCAAACGCGGCCTGCAGTCCCTCAGCCGCCCGACGCGCCAGCCCTTCCATCTGCTCGTACGCCTCTGGGGTCAGCGCTTGGAGGGTCTGCAAGCCGGCGGTTAGGGCGATGGGATTGGCGTTGAAGGTCCCAGACTGTTGGATCTGCGGCCCGTCGGCTGGATCGTATAGGTCCATGGCGTCGGCGCGGCCGCCGAAAGCTGCGCCGGGCGTCCCACCGGCGATTACCTTGCCCAAACAGACCAGATCGGGCCGCACTTGGTAGGCTGTGTGCGTCCCGCCTAGGCCGAAGCGGAAGCTGACGATTTCGTCGAAGATCAGCAGGGCACCAGCGCGGGTGGTCGCGTCGCGCAGGCTCGACAAAAAACCGGCCTCTGGCAGTGCCAGCCCGGCGGCTGTGGAGAGCGGATCCACGATCACGGCGGCTAGGTCTTGGGCGTGGTCGCCGATGATCTCGACGCAGGCGGCCGCGTCGTTGAACGGCAGCACGATCACCTCGTCGAGGGTGTGAGCCATCAGCCCAACCGAAGAGGCCACGCCCTGCGGCTTGCTAACTGGCCCTAGTTCCGGCCCCAGCGGCGGCAAGTAGCTCACTAGCGCGCTGTCGTCAATGCCGTGATAGGCTCCTTCGAACTTGGCGACCATGGTGCGCCCGGTATGCGCCCGCGCCACGCGCAGGGCATTGAGCACGGCTTCGGTGCCCGAGGAGCAAAAGCGCACTTTCTCCAGTGCGGGCATGCGCGCTCGGAGCGCCTCGGCCATCTCTACTTCGAGGGCGAGGGGCCGCGAAAACCCAGTGCCGCGGGCGATTTGTTCCTGCAGGGCGGCGACGATGGCGGGATGGGCGTGGCCCAAGGGCAGGGCCGTGTTGTTGTTGACGAAGTCGAGCAGGCGGTGGCCATCGATGTCGTAGAGGTAGGTCCCCTCGCCGCGGTCGGCGTATAGGGGAAAAGGGTCAATGTGGACGCCAGTGCGCGTGTTGCCGCCCGGTAGCGATTGCACGGCCCGCACAAACATTGCTTGCGAGCGGGGATTGTGCGCTGCGTAAGCGGCGATTTCCTCGTCGAGCAAAGCCTTGATTTCTCGTGCCATGGTTCATCCTTGCCGTGAAGGGAGTGCGAATTTCGCTGTGCGAAGGGAAGGGGGCTGGAGGGAAAGTGGTGGTCGGGGTGGTCGGATTCGAACCGACGACATCCTGCTCCCAAAGCAGGTGCGCTGACCGGACTGCGCCACACCCCGACTCACTGCAAAAAATAGATATAGCTATAGACGATGGCAACGGCTCAAGGACGGTGATCGTTGATGGCGTCGCGCAGGGTTAGGGCCGCCTGCCGGGCCGCGGCTGCGAAATCGCTGCCTTGGGAGGCGTAGAGGATGCCGCGCGAGGAGTTGATGAGGACACCCGCGCCGCGAGCGTCGCAGCCGTTTTTGACCGCCAACTCTACCGAGCCGCCTTGTGCGCCGACCCCGGGTATCAGCAAGGGTATGTCCGGCGCTAGGGAGCGGAAGTGAGCCAAGTGCTCGGGTTGAGTCGCGCCGGCGACTAAGCCGATGTTGTTGGCGGCGTTCCACTCGTGGGCTTTGGCGACGACCTGCTTGTATAAGGGCCGGTCGCCCAGATGGTTCTTCTGAAAGTCGTCGGCACCGGGATTGGAGGTCAGGCAGACGAGAAAAGTCGTGCGGTCTTGGTAGGCGGTGAAGGGCGCGACACAGTCGTGGCCCAAATAGGGAGTCACCGTCAGCGCGCCGCAGCCGAGGACCTCGTAGAAGGCGCGGGCATATTGCGCGGCCACATTGCCGATGTCGCCGACCTTGGCGTCGATGAGCACCGGGATGTCCGCGGGAATGTGGTCGAGGGTGCGTTTGAGCGTGGCAAAGCCGCTCGCGCCGAGGGCGTTGTAGAAAGCGAAGTTGGGCTTGTAGCAGCAGACGAGGTCGCAGGTGGCGTCGATGATTTGCTGGTTGAAGTAGAGGACAGGGTCGGCTTTGGCGCGGACGCTGGCGGGCAGTTGAGCGGGGTCGGTGTCTAGCCCGACGCAGACCAGCGAGTTATTCCTGCGGATCGCTTGCTTCCATTTCTCCGTAAAACTCAAACTCATTTTCCATTCCTTCCAACATGAAAGTGTCAGTATAGGTAGAATCGAAATAGGTGTCGTCGAAGGTCGCTGGCTCGGGCTTCGACCTGAGCTCAGCCGAAGGACCGAGGAGGAAAGTCACCCGGCCTTGGCGCAAGAAATCGCCGACCTCGTCGGCTTGCAGTACTTGTACGGCATCGAAGTTGTCGAGGATGGCGTCGCCCGAGTAGCGACCGGCCGTGCCCGTGGCCCTGACGACAAAAGGGTTGGCCTCCTCCCCGCCGAGCCGTTCGCTGGTGTAGGCGCGGTCGATGTCGTCGTCGTAGCCGGCGACTCCATAGTCTGTGGCGAGGCTGCGGTCCACAGTAGCTGCGCCGTGAATTACGTGTCCCTCGGTGCTGATCACCCTCGGCGCTATGCTCGGTTGCAGCCCGAGGCCGCGGACGTCGACGAGTAGGCCCGTGTAGGGTGTCTCGGGCATGAAAACCACGAGTTCGTCTGCCGCGAGTGAATCGGCGGTAGGGGGCGTCGCTAGCGAGTCGGGGGTGTCCACTGCGAGGGA
The DNA here is from genome assembly GCA_009840005.1 of Gemmatimonadota bacterium. The sequence continues at coordinate 23,212 of VXOR01000053.1, forward strand.
ATCAGTTGTAGCCGATAGCGTTAGCGAATCGGCGGTCGCGGACACTGCGAGGGAGTCGAAGGTAGCTGGCGTCGTTAGCGAATCGGCGATGGCTGGCATTTCAAGCGAATCGGCGGTCGTTGGTACTGCGGGGGAGTCGTCGAAGTGGCTCAGGTCGTGTGATCTTGGGTCTATAGGCTCAACTTTGGGCAGCACCGTCGCCGCGAAATCTCCTAGCAGAAGCAGTCGCACGGCGATGCGATAGCGCCCTTGGTCTTCGCTTTGCGAACCAATGGCCACGCGGACGAGTTCTTGAAAATCGCGATCGAGGTCCGCGTCTTGCAGTTGGGTGTCGGCGTTGAGGCGCACTTGGCCGATGAGTTCGCGCATGTTGTGGAAGGCCGCGTCTCGGGCATTGCGCAACCCGTGGAGCCGTTGCTGCACGGGGTCGGAGACTGCTGTGGGCGCGGTGCCATCGCCATAGGCGAAGAGCGCGTGTTGCGTCCAGTCAATATAACCCTCGGCTAGCGGCTCGATTGCGTAGCGTTCGGGTTGTTGGGCGGACAGTCGCGCGGCAATCAACACCAGCGCGGCGATCAGAGGGAACATGTAGCTCTCCAAAAACAGAAAAATAACCCGGAGCCGTCGGGCCCCGGGTGTGGGAGAAGTAAGTCTATAAGCCGAGTTCTGTCCACGCACCTGAAGTGCGCTGTGCGGGCATTCATCTGGGGCGGCGGTTGCCCGGCCGCCTCGGTGCAGCTTACCCGGGAATCTAGCGAGGCGGACCACCTCTTTTCCCCTATTTAGCCTTGCTCCGGATGAGGTTTACCCTGCCACCTGCGTCGCCGCAGGTGCGGTGAGCTCTTACCTCGCCTTTTCAACCTTACCCAGCAAGCTGGGCGGTGTGTTTTCTGTGGCACTGTCTGTGGGGTCGCCCCCCCTGGGCGTTACCCAGCATCCTGTCCTGTGGAGCTCGGACTTTCCTCACTAGCGGCCACTGAGGCCTGCTAGCGCGCCCGCCCGACTTACTGCTCCCAAAATCAAACCGACTGCTCGTTCCAGACCATAATGGCCCCGCAACTCTCGCAGTAGATGACGCGGTCGCCGACGCGGACCTCGTTGAGCATTTGGGCGGGCATTTGGTAGTAACAAGCGCCGCAAGCGTTTTTGTGTATGGCTGCGACGCGAATGCCGCGCCGTCCCTTCTTGCGCTTGTAGATCTGCAGCAATTGAGCATCGATGCTCTTGGCGACCACCTCCCGACTCTCTTTAACTTGGTCGATTTGTTCCTGCATGGTGCCGAGCAGGCCTTCGAGTTCGTCAATGCGCTCTTGCTCAACCGCGCGGACTTCCTCAAAAGCCTCTTGCTCTTTGGCGATTTGTTCCTGAATTCGCTCTTGGCTCTCAATGGCTTTGAGCAATTGCGTCTCGTGCTCGGCAATGGTCTTTTTGCACATCTCGATTTCGAGCTGGAGGGCATCGTATTCTTTGTTAGTGGTAACTGCGGAAAAGCGCTCCTCGCGCTCGCGCAGGGCAACCTTGCTGCTTTCGATCTCGCGCTCGCAGTGCCGCTGCTGCTTGGCGGACTCCTCGCTTTGGGCTTCTAGCTCGGACAAAACGGACCGCGCTTTTTCTATTTTGCTGCGTCGCTGGTCGATTTCAGCGGGATATTCTTCTTTGGCCTCTTCGAGCGAGAAAAGTTTTTTATCGACTTCTTGGAGCTTCAACAGTTGCAACAAACCCTCTTTCATACGGCCTCTCGTTTCCTATGACACCGAGCAAAGAAAAAGAGTGCATCTTTGATGCACTCTAATGAATCGTATGAGTTGCTGCTGGTGAGTAAACATTGGGTGGGCGGTAAACCTAGGATGTCGCGTCATCAGCAGCTTGTGGTTATAAGTTGTGATAAATGCTCTTTTAATTACGGGCATTTGGATAAAGCGGTCAAGAGAGCAGCGCCCGCGCCGCATGGGCCACGTGCCCGGGGGTCAAGCCGTATTTTTGCAGCAGGTCTTCGTTAGGTGCAGATTCGCCGAAGACATCGCGGATGCCGACTCGCCGCATGGGCGTGGGGTGTCGCTCGCCTAGCACTTCAGCGACCGCGCCGCCCAAGCCGCCGACGATGGTGTGATCTTCGGCCGTCACTACGCAGCCCGTCTGCGCGGCCGCGGCGACAATGGCATCTGCGTCGAGTGGCTTGAGGGTCGGCACGTGTAGGACGAGTGCCGAGATCCCTTCATTCGCTAATTCGTCGGCCGCAGCGAGACAGCGCGGGGTTTGGGCTCCCGTGGATATGAGGGTGATATCCGTGCCCTCGCGCACGACAAGGGCGCGGCCCAACTCAAACTCGTAGTCGGCTGGAAAGATGACTGGTTCCGGGTCGCGCGTCATGCGCACGTACACGGGGCCGGGCAAATGGTTGGCCGCCAGCATACAGGCGCGGACTTCTACGGCGTCGGCTGGGGCCAAAACGGTCATATTTGGCATGGCCCGCATGACGGAGATGTCGGCGACTTCTTGGTGGGTTTTGCCGGTTTTGCCGGTCAATAGGCCCGAGTACGCGCCGCATAGCTTGACCGGTAGGTTGGGCTGGGCAACGACGACGCGGAGCTGGTCGAGATCGCGGTTGACGATGAAGCAGGCAAAGCTGCTCAGCCACGGCACGAGGCCACAGGTGGCCATGCCGGCGGCGACGCCCATCATGTTTTGCTCGGCAATGCCCATTTCGAGGAAGCGGTCGGGCCGCTCGCGGGAGACTTTGTCGGCCTTGGTCGAATTGGCCAAATCGCCGTCGAGCACGTACACGCACGGGTCGCGGTCAATGAGTTCGATGAGCGCGTCGCCAAAAGCATCGCGCTGGGCCAGCATCTCGCCGGTGGTAGAGAGGTTCACAGGGCGGCCTCCTGTGCGGCGAGTTCGTCTTGCGCTTGTTTGAGGTCTTGGTCGGTCACTGGCTTGGAGTGCCAGTTGAAGTCGTTTTCCATGTAGGAGATCCCTTTGCCCTTGACCGTGCGGGCGACGATGATGGTGGGTTGGCCGCGGTGTGCCTTGGCCGCGGCAAAGGCCGAGAAAATGGCGGGAAAGTCGTGGCCGTCGGTTTCGATGGCGTTCCAGCCAAAGGCGCGCCAGCGGCTAAGTGGGTTTTCCTGCGCGGCCAAGCGGTCGAGCACGCCGTAGCCCTTTTTGGTGGCCCAGCCGTATTGCTGGAGGCCGTTCCAGTCGAGGATGGCGGTGAGATTGTCGAGGCCGTAGCGGGCCGCGACAAAGGCCGCCTCCCAGATCTGCCCCTCCTGCGAGTCGCCGTCGCCGATCATCACCCAAGTGCGAAAGTTCTGTCCCTTTAAACGGGCGGCGAGGGCCATGCCGAGGCCGGGCGACAAGCCTTGGCCCAGCGAGCCGGTGGACATGTCGAGGCCGGGGAGGACGCTCATGTCCGGGTGGCCCTGTAGGCGGGAGTCAATGGCGTCAAAAGTGGCGAGTTCTTCAATGGGCAGGTAGCCGCGCAGGGCCAAGGCTGCGTAGAGGCCAATCGAGGAGTGACCCTTGGACAGGATGAAGCGGTCGCGGTCTGGGTCGCGGGGTCGGTCTGGGTCGATGTTCAGCTCGGCGAAATAAAGGGCGACGAGTAATTCGGCCGCGGACATCGGGCCGCCTAAGTGGCCGGCTCCAGCGTGGTGTACCGACTCGACGACTAGGCGGCGCAGTTGGATGGCATAGCGCTTTAGCTCGGCGTGGCGCTCGCACGTCAGGCTCATAGAATTTCTCCTTTTTGCGGTTCGTTAAGGTAGAAATCGACGCGGCGTTAGTCCAGCCACGAGGGCACAACGCCAAAGGCCCGGCCGCACTCGGCTAGGCGCTCGACGTCTTCTAAGCCGATGGGAATGCCGTCGCGTGCGTACGCTTCCTCGTTGCGGTGTTCAGGCGTGCCAGGCAGGGTGACTTCGTCGTACCCGCGCAGCGGGATCATCTGCTCGCTTGCTAGGCGCACCAACTCATCGACGCCGTGGCGCACTTGCGGAGTGGGCGCGAAGAGGCCCAAGTCGAGGACGAGGATGAGGCTGCCCATGCGCGCGGCCGGCCATTGCGCGGCGATCTCGCGGGCGCGGTCGCCGCCTTGGCCGACAAAAGCTCCGCCGAGCAGGGTGGCGATTGCGGTGTAGCCCATAGACTTGAAGAAGGCCGCCGGGATCAGCTCTTCAATGGCTTCGATCTGCTCGCCGCGTTGGTAGTCGGCGAGGATGCAAGTGGCTACGTCGAGCACTACTGGTGGCCCCTCTTGTCCGGGCAGGCCAAAGCACAAGGGCGGGTTGCCGTAGTGGGCGGCGCGCTTGCCGTCGTTGCTGGGGTAGTATTGGGGATAGGCCGCTTGCACCGAGAAGCCCACGCAGTTTTCCGCCATGGCGCGGCGCACGTAGTGTCCGGCTGAGCCGTAGTGCCCAATGTGGCAGGCCGCGCCGATGGCGAGGCCCTTTTCCTTGGCCTTGGCGATGGCGCGTTCGGTGGCGAGCATGGTCGGCGCGTATCCGAGGCTACCATCGCCATCGACAAAGACGTGGGTGTCGCTTTCGCGCAGGATGCGGATGTCTGGGTCGGGGTTGGCCTTTTTGTCGCGGATCGTGTGGCAATACCCGTACAGGGCGCGGGTGCCGTGCGAGCGCACGCCGCGCAAATCCGAATTGGTCAGCAGGTCGGCTAACTGCGCGGCGTGTGCAGCGGACATGCCAGCGGCGCGGAGGCAGGCCGTGCCAAAGGTTCTGAGATCGTCAGCGGCAATGCGTTTGAACTCTGTGGGGGGGCGGTTCATAAAGGGACTCCTGTGGTCTTTAGGGTGGGTCGGATGTGGCGCGAGCAAGTAGGTCGGCGAGTGCTGCGCCAACTTGGTCGGGATCGCTGGTAGGGGATGCGGCTAAGGCACGCCGGTAGAAGTGCTCGGCCTGTCGATAGCGATCCTGCGCGTCGTACAGGCGGCCTAGGTAGTAACAAGTGCGGGCCAAGTCGGGATGGTCGCCCGCTTGCAGGGCCAGCGCACTGTGGTACAGGGGCGCGGCCCGTTGGTAGTGGCCTTGAAGGAACAGGGCATGGGCGCGGGCGCGGAGGTTCAGGGCATGGGTGCGCTGGGCGAGGGAATCGGCTGTGGTGCGGTCGCCCTGTGCTCGGTAGAGGTCGGATAACTTCTGCATGGTCTCCGCGACTTCTTCATCGCCTCGGTGGGCCTGTTGGAAGGAGAGGACGCGGTCGTAGAGCGCAGCGGCCTCGGTCGGTCGTTGCTGGAGCCGATAGGTGTCGCCTAACTTGTCGAGCGTCAACACTTTGTCGGGATGATCGTCTGGGAGGGCCATTTGCCGTTCGCGCAAGTGTTGGTAGAGGCTTTCGGCCCGCGCGAGTTCGCCGCGCACGACGTGGAGTTGAGCGAGTTGGTGGGCGGTGCGGCTGTAGCGCGGGTCGTCGGGGGGGAAGGTTTCGGCTAGCGTTAGGGCGTGGGCTAGGGCTTGTTCGGCCTCGTCAAAGCGGCTCTGGCCGAGGGCTGCGCGTCCGGCTTGGTAGTATTGGGACCAAGCCTCGGCGCGGGGGTCTGACTGGCTGCAAGCGAGAGTGAGGACGAGTGGGAAAAAGAATGCAAGCAGTGCGATCACGGTGTTCCTGTGGATTGCTGTTGCAGGGTGTTGAGCAGTTGCTGGGTCTTAGTGTGCAGCGCAGCATCGTCCGCACTCAGCGCTAGGCTGCGGTCCAACGCCTGTTCGGCGGCGGTGCGTTCCCCATTGCTGAACAGGCCCAAGCCGAGGAGGTACCAGCTTTCGGCATCGTCTGGGCGCACTGCAACCGCTCGGCGGCAGTAGGCGATGGCCTCGTCGTAGCGTCTGAGTTGGCCAGCGATGTGGCCGGCGTTGAGCAAGGCGGGAAAGTACGCTGGGTCTTGATCGAGGGCGACCTGTAAGTAGCGCAGTGCAGCTTCGGGCTGTTGCAGCTTCAGGAGGTCCCCGGCGAGGCGGTTGAGCAGATCGAGATCCCCGGGGCGCAGGGCGACGGCCCGGTCGAGTTTGTTTTCGGCTTGGGGAAAGTACCCGTGCTGGACGAAGAACAGGCCGAGGTTGTAGTGGTGGGCGGCTTCTTCGGGCGCGTTGAGGATGGCTGCGCGCAGTCGCTTGACTTCCTTGCCGCTGAGCGTTTGCAGGTGTGCAAAACTCGTTAGGGCGTGCTGCGCCAAGGTGTCGCGTCCGACCTTGCGGGCGAGGGTGGCGAGGCGATAGAAAGCGTCGGCAAAGCCGATGTCGAGCAAGGTGGCGCGCTGAAAGGCCTCCAAGGCCTCGGCCTGCCGTTCCTCAGCGGCGAGGCTTTGGCCGAGGTAGTAGTAAAGCGTGGCGTCGTTGGAAAACAAGCGCAGGGCTTCGAGCAGTTCGCGGGTGGCTTCGGCGTAGCGGCCCGTGGCCAAGTACAGCTCGCCCAAGCGCCGGCGCACTGGTGAGTTGTTGGGATTGAGCTGGACGGCGCGCTGGAGATAGGTGTCGGCGCGATCGTACTGGCCTAGCTTGGTGTAAATTCCGCCGAGGTTCACAAAGCCCATGGCGAAATCGGGTTTGAGGCGGACGGTTGTTTCGAGGGATTCTATGGCCAGCGCGTAGCGGCCCTGAGCCGCATGGGACGAGGCCAGCACATTGTGGAGGTCGGCGTTCGTCGAGTCGAGGGCTAGCCCGGCGCGGGCGGCCGCGGCCGCTTCTTCAAAGCGGGTCGCCGCAAAGTGAGCACGGGCGCGGGCGAGGTGATCGACGGGATCCGGTACCGGTGCTGGTGCTGGTTCGGAGGCGCAGGAGACGAGCGCGAATGCCGCGCAGAGCAGTTGCCACGTCATCTCAGGGTTGCTCGGCAAAGCGGTGGAAGCGGTCGATTTCCAGATCCGCGTACACTTGCTGCGTACCGGTGGGCCAGCGGATTTCAAGGGTATCGACTCGGGTTCGCGTCCCCAAGCCGAGGGCCGGGGACAAGCTGTTGGACGACCCAAATCCCGGACCGCTGCTGATCTCCACGACCCCGAGTAGGTCTTGAGCGCGCAGGCGCAATTGCGCGCCGATGGCTTGCGGCCCTAAATCCACGCCGAGAAAGTGGTTGTGGTGGCCCTCGTTGCGGTACAGGCTGTTGGCCCACAGGTCGCCTGGGTAGTGGCCGCCGACTGCGGTATAGAGGTCGAGATCGCCGTCGAGGTCGTAGTCGGCAAAACCCACGCCGTGCCCCTTGCCTGGATTGCCGACGTCGGCCGCGGCCGTGATGTCGGCGAAGCGGTCGCCGCGATTGTGGAACAGCGTATTGGGTTCAAAGCGCGCCATTATCGGGCCGCCGTTGGTCAGGTAGATGTCGATTAGACCGTCGTAGTCGATGTCGCCATAGCCCGCGCCCATCGAGCCAAAGGAGCGGGCTAGCCCCTGCTGAGAGGCGATGTCGCGGAAGGTCGTCCCGTCGTTGCGATACAGATAGGCGCGGGTCGGGCGCAAGGCCAGCCCCGTGACCTGCGACTGCACGATGTCCTCGTAGAAGTTCATGGCCGAGACGAAGAGGTCGAGATCGCTGTCGCCGTCGCCGTCAATGAAAAAACCCACGTAGCTGCCCTCGCCCGGCTTGGCTACGCCAGCCTCGGCAGTGATGTCGCGGAAGATCTGTCCGTCGTTGCGGTAGAGGTGGTTGGGGGCGGCCACGTCAATGGCGTAGAGGTCGCTGTCGCCGTCGCCGTCGTAGTCGCCGCAGGTCACGCCGAGAGTTTTGCCGCGATAGGCTACACCAGCCTGCTCGCCGCGGTCGGCAAAGGTGCCGTCCCCTTGGTTGTGGTACAGGCGGTTGGGCCGGCCGCTGCCGGTGATGCCCGAGGCCACGTACAAATCTGGCAGGCCGTCGTTGTCGTAGTCGGTCCAGACGGCCATGAAGCTGTCGTCCGTACCAGCGACTCCGGCTTGGGGCGCGACATCGCGAAAGGTTCCATCGCCCTGATTGCGGTAAAGCGAGTTGGGCGCGAGACCTTCCCAAGCCTCGCGGGTGGTAAAGAGGTCTGGATGACCGTCGCCATCGTAGTCTGCGGCAATGGCCGCCCAGCCGCCGCGCGGGTCTGCGAGGTCGGCTGCGGTAGATACGTCGGCAAAGCGGTCGTTGCCGTCGTTGCGGTATAGTGCGTGCGGGGCTTGGATGCCCGCGGCGAAGATATCCGGATATCCGTCGGTATCGTAGTCGAGCCACGCCACGCCGCGCCCCCGATCGCGCTTGCCGACGCCAGCCGTTGCGGCCACATCGGTAAAGCGCACCGGCGATGCCTCGGCTAGCGGTGCCAAGCCGATTTGATGGGCTGGTTCGAGGTCGCCCGGGTAGGTGCCGTACGCCTCGATATAGGCCAGCCGTAGGTTCCACTGGCGCACGGTGCGCTGCGGCGAGGCCGGAGGCAGCACGTCGATGGCGCGCTTGTACGCGGCGACGGCCTCGGGATATTGGCGCAAGTGGTGATAGGCCGCGCCCAAGAGGAAGGATAGATACACGTCGTCCGGCCGCGCGTCGAGCAAGCTGTCGAGACGGACGGCAGAACCAGCAAAATCGCCCAAGCGCAAAAGCGAGGCGGCCTTGCCCGAGCGCGCTCGGTAGTGCTTGGGATCGACGGCGAGGATGGCTTCGTACTGGGCGAGGGCCCCCGCGGCGTCGGGTTGGTCTTGCGTCATTAGGAGGTCGGCGTATGCCATGCAGGCGACCGCGTTGCCGGGGAAGGCCGTCACTATGGAGTCGAAAAGGGTGCGGGCTTCGGCTTGACGTCCGAGTTTGCTCAGAGTTTGGGCCAACTGCAATCGAGGTTCGATGCGCTCAGGCGCGAGCTTTTGCGCACGGGCGAGCGGAGACACAGCTTGTTGGTAGTGCTTTTGCCGCAAATAGGTTTGCCCGAGCGCGAGTGCGGCCTCGTAGTGCAGGGTATCGCGCTGGACGAGTGCTTCGAGCATGTGAGTGGCGGAGTCCAAACGGCCGGCCGCTAGGTGTTGGCGGGCTTGTTCGTAGCGCTGGGCGCTCTGCGCGGGAAGGGGTGGCTCGGAGGCGCAGCCCAACAGGGTGGCGAGCGCGATACTTAGGCGCGTTGGCGTCTTTGGCAGTGGATACATTTTGCAACGCATAGTGTACGAACTGAGGGGAGAATTGGCGAGTGGCGACCGCGCAAAATGGTTGATTCTCGTTGCGTTGTGCCCTATACTTTTGCCGAACGAAAATTTTGTGGAGGTACGCGCAATGAAACAATGGACATGGTTGGCCCTAGCGGGCCTGTTGACCACCCTGAGTTGCGGTTCGGATGAAGCCGTTCAACCGACATCCGATTACGCCGATGCTTGGGTCGGCGAATACGAGGGCACCGGGAATTTTGCTCTATCCAATGGCATCAGCGGACAAGATCGCCCCGTTTCGATGAGTATTGCGCGGGTTTCCCCTAAAAAAGTTACCGTGTCTGCCACGTTGGTTTATGGCGAGGGGCGCAACGATTTCTTCCAGGCAATCGACATCCTCCAGCCCGACGATCCCGACCAGATCACCTTGGAGGTGCGCTACCTCAATGCGAAGACGGTTTATGCCTTCACCCAAGACGAAGGCACGATCACCGGCTCCATCGCGTCGAGTTCGCTGCGGCTCGGAGGAACTTGGGGCCAAGATCAGATCATGACCGGGATAGAGGTCGTCCGGCAGTAGGACTGTGATTTATGGGATTCGTGGGATGGACAGGATTTGAAGTGGTCGTCTATACATTCGCAGTGATGCGCTAGATGCGGTCGGTGCGACGGATCCTATGCCCAAGTGTTCCCCCCGCTAGTAAAACTCACTGATGACCCGTAGCAAAAAGAACCGCGAGCAAGTGCCGCGCCGTCGCTTCTTTTATTTGTGGGCAGCCGCGCTAGTGATTGCTCTCGGCTTGGGCGGCTCGTACTGGTATTTGCAGTACCGGGCAGATGCCGCGCAAAAAGCCGTCGAACAAGGCGACCTTTTGTTTAGTAAAGGCCAGATGGATGAAGCGGCCCGCTTCTACCAGCAGGCCATTGCACTTCATCCAGACCTCACCCAAGCTCATAGCAAACTGGGCGCGACGTACGCGGCTGTAGAGAGCTTTGCCGAGGCGATTCCCCACTTTGAACAGGCACTGGTGCTGGCCCCCGAGCACTTTGAAGCGCGGATTGGCCTCGCCGTTTCGCTCGACGGATTGGGCCGCTTTTTAGCGGCAGAGGATAGCTATAAGAAGGCACTGGGGCTGCGGCCCGACTTTGGGGCGATCTACTACAATCTTGGCTATCTCTACCATCAACAGGGTCTCTACGCAGAGGCCGCGGCTCAGTACGAGGAAGCTGTGCGCTTGATACCGACCTTCCTGCAAGCTCGGGCCAATTTGGGGAGGGTCTATCACTTGCAGCACCGCCCGGGCGAAGCCATTGCCGAGTACCAGCGCGCCCTCGCGGACCACCCAGACGAAGGGCGGGTGTACGCGAACTTGGGCGAAAGCTACATGGCCTTGAGCCAATATGAAGAAGCAAGGGTGGCCTATCGGCGAGCGATAGATCTCGGCGTCGAGACGGCGGGCGCGTTTTACGACTTAGGCGTTATCAGCGAGCAGGAAGGCAAGCTCGAAGCAGCGCGGAGTTACTTTCACCAAACCCTGCTCAAAAATGCGGCTCACGCCAACGCCTATCATCGCTTGGGCACGGTGACAGCCAAGTTAGGGCAGGAGGAACAGGCCGCTACCTACTACTTGGAGGCCATAAAGCGCGACCCCGGCCACGCGGGTGCCCACTACAGCTTGGCCCAACTCTACCTCAAGCAGGGCCGTAGCGACGAGGGCCAGGAGCTAATGCAGGTCTTTGCCAAGCTCAAAGAATACGAGGGCCGGCTAGCCAGCCTCAAACGGGCCGCGAGCCGGTCGCCGCGCTCACCGGAGGCCAGCTACAACGTGGGGCTGCTCCACCTAGAGTTCGGGTACGTCAACAAGGCCGCTGCGGTCTTTGAACAGCTCCTCAAACTCCATCCCGAATTTTTTGCCGCGCAGGAGCGGCTCGCTGAGATTGAGCGGGTGCGGGCCGAGCACAGCGCGGGTTGATCGTTAAAAAGGATTTGCGCCTAGTTCGAGGAGGGCGTGCCCCTGCCCTTGGCGGACGACTAAGAGCTTGTTGGCGGGCACGTTTTCGATCGCGTAGGTGCTGCCGTTGGGATAGGTGATTTCGACGCGGTCGATGGTTGGCGTCGCGCCCAAGCCGAAGTAGGAGCGCAAGTCGCTGTGTGAGAGGTAGCTGGCTGCGCCGTTGACCGTGCGCCACTGGTGATTGCCGGCCGCTTGCAGACTGACGCGAGTGCCGATTCCGTCGCGATTGTCCTCGCGGCCCAAGACCTGCACCACGAGATAGTTTCCCGCATTTCCTCCATCATTGCGCAACAGAGTCGGCGCATCGTTGAGCTCGACGACGAAGAGGTCGATATCGCCGTCGTCGTCGTAGTCGCCAAAGCTAGTGCCGCGGCTGACTTTGGCCTGAGCCAGTTCAAGACCGACTGACACCGGAGCGAAGCGACCTCCGCCCTCGTTGCGAAAGAGCTGATTGAGCTGGCGATAGGTGGTGCCGGTTGCGGCTTGATCAACCTGCGGATATACGTGGCCGTTGGCGACGAATAGGTCGAGGCGGCCGTCGTTGTCGTAGTCAAAAAAGCGCGTTCCCCAACCCAACATCTCTACTGTGGCTGCGGCGAGGCCAGCCGTAGTCGTGACGTCGGAGAAACGCACGCCGCCCTCGTTGCGGTAGAGCGTATTGGTCTCGGTAAAAAAGTGGGTCACGTACAGGTCTGGGTCGCCGTCTTGATCGTAGTCGCCAAAGTCTGCGCCCATGCCGGCTTCGACGTCGCCGTCGCCGTTGTACGCCACGCCCGCAATGAGGGCGATGTCTTGGAAGGTGCCGTCGCCTTGATTTTGGAAGAGCACGTTGGGAGTTTCGTCGTTGGCGACAAAGAGGTCGCTATCGCCATCGGAATCGTAATCGACCGGCACCACGCCCAAGCCGTAATAGCGGTTGGCAGCCGCCACGCCCGACGCTTGGGTGACGTCAGTAAATGCACCGCCGCCGTCGTTGCGGTAGAGCACATCCGGCGCGCCGACTAAGCCTTTAGGGCCGCAATAGACTTGGAGGCCGCTGAAAAAGGTGCAGAGTTTGGGCGTGGCTGGCAGGTTTTCGGCGTCGAAGACGACGTAGTTGGCCACGTACAGGTCGAGGTCGCCGTCGCGGTCGTAGTCGAAGAAAGCCGCGCTGGCGCTGTATTGATCGCCGCCAACGCCCGCTTCTTGAGTCGCATCGGCAAAGCGGTCGCCGCCGCGATTGCGGTAGAGTACGTTGGCTCCGTAGTTGGTCACGTAGAGGTCTGGGCGGCCGTCGTTGTCGATGTCGCCCACGGCTACGCCGCCGCCCCAACCAGCGTCACCGACCCCAGCTTCTCGGGTGATTTCCGCAAAAGTGCCGTCGCCGCGATTGCGGTAGAGCGCGTTGCCCGGCCCCGAGCGGTTGCGGTACGTGGCAAAGGTGGCTCCGTTGACTATGTAGAGGTCGAGGTCGCCGTCGGAGTCGTGGTCGAAGAAGGCTGCGCCGCTGCCGTGGGATTCTAAGATGTAGTGCTTTTCTTGTCCGCCAAATACATTGCGGTAGGTGATGCCAGCGGCAGCGGTTTGGTCGCTAAATCGGGGCTGGGCGCGCAAGGGGAGAGCGCATAGCAGCGCGCCGTAAAACAGGAGAAAGACGCGCAAATTAGGGGGCGACCGCGTAGTTCAGGCCCGTGAGCAGTTGCAATGCCTCTTTTGCGGCCTCGTGGTCGGGGCCGTCGCGCTCGGCGAACATGCGCTCTAGCGGCCTCACGGCTGTGGTGTCGCCGATGCGGCCGAGGGTGCGGGCGCTTTCTGCGCGGACCCATATGTTGTCGTCGGTCAAGGCGAGGCACAGCGCGTCGAGGGCGCGATGCGTCCGGTGGTGTCCCAATAGCTGCGCGGCGATGTAGCGCACGTTGTCGTCGCGGTCGCGCAGCGCGGCGAGGGCCGCTGCTTCGGACGCTGGCGTCCACAGAAACTGAAGCGCGGCGAGGGCCTGTCGGCGCACCGAGGGGATGGTATCCGCCAAGGCGCGCACCAGAGAAGGCACGGCTGTGGTGTCGCGGAGGTTGCCCAAACTCCAAGCTGCTGCGCCGCGCACATCCGGGACTGAGTCGTCGGCAAGGACGCTGGCTAAGGCTGTGTGGAGGCGGGAGTCGTCGAGCTGGCCGAGGGCGCGGACGGCCTGTTCTCGGACATAGCGGTTGTTGTCGCGGAGGAGCGATTTGAGGAAGGGGGTGGCGCGCCGGTCGCCGATTTGGCCGAGGATTTGCGCGGCAATGTAGCGCAGGCTATCGCTGCCAGCAGTTGCTTGGTCCAGCAAAGGCTCGACGGCTGCGCCGCCTAGTTGCACTAAGGTGTGGCTGGCGTCGAGGCGGACTTGACGCCGAGGATCATCGAGTTGGTCGATGTAGTACTCGGCCTGTTGTGCGGCGCAGCTCAATAGGCTGACGCAGAGGCTTGCTAGGGCGAGCTTGGACATGGGCGGCTTAAAGTGAAAGCAGGTGTCAAGAGTTAGACCTGACACCTGCTTTGGAGTTGGCTTTGCAGCAAAAAGCTAGTTGACCATCTGCATGAGGCGTTGGGTAATTGACCCTTCCTGAGTCAGGGCATATATGATAATGTTAACCGCCAACTGTAGCTGGCGGGTCGAGTCTCCGCCGCGCGTGTCGTTTTGCCAGCCCCAGCCCCCTGTCTGGCCGGCCGTGGCGCTCACTAACCTACCTTTAACATAATGGCCCATCAGATAGTTCCATGTCCTAACGCCTGCCTTACCCTGTCCCAACGAGGGGCTATAGCCAAAAGGCATGCCCCCATCTAGGTCGAAGAAGGCAGTATAGATGGGGTGATCCTCCGGCAGACGCTCGGACCAGAAGTCCTTGCCACGGACTAGGCCGCCGTACTTTTCCAGTGCTTCGCCGTGGAGCCCGCTAAACGTAAAGCCACCCGAGATTAGGTACTGAGCGTAGTTGGCCATTTCGGTCTCGTTGGGCGAGCCGTGCGGCAGGATGATGGGTATTTCCATCAGGCGCGGGTCGTCGAACGTGACGCGGCCGAGGAATTCGGCCTTGAGGCCAGTGTATTCGTTGATCACATCGCGCAGCCGATCAAGGGTTTTGACATTGAGCCCAGCGTTACCGGCTAATGACCGCCCGGACACGACTGTGGCAAACTTGACAAAGCCCTTTATGGCCTGCTTGTCCGTGGCGTCTTGGACAATAATGGCGCGGTAGCGACCGGTGTCCATGTTGTTGACGTCGAGCATCTCCAGACCCATGTCGATTTTGTGCTCGGAGGTGCGGGTGCTGGTTACGGCCGCTGCCGTCAGCTTAGGCTCTATGGTCATCGTACTCGTTGGGCTGAAAGCAGACTGCCCAGACAGGCGAATGCCCGAGCCGCCGACGCCGGCGATGAGACTGCGGGTGTTGAACGAGGCTGTGGCTTGGACTTGATCCATGCGCGCTTGCGCTAGCTGGACTTCGCGGCGCGCAAGCTGACGCTTGGGCTGGGGAATTTTGCGCAGCTCCAGCGGCTTGGTTAGGCGCGGCTCGCGCTTGATGAACTTGGTCGTCATGGGCCGGGGTGCCTTCTTCTCTTCCTCCTTAAAGGGGTTGATCGCAACGACGATGAGCAGGAGGGCCGCCGCAGAGCCTAAGGCGATAAAGAAGCCCCGGCGCAAGCGGCGGACCATACTGTCGAGATCAAAATCTTGAGTGGGCGAAGCAAAGCGCGTGGAGACCCATTTCTTACTCATAGCGACCTCCTCTAAGGACGTTTGGGGGAAATGACCCGGTCTTGAACCTGTAGGCCATCTCCGCGTTTTTTAAGCTTTTTATCGAGCTTTCGCAGCCGAGCGATGGCTGTAGTGGAATCCACGTCAACCACCTCTATTTGCCCGACTTTCTGCTGCGCTGGCCTAGGTCGCCACACATCGAACCGCATTCGCTTCATTAGACCGTGCCGAGCACCGATGTTTAGCTGGACGTGGGGTTTGCCTTTTCGTTCGGACAATAGGGCTGAGATGCGGCCCTCTAGCGGCAAATTCGCGTCTAGGTCGGGCGCTAGATTGTCCGCTAGTCCCTTTAACACCCCTCGGGCAACGGCGAGGTCGCTGCTGGGCTTGGAGATGAACCAACGCTCGGCGACGTTCAATGCGCGTTCTGTGGCGGAATCGGCCATTTGCAAGCGGAGAAGATCGGCTAGGAAAGCGCGCGTCAAACCAGGATGCGATGTGCCTGGATACTTCCAAGTATTATAAAGGAATAGCTGTTGGTCATAAGGTATCACGGCTGAAGAGTCGCGCAAGTCCGACCAGAAAATTTTGTCGCGGTGCGGGTCCACCAGCTTGACTTCGAGTTGACAGATGATGGAAGGCAGCGAAATCACCGTGTAAGTCTGGTCTTCGCTTGGTCCTCCATCGTCTAATAGGCCCAAATTTTCGTAGTAATGAATGACTTGGTTGTGGTATGTTTTATGGGCTTTGTTGAGAATGAAATGGGCGATGTAATCGATGGGTTTTTGCCCTGTGGGATCGCGGGCCTCACGGATGCTCCGCAAGCGCACGACGCGAAAGCGGCCCAAGTCAGTAAAGATGTCTCTGATCGCTCGCTCGATTTCTCGCATCAGGCGGGGATGTTGCTCGGCGAGGTGGACGGGCAGGACTTCTCGGTCGACGAGATCGGTAAAGACTAAGCCGATAGTGTAGATGTGCGGCTGGGCGTTGGCCGGCTGGCCGCCGAGTACGAGGGGCAAGCTAATGAGGAAGAGGGATTTCACGGGATTGAAGAATGCGCGATTTAGATAACGGATGTTACGCATCGGTAGGTGTAGGGGCACCTCTTGTGGGTGCCCACGCTACCCGGCTCATTCAGCCGACGGGATTCTACGGGGACGACCACGTACAATACGTAACATCAGCAAGTCACGGACGTTACGCGATGTCCCTATTCGGCTTCGTCTAACAGGTTGCTAAAGGC
>VXOR01000071.1 GCA_009840005.1 Gemmatimonadota bacterium
AAAAACAGACAGAAGGTCAAAATTCGTAAAAACAAAACTTGATCAGAGGTTCCTATATTGTAAGGCTTAGACAAAGACCTCATCCATTTATCATTTTCCCATATTTCAACAGGATAATAGTACGGAGCAAAATTACTAACAATAAAGATTGGATCATCTGTATTCCCATGCACTATCTCGACATGTTCATGAGCTTTAATCCATACCTTCGTTTGCACAGTTTTTATCTTTAATAAAGCATCTCTTCCTCCCATGGCCACAATTGATTTCTCTACTATTTCGCGTGCCTTGTCTCTTAAAGCCTTATCAGACTTCAGTTTTATAGGATGTCTAATATAATCTTCCTTTTCATTGTATTTTTTAATTTCACCTGCAAAAAGCAAAGAATCAATATCTATACTGTCTATTACTTTTCCGCTGGTTGATTGATACTCCTTCAATGCAAGATGACTAGTCAGGTCGTGAGCATAGTCTAAAATATCAAAATGTTCGCGTTCACTTATCTGATTATCTCCGGCCAATCCTTCTTCACTATCAGGAAGAGAGAACGCCGGACTGCTGCTTTTCTCCATTCTTACTTCAGAGTCGGGTGCGATTACTGAGTATTTTTTAACATCTATGGTAACTGGGTCGTAGTACCAAGCTCTAAATACTTTAACCTGATTACGGTCCTTAGTATCAAAATCGATCATAAATGAAGCCAGATGGATCAAGAACGATACTACCAGAAAAAAACTTATATATAAAAACTGTCTCATCGTTCATCATCCGTATATTATAAAAATCGTTTCGTAGCCTTCGATTAGTGGTGTCTGGCGAGGTCAATTCATACAGGATCAATGAGGCGACCTCTAATTCAGCCGCTTTTAATCATGCTTAATATTAAGCCCTCCACTGAATATTTTTATTATCTTCGTTCTTAGCTTCTCCTCTATAAATGGCTCATCTAACATTAAAACGCCCTCTTTATAGCTAATTTTGCAGTAAGAATACCACTTTGTTATTGCTCTTTTAGTTTTTACGTGTACTAACTCTATTAGTGATAAGATCCCTGGCTCCTTGCCTATAGACCTATCTGATTTATCAGCTCCCCATGTAGGTAGACGGGTTATGAAATACTTCACATTCGGATTCAGTTGCAGATCATTGCGTTTTATCACCTTTACATTCATTATATAGTCTACTCCTTCAGGGCTTTTATTACTGTTTTTTACTATTTTTATTTTTCCACTTATAGATTTCAGCTCTCTGTCCAATACATGCCTAACATATACCTTTTCTTTTTTATTTAGAAATGTGCAGATTCTCAAATAGGTTTTGTCTTTTTCAATAATCTCTTTATAGTCTTCTACCGTCACCCCTAGTTTCACAGGTTGAAGTCCTATCTCGATCTCTTGCCCCCATAAAGGCCTCGAACTTATTATGAGCAGTGAGAATAGCGGCCTAAAGATCGTCATAATTCCTCTCCTCTATGTTTCGACTTAGCCCTTCGGTCCGCAGGAACCGGGAATAAGAGTCGGCTACAAGGATCTTTTGAACAGGATCGCGCCCATGACGGACAACTCGCCAGCTAATACGATGCCTATGGTCCAGCGGAAATAAGCACCAATCTTGCCGTGGAAGTCGCGCACAGTCGCGTCGTATTCACTGAGCAGACTGCGTTCTGATGCATCAATCACAGTATCGCTCCTTGATTACAGGGTGAAAAGTAAGCGACAGGTGCAGATAATCAAAATGCAAACCACCTTTTTTATCTGGCGGAATCGCTGTTGTGTAGCCGCTTTCTACATCTAATGCGCGAGCTCCCACTGATGAAGGAACTCAGCACCCACTTTCCGCAAAATCAGAACCGGACGAGGCCGCGCCGAGATTTTCTCGTTGACATGATTACGCTCTTTCCGCGCCTTTTACTTTATTAACTCTTCTCAGGAAAGTGTCCATGAAGACTGCATCGGCTCGGCCAGTGTTTGACGACGCCCTCCGGCACTACGCCACAACGCTCGGCTTCCCGTCCCTTTCGAGCTATATCATCTGGTGCCGCAAAAACGGCCTAGCGATCCAGCGCGACAAAACCGGGAATCAACTCGCAATCGAGCGCCAACTCGCCGCCGACACCTTGCGGCCGGTCGCGCCGCACCCCGGCCGCAGCCACACCCCGGGGCGCGCCCGCCTTATCGACCGGGCCTTCCGCGGCGAAATCCCTCCAGATGAGATGTATCCGCTCAGCCGGAAGCTCGTCGTGCTCTTCGCCGCGGCCGAGGACCCTCAGCGCCGTCAAGCCCTCTACCGCCTGCTCAAACACGTAGAGCGACGCGCCGACCTCCTCGGCCTCAAAACGGGATTCCTCAATCGGACGCGCGAAGAGGGCAACAACTACGAGGATGCCCTTGGGCAACTCGCCCGCCACTACGGCGACTGGCTCCGGCCCGTCGAAGAATGGCGCACCGACCTCCTCAGCCCTCGGGCGCAGTTCCGCAGCCTTACCCGGTATCTACTAGCCCGCTACGAGGTGCCGCCTTTTATGGACACCGCCTTCCTCCAAGGAGACCTTCCGATAGCGCACCGCGAGCAGGAGTGGTTCAAGCACATCGGCATCGGCCAGAACATCCGCAAGGCCGACCTGCCGCTACGGCTGACCAAGCGCATGGCGCACCTTTTTCCCACCGCCAATCGGCGCTGGCCGATTTCGCGCGCCCTGCGCTGGGCGCAATTCGCCGGCATGGGCGGACACGCGAGTTGGGCCGTTTTATCCACGCGGCTGAAGGACTACCAGCGAGACGAGCCGTTCTGGGAGACAGTGATGCTCTTTTTTGCCAACCAACCCATGCTGGAACCCACCTACATCGGCCCAATTGTCGATTATATCCACTACCAGAAATTCGTGCCCCAGCAATCGCCCGGCCCCAACGGCCAGTTCATTGAAGGGCCGCCGGCTCAGCCCAACTTTTCGATGAAGGGCCGCAGCATCATCAAGCTGCTGCGCTTGGTCGACGAGTGGCACGGCGACCTCAACGCCGACGACTACGCCCTCGGCGAGGAAGATGCGTGGGAGGCGTCTGGTTTTCGCGAATTCGAGTGGGAGGAAGAAGATGCCTTCTCGGGCGAGCGCGTGCGTTGGTCAATACGCGAGCTGCATACCGCGCTCGACCTGCTAGCCGAAGGGCGCGTCATGCACCACTGCGCTGCCTCGTATGCCCGGCGCTGCTCGGAAGGCGAGCGGTCGGTGTGGTCGATGCAGCTAACCTACCCGGCCAAGCTGCCGCAGCGCATTCTGACCATCGCCCTCGACAACCACAAGAAGACTGTCGTCGATTATCGGGGGAAGTACAACATGCACCCCCACGACAACAAGCGCACCGCCAAAAAGCACTGGCAGGACCGTCCCTATCTCTACTATCTGCGACAATCGCCGCGCATCTTGCGCCTGTGGATGGAGCGCGAGGATCTGCGGCACGACTAGCGAGGCCGTTGTATAGGTAATCGCAGGGAGTTGGGAGGAAGGGGGCTACAAGCCTTTGAACAGGATCGCGCCCATGGTGGACAGCCAGCTAGCTAGTACGATGCCGATGGTCCAGCGGAAACAGGTGTCGATCTTCTCGTGGAGCTTTTGAACCGACGTGTCGATCTTATCATTTAGCGTCTGAACCGACGTGTCGATCTTATCATTTAGCACTTGGGACGACGTGTCGATCTTATCATTTAGCGTCTGAGCCGACGCCTCCCGCTTCTCATCCAGAACCTGAACCGACGTGTCGATCTTATCATTCAGCGTCTGAAACGATACCTCTCGCTTCCTATCCGACGCGGCATTCTCATCGCGTAGCGTCTGAACCGAAGCATCAATCTTATCATTCAGACCCTGATACGATGCAGCATTCTCATCGCGCAGCGTCTGAACCGAAGCATCAATCTTATCATTCAGACCCTGATACGACGCGGCATTCTCATCGCGCAGCGTCTGAACTGACGTGTCGATCTTATCATTTAGCGTCTGAAACGATACCTCTCGCTTCCTATCCGACGCGGCATTCTCATCGCGTAGCGTCTGAACCGATACGTCCAGCTTCTCGCTGACGGCTCGCACATCGCTTTCAATCAGTTCCAAGCGGCGGTTGATCTGCTGCAACACGTCGCGGGTGGTTATCTCAGATGTTTCAGGGGCCATCCCAGTATTGCTCCTCGATTAGGGTGAAAAGTAAGCCACAGGAGCAGATAAGCAAAATGCGAACCACCTTTTTTCTTTAGGCTGGATCGCCGTTGTGTAGTCGTTTTTCTGTATCTAATCGCAGACAATGTGATACCTGCCCGATACAGCCCACCTCTCCCCTTGATAGCTGTCCGTCAGGCCCTATCTTGTTTGTCGCCATGACTACAACCTTTCGCATAGGCGTCACCCGCGACTTTCTCAAGGACGACGGTACCCTCGGCTTCGGCGATATTGGTCTCGACCTGCTCGATGAAGCCCCAAAGGTCGAGTGGGAGTTTCTAGCGGAAAACACCACTGAGCTGCGCCCCGACCAGATCCGTGGCTACGATGGCCTGCTGGTTCTTGCCTCGATAGTCAGCGCCGAGACCTTGCAGGGAGCAGAAAAACTGGCTGAGGAGACCCATCCCCTCCGCTATCGAGCTATCGGATGAAACCCAACAAAGTCAAACGCACCCTCAAAGAGGGCGGCACGGTTATCGGCACTATGACCTTCGAGTTTTGCACTCCGGGCATTGCCCGCCTCTCTGCCGAGGCTGGTGCTGAATTCATTATGTACGACATGGAGCACACCGGCTGGAGCGTCGAGACGGTGCGCGACCTGATCGCCACCACCAACGCCGACCACATCGAGCCGTTTGTGCGAGTGCCGGCGACCCAATATCACTTCATCGCCCGCGTCCTCGACGTGGGTGCCCGAGGCGTCATGGTGCCGATGATTAGCGATGCACAGCAAACCGAGGTCATCGTGCAGTCGGGCAAGTACCCGCCCATTGGCCAGCGCGGCGCAGCCTTTCAAATCGCCCACGACCACTTCGCCGAAGGCTCCATTGTCGGCAAGATCGACCACGCCAATACCGAGGGCCTGTTGATCGCTCAGATCGAAAACCGCCCCGGGCTCGAAAACGTCGATCGCATCGCCGCGGTAGATGGGATCGATATACTGTGGATAGGGGGTTTTGACCTGAGCAACTTCTTGGGGATTCCCGGGCAGTTTGACCATCCCGAATTCACCGCCGCCCTCGACCGCGTCGTCGATGCCTGCGAGCACCAAGGCAAAGCCGCTGGCTACTTGGTCAATACCATTGAGGAAGGAACGGAGATGCTGCGCCGAGGCTTCCGCTGCATAGCGTATGGCGGCGACTTGTGGCTCTATCGCCGCGCCTTGGCCGAAGGCATCGAAGGGCTGCGGACGAGCGTCTGGCGGCGGTGACATAAAAAGGCCCGCCGGACAAAGGCGGGCCTCATCGTTAGTCCACCACCAGCGTCGCTAACCTACTCGCCCTCCAGTGCCCGCCGCATGGCCTCGCCTTGATCGCGCCAATACCCGTACAGCACCGCTATATCCGTGCCGATGCAGAAGTGCCGCACTCCCATGTCGAGAAAGCGCTTGGCGTCGTCGGCTGTGTTGATCTCAGCGCGCGGATGGACGCCCATCTCTAGGGCCGTCTTAAAAACCTTTTCTTCGGCCGCGGCAATTTCCGGCACGCCGCGCTGGCCGGCCTTGCCGACGCTCATGGAGTAATCGGCCCCTCCCCACTGAACCATCTCGACTCCTTCTACCGAGAGCATGGCCTCTAGGTCGGCGACGGCACTTTCTTTTTCGATCATCAACACCACGACCACGTCGCGCAGTGCTTGGACGTACTCTGGGGTGCCGCCGTAGCTCATATAGGCGATGCGCCGCATGGCTACTCCATAGGTGCCTTCGTCCCCGGGCGCGTCGGCGCGCACGCAGCGCACACAGGCCCGCGCGTCGTCTGGGTCGCGCACATCGGCAAAGAGCACGCTGCCAAAGCCCGACCCGATAGCCCGTTGAGACACATAAGCGCGGTTTTCGGCATCTACCTTGATCATCGTTCCCAAGTCCCATAGCTCGGCGGCGCGGGCGAGATTATCCAAGTCGTGCAGGTCAAAGGGGCCGTACTCGGCGACAAATTCCACGTAGTCGTACTCGCCGGTATGCCCTAGGGCCTCGACGATCGAAGGCCAAGTGGTGTGAATGTGGGTGCCTAGCGTGGGCTCGCCAGCATTGAGTTTTTCGCGCAGCTTGTTGGGTCTCATGTTTTTCTCCTTTAAAACAGTTCCTCGTCGCGGTCGGTGGCTGGCGGTGGCGCAATCGAAAGCGCCGACACCTCGGAACGCGTCTCGGCCGACATGGCAAAGTCGAGCGCGGCGAGCGATGGCTTTAGCTGGTCTAGGTCGCGCCCGCCGACGATCGGCGCGGTCACGTCTCGATGCCCCATGACCCAAGCGACGGCCAAGGTCGCCGGATGCACGTCTTGGTCGCCGGCATAGCGCACGAAGCGCTCGGCGACTTCGTAGAACACAGGGTTGGCGTAGCGCTTGATGTAGTTGTCCTGCTGCAAGAGGCGACCTCGCTCGGGCCGCTTGTCAATCCCGTACTTGCCGGTCAGCAAGCCGCCTCCTAAGGGGCTATAGGCAATCACGCCCAAGCCCTCTGAGCGGGCCAGTGGCAGGATTTCTACCTCCACTTGCCGCTTGGCCAAACTGTACATGGGCTGAATGCAGGCAAAGGGTGCCAGCCCCTCGCGGGCGCAGTGGCCGAGGGATTTGGCAATTTGCCAAGCGGCCCAGTTGCTGACGGCCGGGTAGAGGATTTTGCCGCTGCGCACTAAATCGTCGAGCGCGGCGAGGGTCTCTTCTATCGGCGTATCTTCGTCGAAATTGTGGACGAAGTACAGGTCGAGGCGGTCCGTCTGCAACCGCCTGAGACTGGCTTCTACGGCCTGTACAATGTGCCGTCGCGATAAGCCTCGGTCGTTGGGGCCGTCGCCCATCGCGCCGCAGACTTTCGAAGTGATTACCAAGTCGTCGCGCTCGCCTTGGATCAAGCGGCCCAATATCTCCTCGGAAAGCCCGTTGGAATAGACATTGGCCGTGTCGAAGAAGTTGATCCCCAACTCGCGGCAGTAGCGATACATCTGCCCGGAAGTCGCCTCGTCCGCATCGCCGCCGAAGGCCATGGTACCATAGCACAGGGAAGACACTTTGACGCCCGTGCGGCCTAGGGTATTGTACTGCACCTTATATTTTCTCCTTTAGTAGAATTTCGTGCGGCAGGGCAAGCTAAGGAAGAGGGTAGCTACTATCAAGAGGCGTCATTGGCCGCACCGCATGACCGTCCTATATTAAGCGATTTACGCATTACAGGAGTGATCTAACCCCAATGGACGCGCCCCGCCAACGCCTGCTCTACTTGCAGGCGCGCACCCCTAGCGTCATGTCCAACATCATCGGCCTAACACTCATCGAGCCGGTCGCGGGTTTTGCGCCCGAAATCCACGCTGAATCAGCACCCGATTGGCCCTACGCAACCGTACACGACGCCGTAGTGGACGGCTGGCAGATCGTCCAATTTCCCCACCTACAAGCTCCGTTCGACGACAGAGAGTTGGACGTGATTGGCTATGAATTCATCCTACAGAAAATGGAGGTTATCGCCGATGAATGAGCATCTGCTCAGCGACGCCGAAGTGGCCCGTTTCCTCGTCACCGGCTACCACCTTGTCGAGCCGGAATTGCCCGCCGGGCTCAATGAGTCCATCGCGGCCCAACTCGACATTTTGGACCACAATCCCGGCGACGCCATCACCGAAGCCGTGCCTGAGCTCTGGCTAGTACTCGACCATCCGACCGTCAAAGGCGCGCTCGTCAGCCTGCTCGGCCCGGATTACGAGGTGCAGTCGCATCGCCACTGGCACTGCAAGCAGCCGAACTCGCCGCACATGAACTGGCACCAAGACGGCCTCAACAACCGCGACGTGCTGCTCAACCGCTTCCTCGGATTGTACTACCCGACCGACGTCACGCCCGACATGGGGCCGACGATCATCGTCCCCGGCACCCAGTTCCGCAACGCCCCGACGGACCGCATGGCCACGTACACCAACATCCGCGGCCAAATGCCGCTCGTGGTCAAGGCCGGTACCGTGGCCTTCACCCACTACGACCTCTGGCACGGCACCGCGGCCAACCGCTCGCCGCACAAGCGCCACATGATCAAGTTCCTCTTCCGCCGCACGCAGGACAACACCGCACCCACTTGGAATCACGACCCAGAGGCGGCCAACAAACCCGCCGACTGGAACGAGCGCGACCGGGCCGAGGACGTCACCAACATCCTCAACTTCACCAATCCGCTAGGCGTCTCCCAGAGCGACCACTACAAAGAGCGCGCCATCCGCCGCCAGAACTGGAACTACCTCATGGGCCTACCGGCCTAATCCCGAAAGCATTCTATAGCTATTATCCTGCGTCCATCTGCGGATTACTAATCCCAACCCCTAGCAAAGAAAGCACTTTATGACCGTCCAAATCGCCCGCGTTGAAGAGCGTTTCAAATGCCCCGGACCCCAGCCCAACGGCCTGCAAGCCACGCCCGACGGCCTCTGGTGCATCGACCAAGTTGACCTCAAGGTCTATAAATTCGACTACGAGAGCGGCGAAGTCCTCTTTGAAGCCCAGACCGACACTGCACACTCCAGCGGTATTACCCTCGGCGGTGGCTCTATGTGGATCGCCTCGACCTTTGAACTCAAGATCGCCCGCCTCGACCCGGCTACGGGCCAGACCATCGCCAAGCTAAGTTCGCCTGGCAATGGCGTCGTCGCTTGGGTCGCCGACCAGGAGAATGGCCGCGTCACGGGGGCCCACGGCCTCGAGTGGAAGGACGGCAAGGTGTACGTGGCCTCGCCGCCGTCGCAATTCGTTCACGTGATGGATGCCGACACTTGGAAAGAAGTCCATTCCTTTCGCGTCCCCGGCCTCCGGGTCCACGGCCTAGCTTGGGCTGACGATGGCACTCTCTGGGTCGCCGACACCTCGGCTGGCACCATCAACCGCCTCGATCCCGAAGACGGGCGCATCTGGGAGGTGGTCCGCGTTGAGGCCCCCACCGAAGTCCACGGGCTGACCATCCACGAGGGCGTGCTCTGGTACTGCGACGCTGCCACGCGCGCCATCGGCCAACTGCACATTATAGAAGAAAGGGCCTCCATTGAAGATTACAGATGTCAAAACCGCTGAAGTGCGCGTAAACCGCTATCTATACCACTACGTCCGCATCCACACCGACGAGGGCATCTACGGCACCGGCGAGGCCAGCCACGTCGATGGCGGCTGGCGCGGCTCCACCCAGACCATGGCCGCCCAGCTCATCGGCAAGGACCCGCGCGATGTCGATGCGATCTTTGAAGGCATCCGCCGCAGCTACATCTTTCGCGGCGGCATGTCGGGCTTGGCGATTTCGGCGCTGACCGGTCTTGAGGTCGCGCTTTGGGACTTAGCTGGCAAGGCCCAAGGCATACCCGTTTACCGGCTCTTGGGCGGCAAGTTCCGCGACCGGGTGCGCCTGTACGTCGATAGCGCCCATTCGGACTACAAAGAGCGCGCCGAGGACGCACGTGCAAAAGGCTTTACCGCGATTAAGTTCGACCTCGACGACGCCGGCCACCCGGAAAAGCTCGATCCTTGGAACTGGTCGGTGGCTCCTGCCGAGTTGGAAGATTTGGTCGATCAAGCGCACCAGATTCGCGAGGCCGTCGGCCCCCACATGGACTTGGCCATTGACCTGCACGGGCGCTACGACGCCACCGCCGGGATGAAGTTCGCCCACGCGCTCGAGGGCCTGAATCTGATGTGGCTTGAAGAGCCGGTGCCGCCCGAGAATATCGACGCCCTCAAGCGCATCACCGACTCGACCCGCACCCCGATCTGCGCCGGTGAAAACGCCTATCTGCGCTACGGTTTCCGCGACATGCTCGAACAGCAGGCGGTCGATATCGTCATGCCAGATATTTCCAAATGCGGCGGCCTATCCGAGTGTCGCAAGATCGCCAACATGGCCGAGACCTACTACATCCCCTTTGCCCCGCACAACAATTCCAGCGCCTTGAGCACTGTCGCCGACGCCCACGTCTGCGCCAGTGTACCCAATTTTCTCGCCTTGGAATTCCATCGCTACGACGATCCGACCTGGAACGATGTAGTCCTTTCCGACGAGCCGGTGATTCAGGAAGGGCACGTGGTGCTGAGCGAGAAGCCGGGGCTGGGAGTGGAGCTGAACGAGGCGTTTTTGCAGAGTATGCAGGAGGACGGAGAGCCGCTCTGGCAGTAGGGTGCTCACGCGCCGCCTTCCTTGAGTTTGTTGTCCAAAGGATGCTGTTGACATTATAGGAGTCGTCGCGAAAATTCTAGCAAATGGCGGGGAAAAGGACCCGGTAACGAGCAAAAAGAAAGGACTCTGCCATGGGAGCTACGCACGTCCCCGTAACGATTCGCAACCCGGCCGCGCCGGATCGCACTTGGGAAGGGCTTTTTCTGGTGGATACCGGCGCGACGGACTGTCTCGTGCCTAAGCAGCACCTCAAAGCCAGCGGCCTCGAGCCGAAAGGCCAGCGGACGAATGAACTGGCCAATGGGGCCGAACTCAAACTCGACGTCACGAGCGCGGACATCGAATTCATGGGAGACTTTGTCGGCGGCACGATTGTCTTTGGCGAAGAGGACGCCGAGCCGCTACTGGGGATGACCGCTCTCGAATCGGTCGGCATTGAAGTGGATCCGCTCAACCAGCGGCTGAAAAGGCTACCTGCCGTCCGCCTCAAATGATTTGTAGAGCGAATAAACGTCAACGCAGCAGAGTGAGCTTGCGCGTCAAAACCATCTCGCCGTCGTCTGGTTCGGCTTGGGCGACGCCTCCTTTAAGCGACCTCCGCTGGCCGATTCGGTAGCCAAACCGGCCAGCGGTCCCCGGTCGCGTCACTAAGCCACGACGATTACCCACACCGTTATACGGCTATAAGTAGCCTCCGCTCTGTGTTCACCTTAGCAGGGTAAATTTTCGCGCAAAACGGCCTTCCGGGGTGGTCAACCGATACAGATAAACGCCGCTGGCCAAACCCGCAGCGTCCAGAGATAGCGTGTGATAGCCCGCCGCTTGAAATCCCTCGTGCAAGACCGCCACGCGTTGGCCGCTCAGGGTAAAGACCTCCAGCCGAATATCCGCGGCGGTGGGCAACGTATAGGAAAGAACCGTCTCGCTGTTAAAGGGGTTGGGATAGCTCGGATTGAGCGCCGTCGTGGCGGCTATGCCGCTTCCTTTGACGTTGACCTCATATTGCTGGACGACTTCGCCGGTATCGTAGTCGATGAGCAGGATCTTTGTTTGTCCTGCTTGGCACGCCTTTACATGCAGGTTCCAGCCATCGCGGCGGCCACTTGTGGGTCTATCGTTGCCTTCGGCGGGACAGTAGTCTCTGGTGGGTGCCTGTTGGCCGCCAGAGACCTCGATGGCCGGGTCGGAGCCGGACGGGTTGGCGCGAACGAGCACGCTGTCGAGGCTGGTGTGGACGGTAAAGGTTTTCCACGCCGGATCGTCGGCAGAGAATGCGACCGCAGACGGATCGGGCGTCAGTCGTGCTTGGGGCTCGTCGGCCTCTCCGTCGTCGTCCGTAATCGTACCCGTCGCCTCGGCTAGGAGTGCGCGGGTGGACGGATGTGTAATTCTCACCGCGAAGGTCTCGTTCGGCTCGGCTTGCTCGTCGGGGCGGATTCGGACGGTGAACGTGGCGGTGTTTTGATTGGCCCCGAAGTGGAGCGTTCCTGTGGCGACTTCGTAGTCCTGACCGGCCTTAGCGGTCTGGGACGCCGTGGCGTATTTCACGGTGGTCGGGGCTGTAGGGGTCGGCTCCAGCCGCACGGTGAAGGTCATCCGGCCGCGCTCGGCCGCGCTGGTAACGTCGTCGATCGTCACGGCCAGCGACTCTAGCTGGGAGTCTGATTTCGGGTCTTCTTGGCTAGTCGCTGGCTCGCCGGAAGACTCGTCATCGGCCGCCGTTCCAGCATCACCCCCGGCACTGACCAAGCGACCATCGACGAAGCGCTCGGCAAAGCGCCAAGTCGCGGGCTGACCAGACAAGGTGTGAAAAGCGCGGTAATCACCTGGAGCCGTGTCGAAGTCCGGTACCGCGATATCGAAACCAATGATCTTGCCATCGAACAACGGAGAAGGTACGCTGTCGTCCTCGCTGTTCCAGATCAGGTCGTCGAAAGGCGTAACGAAAAACTCGGTGATTGTAGTCGTCGGGCCATCGCCGGTCGATCCACCACCGCCATCAGCGTAGGGCAGCGCGTTGACCCACTCGGTGCCTCTGCCCAGATAGCCGACATGGCGACCGTCAGGAGAATCACCGATAGCCATGTATAGCTGAGCCGTGCGGTTGTTGTTCAGGTCTCTCTCTTCGTCGGTCCAGTTCTCATCAGCCGAAAGAGAGTAATCGCCACCAGTGTGGTCGCCGTCAATACGGAACTCAATGTTATCATGCCGCCACAGACTACCCAAGTCACCGCCAACGTACTCGTTGATATAGATGTTGTCGATGCGCTCCGTACCCATCCAGATCGTACCAAGATTGCCGTTCCAGCCCAACCAGATGCGATAGTCTAGGTCCGTCGGATCGTACTGGGCACCGTCGCCCACGGTCGGATCTTGGAAGAAATCAGTGGGGACCAGCGAAGCATCACCAAGCACATCTTCCCAGTCGGTTATGTCAGCATCGCGCAGATCAATGTCGGCCAGATCGTCCTCAGAGAGCTCAAAGATCAGGTAAATCCGATCTCCGATATGCGCACTGGCACTGCTTGCCAGTCCCAGTATCAAGCCCATAGCGACAAGACCATAAAAACGTTTCATAAACTGTGACTCCTTTCAAGTTGGGTTTGTGGTTAGGGTAGCGCGTCGATTCTCCACCTTGCGGTGTCCGCAATTCGGCTGGCTTGGAACCCGTCGCGATCTACACGCTCGAGCGAACTTGATATTACTTCTGATACCACACCACCCCTTCCCGGGAAGTCCTGCTCCTCAAAGCGATTGTAATACCCTTTCCCATCGGCCTTCACCTTGAAGCGATAATACCTTTTCCCATGCTTGATGGGAGTATCAACGCGACAACTCTGTCCTGGAATTAACTCCAAATCCACAGAACATGTCTTGCCCGACGACTGTCCAATCCCCGGCGGCAACGTCGGGTCGGAGGGATTAGAGATATATACTGCAATCAGCCGTACGTCGGTCGAATCGATCTGACCATCGGCGTTGACATCGCCCAAGGAAATGTCGCCTTGGTTGGGGATAGCAAAGGACGAATCGGAGCTATACAGCTTTATCCACACCATATCCGTCATATCCACGCGCCCGTCGTCGTCAACATCCCCCAAAATACCGCTGGTCAATCCAGCGACGACTGGGGCCGATACCACTAGCCCGACGAAAACGGCAAGTAAGAAGTTCATATAGATTCTCCTTTCAGGAGAATTGGTTAGAATGCCCTTTATAAAGGGACTTGAATTCAACTCGTAACTGACGTTGCACAGGCTTATGTAGCGCCTGCCAGTTGCGACCCCGCCTGTCGTCGTTCCCGCGAAAGCGGGAATCCAGCCCAGCGTACGAGCCTCGAACGAGCATTCTGGATGCCTGCTTTCACAGGCATGACAGAGGCTGTGTAACATCAGCTTGTAAGTACAATCGTGATAGAACTGAAAAAGAAATGGGCGATCTGCCCAGTGATCGCTCCGACGAAGCGAGGCTAGGGCATAGACGCCCTGAAACCGAATCAATCGCGGAACGTCATTCCAGCGATCATCCGGCCCTTGGTAAGAAAAAGTACGGGATTTAGAGCTTAACGCTCGAGAAGAATTTTGAGGGGGGGGGGGGGTAAAGTGTTGTTTTTTAACGACTTACGAACAGGAAAATCAACGGTGTCTCCACGCAAATAACAAAACCTAGCGGCCGCCAAAAGCTGCGCTGCCAGCGGCCGCATCTTTTCTGATATTGAATTTCCCATCATGTCCAGTTGGTCCTCTGTCGGCGGAACCAAACGCTCCGCACTCTACGGCGACATGTCAAGATACAACGTCATAAAAAGATGTCAAGAGCAGTTCTTCGCTACGGCGATAAGCACTATATTCATCCGCCGCTTGGTCGAACTCCAAACGCACTTATTAGAGGAAACCCACCATGACCCAACGCAAAGCACACAACCCCGCCTGGCCTTGGGCCAAGGACTTCCGCATCGCACAGGCCGTGCAGGTGGGCGATACGATTTATGTCTCCGGCCAAGGGCCGCTTGACTCGGAAGGGCAGCTCGTCGGCGCAGGCGACATGGCCGCGCAGTCACGCCAAGTGTTTGCCAACATCCGCGCCGTGCTCGCCGAGGCTGGCGCCACCATGGACGACGTGGTCAAGATTACCTCGTTTATCACCGACACGGGCCGCTACGCCGAGTACGCGGCCGCCCGCGCCGAAGCCTTTCCCAACCACATCCCCGCCAGTTCTACCGTAACGGTCGCCGACTTGGTGATACCCGGTATGCTCGTCGAAGTCGAGGCCATAGCCATGCTCGGCAGTGGTAGCTAGTCAAAGACAAACATCTTCGCAATAAAGGCACCCCTACCTCGCTTGACCGCCGCGCTCGCAAAGGCACTGAACAGCCTTCCCGCGACGGATATTTAGACAAGAGCGGCGCATCTATATATTTTTTAGCGACACCACATGGCATCCGCGTAAAGTATGAGTTATAACGATTTAGGAGATTCCCGTGTTGCAAAACGATCCGCTTTCACTCTTTGACTGCCACGAGATTCTTGCGGCACCATCCGACCGTTGGGAGACGACCAATGTCCAGCAGTAGAATCGGCATGTTCCTCGACATGTTCCGCGCCAGAAAGCACCCCGTTGAGTCGGTGCAACGCGACCTCACCGGCATGACAGTTGTATTCACGGGGGGGACCGACGGCATGGGCCGGGTTGCGGTCGGGCGGCTCGCAAAGATGAATGCGACCCTCTTCATTCTCGGCCGCAACCCAGAGAAGACCGCACGGACGGTTGACGAGCTCAACCGGCTGGTCGGAGAGGAGCGGGCGAGCGGCCTTACGTGCGACTTGGGCTCGCTGGCCAGTGTGCGCACTTGCGCCGCCACGCTGTTGGAACAAGGTCCGCGCATCAACCTGCTGGTCAACTGCGCGGGTGCCAACATTTATGAGCGGACCGTAAACTCGGACGGCTACGAGATGAACTGGGCGGTTAACTACCTCGGCCCGTACCTGCTGACGCACCTGCTGCTCGAACGCATCAGGGAGTCGGCACCAGCGCGCATCGTCAACCTGTCATCCGCCACAGAGATCTGGGGGCACATCCACTTCGACGATCTTCAGCTTACACGCAACTGGAGCTTGTTCAAGTCGTATGCACAAGCCAAACTAGCTACGAATATGGCGACCATCGCCCTCGCACGTCGCCTCGAAGGCACCGGGGTCACGGTCAATGCGCTCAACCCTGGCTTCATCAGAACGGCGCTGCTGCGCGACATCACCGGCATACAGAAGATCTCGCGGCCCGTGATGAATAGATTTGCATCGCCGCCGGAAGTAGGGGCGGAGCGAATTCTCACGGTCGCCCTGTCGCCGCGGTACGACAGCGTGAGCGGGAAATATATTTACGAAGACGCAATCCGGCCGCCCAACAAGGAAGCACTCGACGATGCTATCGTCGAGCGTCTGTGGCCGCTCACCCAAGAGGCTATCCGGGCATGACCGCACTGGATCACGCTGGGGAGCGGAGCAACAGCGAAGGCATTGAAGGCGGCACCATCATAAAAACTACCTCGGCTCCCGATAGACATCCGGCCCGGAGCCGCCGACCAAGATATCCAAGTCAGCGCCCTTGTCGGCTTGAAGCACGTGCTTGACATACAGGCCGGCATAACCCCGCGTTACAACCGACGTGGGCGGCGTCCACGCTTGCCGCCTGCTTTGTAGCTCCTCGTCGGATACGGCCATGTTTAGCAACCGCTTCTCCACATCCAACTCGATCAGGTCGCCGTCCTGCACCAAGGCCAGCGGACCGCCCACGGCGGCTTCGGGCGCGACGTGCAGAATCACTGTGCCGTAGGCCGTGCCGCTCATCCGCCCGTCCGAAATGCAAACCATGTCGCGCACGCCCTGCTGCAACAGCTTCTTGGGCAATCCGAACTTCCCGGCTTCGGGCATACCGGGGAAACCTTTGGGACCGATACCCTTCAAGACCAGCACGCAGTCTTTGTCCACGTCGAGATTGGGGTCGTCAATCCGCGCCCTGTAGTCTTCTATACTTTCAAACACCACGGCCCGTCCGCAGTGCTGCATCAGCTCGGGCGAGGCGGCCGACGGCTTGATAATCGCCCCATCCGGGCAGAGGTTGCCCCGGAGCACGGCGATCCCAGCCGCCTCCTTGAGCGGCTTGTCGATCGCGGCAATGACCTGTCGATTGTAGCATTGGGCACCCGAGGTATTTTCGCCGAGCGTCTTGCCCGTCACCGTCAAGGTATCCATGTGCAGATGTTCCTTCAGTTCTTGGATTACGGCGGGTAAGCCCCCGGCATAGAAGAAGTCTTCCATCAGATATTCGCCCGAGGGCATTAGGTTGACCAAGTGCGGCAGGCGGCTGCCCAAGCGGTCGAAGTCGTCCAGTTCCAACTCGACGCCGAGCCGGCCGGCGATGGCCAACAGATGCACCACGAAGTTGGTCGAGCCGCCCAGTGCGGCGTTGACCTTGATGGCGTTTTCTACGGCTGGCCGCGTCAAAATGCGCGACATGCGCAAGTCTTCTCGCACCATCTCGACGATGCGATTGCCCGCCAGATGCCCCAAGCGCTTGCGCCGCGCATCCGGCCCTGGGATCGCCGCGCCGCTCGGCAGCGTCAGCCCGACAGTCTCGACCATGCAGGCCATTGTCGAGGCCGTGCCCATGGTCATGCAGTGGCCGTCCGAGCGCGAAATCCCGGCCTCGGCCTCTAGGTAATCCAAGCGCGAGATACTCCCGGCCCGCAGCTCGGTGGTAAAGCGATAGACATCCGTGCCGGAGCCGATATTCTCATTGCGGAACTTGCCGTTGAGCATCGGCCCGCCCGTCACCGCGATGGTCGGCAAGTCCACGCTCGCCGCTCCCATCAGACAGGCTGGCGTCGTTTTGTCGCAGCTAGTTAGCAACACCACCCCGTCGAGCGGGTTGGCGCGGATGCTTTCCTCCACATCCATGCTCGCCAAGTTGCGATAGAGCATGGTAGTTGGCTTCATCAGCGTCTCGCCGAGCGAGGTAACCGGAAATTCGAGCGGAAAGCCCCCGGCCTCGTACACCCCGCGCTTGACCTGCTCGGCCAAGATCCGCAGATGGGCGTTGCAAGGATTCAAATCCGACCACGTATTGCAGATCCCAATCACGGGCCGGCCGTCGAACATCTGCTCGGGATGGCCTTGGTTTTTGGTCCAGCCTCGGGACACGAAACCCTGATGCCACTCGTCGCCAAACCATCCCGCACTGCGGAGCTTTTTTTCGTCGCCTGTCATGGTACTATCTCAATGTACATTTGCCTATCCTTGGAACTTGTCTCGCAAAATTGACAAGGGGCGAACGCAACCGTTCACCCCTTGTCGGCAGGTTGGATTGGATGGCTGCGCTACGCCGGCATCTCTCGCTGCGTGTGCGCTCGTCCCGCCCGGGCTGTCTCCTCATTCCCCCCAGAGAAAACGCGCCCCCCAGCGTCAATTTTCTCCGCAACCGTTTCGGGCGTGGACCCGTCCAAAAAGGCCACGCCGTTTTGCTGGCACGCCGCCTTGACCCGCTCGTGCGTCTCCTGCATCTCTTTGGGCCACGGCTGCGGCATCGTCCGATACCCCAGCGAAATGCTCAAGTCGCCTGGGCCCATTTCGGCAAAACCGATCCCGGGTACGGACAGGATTTCCTCGATGTGGGGCAGGGCCGCCACCGACTCGATCTTCAGCCCCAACAGCAACTCGCCTTCTGGATTGAGCGGCCAAGGATCGGCTTTGGTTAGATACTCGTCGCGGCTCGCGCCCCACACGCCTGCACATACGCCCTCTGAGCCGACGCCGCGCGTACCTCGGCCCAAGTCAGCACCGACGCCGATGGTGTTGACCGGATAGCGGCACGACTCGACAAAGGCCCGAACGGCCCCGGCCGATTCGGCTTGGCACAGCAGAATCCCGTGCGCGCCCCGTCCCAAGATTTGCCGAAACTGCCAAGCGTTGTAGCGCACGATCTCCTCAGACCGGCCCTCGACTGGGGCCTCGACGATGATCGCCGGAGTCCGGTGCCCGCTGCGGGTTGGCCCACCGGCGATCAAGCCGCGCAAGTATTCGTCCAGCCCCGCCATGTCGAACGAACCGTGTTCCATGCCGACGTTGATGTAGTCGGCCCAAGTTGCGGCGTCCTCTTTGCCCTGCTCGTAGGTCAGCACGTGTCCGGCGTGGGCACCTGTGTAGTAGATCGGCTGATCCTCGGCGAGGAGTTCAACGGCGCGGTTGATTTTCTTACTCATCGAATCGCTCCTTATGTGATCTGTTTTAACTCCACGAATCCACCCCCAAGAGCTTTCGCCCTAGGGCGGTCAACTCGGCTGGCTGCTGATGCTGGTGTTCCCAATCCCGCGCATCGCCGGGCCAGCGAGGCGTCGGTCGCCGCTCCTGCCAAGCCGTGATCCGCTCCTGGCGTGTGGCTTCTGCGTCTGCAGGTGCTGGCTTCATGGTGATATACTGCGCCAATCGCGGATGATCAGACCGATTGTGGCCGTTGCCGTGCGCCAACAACCGATGCCAGATCAGCAGGTCTCCGGCTTGGCCCGCAATCGATTCGACCGTCAGCTCTGTTAGATCGGGTTTGCGCGTATTGCGATCCGCCGGCTGAGTCTTGACCCATTCGTCGAACATCCGGTGAAAGCCGGGTACGCACTGGAAGCCGCCTTGGTCCTCTGCCGTATCCGTCAAATACAGCACCCCTTGCACCCCAAAGGACACCGGCTGCTGTGCCGTATCGACATCCCAGTGAATCATCCCCTTGTTGCACCATTCGGGCCGATCCTCGCGCGCTGGCGGTTTCATATTGGCCCGGTCCAGCGAGACCCACAGTTTCTCGTCGTCCCAAATCTCGGCAAAAGCCTGATGCACCTTGGGGTACTGCCGATTGTCCCACAGGGCTTGGTGCTGGTAGATTTCGACCATTCCGGCCGCTGAGATCGGCGAGCACCGATTGTCGCGGGTATAGGGCTGGTACTTGTACCAATCCTCTTCGCATTCTGGGTCCATTTCCAAGAATTCCCAGATCGTCGCCACCATTGCGTCCAAGTTTTCCTGGGGCACGGCGTTGTGGACGATCACATAGCCGTTCTCCTCCCAGAAGGCCCGATCTTCTTTGCTCAATACTGGCATAGTCTCTCCTCCAAGTCGTCCTGCGTTTACACCTAGCTTATCCGTACACCATCTGGATCAACGCTCGAATATACCCAATCGCATACGCCTTCCCATACAACGGCCCGTACCCATGTGGAAAAGACGGCGTGTGGTCCATCATATACGGCCCATTGAAACCATTATCCCGATACACCTCCATCGCTCGCCGCATATCCACCTCCCCCTCGTCTAAGAACACCTCGGTAAATCGCGGCAACTGCCCGCGTACATTGCGGAAATGCACCCACGCGATTTTGTCCTTTGCAGCCATCTCGGCGATTGCATCGTAGATTTTTTCTGGCCCCAGCAACTCGGTCATGCACCCCTGACAAAAGAGCATGCAATTGCTGTCGCTCGGCGCGATTTCGAAGAAGATCTTGCGGAACTGCTCTAGGGTCGAACAAATCTGCGCCACGCCCCCTAGCGGCTCGGGAATTGGCGGGTCGTCCGGGTGCAGGGCCATCCGCACTGCCGCCTTTTCGGCTGCGGGGATCGCCGCCGCTAGAAATCGCTCCATCCGCGCCCACATCTGCGCCTCATCTACCGGAGGATCGTGCGGTTCGGGCCGGTTTTTCGCAAAAACTGCGTAGTCGAACGTACTGTATTGCACGCCGCCCCTACCCGTATCCGCAAGAGTGCGAAAGTTGCCCATGGGTTTGAAGTTCCAGCCCACGCAGGGAATGCCGGCTCGGCCCACGCTCTCCAGCATCTTGCACCAGTGGCCGATCTTCTCGTCCATGTCCTCCTCGGCCAAGGTGATCTCCTCCCAAGCGGGCATGAAGATATTGTTCAGCTTCATGCCGTGCGCCTCGACTTTTTCCTGCACCCGCGCCAATGCGTCGGTGCAGTCCTTGCCGGCCTTTAAATCCTGCGCCAGCGACGTATTCGCCGAGCCGGTGCCACCGCGACGCCCGGCTGTGGGTGCTCCCCCGCGCAAGTCCAGATGGATGGAATCTACCCCAATTGCGCGAAAGAAGCTCAGATGCTCGTCGTCGAGTTCGCCAATGGAAACTTGGTCTTGGATATACATCAGTCGCTTTCTTTTTATACTACAACCCTTTGCGTCAACACCTCGCCCAGCGCGAGTTTATCATCCAGCGACCGGCCGATCCCGCTGATTTTGTCCGCCGTAGCGGAAGCCCGGCACGTTGTCAGCGCAGTACGTGCCGCGAAACAGGGTCTGCCGCATCGGCGGCATCTGCTCGACGAGTTCAGCCGGTGGCGACCACGAGCTCCAGCGCGAGCCGACGCTGTTGTAGAGGTTGAAGATGCCTACCCGCTCGTTGTCGGCATTGGTCCACGGCGAGGTGCTGTGCGCCAGCGCCTCGGTAAAAAACAATACCGACCCGGCCGGGCACTCGTATGTTTCCCACACCGCTGAATGCGGGTCCTGAATGGCCGCGGGCGAGGGGTATGCGGCCTTGTGGCTCCCCGTGGCTAAGAGCGTGCCGCCCTGCCGCATTTTGACCGGTGCTAGCTCCCACACCACTCGCGTCAATCCGCTAAAGGACTTGCCGGGAATGCTCTGGTAGTGGTGCGAATCCACGGCAAAGCGAAAGAAGCCGCTGCCGTTGTGCGGATTGAAAACGCCCTCGCGCTCGGAAGTCGCCGCTGGGTTGCGCAAGCCGCTGCCCTCCATCCTAAACCCGTAGCACTCGGCGCTCGACAGCCCTGGAAAAGCCAAGAATTCATTGAGGAAACCCACGACCACCGGATGGTCGGTCAGTTTTTCTAGCGGCCCGGCCACAAAAGAACGCTCGTGTTCCGGCAGCGACTCCGGATGGTTCTGGACGCGCAAGGCGTACTCGCGCATGGCCTCAATCTCGTCGTCGTCCAACGCCCCGGGCACCAAGAGCCACCCGCGCACATCGAACAGGTATTTCTGCTCGTCGGTCAGCGCGACGACCGGCTCGCCATCGGCGTTTTTTTGCGGCAGATCGCCTTCCTCCAACAGCAACGGCTGCCCCAAGTTTTTATCCACTACGTATGCTTCGCTCATCTTGTGCATCCCCTTTGGGTTTTATAGCAATCCTGAAAGACTTGAACGATTCGAGATGCGGATCGTTCTGTTTCTGCTATTCTGCGTCCATCTGCGTCCATCTGCGGATTACATAACATTAGTCGGCTCGCGGAAATGACGGGAGCGGCGACTTGTTTTCTCCATGTACTTCGTACTCATCCGGCGGAAAATTCCGGCACAACACGCTGTCTCGCATCACCCAATGGAAATTGCCCCAAGTGCGCGGCGAGCGGTCGGCCAGGGTCGGCGTGGTATAGACGCCAGCGATACCGATCCGGCTCTGCGGACTCTCGTTGACCGGACTGTAGTGCCACATGCTGCTGTGCCAGCAGACTACATCGCCTGGTGCCAACTCAATGTGCTCGACGCCGCGCTCGTCCTTTAGGGCCGCGACTCGTTCCCTCGGCAGCTCGCCGTGGATGCTGTCGGAGTAGAGTACGTGCTCGACGATCTCGGTTTTGTGGCTCCCCGGAATGAATTGCAGGCAGCCGTTGTCGCGCCGCGCCGGGTCGAGGGCCATCCAGAAGTTGAACGGCTCGGTCTCGCCATCGCGCCACAGGCCGTTGTCTTGATGCCAAGGCGTGGCCGCTCCCGTCTTGGCCGGCTTGACGAAGACGCTGCTGAACTTGAGCAGGATATCGTCGCCCAGATAATACCGCCCCAGCGGTGCCATCGCCCCGGCGTGTACCGTGTGCCAAACTAGCGGCGCGGTGTGGCACCAGCGGTTGAACTTGCGAAAGCGCTGCGCCCGCGCCTCGGGCGTATCGCCCATTGGGTCCATGGGATCGGCGTCCGTGCACACGTTCTCGGGCTCGGGCGTGTACAGGACGTTCTTGATCACCCCGCGCATCTCTGCCGCTTGGTCGGCCGTCGCGACTCCAGGCACTGTGAAATAGCCCTTTTCTTTCCACGCTCGGGCCTGATCTTGGGTGGGTTGCCAGCTTTTCATGCGTCCTCCATCTCAGTGCTCTCCAACTATCAGCGAGCTGAACTTCTCCTCGTCCCACTCCGCACCCCAACCCGGCCCATCCGGGGGCGCGATGTGCCCTTCTTCAATCAAGGGCGCGTTGAGCAAACCCCACTGCGCCCCGGTCTGCCGCAAGCTATCGGCCGTTGCCCCGAAAAACTCGTAGAAATCCGTGTTGTCGATACAGCAGACCAAGTGCGCGTGTACCAGCCCGTCCAATGCCCCGCTGCCATTCAGTTCGATATTCGCGCCGTGCAGCTCGGCCAGATGCGCCAGCTTCAGCACCTGCGTCGTCCCGTGCCGGGCATTGCCTCGCAGGCGATCGGTCGCCCCTTGGATCAGCCATTGCGCCGTCAGGTCGATGTCGTGCATTAGCATCTCGGTTCCCATTACCGGAAGGGTCAACGCGCGGCACAACTCCTGATATTGGTTCATCTTCTGCTCGTGCATTGGCTCTTCCAACCACACAAAATCCAGCTCCTCCAGCACGCGCCCCACTTCAATGGCCTCGCGTAGGTCATAGGAACACACGGGATCGGTGATCAAATCGTAATCCGATCCCACGGCGTCGCGTACGGCCCTGTAAATGGGGATATCGGCTTTGCCCCCTTTATACGTGTGGAACTTGTACGCCCCAATACCCATTTCCTTGCCGGTCTCTATGGCCCTGAGATATCCCTCTATATCCGTATCTCCGCCGGTCAGATACGCGGGCAGTCGCGGCCGCACGCGCCCCACTAACGCATAGACCGGCAACCCCGCGGCCTTGCCCAAAATGTCCCACAGACAGTTGTCAAACGCCCCAAACCAACCCGGGGGCTGGTACACCCACCGGGTCCCTTTCCAAAACTGCTGAAACAGCCCCTCGCGCTCCCACGGGCTCCGTCCCACCGCGTGATACCGCACGATATCGGTCTGATAGGGAGTCATCGACGTGTCGCTGCGCCCCACAATGCCCTCGTCCGTGTGGACTTCCAAAAAGCTCTGCCGCACCGGGCGCAATTCCTGGTTTGGCCTTCCCTGGTGCGTGTATTGTATCCTCCGCAACCCCTCTACCCGCGCGATACTGTGACCGCCGCGCCCCTTGCTGCTTGGGTCTTCCAACACTAGCAATTTCACCTCGGTGATTTTCATGTCGGTCTCCTTTATCCGCAAACTTGCATACCCTATATTCACCCCCCACAACTGTCAACCTCAAGGACTTATATGAAAATCGCCGCCATCGAAACCTTTGACCTCACCTGCCCCCTTGAGCAGCCCTTTGGCTGGTCCCAAGGCTGGCTCGACCAGCGCAGCACCACGCTCGTCAAAGTCACCACGGACGACGGCCTCGTCGGCTGGGGCGAAGGCGCGGCCGCCAGTCTCATCGACGGCTTGCTCGCCCCGCTGCTCATCGGCCAAGACCCCATGGACCGCGCGGGTCTGTGGGAGCGCATGTTTCACGCGCTCTACAACGGCAACAACGCGGTCGGCCTAGCCGGCAGCGCCCTTTCCGCGCTCGACATCGCCCTCTGGGATCTCGCGGGCAAAGCCACCGGCCTCCCGGTCTGCACGCTCCTCGGCGGCAAGGTTCGCGACAAAGTCGCCGTCTATGCCACTGGCCTCTACTATACCGCAGGCGAGTTTCCCGACCGCCTGCTCGACGAGGCGCGGGGCTATGTGGCCGCAGGCTTCAAGGGGATGAAGACCAAGGTCGGAGGGCTATCCATCGCCGAGGATGTCGCGCGCGTCCGCGCCCTGCGCGATGCCATCGGCCCGGACATTCACCTCATGGTCGATGCCAACGAAGCCTACAACGCCACCACGGCGATTCGCATTGGCCAGCAACTGGCCGATCTGGACTTGGTGTGGTTTGAAGAGCCGGTCAACGCCCAAGACTTGGACGCCTATTTAGAGGTCAAAGCCGCGTTGCCCATGGCCATTGCCGGCGGCGAAAATCTGCGCACCCGCTACGAATTCAAGCCCTACCTGACGCGCCGCGCGTACGACATCGTCCAGCCCGACATCATGCACTGCGGCGGCATTACCGAAATGCAGCGCATCTGCGCCATGGCCAACGCTTGCGGTATTCAGGTCAATCCCCACGTCTGGGGGTCGCCGGTTATGATCGCCGCCACCTTGCACCTTGCCGCCACCTTGCCGCCCTGCCCGCCAGCGCGCAATGCCCAGCCTTATATGCAGGAACCGGTGATGGAATTCGACCGCACGCCAAGCGCCATCCGCCAAGAACTATGCGCGGTGCCGTTTGACCAAGAGGACAGCTTTGTGCGCGTGCCGACCGGGCCGGGATTGGGGATTGAGGTGGATGAAGAAGTGGTCGCGAGGCTGAAGCAAGGTTAGATTGGAGAAATCTTGGCCAAATTGGTGGAATTGGGATCCTGCAGAAGTGCGCCGATGAAAACTGTTTCCTTGCAAATCACCTATCGAAAAGGCAAGCCATTTGCCGCCTATATTAACCTAGCTCATCAACACAGTCAGAAAAGCGTACGCACTGAAGCTGTAACAGAAGATCTCCTAATTGACTACGCGCAAGACGGCACATCTCTTGGGCTTGAAGTAGTCTCACCCGGAATGGTAAGTATCGACGAAATACAGCGCGTCTTTGATCGTCTAGGTCTCGGCAGACTAGAACCCGCAGAACTGGAGCCACTCAAAGCAGCGTAACGATTATAGCCTAGGGTTGGGAATGGCATCTTCAAGAGCATTTTGGTGGCCGTGAGCGGACGGACGGAGGATCGATCACTAGGTCTAACCCTTGCCTTTACCACTCTGCTGCTGTGGGGTGCCTTGCCCGTGGTGCTCAAGCTGCTGTTGCAATCGTTGGACCCCTTTACGGTTACCTGGTACCGCTTCCTCCTCGCGGGTGCCATGCTAGTCCCCGTCATCCACTTTCGCTACGGCCTCGCGTCTCCTTTTCGGATACGCGGCGCAGCTTCGGTTCTAGCGGTGGTTTGCGTCCTCGGCCTCGGCGGCAACTACCTGACGTATCTGATGGGGCTGAGCCGCATCTCGCCTGGCTCGGCTCAGATCGTGATGCAGTTTTCGCCGATAATTGTGCTCTTGGGCGGGCTGGTCTTCTTCAAAGAAGTCTTTAGCCGTCTGCAGTGGATCGGTCTCGGCGTGCTGATCATGGGGATGGGGCTCTTTTTCAATCAGCGCTTTGCCGAACTGCTCTTCGTGTTGGAAAACTACGGCATCGGCGTTTGGCTCGTCTTTACCTCGGCTATCCTCTGGGGAGTTTTCATGCTGGCGCAAAAACCCCTGCTGCGGCACCTGCCCTCGACCTCGATCATGGCTTTGGTCTATTGGTTTGGCACGATGCTCTTCCTGCCCTTGGCCCAGCCGAGCCGCATATTCGATCTGCCGGCCATCCCCTGCTTGCTCTTGGCCTGCTCGGTTGTCTTCACCCTCGTCTCCTATCTCAGCTTCGCGGAATCGCTCAAGCGGATGGAGGCTTCGCGCATGGGCGCGCTGGTCTCGCTGACGCCTCTGGTCACTATGGCCGTGATGGGTCTGCTCGCCCTCTTTGACCCCAACCTAGT
This sequence comes from Gemmatimonadota bacterium, assembly GCA_009840005.1. The sequence goes on from VXOR01000071.1 coordinate 26,037, forward strand.
CCCCATGGAACCCCTCAACAAACCCGCCATCGGAGGTACCATACTGGTGGTCGTCGGATCGATGTGTAGCACCCTAGGCAAGAGCGCCTCCTGACGGCCTGAAGTAGAGCAATAAATCGTCCCGTCACTCGCAGATGACCCTACAAGGAGCCAATTCTATGGTATTCTCAAGAGCATTCAGCGCGGCTGTGGCTGTGCCCCTCCTATTCGCGCAGGGAGAACCTGCCGAAGCAACTCCTGAAAGCAAGGCTGCGACGCTATTCCTGCTGATCTCCCCGTCGGTGCGCGTCAATGGAATGGGTCAGGCGGGCGTCGCTCTCCCGGACGAGCCGATGGGTTACTACAACCCTGGTGCGGCAGCCCTGTCGTCTCCTGCACACACGCTGCAGAGTCGCTTCTACTTGAGTGAGATGCCGTGGCTTCCATGGTCGATATATGATCTGAACTATAGCTACTTTGCCGCTCAGGCCGCAGCCGAGCACGACCTCCCTTGGAAGGGTCCAGCAAGGCTTAGAGCCGCATTCTATGGTTACCACACGAAGATGGATCAGGGGGAACAGTTGCGCACAAATGAACGAGGCGAGGTAACAGGCACTTTCACCAATGTAGATGCCTCCAACAATATCGGCGTCAGCTTGGCGTTGAGGTCCGTCGTGGAGATAGGTGTTGGTGCGACCTCCAAGCGGATCTCATCCAATCTTGGTGGGAGAAAAGGATCTGCCAAGGCATACGACTTCGGTCTCATGGCGGTAGTACCGATGGTCGGAGTTTTGGAGCGCCTCACCGGAAGGGAGCTTACTCTGAATCAACACCTCCGGCCGCAGCTCAATGTCGGATTTGGCATCACATGGCAGAACCGTGGGGGTGGAACTATTATCTACCCCGACGTACTGTTTGCCGATCCTCTGCCGGCGAACAGGCGGCACGGATGGTCGGGCAGTTTGGGGATGGACTGGCGCACAGACTCCCTCAGTCTCGCTATCGGCAGAGTGACATTTTCCAAGGAGACGTACCTTCCCCAGATAAACGGGGCTCATGTCACAAGCCTCGCTGAGGACGATAAGAGCGGTGTTGAGGTTTCGATCTTGGAAACGGTCGCGATTCGGCGAGGAACGTACGACGACTTTGATGGCGGAATTCACTTAAAGACCTCAGGGTGGACCGTTAAGTCCGATGGCCTCTTCAAATTTTTTGCACACCAATTGGACAGTACATCATCCAACTCCGGAGGCGGTGCACTTCAGTTCCTTGCCAGACACTTGTCGATCAGTTGGTCTCAGTTCGAATACAACCCGGCATGGCCGACCCACAGTCACTCCTTTATCGGCCTGTCGTTCTGAATAGCGAATTCTCTGATCGCGCCAATCAATTCGCTTCCAGTCCAAGTGCATCGCAAGGAGACCAAAACACCAATGAACTTTCGCATCGAAGAAGAAAGCCCCGACACCCTGTCCGAATACGGCCAAGTGCCCATCGCACTGGAAGTAAAAAGCCGCTTTCGCGTCGAACTCTTCGATAATGGCTTAGGGGGAATTCGGCTGGTCGAAGAACTTGTTGATACGACCTACATCAAAAACTACGACCACTCCGGTGGTCCCGAGCGCTGGACCCGGAGAACATGGGACCTCTCGCGGTGGATTGTCCTCGCCGCATACAGGGAACAAGAGCGCATCGGCGGGGCCATTGTCGCCTTTCACGACGAAGGCTTGAACTACTGCGAAGGGCGCGAAGACCTAGCGGGCCTCTGGGATATCCGCGTGCGGCCCGAATATCAAGGACGAGGCGTGGGCAGGGCGCTCTTCCAGCGCGCCGAGACCTGTGCCAAGAAGCGGGGCTGCACCCAACTCAAGATCGAGACCCAAAACATCAATGTCCCCGCTTGCCGCTTCTACGCCCGCATGGGTGCCAAGCTTGGTCATGTCCACCTCTACGCCTATCGTACCGAGAGCCTAGACGAGGTGCAATTGACCTGGTACAAGGATTTATAGCCGCCGCAGACGCTGGGGTCAAAAACAATTTATACGAGGAGAGTCGGTATGACAGATCTTTTCGACAGAGTGCGCGAAGACTTCCCGCGCGCGCGGACCATGGCGTACTTCGACAACGCCTCGTCGCATCCGATCAGTGTGCACTCGGCCGCGGCTCTGCACCGGTACGTCGATTGGGTCGCGCACGAGGTGGGGGAGCCGTGGTGGCCAGCCTGGGCACCGCCGCGAGACCAAGCCAAGGCCCTATTCGCCCAGCTCATCAATGCCGACCCCGGCGAAATTGCCTTTGCGCGCAGCACGGTGGAATCGGAGAGCAACATCCTCAACGGCTTGCGGGATCACCTAACGGGCGGCAATGTGGTGGTGTCAGACCTGAATTTCAGCCCCTGCATATCCAACTACAAATTCCGCGAGCAGCAAGGTCTCGATGTGCGGATCGTCAAGAGCAGTCTGTCGCCAGTATTGGCGACACACCGCAACTGGCAAATCGACATGGCCGCCATGGAAGACGCGGTTGACGGCAATACCCGGCTGATCTCGGTGGCCTTGGTGTCAAACGTCAATGGGTATGTCGCAGATGTCGCGGCACTGAGCAAGTTAGCTCACGACAACGGCGCGTATCTGTATGCCGATATCATGCAGGCCGCAGGTGGCGTGCCGATCGACGTCAAGGCGATGGGCATCGACTTTGCGGCCTGTTCGACGTTCAAGTGGCTGATGGGCGTCAAGGGGTTCGGGTTTCTGTACGTCCGCTCTGATTTGCAGCTCGACGTGCTCAAACCGTCTCAACCCACGGGTGGTGTGAGACTCAACTATCCCCCCTGGGTAGAAGAGCCCGATTCGGCCCGTGAGGAGATATCGTTTTCATCCCCGACCGGAGTCGGCGCGTACGAGGTCAGTTACCCCTCGTACGAAGGAGTCGTATGCGCCCAAGAGAGCCTGCAGTACATCCTCCGCCTCGGCGTTGACAGAATCCGCAGCCACGCGAGAGATCTGACCGATCGCCTGCAGGAGGAACTGCCGAAGCGGGGGTACCAATCGATCACGCCGCAGGGGAACGAAAGCCCCATACTCTCCTTCGTAGCGCCACACCCCGAAGCTGCCCTAGCCAGTTGCAGGAGCGCCAATGTTCATATAGCGATGCGCTTCGGCAACAAGATGCGCCTCTCTCCTTCGGTGTACAACAACCACGAGGACATCGATCGCCTCCTCGAAGCCCTGCCTTAGCAGCGTCTCAAAATTCTAAGTGCGCTCTGTTCAACGTCATTCACCTCTGCGTCCATCTGCGTCCATCTGCGGATACCTCGCCGTCGAGAGACAGCCGATAGGGCGTTTTGAGACAGCTTCATCCCCTCACACCGAATCGGCCACCTCGGCGAGCCCTGCGTAGTCGTTGCTCGGCTTGGGTCTGCGGGAATGGTGTGAGGGTAAGAGCAAGGCTGCCTGCTGGGGAGCGGTGAGCTCGTCCCAGTAGGACGGCCGCCGGCCGCGCACTCCGCCTCCGCCCCATGCCATGTGACCGGTGTTGTACTTGTAGAGGATGGCGCGGCGCTGGTGGTCCGCATTCCACGGGAGGGTGCCGTGGGTGCACGCCTCGCTGAAGATGACGGCGTCGCCCGCTTTGGCGTTTATCTCGGTCACGTATTCCTGGTACTGTTCCCATCTGAGCATCTTGGCCGGGCAGGTCACGTTGGCCTTGTGGCTGCCAGCAATTACGCTGATGCCGCCATCGCCGGGCCCTTCATCGGCGAGCAGGTATTCGATGACGCAGAGGCCGGTGAAGATCTTGCCCTCGCGGTAGAAATAGGGTGCGTTGTCGAAGTTGCCGTGCAGCATGCCGCCGGAACATCCCTTGTCCATCGCGATCAGACCCGGACCGTGGTCGAGCCGCCAGCCTTCCCCGAGGATCGTGTTGAGGTGCGGGATGGTTTTGGGATGCGCCAGCATTTCTCTGAAGGGCTCGCACAACGGCTGCGGCAATTCCAACAGGCCCTCGCTGTTGCCGAGGCGCGTCGAGGTATTTTCACCCTTCAAAGCAACAGAGTCGCCAAAGTACTCCGGGCTCGGTGTGAGCTCCATCGAGTCGATGGCGTCGTTGGCCAGCTTCAGGTGTTCCTCGCTGAGTACGTCCCGCACGATCAAAAATCCGAGCAGGTCGAAGAGGTACTTCTCATCGGCGGACATTTCCACCGTTTCTGCGGTGATTGAGCGCGAGGTGTTGGCGTGTTCAATCATGGCTGTTCTCCTTGGGATGGATGGTTAGAAGATTGTTTGCAGGAGCCTTTATCGACAAAATGCCCTGAGCAGGTACGGTGTGCAAGGCTAATTTCCAACTTGGCGCGGGGCGAAGCGGTGTATATGTTGAGCAAGATGCACTGCAACCCACCTTGAGGACTGACTATGCCCAATATCACCTGCACCCTTGGATCTGCCTCTATGTCCATCTGCGTCCATCTGCGTCCATCTGCGGATCGTGGATAGCGCCATGCCCTCCTGGACCTGCCCCTTAATACTAGATTCGTCGCGCGCGATCGTCGCCGGTAGCCAAGACGCCTTAGTCCGTGCCATCCGCCGTGGCGCAGACCTGCGCATCTACACCGAATTTCGCCACAACGAGCACATCGACGTGCGCTCCTCCAGCGACGAGAAGGTGCGCGAGGTGGCCGAATTTGCCGTGACGTATCTCGTTGAAGACCGCTGGGCCGCCGGCTTGATGAGCCTGCGCCAGCCCGTGTCCCTGCCCGACGGGTTTGGGCCGCGGCCCTCGATGTCGTTCTTCCTCTACAATCAAGACGGCCACCAAGCCCTAGGCCGTCCCCACCTCGACGGGCAAAAGACCGTGCCCGCACCCGAGGGGGGACCGCACCCCATGCCGAAGTACCACTTGATCGACAGCCATGACCCAGCGACCAACGCCCCGAGCCACAACTTCATTTACGACTTTGACATTTATAAGTTTTACGTCGCCGACACATGGGAGGAAGTCTTGCACCACGACGGCCACGGTCACATCCTCTCCGGCTCCATCGACGCCCTCGCCACCGCCTTTGGCGAGGGCGCGGCCATCAAGGTCGGCATTGGCGGTTTGTGCGCAGACCTGCCCGGAGAAGGGGGTGATCTAGCCCACGAGGTTTTCGTCGAGACCGGCTCGGGCTATTACTATGTCGAGCAGCAGCTCTTTATTGCCGGGTCTCATCCGGTCATTCGCGTCCGGCCGAGCATCCCCATGCGCTATCAGAGCAAGGGCTGGGATTTTGGCTGGCTGGTGCTGCGCACCGACGGAGCGGTCGTCTATCGGCAATGCGACCCCTATTCGCTCGCCTTTGCCGATGGCACGCGACGCCACCCGATTCGCTGGTTCGCTCGCTGATCCGCCGCTCGGCTCTGGCGCGACCATCCCGATCCGGAGGTCCGCGCCTTCTATTCAGTACTCAACCCTAAGTCGCAGGCTTTTGCCACAGCCTTCGGCTCATCTGCACCTGAGTAACGACGCTAGGCTTCGTACATCACTGGGCAAATCTGGGGATCGTCCAAATGCGCGGTGTAGTAGCCTTGATCGCCGGGCACCGGCACGGCCCGTTCGTCGCGCAAATGCACGGCCAAGCTCCAGCGCGCCGCATCCGAGACATTGGCGTTGGAGCCGTGGTAGGTCAGGCAGTGGTGGACGCTAAGCCCGCCTGAGGGCATCAGCGCCGACACTTCCTCCCAAGTCTCGCCCGCTGGCATCGCGATGTCCTCGCGCAGCTTGTGTTGGTCCTTGTCGAAGAAATTGCCTTGGTCCAAAAAGCCCCAACGGTGCGACCCGCGCACAAAGCGCATGGGTCCCAACTCCTCCCCCACATCGCACAGCGCGATCCACGCCGTAAAAAGCCCTTCGTCTTGTTGCCACATGCGCCAGTACTGCCGGTCTTGATGCCAGCCAACGTGTCCTGCGGCTGCGGATCCTGGTGGCTTGATCAGCAACTGGCTCGCCCACACCTGCACTCGCTGTGCGCCCGTTATCTCGGCGACCTTGCGTCCCACTTGTGGACAGGTCACCAATCCATAGAGTCCGGTATCCGACCGATGCGGATTGTTGATCTTGCACAACACGGCTGGATCATACTTAGGATGCTCGGTCGGCGGCAGCCCCATATCAAACTTCCCATCGCGCACGGCCACCATCCCCTGCAACGCCTTTTCCAACACATCGTCCGGCGCGACCTGTTCGTCCGCGATACAATACCCATCTCGCTCGTACTGCTCGACAGCTTGTCCCATCTGAGAATCTCCAATGTTTAGACTACACAAAAGTCGCCACCATCAAGGTCCTGCGCGTCGAATACCAGACCATTGGGCTAGCAACTTGGCGCGAGGCAAAGCGGTGTTTATGTTGAGCAGGACACCCCTCAACCCAAACAGAAGACCGACCATGGCCAATATCACCCGCGTCCTTTTCATAGGCAACAGCTTCACCGCGCGCAACGATCTGCCCGGCCTCCTCGTCCAACTCGTCCACGCCAGCGGCAAGGGCGCACTGGAATGCGAACTCATCAGCGCCGGCGGAGCCTCGCTCAGGATGCACTTGAACAAAGGCGAGGCACACGAGCGCTTGCAGGAATCCGGCTGGGACTACGTCGTATTGCAAGAGCAAAGCACCCTGCCGGTGAAAAATCCCAAGCGCACCGGAGAAAACATCCGCGAATTCGACGCTGTAATTAAAGCGGCACAGGCGCAGACGGTACTCTACATGACTTGGGCGCGGCAAAACGCCCCCGAGACTCAAGCCGCCTTGAGCGAGACCTACGCCGAAGTGGGACGCGAGATCGGCGCGACCGTCGTGCCCGTGGGCCTAGCTTGGCAGCACTGTCTAGCGGCGCATCCCGATATCGTCCTCCACGACAAGGACCAAAGCCATCCCAACCTCGCCGGGTCCTATTTAGCGGCTTGCGCGTTTTACGCAACGCTCTTCATCGGCCGCTCCAAGTCCATCCCCAACATCGACATCAACCTAGACGCCGAAACAGTCAACGCCCTCCACGAAGCGGCGCTGGCAACGACGCGCACCTAGCACGTCTCCGCGCAGAGGAGTCCCTTTCTATGAGTGCATTTGCAAGCGAGTACTACCTGTGGCTCAAAGCCATTCACGTCATTTTCGTCATCGCTTGGATGGTCGGCATGTTCTATCTGCCGCGCCTCTATGTCTATCACTGCCAAGTCACCCTTGGCTCCGAAGCCGACGAGACCTTCAAGGTCATGGAGCGCAAGTTGCTGAGGGTAATTATGAATCCGGCGATGATCATTTCTTTTATTACCGGCATTCTGTTAATCATTGCCACGGGTGCCGGCGCACCCGGCACCGGCTACTGGATGCACATCAAATTGGTGCTAGTACTCGCCATGGCAGCGCTCCACGGCATGCTCTCCTCCTACCGCAAGGCTTTTGCACGCGGCGAAAACCAAAAGAGCGAGCGGTTCTTCCGCTGCCTCAACGAAGTGCCCACCGTGCTGGTGATCGTCATCGTGCTGTTGGTGGTCGTAAAGTTCGTCTGAGAATTCTACGTGCGCTCCGCTTAACGTCATTTCACATCCGCGTTCATCTGCGTTCATCTGCGTTCATCTGCGGATACCTTGCCGTTGGGCGACAGCCGATAGAGGTTTTGAGACAGCTTCTGAGCTTGATTCAGGGCCGCAATTTCCTTATACCATCGCGGTGCATTTCCGCGACCCATTTACCAAGGAGAAACTCATGAAATCGCTCACCTCGGCGATCCTCGTGCTCGCCTTGTCCCTGCCGTGCTTTTCCCAGACCCGCGAACAAGGGCCGTGGTGGCCCTCGCCATGGGGAGCCGACGACCAAGCCGGCGCATCCAACCGCATCACCGCCGAAATCATCCTCAAGGCCGTGCAGCTAGTCAAGACCGGCAAGATGTACGAGCTGGGCCAGATATACGAGCGCGGCATGCCGCTGTTTGGCGAGCGCACGTACGCGATGATCATTCCCGGCGCGCCCACCGGCGGCCCCTTCGGCGAGAACAACATGCTCATGTATTTCGACGAGTTCCTCTGCGCCGAGATCGGCCAAGTGGGCACGCAGTTCGACGGGCTGGCCCACATTGGCACGCGCTTGGAGATGGCTGACGGCTCGATCCAAGATGTGTTCTACAATGGCTTTACCGCCGACGAGATGGCCACTCCTTATGGGGTGACCAAGCTGGGCATCGAACATGTGCGCTCCTTCATCACCCGCGGCATACTCATCGACATTGCCGGCTACAAGGGCGTCGAGCATCTCGACCACAGCTACGAGGTCACCGTCGCCGATATCCGCGGCGCGCTCGCAAGGCAGGGAATGGCCGAGAGCAGCATCCAAGAGGGCGACGCCCTGCTCTTCAACTACGGCTGGTCCAAGCTGTGGAAGGATCCAGATACCTACAACACCAATCCGCCCGGCATCGGCATGGAGGCGAGCGAGTGGATCATCTCCATGAAACCCTCGATGATCGGCTCGGACCAATGGACCACTGAAGTCGTGCCCGGTCCCGACCCCAAATTGGTCTTCCCGGTCCATCAGGAACTCATCACCAAGAACGGCATCTTCAACTTGGAGAACATGGTCTTTGAAGAAGTGTTGGCCGACGAAGTGTACGAGTTCCTCTTTATATTCACGCCAACCCGCTTCAAAGGCGGCACGGGATCGCCGGGGCGGCCGCTCGCCATCCGCTGAACTGGAAATGGAAAACCCCGCGTCGAAACGGCGCGGGGTTTTTAACTGCCCAAGCCATCCATGAACGCATCCCAAGATCCCACTCCAGCCGGTCGCCTGCACGACCTCTTGCGCCCCGAAGTCCTAGCCGCCTTCGACCGCGATTTTTTTGAACGGGAAGGCTACTGGGTCTGGGAGGGCATCCTGACCGACGCCGGGCAACAGCGCTGGACGGCCAGCCTGCAAAAGCTACAACAGATGAACGACGCCATTGTAGTCGGTACCGACTGGGCCGCCTTTGACTACGCGAGCCGTGGGCTGCCCGAACCGACACCAGAGCAAACGACTCCTGAGTTCCTAGCATCTTGTTGCGGCGGATCGGAACAGATGCGTTTTATGTCGCCGGAACTCCGCGCCTATATGTACGAACAGGGGCTTTTCGGAACTGGTCTCGCGTCGGTCGCGGCAGAATTCGAGTGGCAGGGGATGATGCCCGAATACTTCCCGCTCGCGTACGACGATTTTATCCTCGACGTCACTACTAGCCACCCGCAGATGATGGAACTCTTCGGTCAGCTCCTCGGCAAGCGCTTCCTGCTCGACCACTGCCTGATGCTCAACCGACCGGCGGGGTCGAGGGGGCGGCGCTGGCACGCGCACCCGTATCGCCAAGGGCAGTACGAGATTGAAAGCGAAACCGGCGACGGCCACGCGCTAACCACCCAATTCCTAGAGCAGCAATGCGTCCGCACCCTGTGCTATCCCGAAGGGATGGGGCTTGGCGATGGAGGCAGTGAGTTGGCCGTTATCCCCGGTTCCCACCTCTACCGCATTCCCTATCGGTGGAATTCCACGCGGACCGAATACGACGACGAAATGCAGACCAACTGGATAGCGGGTAAAGTCCACGCCTTTACCGGCGAGCCGCTGCGGATTGAGCGCTTGTCGCTGCCGCCCGGCAGTATGGTCTCCTTCGTCCACCACATGCCGCATCACGTCGGCCACCGCGACTTGGACGCGCCCACGCGCTGGGGGCTGCTGATGGCCTACCGGACGCCCGACCCTAAAGCCAGCCCGGCCAAGTGGAACGAAGGGACGCCCACCCACTGGGCCGAGCGCGAGGCGGCGGCAGACAGGCTCTCCCCTGCAATGCGCCGGATATTCGAGGGGGACTACCCTTTGGCTTAGGGGGACGACCTCAACCTTCGGTCCAAGAAGCGGTCTGCTTCACCGACAAACCGCTGGCGGCCCCGGTCTATAAAGTCCTATACTATCGCTATATCGCATCCACGAGGAGATTCGTCATGCTCGGTTCCCTGCTCCTTGCCCTCGCGCTGTTCGCTTCGCCGTTGCTGGCCGACTCCACCGGCGAGTGGCGTTCGTACGGCGCGACCGCGGCCAGCACCAAATACGCCCCGTTTGACCAAATCGACGCCACCAATTTCGCCCAGCTAGAAATCGCTTGGACCTGGACCTCGGCCGACCAGCCCATTCTCGACGCCCATCCAGAAATCTGGACCATGGTCTTCGAGGGCACACCACTCCAAATCGGCGACAGACTCTACGTCAGCACCTCGCTCAACCTAGTTGTCGCCCTCGACGCTGCAAGCGGCAAAACAATTTGGACCTACGACCCGGACACTTGGAGGTCGGGCACGCCAGCCAACGTCGGCCTAGTCCACCGAGGCGTCTCCTATTGGGAAGACGGCGACGATCGTCGCATCCTCTTTGGCACCGGCGAACACCGCTGGCAGGTTCCCGTGGGCGAGGGCCCGCGCGACCACCCCAGCCTTGCCCATCTCGACTTGCCGCCCTTGGGCTGGGCGCAGCGCAATTTCCCCATCATCACTGAGAGCTTGCTCTTCGCCGCGACGCAGGCGCAGTGGGATGTGGTCAACAACTCGCCCCGAGGCAACGCCGTCGAAGTCAAAATCAATCCCAATGCGCCCTATCTCTGGGCCTTCGACCCGGACGATGGCGCACTGATAGGCAAAGTCGAACTGCCGCGCAACGCCTCGGGCCAGCCCATCACCTATATGGCTGGCGGCAAACAATACATCGCCATCCCCACCGGCGGGGCCGACCAGCCGGCCGAGTTGGTGGCGCTGAGTCTGCCCTGATAACGGAAGGAGCGTGCGCGTAAATTACCTTTTCTGTCTCGATGCCTTTCTCTGACCGACTTAGAATCTTTCCGCTAAGACGGATTCTCCATCATGCCTGGGTATTAATTCGCCATCTCCGTCGCCGCTTTAGTTCCCACCGGCCATTTCAATGAACTTTTTTCGCGGCTTCTCGCTCAACACAACCTGCTCCTTTCTGGTCTTTTCTTTGGGCTTTGTAAACTCGGTCCTGCTGGCTGATCAGCTAGGCCCGGAGCACTATGGCACCCTAAGGCTATGGACTGCGCTCGTCATGCTGGGCGTCCTGTTCTTAGGGGAGTGGCTCAGCAAGGGGAACATTTACGTGGTGGGACGCGAGCGAGAGCGGGAGGCTGCGATCAACCACACCTTGTTGTATTGCCTCGTCTTGGGTGCCCTCCTGTTGCTGACGGCCCCTTTTAGCCTAGCACTCGCAAAGGTCTTCGTGCCCAGTATTACCTTGCTCCAGTGGGTCTTGGGCGTTTGCGTAATTGCGTTCACCGTACTACAGAGGGCGGGTTTGTCCGTCTTTTTAGGTGAAGATCGGCTCAAACCCTACGCACTGCTACCCGTAGTCTTCATCGCCATCTATCTCGGCGGCAATCTAGTCCTTTCCCAGCTAGGGTATCTCGAATTGGAACGGGTGATGGGGGTGTGGGTAGGAGCAGTGGGGATAACGGGCTTGGCTATTTTTGCCCTATTCTTGTACCGAGGATTTCGCTTTCGGTGGGGAGGGCGACGCGCACTCAAGCAAATGCTTCGCATTGGTTCGCGTGGCGAGGTCTGCTTGGTGCTCATGTTTTTGCTGCTCAAGAGCGACCTCTTTTTGATAGAGCGCTTCTTGGGCGAGAAGGAGGTGGGCGTGTATGGAGTGGCGACGAACTTTACGGACATGGTGCAGCGCGTCGCCAACATTGCCTCGGTCATCTTGCTCGCCAAAATAGTGCGCGGGCAAGACGACACGCGGCTTTCTTTGGGCGTGGGTCAAGGCATCTTTGTCTTTTCCCTGCTTTCGGCGGTTGTCTTGATCTTCGGCGGACGCCTACTGCTGAGCGTTTTCTTTCCCTTGTATCCAGATGCCTATGAACCCCTTGTTTGGCTGCTGCCCGGCATGTTGTTCTTGGGATTCGGGGCCGTGTTCAACGCCAAGCTAATGGGCGAGGGCTACCCTTCCATGACCCTCTGGGCACCCAGTATCGCTTTGGCGGTCAATGTGGCCCTGAATCTATGGTTGATCCCCACGCTCGGGCTGCGGGGTGCCGCCTTATCTACTTCGCTCGCGTATGCGTTGTGGGGCGTGCTGACGGCTTCTTATTACTTGCGTCTAAACCGGCTAGGCTGGCGGGCCGTCTTTGCGCTGCCTTCTTTTGGGCAAGAGGAGAACCCGACGACGAAGCAACCACCATCCGTATGAAGGAGATACAGTCTACATATAGCGGCCCTAAATGATTTGAGAGGTTTTGAATTTTCCCCTATTTTGCTTGTATGTTTTCTTATGTTTGTTGTTTTTAAGGAGATTTTCTATGGTTTCAGATTCGTCTTTATCGGCG
>VXOR01000090.1:0-46499 GCA_009840005.1 Gemmatimonadota bacterium
TGGAATCCGACGGGGGCAACCACGAGGGTTGCCCCTACAATGCGTAACATCAGTTCCTAATTTCCCTTTCGAGGCTCCCATGTACAATCTCATCCTGCTTCTCACCTTAGTGCTCTGCGGGCGGCTCTATGCCGACGATCATCCGGTGCAGGCCAAATTTTTGGCCGATGTAGATGCCATAGTGCCCGGCCAGTCCTTGCGGCTGGGGATCGAGTTGACAATGGATGAAAAATGGCACACCTACTGGATTTTTAGCGGCGACGCTGGCCTGCCCATCGAAGTCGAATGGCAGCTACCTGCCGGTGTTGTGGTAGGGCCGCTGCAATGGCCCTTGCCCAACAAATTTGAGGAACAGGGGGAGTTGGTGGTCTATGGGTATGCCGACGAAGTGTTGCTCATGGCCGAGGCTACTGCGCCGCAGGCGTTAGCAGCGGGGGATACGCTGCACCTTGCAGCCGAAGTCTCTTGGCTAGTATGCCGCGAGTTGTGCATCCCTGGAGGAGCATCGTTGACGTTGGCGTTGCCGGTGGCCGCCGTCGGCAAGCCGAGTGCCCAGCAGGCGCAATTTGACCGCTATGCAGCACAGGTGCCGGGCGCGTTGGACGAGCGCGTTGCGGTAGAACTCGCCGTGCGGGGCGAGGGGGCTGTGGAGGTTGAGGTGCGCCTTTCCCATGAGGGAAAGGCTTTCGAGCAGAGCGAACAGGTGCCCGACTTTTATCCGCTGGCCGCCGCCGATTTTGCGTTTTCCACTCGGCGGCTAGCCGCCGATTACCTCGTGCTGTCTGTCGAACCCTACGGCGACGCCGAAGTCGATACGTTGCGCGGAGTGCTCGTTTATGGGCTAGATGGCGCGGTGCAGGCCGGGACGCTGGCGCTGGATTTGCGCGCTGCGCCGCGCCAGGGAGAGGGGATCTTGGCGCGGGATTACCGCGCGGCTAGCGGGGAGGTCGCGCGGTCGCTGTGGGTCTATATCGCCTTTGCGGCGTTGGGTGGGTTAATTCTCAACTTGATGCCCTGCGTGTTGCCGGTCATCTCGCTCAAGGTGCTCGGCTTTGTCAATCAAGCCGGCGAGGAGACCAAGCGGGTGCAGCAACTAGGGTGGGCGTTTTGCGCCGGGATTGTGGCCACTTTTCTGGCGCTGGCGCTAGCGGTGCTGTTGGTCAAAAGCAGTGGTGAGCAGATCGGCTGGGGCTTTCAGTTTCAGTACCCGGGTTTTGTGGTGGCGATGAGCGCCTTGGTTTTTGCATTGGCCTTAAGTTTGTTCGGCGTCTATGAAATCCTGCTCCCGGGGACCAGTAACTTGGGGGGGATAGAGGGGCGCGAGGGGTTGACAGGCTCCTTTCTCAACGGCGTGCTGGCGACGATTTTGGCCACGCCCTGCACCGCGCCCTTTTTGGGGACCGCGCTGGGGTTTGCCTTCGCCCAGCCGGCCCTCGTCGTCGTCGCGGTCTTTTTGGCGATTGGCGTGGGTATGGCGCTGCCGTATGTGGTGCTGGCGATCAAGCCGGCGTGGATCGGGCGCTTGCCCAAGCCCGGGCCTTGGATGGTGCGCTTCAAGCAGCTAATGGGCTTTTTGCTGATGGCCACGGTGCTGTGGTTACTGTGGGTCTTAGGCAATCAGGTCGGCGTCGAAGGCGTGGTGTGGACCGGGGCCTTTTTGCTGGGTCTGGGTCTGGCCTGCTGGGTCTGGGGTCAGTGGGGCAGTTTCCTGCATCCCAACCCCGCAAAACTGCTGGCCCGAGCGGTGGCGCTGATTCTGGTTTTGGGCAGCTATGTGATCTTTGTCCATCCGCTGTTGGCTGCGGAGCAGACTCTATCCGAGCAGACCACCGCACCTGACTTAGACTGGCAGCCGTTTAGCGCCGCGCACGTTGAGGAATTGGTCGCGGGCGGGCAGATGGTCTTTATCGACTTTACAGCCGAGTGGTGCTGGACGTGTAAGGTCAACGAGCGGGCCGTGCTGGCGCAGCAAGTGGTACGCGAGCGATTCTCCGCGCACAATGTGGCGCTAGTCAAAGCCGATTGGACCAACCGCAATCCCGAGATCACCCAGCTCTTGCGCGCCTTTGGACGCTCAGGGGTGCCCTTGTACGTGATCTTTCCCGCCGGTCTTATTGACCAGCCGCTGGTGTTGCCCGAGGTTATTACGGCAGAAATGGTCATCGAAAAACTAGACGCGGCCGCCGCGCTTGCTAGTGGAGTCTGAGCCGTGTTCTCGGTTGTCATTCCCGTGTACAATCGCCGCGCATTAGTCGGCCGGGCGATCCGTTCGGTACTGGCGCAGCAGGGGGTGGACTTTGAGGTGATCGTGGTTGATGATGCCTCTGACGACGGCACGCCTGAGCAAGTGCGCGAGGAATTTGGCGACGCAGTCAAAATAGTGAGTTTGGCAGCAAACAGCGGAGTCTCCGCCGCGCGCAATCGCGGGATCGCGGCCGCCGCAGGCGAGTGGATCGCCTTGCTCGACTCGGACGACGAGTGGTTGCCCAACAAACTTGCACGCCAAACAGCGGCCCTGCACGAGAGCGGATTGTTGATCTGCCACACCGACGAGATCTGGATCCGCAATGGCGTGCGGGTCAATCCCCACAAACACCACCAGAAATACGGCGGCGACATTTTCTTTCAGGCTTTGCCCTTGTGTGTTATGTCGCCTTCGTCGATTGCAATTCACCGTCGGGTCTTTGCGGACGTTGGCATGTTTGATGAATGCCTACCTGCCTGCGAAGACTACGAACTTTGGCTGCGGATTACCTGTCGCTATGAGGTGGTCTATTTAGCGGAGCAACTCATCCGCAAATACGGCGGCCACGCCGATCAACTATCGCAGGCGCACTACGCGATGGATCGCTTCCGCGTGTACGCGCTCGACAAGCTATTGCGTGCGGAACTGCAACTCGCAGCAGATCGCGCTGCGGCTGCGCGCGCTATGCTGTTGCGCAAGGCGCGGATTGTCGAGCGCGGAGCAGCTAAACGCGACAACGTGGAATTGCAGCAACAGATGGGCGACTATATAGCACATTGGCAGTGATAGGGTCGCAACAAAACCCCCCTAGTCCGTCCACGCGGACTAGGGGGATTTGTTGGTTCTGTAAAGCCTGTTATTCGCCGAGTTGTTCCTTGAGTTCCCGCTTGCTCATGGTGCGGAGTTTGGCAAGCCCTGGGAGGTGCTGGCCACGCGGTTTGGAACTGCCCGCTTCCCAGCGCAGCACGGTGTTGGTGCTAACATTGAGCAGCTTGCCGAGATCGGCTTGGGAGAGCTTGAGGCGCTTGCGATGCTTCTTGATTGTATTCGGTGAGATGCGGAGTTGTTTTCGCTTGTCGCCAGCGGATGCTTCGCTGGTTTTGGCGGCTGGTTTGGCCTTTGCTGAGCCGAGTTGCTTTTCTAAGCCGCGCACTGTTTTGTTGAGATCGCGCATTTGAGCTTGCACTTCTTTGCGGACGATCTTGCCGATCTCTTCTTTCAGAAGGGCTGCGAGGGTAGGCATAAAAAATCCTTTCGCCGTTGAGTGTGTGTATGTATAACATTTCCAAATTAAAAAAAATATAATTATTTAGCAAATATGGTTGAAATGGCATTGCACGATTGGCAAACGCCAAGTTGGCAACAAGAACCACCGCAGGTATTCTAGCTAGCCGGTGAACTATAAACGAGTGTCTTGTATTGACCCGAACAAAACGTATGAGATCACGTATAGAACTCGACGATATTTGCGCCAACTAGCTAGGCAAAATTTTGCGAATTGGCGCATTGCTATATAGCAACCCTACATTATTCAAGACTGGATTCCCGCTTGCACGGGAATGACTCCTCATAGTATAGAAAAGACGGTTCGGATGAACATTCTTCAAGTCATTTAGGACTGCTAGAGCATGGCGTATAGAGCAAAACTTACCACGACAAAGGAGGGGCGAGCGGCGCGAAAGGATATATTCGCGCCGTTATTTTTTGTGCGTCTGAGCGATATGGGGAAGGCGCGTTTATATAGAGCGAAACGAGGCTAGCGGACAACTAAACTGTTTCTGCTCCAACGCAAAAAGACGCCAACTGCCGGCGACAAATTGCGCGTGCCAACGCAGCGTTTGCTAGATACTTTTTTGCGGCCTAGACGTTGTACGCTGTCGATGCCGTCGTTCCTCCGCGCCCGGTCCAGTTGGTGTGAAAGAACATGCCGCGCGGCTTGTCAGTGCGCTCATAGGTGTGGGCACCGAAGTAGTCGCGCTGGGCTTGGAGTAGGTTGGCGGGCAGGCGGGCAGAGCGATAGCCATCGTAGTACGCGAGGGCACTGGCAAAGGTCGGCACGGGGATGCCGAGGGTCACGGCCGTGGCTACGACCCTGCGCCAAGACGCTTGGGTTTGCGCGAGTGCTGTGCTGAAGTAAGGCGCAAGCAGCAGATTGGCCAGCGTTGGATCCGCGTCAAAGGCTTCCTTGATGCGGCCCAAAAACTGAGCGCGGATAATACAGCCACCGCGCCACAGCAGGGCGATGCCCCCATAGTTAAGTTCCCAGCCGTATTCGCGGGCGGCGAGGGCGAGCAATTGATAGCCTTGGGCGTAGGAGCAAATTTTGGCTGCGTACAGGGCTTGGCGGATGTCTGCGACGAAAGCGCCTTTGTCGCCAGTAAACGATGCTTCTGAGCCTTGGAGAACTTCAGCCGCCGCCACGCGCTCGTCTTTGAGAAAGGATAGGGCGCGGCTAAATACCGCTTCGGTAATGGCGGTTACTGGAGCGCCCAATTGCAGGGCGTCGATGCCGGTCCATTTGCCGGTGCCCTTTTGGCCAGCTGTATCGAGTATTACATCGACCATTGGCTGGCCGGTCTCGTCGTCGATCTTGGCGAGAATATCGCCGGTGATTTCGATGAGGTAGCTGTCGAGTTCACCTTCGTTCCACTGCTTGAAAATTTCGCTCTGTTCCTGCGGCCCAATACCGAGACCCTCGCGCATCAGGGCGTATGCCTCGGCGATCATCTGCATGTCGCCGTACTCAATGCCGTTGTGGACCATTTTCACGTAGTGGCCAGCACCGTCGCGTCCGACCCAATCGCAACACGGCTTCGACCTGAGCTCCGCCGAAGGGCTGCCGTCTTCTACTTTGGCGGCAATGGCTTGAAAGAGGTCTCTGATGTGGGGCCAGGCGGCGGGGTTGCCACCGGGCATGATGCTCGGGCCTTTGAGTGCCCCCTCCTCGCCGCCGGAGACGCCCGTGCCCACATAAAGCAAGCCTTTGGCCGCTAGCTCTTGGGTGCGGCGAGTCGTGTCTTGGTAGTTGGAGTTGCCACCGTCGATGAGGATGTCGCCTTCGTCGAGCAAGGGTACGAGCTCGGCTATGACGCGGTCCACGGCTTGGCCGGCTTGCACCATCAGCATCACGCGGCGCGGTTTTTTGAGCTGGGCGAGCAGGTCTGCTGGCGAGTGGGTGCCGATGATGGATTGGCCGTGGGCGCGGCCGGCCATAAAGGCATCGACCTTGGCGGTTGTGCGGTTGTAAACGGCAACAGTAAAACCGTGGCTAGCCATGTTGAGGACGAGGTTTTCGCCCATTACGGCTAGCCCGATTAGGCCGATGTCTGCTCGGCTCATTGGACTTCTCCTGTGGGGTCGTTGTTTGAGTCTAAGGCGCGGCGCAATTGAGCAATGCCCGCGGCGATGTCTGCGCCTAAATGGATGCGGAGTACGGCCCGCCCTTGATCGACGAGGGCTTGGCGGTCGCCGAGAGCTTGGGCTTGG
This sequence comes from Gemmatimonadota bacterium, assembly GCA_009840005.1. The sequence goes on from VXOR01000090.1 coordinate 5,732, forward strand.
GCGAGGACGCCAAAGGTGATGCTAGAATCTGCAGCCCCGGCTTCGTCGGGAATCGGCGCGTCCTCTGCTGAGTTGGCCGTTAGCTGAATGAAAAGTCCGCGTCCGGCGTCGCCCTTGTGCAGTTGGCCGGTCGAGTGCAGGAAGCGCGGGCCAAAGCCGAGGGTCGTGGCTAGGCCGGTGCGCGCTAATAGCTGGCGGCGCAGGTCTTGGAGGACGGCGGTGGTTGTCGGGGTTGGCGGGAGGTGCGCTTGCAGGGCAATGTACGCGCGTCCCGGCTCACCGCTTGCCAGAAAGTGCGCTAGGGCCTGTGGCAAGGTGGTGCCCTGCACGGGTCCGTATAGCGCGAGACCATCGACGAGGTCGGGGGCAGGGGCGGGCAGTGCGCCGCGTTGCTGGTAGGCGGCCACCATCTGGCGAGCTAGTTCCTTGGCCGCCTCGACATCGGGCTGGTCGAAGGGATGGATGTTGAGGAAGAATCCGGCGATGGCCGTGGCGATTTCCCAGTGCAAGAAGGTCGCGCCGAGCTCGTAGGCGTCCGCTAGCTGGAGGCACAAGACGGGGTGCCCGGCCGCGGCAATGGCTTGGGCTTGGGCATCGGCCGCGTCGTCCAAGCGGAGGTGGACGAAGAGCCGGTCGGGTCCGTAGGTATGAGCGGCGCGCTCAGGTTCTAGATCGACTGGCAGCAGGCCCTTGCCGTCTTTGCCGGTGCTCTCGGCGATGAGTTGCTCGATCCAAGCGCCGACTGCGCTGATGGTGGGCGAAGCGATGAGGGTCAGCTTGTCGCGGCCAGCGAGGGCACCCGCGCCGAGAAAGGCCCCGAGTTGAATGCCCGGTTGCGGGTCGGCAAGGGCTTGATCGGCCCGGTCGAGTAGGCGGTCGAGCTCCGCGCCAATGGCACCAGCCGCAACCAAGCCATAATACGACAGGGCTGAGTAGCGCCCGCCGATGTTGGGGTCGTTGCGGAAGATGTGGCGAAAGCCGAGGCGTTGCGCGAGGGCTTCGAGGCCGCTGCCTGGGTCGGTGATGGCGGTGAAGTGCTGGCCGGCTTCTGCGGGTCCGAGGACGTCCGCGGTGTGGTTGTAGAAGTACTTGAGCAAGGACAGCGTCTCTACAGTGCCGCCGGACTTGGTAGCTGGAAGAAATAGGGTTCGGGCTGGGTCGAGCGAGCGCACCTTGGCCAAGACGGCGTCGGGCTGGGTGCTGTCGAGCACCGAGAGGTCGAGAAATTTATCGGCCACGCCAAAGATTGCGCGAAATACTTCTGGCGCGAGGCTAGAGCCGCCCATGCCCAACAGCAGGGCGTGGGTGTAGCCATCGGCGCGGACGGCGTCGATACATTGGCGGATGGGGCCGATGGCGTCCCGCATGACGCGTGGGCTGTCGAGCCATCCGAGCCGGTTGGCAATCTCGGTGGGGTCGGGTCGCCAGACCGTGTGATCGCGCGCGAGGATGCGCTCATAGACGCGCTCGGCGGCTAAGCGCTCGGCGGCCTGTTGCACTTGGGCACTGAAGTCGGCCGCGGCCCGCAAGGCGGAAATCTGCATTGAATGTCCTGAGTTCGTGATCGGTAGCCAGTGGCCAGCCCACTAGCAGGTGCGATATTCTCGTAGGGGCGGTGCGGAGCGCGAACCGCCCCTACTTTCGCCAGCATGACAAAAACTGTGTAACGTCAGGCAAAAAAGTACGCGGTCGGACGGGGAACGCAAACGACGCGATTTAGCGAAGGAGACTCTATGCAAGCGACACTTTACACAGATGATGGTGTGTATTTCACCTTCCCCTCGTTCCTGTCTGAGATTCTCCACCCCTACTTCCGCATCAACCAACGCCGTTAGACGCTGCCTCAACAGGAGGCAGAACCATTCCACTGAGCATATCCTACGCCGCAACCGCCTGCCGCGTATGTGCGATGTTTGGACGCACTAAAAGCGACAATTCGACGCATTTATGCGATATATCCGCGCACTTTTAGGGCATCAAGAGAGTCTCGCACCGAGCCTGAGAGAAAGGCGAGAAATCATGTCTATATTTTATAAGGTGTTTTATAACAGGTATTTAGGACGCATAAAATCAAATATACTAGCACGATCATCGCCCGCTATCCACGCATTGGCACGGTTATTGCGATGATGCTTACAAAGGCGACATGCCGCACTCATCCGCAGTGCTAGAAAGGAGGTAACGCTTATGAAGTATGTCGTCTCAACTGGGCTTAACGGCCTTAGCGGTCAATAATTCATGTTCATCACCGAAGAACCCGAGGAGTTCACCAAGTCTAAAAGACCGATCCGCACTCCATTCTTTTTTCGGTTAGTCTGGGATCCAAAGCAGACGATGTGGCGCTTTGTAGAGTGTTTTTACAACTCCGATCTACCGCACTTTTTTCTGCTTTCCAAGATGTAACCAGTCTTGCGAGATCTATGACCACTGGCTTCCAGTTATCCAACAAGGGGGATACCATGAAATCCTTAGCCATTCGCAACCTGTATTTCACCCTGATCGCCGCTTGGTTCGCCATCGCCAGCATAGCTGTCGCCGAGCCTAAGCCCCAGTACGGCGGCTTTGCGTCCGATGACGTCGGCCTGCAAGCCCACCTCGACCACATCAACAGCCTAGAGATGATTCCGGTGGAAGCCGGGGCTGCGTTGCAGCAGGCTGTCGCGGCCATCCCCGTCGAGACGGACATTTCCATCACCCCCGAGCAAGAAACCGATCTGCGCGGCTGGCTCTACGAACTCTTGGTCGCCTTTTCGGCTTCGAGCAGCGACAGCCTCGCCATTGCGTTCTACATGCGCGGCGGTGTTGATCACGACTTGATGAAGCAGATAGCCGCGCATATAAACAGCCAACGCCCAGGGTTCCTAAAAGGCGATACGCCCAAGGACCTTCTCCAAGCCATGCACCGGGAAACACTCGATTCAAACGGGCGCGATTACTACTTCGAGAAAGTGTCGTTTCTCCACAGCGCATTTACCGTGTTCGCCATGCAAGACGAATACGCCAGCTATCAAGACTACGCCGAAACGCACGGCATGATTCCCGGAGTCGTGTACAGCGGCGGACTCCCTCTCCAGCAAGCTGTTGCCCAGCAACTACAGGCTGGCGAGCAGCGGGTCTTTGCCCAATTCATGTTCATTGACGAAGAACCCGAAGCGTCCGCCGACTTCGAGCAGGGGCCAAGGCGCACGCCGTGCTTTTTTCGTCTTATCTGGGATCCGGAGTGGGCAGTGTGGCGGCCGGTAGAGGCATTTTTTAACTCTCAAGTGCGACACGAATTTTTATTCTTTACCATGTAGTTTATTCTGCCACCCAAGCCTGCCTCAAGTTTCTTCCATTGATAAGAGCCTCGCGATGATCGGCATTGTATTCAAAAAAGAGATGCTCAGCCATCTGCTCAGCCAGCGCTTCGCCGCTTGCACCATACTCGCCGTCGTGCTCATCATCGCCAATGGTGTACTCACCAGCCAGACCTATGTGCATAAGAAGGCCAGTTACCTCAAACAGAGGGCTATTGAGGACAACAAACTGCACGAAGTCACCTATTATTCGGCCCTAGGTAGTGACTGGTTGACCTCGCCTAACGATTCCAAGCCCAAGGCGGCTCCACGTGCCCTACGGCTGCCGCGTCCCTTAGCGGTGTTCGCCCAAGGGGCTGAACGCCAGTTGGGACAAGCCGTCAAAGTGCTGCTCTTCGAAGTCCCCTATCAAGCCGAGGAGGTCTCCCCTTTCCAGTCGAGCAATCCCTACCTCGCTATCTTTGCCTTCTTCGATATAGTGTACATCTTCCAACTCGTACTCGGCTTGCTGGCCATCCTCATCGCCAGTGAAGCCATATCCGGCGAGAAAGAAGACGGCACGCTGCGGCTGATGCTGACGACCAATGCCAGCCGCGCCCAAGTCCTCACAGGCAAAGTCTTCGCTGGCCTGACGACGCTGGCCATTCCGACGACCTTGGGCTTTATACTGCTAACGATCTTGCTGTTGGGCTCTGAAAACATCGAGGTTGGAATCGGCGAGTGGGTGCGTTTAGGACTGCTGTTCGCCCTGTCGTTGCTGTACCTGCTGGTGTTCTACCTGATTGGTCTAGCGATTTCGTGCGCCACGCACCGCTCGGCGACCAGCTTGATTTATGCGCTGTTTACGTGGGCTTTGCTGGCAATTGGGTTGCCTAACGGCATCTCAGCCCTGCTCAATGAGCAGGCCAATATGGGCGAAAAACACGCCGAAGCTCATCACAAAGCCGCGCAAGTGTGGAAGGCGTTTGATCGGGAGGTTGCGGATCTCGCTCGGGCGCACGGCCAAACTAGGTACTTTCCTGTAGATATGGTCAAACAGCTCCCGCCGACGAGAGAACGCGGGACTATATCCAGCTTTGGCGGAACTGGAACCTATTCTATAAGAGACGGGCAGACGCCCTCCATCTATTTATCGAATGTCGCCGATTCGCCCGCGCTCGCTACATTCCAAGACATCGTCCGCATCGGCGAGCGGCTGCGTTTGAAGTATGCTCAGAGTGCTTGGAACGAGAAAGCCCCTCTGCTCGAAGGCTTTCCTCGCCGCATCCACCGATGGAACGATCGGCTCCAACGCCTCCTGCCCGCCGGTGCTTACGCCCAAGCCGCCAGTCTGCTCGCCGGCACCAGCCGACGCGAATACTACGCCTTCATTGACCAAGTCCGTGCCTATCGCGGGCAGATCATCGCCTTCTTAGAAGAGCGCGATGCGTTTGGTGCCCGCGAGTGGTTCAACGACGATGAAGGCTGGCGCGCCGATCTGCGCGACTTGCCGAGGTTTCAAGAGCGCAGTTGGACCGTTGCCGAGAGCTTGTACCACGCTTGGCCGGCTCTAACCTCCCTGTTGCTCTATGCGGCGGTGCTCTTTGTCTTCGCCAATCGGCTCTTTGCACGCTACGACGCTATGTGAGGAAAATCCTGTCAAAGGAAGAGACCGCCTAATGCTATCTGCCATTGTAAAACGCGAACTGATTGACCACCTCATCAGCCTGCGCTTTGGCTTGGCCCTCGTACTGACCGTGGGATTCATGGTACTCAATGCTCTCGGCTTTGTCGGTGGCTCGTACGAGTTTCGGCGCGACCACTATCTCCAGCAAGTCCAAGCCGAGCAAGAGGTGGGGCGTAGCAACGCCCAACGGGGCCTGTGGAAGCTGATCCTCCATTCGGGACAAAAATACATCTATAAAAAACCCAGCCCCCTCATGTTCTGCGCCACCGGTGCCAACGATGCCCTGCCCGAACGGCTCTGGACACAGGGTTTTGAAAGTACCTACAATAACACCCGATTCTACGATCCCTTTGTCCTCATCTACTGGGACATCATCGACATTTGGGCACCCAAGGCCAGCCAACTGCTGGAGACGCAAGCCATCGACTGGGTCTTTATCATCGGCGGCCTGCTCAGCCTCATGGCCTTGTTGTTTACCTTTGACGCCTTCATCGGCGAAAAGGAGCGCGGCACCCTCAAGCTGGTCATGGCCCAGAGCCTACCGCGCCACACCCTGCTGTTGGGCAAATTCCTCGGCGCGATGCTGGCCCTCGCCCTCGTGCTGACCTTAGCCATCGTCGTCAACTTGCTCATCGTCATCGCCCTCTCGCAGGTGAACTTGGGCTTCGTCGAGGCCGGGCGCTTGGTCGGCATGGTCGGCTTATCGCTGCTGTATCTGGCCTGCTTTGTCGGGTTGGGACTGTGGGTGTCGATACGGAGCAGCACGACGCGCTCTAGTCTGGTGGGCGTCTTGTTGCTGTGGACCTGCGGGGTGTTGCTCTGGCCGGCCACCGGCGGTGCGCTAGCCGCCCGCGTGTTGGTCAGCGAATTTGAGGAGGAACTGGTGCTAGGGTGGGGTTTCGCAAACAATGACACGCCCACCGAACAGAAGCTGCTTGACCTTAAGAGAAAATTGAACAACCGCGAGCTGCGGAAATCCGAGAACGTGCGCCAGTTGGCCGATGCCCAACGCGCCGTGCGCCGGTTTAAGCAAGACCGAGAAGACCGCTTCTTGGCCCACAGCCTCGGCGAGGTAGAGAAAGCCCGCTACATCGTCCGCCTGTCGCCGACCGGCTGCTTCCAATATGGCATGGAGGCCCTCGCCGGCACTGGCTTGGCGCGCCACAAAAGCTTTGTCGAGCAGGCTCGCACCTACGTCCAGCAATTCGAGCAGACCATGCTAAACCTCGACCGCGACGATCCCAAAAGCATGCACATCCACCTCGTCGCCCAAGGGCTGTCGCGACAGAAGATCAACCCCGACACCTTACCCGTTTTCACTGAGGACATGTCGGCGACGACCTTGCTGCGGCACGCGGTCGTCGATGTAATCGGCCTATTCTTTTTCGCTACACTCACGTACATGCTGGCCTACCGGTCATGGCTGTATGCCAGCATTGTCTAGGTCAAACGAGGCGAGAGGAACTCTATGCAAGCGACACTTTACACAGATGACGGGGCGTATTTCATCCGCTTGGGCAATGGTTTGACAATCCAGTGGTGCCGCGCGGAAGATGGGTGGAGCAAGAGCCGGACCGAGTTGCCGAGCGGAGCTAAGCAGATCGACTTCGCGGACCTGCCAGAGGCTCTGCGCGAAGAGGTGCTGGCAGTTTTGGCCCGCGCTGCGGCGATGCAGGGGGGGATGGGAGGGGTGAACCACTGAATTGCTCGTCAATTGTGAGCAGGGCTGTGGTGGCCTTGGGCATCCCGCTCGGGTGCCAGAGACACGGACTTCCGCACTAGTGGAATTAAGGCCGCTTCGCCTTGCCGCACCCGATAAGCCTGGTCCAGCGGAATATCCGCAAAGCGCTGAATCGCGTCCGCGCCCGGCCAGAGCACCGCAATTTCCCGGATGGCCGTGGCTTGGCCCAGACCGATTTCCTGTTGCAGGCTCGAAGCTCCAAAGCTGGCACCGCTGCTCACCGTCCGGTGGATTGATCGAGTGCCCGCGGCCGTTTCCACTTGGACCTCGACGCGGGCTCCAATAGCACTGCGGTTGGCTTGGGTGCCCTCCAGCAGTAGGGTGATCCAGCGGTTGCTGTGGCCGGGATTTTCGAAGAGGACATTCTGGAAGGTATCCCCGGTATAGGCCCCGCCGATGACTGCATAGATATCTTGGTCGCCGTCGTTGTCCAAATCGCCGACCGCCACCCCGTGCCCTTTCTGCAAATGGCCGAAGCCGCCCGCGGCGGTGACGTCCTGAAAGACCTGCCCGCCCGCATTGCGAAACATGCGGTTGGGCATCACCGAGCGCAGGGAAGGTGCGCCCGTACCAACATAGAAATCGAGCCAGCCATCGTTGTCTAGATCGACGTAATTGCACCCCATCGTATAGAGTATTTTGTGGAGGTGGTGGGTTTGGCTGACATCGGCAAAAGTGCCATTGCCTCGGTTGCGAAAAAGCCGAGCCCGTTCGGCGTCGGTGGGCACGCCCAGATAGTCGGCTGCGACATCCCCGGCGTTGAGATCGGGGTTGTAGTGATAACCCGAGGCGAACAAGTCGAGCCAGCCGTCGTTGTCGAAGTCCCAAAACCAAGTGGGAAAACTCTCATGTGGTCGCTTGACCCCGGCCCGGCCAGCCACATCCGCGAAGGGCCGGCCGTCGCCTTGGTTGTGGAAGAGAAAATTGTCGCCCATCAGACGCGAGACGTACAAGTCGATCTGCCCATCGTTGTCAAAGTCCCCCCAAGTTGCGCCTTTGACAAAGCCTTCGACGGCCAAACCGAGTGAGGCAGCCTTTTCGACGAAGGTTCCGTCGCCTTGGTTGTGGAAGAGTTCACCGGGGTGGACATCGTTGAGGCCGGGGAAGGTCTCGTTGCCGACGAATAGGTCCAGCAAGCCGTCGCTATCGACGTCAGCCCAAGCCGCTGTTTGGGTGGGATGAAAGCTGAGCAAGCCCGCTGCTTCGGTCACATCGGCAAAGGTGCCGTCGCCTTGGTTGTGCACCAGCGAATTGGGATGCAGGCCGTCAACGCCCTGCCAAGCCCCGCGCACAGCCAGAAAATCGAGCCAGCCGTCGTTGTCGAAGTCGGCGTGGACCAGTTGCAGGCCACCGGTTATGCCAGTGAGACCGGCTTCCCGCGTGCGCTCGCTGAAAGTGCCGTCGCCTTGGTTGCGAAAATAGCGGAGTTGGTCGTGCAGACCCCAGGCCGAGATCATCAGGTCGAGGAACCCGTCGTTGTCAAAGTCGTCCATGATGCTGCCGCCAGCTAAGGATACCAAGTCGAGCCTCAGAAAGGGAGCGATGTCGGGAAAATGGCCGATGTCGTACTCAGAGGCGAAAAGCGAAGGCTCGATGAGCCACTGGGGTGGGACTTGGTCGGGGTATTCCCCTAGGGTCATATAGGCGATGTTGAGGAGCCAGCGAGCCGTCAAATCGTCGGGGTTTTGCTCCAGCACCGTGGCCAAGTAGTCTAGGGCCGTCCGCGACCCGCGTGGGTCGGCGTGAACGCCGTCGGGACCGATGGGGAAAAGGCACGAGGCAGTAGTATGACCCTCCAGACAATTGACCTGCTCGCCCAAGCGCAGATAGGCGAGGCCCAAGAGCATATCTAGGCTCGGCTCCATGCGGACTTGGCGCTTTTCAAGCTCGGGCCGCAATTGATGGAATTCGTCAATGGAAGGCTGCGTCTGGCCAGCTCGCAGGCGCTCCCGGGCCAGTAAAATTCGGGCCCGCATACGGGCCAAAGGAGATAAGAGCTCTTGTCGGCTGCTGAAGTGCTCCACCCGCAAGTCGTTCAGATAGATATTGGAAACCGGATTTTGGTTGTGGGCGATTTGTTGCAGACGCTCGGCCATGCGCTGGGTAGAAGCAGCAGACGGCCGAGCTTGTTCGGACGCTGTACAGGCGGCTAGAAATATGACGACTAGGGAAAGGGTCGAGTACAGCGTTATAGCATTCCTATAGCAATGCGGCATGATTTGAATGATTCTAGATGTGGATCGTCCTGTGCATCCTATTCTGCGTCTATCTGCGTCCATCTGCGGATCACCTTGTACATGATGTAGGATTGCTATATGAGTTGGGTGACGAGGTCGTCGAGGCGGGTGCGCGCCGCGGCTAGATCGGCTGGTGTGAAACGCACGAGACGCACTTCGTCTAAGTCGGTGAAGTACAGCGTTGCGCGGTATTCCCCTTGATTCGGGTAGAGGGCTTGTAAGCAGAGGGCGTAGATTTCCAATTGTAGGTGGTAGTGTTGTACGGCCTCGTCTGGATGTGCGCGGTGGCCGGTCTTGTAATCGACTAATTCCCACAGTCCGTCGGCCCCGCGCCCTATGTAATCGACTACTCCATGTACTAAACCGCGGTCCAGCAAGAGGGTAAAGCGCACTTCGGTGCGGGCCTCCGCATTGGTGAACCAGCGCACAGCTAAGGGCGATTGGCGGCAGCGGCACAACAGGGCGGCCAACTCGCGTTTGAACGGGTCGCGATAAGATGCTACGGGCAAGGTGGCGGCGGCGACGAGATCGGCAGCGAGGGCTGCGGGGTCGGCGTCTGGACTGTTGCTCAGGGCCTCTATACCGGCATGAGCGAGCTGGCCAAAGAGCATGGCGCGGCGGCGGGACGCATCTACTTGGTCGAGGGACCATGCCGGCAGACCCAGCACATATTGGCGATGGTGTGCGGCCGGATCCGCGGCGAAGAGGACCAACTCGCTGGCGGAAAATTCGGGCCGGTCTTGGGGGGCGTCGAGCGGTGATAGCAGAGCCAACGTTGGTTCTGCTGTTTGTACAGGGGCGGCGTCGAGGCTTCGACGACTCGACTGAGCTCGCCGAAGTCCTGAACTCAGCCGAAGGGCGCGAAAGGCTGGCTCGGCTTGGTGATCAGTGGTTGTGGGGACTGGGAACGCATTGGGGTCGGTGTGGATGGGCAAGGGGGATGGCACGCCTGCAACCGCCTTGCTGCCTTGAGCGAGGTCGCCCTCTGTCAGTGCTAGGCTTCCGCAAATCCAACCGAGACAGTCCATAGCCGCGTCGAGGCTTCGACCTGAGCTCAGCCGAAGGTCGGCGTCGAGGTGTTTGTCGGTCAGTGCGCCGCCGAGCAGCAGGTGATCGCGGGCGCGGGTGCAAGCCACGTACAGCAGGCGCTTTTCTTCGGCGCGCTGGCGGCGACTCGCGTTGCGATTGATGAGGGTGCGGATAAAAGAGGAGGTCCTTTTGTAATCCTGATCGGGGTTGAGGACGCGCAAGCCGAGGCCCTTTTCCGCATCGATGAGCGCAGGGGTGCTGTTTTGAAAGTTAAATCGCGCAGCCAAGTCGGGCACGACGACAATGGGAAATTCCAAGCCCTTGGCCGCATGGACGGTCAGGATGTGCAAGGCGTCCGCGTCGAGGACGGCTTCGCCTTCTTGTTGTTCTTCGTTGGTCAACAAGTCGAGGCGCACCACGAAATCGGCGAGGGGGCCGCGGAATTCGCGGGCGAGGTCGAGGAGCTTGTGCACGTTGGCCACGGCCTGCTCTCCGCGCTCGCCATAGCAGAGAAAGCCCCAAGCCCCAGTGTCTTCGAGGATGGTGTGGAGGAGCTCGACGAGAGGGACGCGGTCGCGCAGTTCGCTCCAATACTGGAATCGGGCGACGGCGTCTGTGGCGGCTTCTTGATCCGCAGGGGCGAGCCTCTGCCGCTGATTCGCGTCCGCGAGGTGCTCTGCGAGCCGCCCGCCTTGGGGCGCGGTCAGCGCGTACAGGGCATTGTCCGAAAGGCCAAAGTACGGCGAGCGCAACGCGCCCATCAAGGCGATGCCGTCGCCGGGATTGCACAGGACGCGGAGGATATTGGCTAGGTCGTAGATTTCTTGGCGCTGGTAAAAGCCTCGGCCGCCGGCTACTTGGAAAGGGATGCCGCAGGCCCGCAGCGCGTCTTCGTACGCGGAGAGATTGCGGCGGCGACGCAGGAGCAGGGCGATGTCGCCGGGGACGGGCGGACGCAAGCCGTCTTGGTCGGCGACTTGCAGGTCGTTGCCTTCTAAAAGGTGACTCAGGCGGCGGGCGACCAACTGGGCTTCGCACCACGCGGTTTCTGTCGCATCGCGGGTAACGTCCGGCGGCAGAAGCAAAAGTTCAACCGAACCTTCGGCTGAGCTCAGGTCGAAGCCCTCGCTTACATCGGCGGAGCGGCATCCGATGAGCGGGTCGTAGCCGACTTGAAAAGGCTCGTCTGGGACCGGCTGCATGAACTTGGGAAAGAGCGCGTTGACAAAGGCAACCGGCTGAGCGAGGGTGCGGAAATTTTCGCCCATGACGAGGGTGCCGAGCCGTTGGGGGGGGGAGGCGTCGAGGAGTTCGCCGTCGTCGCAAAAGGGCCGGGACTCGCGCTCGTGCGCGGCATTGGCCTCGGCGATGGCGTCGCGCACGCGGGCGAAGACGGTGACGTCGGCTGCGCGGAACGAGTAGATCGACTGTTTGGGGTCGCCGACGATGAAGAGTTTGTCGCTGGCCATTTGCCCGTCTGACGACGCCAGCGAACGGATGATTTTCCACTGCAAGGGATCGGTGTCTTGGAATTCGTCGATCAGTGCGAAGCGATAGTGTTGGGCCAAGCGGTGGCGGATGTCCGCGTCGGTGGCGATGAGCTGGTGGGTTTTCTCTAGGAGGTCGTCCATGTCCAGCATACTGCCGTTGCCTTTGCTGTTTTCATAGCGCGCATTGACTCTGAAGAAAATGCGCGACAGGGCGGGCAGTATGGCGGCGGCGCGTTCGTCGGCCGCACTGAGTTCGAGGCTGAGGAGATCGGCGTGCGGAGCTAGGCAGCGCCCCAAGGCGGGTACTAGTTCGCGGACGCGGGTGAGGGTGGCTTCCTCCCAGTTGGATTTCTTGCCCAGTCGGCTGCCGCTTAGGGGTTTGCCATTGGTCAAAAGTCCCTCGGCTAGGCGCGGGAGGATTGCTAGGGCCTCGTCGAGCGGGGGCACTTGGCTCAGCCGGCGCATGAAATCGCGGAGCGGGTTTAGTCGCTCGATGGCTGAGTCTCTCTCGTCGGTTAGGGGCGAGAGCGCGGCAAGCTCTGCGAGCATTGCGGTGAAATGGGGGTCGTCGAGCAGGGCGCGGCACGCAGGGGCGCAGGCCGCTTGCTGCATCTCGCGCCAGTCGCTGCGGATTTGGTCGGGCGACTGCTCGACGTAGCGGCGGCACCACGAGCGGGCGAGATGCTTTTTTTCGAGCAGGTGTTCTAAGACTTGCTCGAGATAGCGGCGCGGCCATTCGGCTAAGGTCCGTCGCAAGGCTTCTTTGTCCGGGTCGGAGTCGCGCACTCTGGCTAGGGACTCTAGGGTTTGGCGCACGGCTTGATGACGAAGTTGCGCGGCATCCATTCCCTCCAAGACCGCGAAGGCTGGATCAACATCCGCTTCAATGGGATACTCGCGCAGCAGGGCTGCACAAAAGGCGTGGATGGTGGAAATGCGGGCCGCGGGCAGGTCTTCGCGGATTTGCCGCAGGCGCTGCCGCTCTGGCTCTGGCAGTTCTTGGACTTCGGCGAGCTCAGTCGAGTCGTCGAGGGCGTCGGTCAGCCGCCGGGCGATGCGCTCGCGCATTTCCGCCGCTGCTTTTTGGGTAAACGTGATGGCCAGCACTTGGCGTACGCCGATTTCGGGATGCTGGCGCAACAGCTCGATGTAGCGCTCGACTAGCGTTGCGGTCTTGCCGGCCCCGGCGCTGGCGGTGACCGCGATATTGCGCTGGCTGTCGAGGGCCATGCGCTGAACGGGAGTCAGGGGGACGGCGCGCTTCACGACAAGGCCCTCATGCGAAGGGGATCGAGGCGGCAGCTTTGTTGATACGGGCAGTGTGGGCAGATTTTGGCTGGGTCGTGAGTGGTGACGTGGAATACCCCACGGCGCATGGCCCGGGTGTAAGAAAGGACGAAGCCGCGCACGGCGTCGAGGCGCTGGCGATATGCTTCGTGGTCGTACATGCCATAGCGGCCGCTGGCGACATAGGCTGTATTGCGATGGGTGGCATCGGCGAATAGCCCGCTGCGGCCGCAGTCCTCTAGGTCGCGGAGCATTAGGTACGCGGCCCCGGCCCCTTCGTGCAGTCCGATTTCCGCGAACAGGGATTCGGCCGCTAGCAAGTAGAGCGGAAGCTGGAGGTTGAGGCCGGTGTCAATATCGGCTACCGAGGGCATGCGGCCGGTCTTGTAGTCGAAGATGACGAAGCTGCCGTCGGCCGTGCGGTCGATGCGGTCGATTTTGCCGGAGAGCCGCACCTCGGCCCCGGTCTCTGGGTCGTCGATGGCATAGGGGGTGGTGGTCGATTGCCGATCGCGCTCTCCCATGCCGGGATAGCTGCCAAAGCTCAGTTCAAAATGGGTCGGTATGGCTGGGTTAGCCGCGGCTGCTTGCAGGCGGAGGAAGCGGGGTAAGACGCCCTCGCGCTCCTCGTCATCGGAGCCGAGCAGGTGCTCTAGTTCCCGATCCCAGAAAAAGCCAGTAAGTCCCATTTCGTCAGCGGTTTGGCGACCTTGGCGGCGCAGTTCCGCGATGTTTGTCGCCAAGTTTTCCGCGCGTTCGGCCGCTTCGCCGTGGGCCGCATAGAAGCGATAGAGGATGCGATGGACGAGGTTGCCGCGCTTGAGTGCTGAGTCGTCGTCTTCCGGGTCGCGGAGGGGCTGGAGGTTGAGCAGTTCTTGGGCAAAAAACCGGAAGGGACAGCGGCCGTATAGCTCCAGTTGGGTCGCGGAGAAAGAATGGCCGGTACCGAGACGGGTGCGCAGCGCGTCGAGCAGCGGAGCTTCGTCGAGTACGCCTTCGTGGCTGCCGAGACTCTCGGGGATCGTGCGCAGCTCGGCGATGTGCAAGCCGCGTATGAGGTGGCGCAGCGCGGTGGCGTGGCCGTTGAGTCGTGTGGCTTGGCTGTAGAGTGCGAGGGCGTAGTTCGCGCCGAAGGATGCACTGCCTGAAGGCGGTGGGAGGGACGTTGCGTGCGGCGCGCACAGGCCCTGGCCCAATCTGAGATGCAACTCGGCTAGGGTGCCTGGTGTGCCGTTGGACTCGTCCGTCGCAGGCTGCGGGGCGAGTAGGCCGTCTAACTCGTCGATAAAGGGCGAGGGGGCTAGCGTCTCGCTGCCTGACTGCTGGGGATGAAAGAGACCGAGGCCGCGGCGCGGTGTGCAGATGGCGCGGTAGAACAGCAAACGCTCGGCCTCAGTGGTGGCGTCATCGTCCAAGTTCAGGGCACGGCGCTGGGTTTCTTCGAGGAAAATATCGGCTGGCGGCAAGCGGGGGAATTCGCCTTGCACTAGCCCGCCGATGAAGAGGTAATCGCAGGGCGCGCTACCGGCTGCGGCGAGGTCGGTCACTTGAATGCCAGCGCGCGTTGCAGCGGGGACGTGCGCTTGGGAGATGGCGTCGCGCAGCAGGTCGGCGAACTGGCTCAGGGTGCGGGGCTGGAGGGCTGCGGCTGGTGCACACAATTCGTCGAGCAGGTCCAAAAAGCGCGCCAGTGCCCGGCCGTTTTCTGCCATTCCCTCCGCAAGCGCATCCTCTACGCTCAATGCGCCGAGGGCGTGGAGTAAATGCTGGCGGAAGGAGGGCAGGTCTTGGCGGCTTTCCAAGGGCTGGAGCAGGTCAAAGAGCGCGGTTAGGCCGGCTCGCAGGGGCTGGAGGGCTTCTAACTCGGCGCGTAGGTCCTCGCGTCGAGTTGGAAAATCGTCGATGTCTTCGGAAAACGGCTCGCCTTCGCGGCTTAGTTCGCTTTCTAAATAGGCGAAGTTGCCTTCAATGGCTGCGAGCCATGTGTCGCGCCCGGTTGACGGCGGAACGTTGCGGGTAAAAGCAGCGAAGTCTTCGGCGGCAAGCGTGCGAGTCTGGTCTGAGAATGAATAGCGCAGCCGCACCAAGGGTAAGCTGAGTAGGCGGAAGAGCGCAGCGCGGCTATAGCGCTCTAGCACTGCGTCGATGAGCGCGAAGACGGTGTTCATGGCGGGTGCCGTGGCAAGGGGCCGTCCGCGCGCGAGGTAAAAAGGCAGGCCGTGGCGCGGCAGCACTTCGGCTACGAGTTCGGCATAGGTATCGAGGTTGCGGAAGCCAATGCGGATTTGCGCTAGCTCGACCCCTTGCTCTTGATGCAATTGGCGGATGCGGCGGGCCATGGCCGCGACTTCGCCGACTCGGTCTGGGCAGGGGACTCGCTCTACGGGCGCGTCGAGGCTAGCGCGGCTGTGGGTGAAGAGGCGGCCGGCGAATGCGGCGGCTGGGTATTGGTCGGCGGCGCTGCGTTCGATGCGGATGGCGCGGGCGCGGAGGAATTCGTACAGGGGGCGGGTGCGGACGAAAAAACTGGGCCCCTCGGGGTCGTAATCGAGCAGCGCGATGGACTCTGGAACGAGGGCTATCAGCTTGCCCAACACAGGCAAAAAAGGTGCGGGCATTTCTACAAAGCCGCAGAGCACGAGCAAGCGGAGGTCGGGGAAGCGCTGTGCGAGCGTCGAGTGGTCGAGGTAAGCATCTACAGCGGCAAAACGCTCGCGGCTCCCGCTCCAGCCATCTGCGAGACGCTCCAAGTAGGCCGCATAAAGCACTTGCAGTTCCGCGCTGCGTTGGGTTGTCCCGCCTAGGTCGCTCGGCTGGGTGCCCGTTTCTTCTAACCGGCGGAACAACTGAGTCAGCCCCCGGCTCAGCCGCTCAGGTTGGCGGCTGTAATAAGGCGCGTTGGCCGCGCTGGCCGCGAGGGCGTCTTCGACTAAGAGCCGCTGTGCGCTGAGGGGCAGGGCTGGTCGCTGACTAGGACAGAGACTGTAGAGGATGTCGGTAAAACTATTTAGGTCGAGGGCCAAGTGCCCGGTGAGCAGGCTGGTGCGGCTAGCGCGGATGAGTTGCCGCCGCATGAGCTGGGCTTGGAAGTGCGTGGGCAAGAGCCAGAGAAAGGACTCGCCGTTGCCTGCGTCGAGGTGCGTCAAGCAGCGCTCGTACGTGGGCGACATCTTGTCGGGATGGGCTGGGCCGTAGATGAGGGTTAGTTCGCCCATGGTTAGTGGTTAGTTGCTTGGGGCTGGTGGCGCGGGGACTGGCCACCAGCCACCGGCCACTGACCACTATAGAAAGGGTGCGTTGGCAACGTATCGCCGAGAGAAAACACTGTCAAGGTGTGCGCCGCTCTGCGTTGACATAGAACTGGGCAGGCCGCTTTTTATGCCACATTCCAGTGGTTAGTGGTCAGTGGTCTGTGATTAGTCCCCCCACTGCCGCCCCAAGGGGTAGGTCTAACCACTAATCCCTAATCCCTAATCCCTGCTTCTTGGGAATTCGCGATGAAAAAATGGACTATTGCATTCCTTTTGTGGTGTAGTTGTGCCCCTCTGACCTCTCCCGAGGGAGGCCCGGAGGATTGGCAGAAACCCGAGCCGCCTCCCCCACCGCCGAGTGCGTTAGAGCAGTATTTGGAGATGCGCCAGCGCTATGGCTCTGGCCCGCGGCCCGACTTTGTGGCCGTGGTGCCGTTTGTCGATGAGTCGGGGTTTCGCGAGGGCGTGTGGAACGTCGAATACGAGTTAGCCAACATGCTCAGCGCCGAGTTGGTGGCCGTTCGCAATTGGAAAATCGTCCCTTTTGACGCGGTGGCCGAGTTGGCTATGGAATGGGGGTTTGCCGACCACGAGAAGGCCCTTGCGATTGGCCGCAAGTTAGGAGCGGACTTCGTCATTATGGGCCTGTTGCAAGACTACGATATGCGCCGTCTGTCGGTGGGGGATCCCTTGGTGGGAGGCTACAAGTCCTATTCGGCGGTGGCACAGATGCGCGTCGAGATCGCGCAGGTTGACGACGGCAGTGCGATCGGTCAGGCAGAGACCCTGCGCGATCTCACCGACCGCGACGTAGGGCTCGATCTGTTGGGCAAGCCGCGCGAGCAGGACTTGCAATTTGCCAGCTTGAAGGAGGTAGAGTTCGGCTCAGAGGAGTTCCGCCAGACTCTGTTGGGCCAGGCGACGGTCGAGGCCATAGGCGAGTTGGTACACAAAGTTGTTGCTGCTTTTGAGCCGGAAGGTTTGGTGTTCGGAGGCGACGCGCCCGAGGTCATTGCCGTGTACAGCGAGGACATCTACGCCAATATCGGCAGCGAACACGGCGTGCGGCCGCGGTTGCGCTTTTTCGTTTATCCCGGCACCGAGCGGATCAAGGCCGAGGGACTGGACCCCGAAGAGTCGGTCGCCCTCGTCGAAGTAGTAGAAATCATCAGCACCCGACTCGCCAGCTTGCGAGTGATCCGCACCACCGGGGAGATCAAGGCGGGCGACCGGCTCGAATTAGCCGAAGGAGAATAGCAATGCAGGGAGTGGTCAAATACCAGCGGGGCGACGGATTTGTCGAGCTGCGCGACTTAGCGGATGCGCTGCCCGGCCCCAATCAGGTGAAGGTCGAGGTGCAGGCCACTGGGATTTGCGGATCGGATCTACACGTGTACCGCGATACCATCAACTACAACATCCAGACGCCGGTCGTCATGGGACACGAGTTCAGCGGCGTGGTGGTGGAAAAGGGCGCGGAGGTCGGCGACCACGTCCAAGTGGGCGACCGCGTGACCGGCGAGCCGAGCGTGTACATCTGCGGCGACTGCGACTACTGCTTGAGCGAGCACTACAACCTCTGCCCCGAGCGCAAGGTCATGGGCTACTGGCACCACGGCTGCTTCGCGCCCTACTGCAATGCGACGTTTGTCCACAAGCTGCCCGAGGGTGTGGGGTTTGAAGCCGGTGCTCTAACCGAGCTGTTGGCCTGCTGCGTGCATTCGGTTATCGAGCAGGCTGGTGTGACGGCGGGGGACTTTGTCGCTATTACCGGGCCTGGGCCGGTGGGTTTGTTCTCGGCGCTGGTGGCGCTGGCCGAGGGGGGGACGGTGATCCTCTGCGGCACGGAGCGGGATACCGAGCGGCTACGATTGGCCGAGGAATTGGGCGTGCAACACACGGTCGATATTACGGCTTGCGATCCGGTGGCGCGGGTGCGCGAGTTGACCGGCGGCTATGGTGCCGACGTGGTAGTCGAGTGCGCGGGGGTGGCACCGGCTATGCGGTTGGCCTTGGAACTTGTGCGCAAGCGGGGCCGCTTTTCCCAGATGGGGCTGCCGGGAGCGCCGGTGGAGATCGACTTTGAGAAGATCGCCTACAACGAGCTTCAGGTCTCCGGCGGCATTGGGCAGCGGCGACCGGCTTGGAAGCGGGCGCTGCGGCTGATCGAGAGGGGCTTTATTCCGAGTGAGAAGCTGATCACCCACCACTTTGCCCTGAGCCAATGGCAGCGGGCGTTTGACATGGCCGAGGGGCAGGAGGGGATTAAGCTGATGTTTATGCCGCAGGGGTGAAGGGGCACGGACTCTTTAGAGCGTCTAACCTAACGGCGCGGACATCGGGCAGACTTCGACAAGCTCAGCCTGCGGTCGGCCCCTGAGCCTGTCGAAGGGGCCACAAGCGGCAGACGTTGCATAAGGTTGCGTAACATCAGCAGCTAATCCGATATGGACGTAGTGGATAGCTTGGCGCGCCGGAAATTGCCGAAGAGGAGCTATAATGCCTTGGGATAGCGATAGTTTGTTGCAGCAACTCGAACTCGGCGAGGACAGCCGCGTTGAGTTCAAGGAAGTCGCGTTCAGCGGCAACCGCGTCCGTGCACCTCGTCGGGAAACGATCGCCGACGAGTTGGCCGCTTTTGGCAACACCATCGGCGGCACATTGATCTTCAGTGTGTCCGATGCCGGTGAGGTGCGGTCGATGAACCGCGAACAGATGGATGCGTTAGAAGCCTTCGTCGGCGAGATTTGTTCGGACAGTATCCGTCCTCCGCTTGCGTTCGTCACCCAACGGCTGGCTCTGCCGGACGGTTCGTTTGTGCTGGTCGTCGAAGTCGAACAGAGTGCGCTGGTCCACAAGAGTCCTGGGGGGTATCTCTCCCGACAAGGCAGCGCTAAGCGTGAAATGTCGTCGTCAGCATTGAACCGTCTGTTTCAGCAGCGGGGGCGTTCTGGCCTGCTGGGCCCCGACGAAGTGATCGTTGCCGGAACTGGATCCAATACACTCGACGAGACCCTAGCGGACCGCTTCCTGAGTTCGCGCGCCACCGAGTCTATAACAGTTCAACTTACAAAGCTGGGGTTGGTGCGGGAGGATGACAGCCGCGTGATCCGCGCAACGGCGGCCGGGGTGCTGCTTTGCACCGCCCGCCCGGATGAGTACATAGGCGGCGCGACGATCGAAGCTGTTCGCTATCGCGGCACGGTGCTCGGCAGTGCGAGCCAGCACGATGCGGCGTCCATCACTGGCCCGTTGGATCGGCAGGTCCGCGATGCCGTCAACTTCGTCAGGCTCAACACGCGGGTGGCAGCGCGCAAGGATCCCGGGAGAGTGGAGACCCCGCAATTTAGTCCGCGAGCAGTATTTGAGGCCATCGTCAACGCCGTGGTACACCGCGACTATTCGATAGAGAACGCAAAGATACGGCTCTTTATTTTTGACGACCGCCTTGAGTTGTATTCACCAGGAGCCTTGCCCAACACGCTGCCTATCGAGGCCATGCGCAATCGACAAGCTACTCGCAATGAAACGCTCGCGTCCATCCTCCGTATGCTCGCGGTAGGGGATATTGCTGGTGCGGGTGACCGGCAGTATTTCTTGGAGCAACGCGGCGAAGGGGTGCCGATCATCTACGAGCAGACTCGGGAACTGACGGGACGCGATCCAGAATATGAACTGATCGGCGGCACGGAACTACGGCTGACTGTACCTTCCGCCCGTCCACCGGTAACGGGCATTGGAGGAGAAGTGTTGGTATCGGTCGTCGGTCAGCCGCTTGCAGGTGCTCAGGTAGTCGCGCTGTATCCCAATAAGACTTGGATGGAGGAGGAAACTGATACGTTTGGCCGGGTCGCTTTTGGGTTTCACTCGGAACTTCCCATCACCGTTTTCTGCGCCGCACCGGGATACGCCGCCCATGTGGAGCGGGATTGGCACCCGCCGGAACTGCTCTCTGTGCAGCTTGAACCGCTGTCGATGGGTGGCTCGGCGGTGTTCACGGAGGGAACAGGTCATTTGCCCAACTTAACGGGGCGGCTAAACCCAATCCTCGACGATCTGGACCGCATGTACCTTTACGCGACGAACGTCGCCATTGATAACGGCAAGCAGCAACCCGTTCACTTCAGACTGAATCAGCCCTTGCGGCTCACGGACGTCAACGGTTTTGAATGGATTGTGCGGTTCATTGAGATGATCGGGGAGTCGGCGCTGTTGGAATACGAACCTCCGGCCCACAGACAGGGGACCGATGAACAGAGATGATATAGAAAGTGCATCCTTTTGACTGATCTATTCTTTGAACAGCCTGTCCTCAACTCGCCTTACGAGCGTCCGAGTCGGCACTGGGAACTGGACGAGACTGGGCAGCCGACGCAGCAAGTCGTTGAAAGCCGCAGATCGGCCGAGTTCGTCACGCCGATTCCGCAGCCGAAGAGGCGCAAGGGAGCTGCTCAACAAGCCGCGCTGGTGTTCGACGAGGCAGCGCAGAAGCTCGAAACCGCTGGCCAGCAATACGACCTGACGGCCATCATCAACGGGGTTCGCCAGCAGGTTGACCGCTGGCGCGATCGGCCGAACCCGAGCCAATGGCAGGTGACTTCAGAGACTGCTCGCCTGCTCCAGCACTGGCGGCACCACCGCTTTAGTGGCACTCGGCCCTTCTTCTGTCAGGTCGAAGCGGTGGAGACTGCTATTTGGCTCACCGAAGTTGCGTCTAACACGCGATCCGGTAGGGACTTCCTCGACCATCTAGAAAGCGCCAACAACAACGCCAATCCAGACCTGCCACTGCCACGGTTGGCGCTCAAGTTGGCGACCGGCACCGGCAAGACCACGGTCATGGCAATGTTGATCGCTTGGCAGACGGTCAATGCGGTGCGTCGGCCCCAGAGCCGCCGCTTCACGCGCGGGTTCTTGGTGGTGACGCCCGGCATCACCATCAAGGACCGTTTGCGCGTACTGCAGCCGAACGACCCGGACAGTTACTATCAGAGCCGCGAGTTGGTTCCGAACGACATGCTTCCCGATTTGGAAAAAGCCAAGATTGTCATCACCAATTACCACGCCTTCAAGCAGCGCGAACGGATGGAACTTTCCAAAGGCGGCCGTTCCTTGCTGCAAGGACGGGGCGAGGAGCTGACGACCTTGGAGACCGAAGGGCAAATGCTGCAGCGGGTGATGCCCGAACTCATGGGCCTAAAGAACGTCTGGATCCTCAACGACGAGGCGCACCACTGCTATCGAGAAAAGCCGGGCGAGGGGGAGGAAGACGAGTTCAAGGGGGATGACAGAAGGGAAGCGGAAAGGAACACGGAGGCGGCGCGGCTGTGGATTTCGGGGCTGGAAATTGTCGGCGACAAATTGGGCATCAACCGAGTGATGGATCTTTCAGCGACGCCCTTCTTTTTGCGTGGGTCGGGCTATGCCGAAGGCACGTTGTTCCCGTGGACGATGTGCGATTTCTCGCTCATGGATGCCATTGAATGCGGCATCGTCAAACTGCCCCGCGTGCCGGTGGCCGACAATATCCCCGGCGGCGACATGCCCAAGTTCCGCAATCTCTGGGAACACATTCGCACAGACATGCCGAAGAAGGGGCGGGGCAAGGCTAAGACCCTCGATCCCCTCAGTCTGCCTATACAGCTACAGACCGCGCTGGACGCCCTGTACGGACATTATCAGAAAACTTTTGAGCTGATGGAGCAGGAGGGCATTGTCGTCCCGCCGTGCTTCATCGTGGTCTGCAATAATACCTCGACCTCCAAGTTGGTGTACGACTACATATCCGGCTTTCACCGCGAGAACGAGGATGGCTCGACGACGCTGGTAAACGGTCGCTTGGGACTGTTTCGCAACTTTGACGAGCAGGGCAACCAGTACCCACGGCCTCGCACGCTGTTGATCGACAGCGAACAATTGGAGTCTGGCGACGCGCTCGACCGCAATTTTCGCAAGATGGCCGCTGACGAAATTGATCGCTTTCGGCGGGAGATTATCGAGCGCACTGGCGATCGCCGTCAGGCCGAGAACATCAGCGACCAAGAGTTGCTCCGCGAGGTTATGAATACCGTGGGCAAGCCGGGGCGGCTGGGGGATTCGATTCGCTGCGTGGTGTCGGTGTCGATGCTTACGGAAGGGTGGGATGCGAATACTGTTAGCCACGTGCTGGGCGTGCGCGCCTTTGGGACGCAGTTGCTCTGCGAACAGGTTATTGGCCGGGCGTTGCGCCGGCAGTCTTACGAGCTCAACGAAGACGATTTGTTTGATGTCGAGTACGCGGATGTCTTGGGCATTCCGTTCGACTTTACGGCCAAGCCCGTTGTGGCTTCGCCGAAGCAGCCGCGAGAGACCGTTCAGGTGCGAGCCGTGCGGCCCGAACGGGATGCGTTGGAGATTCGTTTTCCCCGGGTGGCTGGGTATCGGGTGGAATTGCCGGAAGAGCGGCTCAAGGCCGAATTCAACAAGGACTCGGTGCTGGAACTGACGCCCGATCTTATTGGTCCGTCGATTACGAGGAATCAGGGGATTATCGGCGAGGGCGTGGATCTCAATTTGGTTCATACTAACGACTTGCGTACTTCGACCCTCCTGTTTCACCTAACCCAACGTCTGCTCTACACCAAGTTCCGCGATCCGGGCGAAGAGCCCAAGCTCTATCTTTTCGGACAGCTCAAGCGCATTGCCAAACAGTGGCTCGATGGCTATCTCGACTGCAAGGGCGACACTTATCCCGCCCAACTTATGTACCAGGAACTGGCCGACACGGCCTGCGAGCGCATCTTTGCCGCCATTACGCGCGAGGGAATCAACAGTCGTCCGGTCAAAGCGGTGCTCGATCCGTACAATCCCGTTGGTTCGACAGCCCACGTGAATTTCAACACGACTAAGACCAACCGCTGGCAGGCTGACCCCCATCGTTGCCACATCAATTGGCTCGTCCTTGACAGCGACTGGGAAGGAGAGTTTTGCCGCGTTGCTGAATCCCATCCGCACGTCAAAGCCTACGTCAAGAACCACAATCTCGGCTTGGAGGTACCCTATCATCGCGGGTCGGAAATGCGGACGTATATTCCGGACTTTATCGTTCTCGTTGATGATGGCCGTGGCGACGACGATCTGCTGAATCTGATCGTCGAGATCAAGGGCTATCGGGGGGAAGACGCCAAGGACAAGAAGGCGACTATGGACACCCGTTGGGTACCTGGCGTGAATAATCACGGAGATTACGGGCGCTGGGCTTTTGCCGAGTTCACCGATGTGTTCGGGATGGAAGCTGAGTTCTCGCAGTTGGTTGAGGGGTTTCGGTCAAAGGGGTAGGGATCGAACATTGTATTGATTAATGTGTATATATCGGAGAGATCTAATGAACAGAGACGAAACCCTCAAGCTGCTTCGAGCGCACAAGGCGACCCTTGTGCAGCGTTTCGGCGTTGTGGATCTCGCCCTATTCGGGTCAATCGTCCGCGACCAAGCTACGGACGACAGCGATGTGGACATCCTAGTGCGGTTCGACTCGCCGGCGACGTCAAAGCGGTATTTTGGCGTTCAGTTCTATATTGAAGATCTGCTGGGGCGTCCGGTTGATCTGGTAACGGACAAAGCGCTACGGGAGGAAATGCGTCCATATATAGAGCGGGAGATGGTCAATGTCTGATATCCACGAAGAAGAACGTAGTTGGCGGCTCTATATTCAGGACATGATCGACTTTGGCGAAAAAGTTTTGTCCTATACGGATGGATTGGATCAAGAGGCGTTTACCGCCGAAACGCTTGTCTATGATGCCACCCTTCGCAATTTGGAATTGATCGGCGAGGCTGCAACCCACATCCCGAGTGAAGTGCGTGAGGCGCATCTTGAAATTCAATGGCGCGATATTATAGGAACGCGAAATCGCTTGGCTCACAGTTATCTGGGCATAGACAACGACGTTATCTGGGACATCATCCAGACTGACGTTCCGAACCTGCTACCGGCATTGCGCAACCTGTTGAACACGACCGACGAGGACTCCGTATAAATGGCTAAACGAAAATCGACCAAGACTGTTGAAACCCTGCGGCACGAGGACGCGTCGCGGAAGAATATTCCTACGGCTGAGTATCAGGCGGTGATGGCGGAGGACGACCGGAATCCGATTAGGGTTGCGTATGAGCGGCGCAATCGAGATCTCGATCCGCAGCTTGTTTGGCGCGGGAAGGATGAGCAGAACTGGTCGGATTTGGTGGTGCAAGCGCCGCCGCTGTTCATTCAGGAGAAGGTGCATCCGAAGGTGTTGATTGACGATTTGCGGCAGCGGAGCAAGGAGACGGGGGACGGCGAAGCTAACTTGCAGACGGATTTGTTCGCGGATTTCAATGGGCTGCCGAGTGCGGACGCGCAGACGGAGTTTTACCAGCACGACGCCAACTGGTCGAATCGGATGATTTTAGGCGATAGCTTGCAGGTGATGGCGTCGCTGGCAGAGCGGGAGGGGCTGCGCGGCAAGGTGCAGTGCATCTACATCGACCCGCCCTACGGCATCAAGTTCAACTCCAACTTCCAGTGGTCAACGACCAGCCGGAACGTAACGGACGGCAAGGCCGATCACATCACCCGCGAGCCGGAGCAGGTGAAGGCGTTTCGGGATACGTGGAAGGATGGGATTCATTCGTATTTGACGTATTTGCGGGATCGGCTGACGGTGGCGCGGGATTTGTTGACGGAGAGCGGGTCGGTTTTTGTGCAGATCGGGGACGAGAATGTGCATCGGGTGCGGGCGTTGATGGACGAGGTGTTTGGTGAAGCAAACTTTTGCTCACTAATTGCTTTTGAGACGACTACAGGACAAACCTCCGCATTTATGGCACAGAATAACGACTTCCTTTTGTGGTATGCTAAGGATTTAGAAAAGACGAAATTTCACCAGTTGACCCGGCCGAAAGTGGTAGGACAAGAAGGTGGAACAGGCTATCGATTCGTTTTAACGGAAGACCTTCTGGAAAAAGCGTTCGATGGTATCCTTGCTCCTGGCGAGAAACTTTTTATGAAGGGTGATGTGACTTCTCAGCGTCAAGGTCGACCCTCCGGCGAGGGATCTGCTATGCACTTCCCGGTAATTTGCCATGGGCAGAGGTTCGTTCCTAGAGGAGGGCGGGGGTGGTCAACGACCGAAACCGGTATGAAGCGTCTCAAACTAGCAGATCGTATTATGCCAAACGGCATTAATTTGGCGTATAGACGCTTTCTTGAGGACTCTCCTGTTCTTCCGATAGTTGCGTCGTGGAGGGACACGGGTAGCGGTTTTATGTCCGACAAGGTTTACGTAGTTCAAACAAATACCAAAGTCATCGAACGCTGCGTCCTAATGACCACCGACCCCGGCGACCTCGTCCTCGACCCCACCTGCGGCTCCGGCACCACCGCGTACGTCGCTGAGCAGTGGGGCCGCCGCTGGATCACCATCGACACCTCCCGCGTTGCCCTCGCGTTGGCCCGCGCCCGCGTCATGGGTGCTCGCTATCCCTACTACCTGCTCGCCGACAGCCGCGACGGCCAAATCAAAGAAGCTGAGCTCGCCCGCAAAGCCCCTTCGGAAGCGCCCACGTACAACGATATCCGCCAAGGCTTCGTGTACGAGCGCGTCCCCCACATCACCCTCAAGTCCATCGCCAACAACGCCGAAATCGACGTAATCTGGGAGAAATTCCAAGAAACGCTGGAGCCGCTGCGGGCGGAACTGAACGACGCGCTCGGCACATCCTACGAGGAATGGGAAATCCCCCGCGACGCCGACGACGCTTGGCCCGAGGAGGTCAGCAGAATTCACGCGGATTGGTGGGAACAGCGCATCGCCCGGCAAAAGGAAATCGACGCTTCCATCGCCGCCAAAGCCGACTACGAATACCTCTACGACAAGCCCTACGAAGACAACAAGAAAGTCCGCGTCGCCGGCCCGTTTACCGTAGAAAGCCTGTCGCCGCACCGCCTGTTAGGCGTCAATGAAAACGACGAACTCATCGACAACGTCGCCGAAGCCAAGTTAGGGTACGGCGAAAAGCAGGACTTCGCCGAGATGATCCTCGACAATCTCAAAACCTCCGGCGTCCAACAGGCGCACAAAGACGACCGCATCTCGTTTTCCGGGATCAGACCCTGGCCCGGCTACCACGTCTGCGCCGAGGGAACCTATGTCGAAGGCAACGGCGACTCGGGCGCTGAAAAACGCGCCGGCATCTTCGTCGGCCCGGAATTCGGCACCGTCTCCCGCCCCGATCTCGTATCCGCGGTGCGCGAGGCTGCGGACGCCGACTTCGACGTGCTGGTCGCCTGCGCCTTCAACTACGACGCCCACGCCTCGGAGTTCAACAAACTCGGCCGCGTTCCCGTCCTCAAGGCCCGCATGAACGCCGACCTGCACATGGCCGACGACCTCAAAAACACCGGCAAAGGCAACCTCTTCGTCATCTTCGGCGAACCCGACATCGACATCCTCGACGCGGAAGACAGCCAGATCCAAGTCAAGGTCAACGGCGTGGACGTATTCCACCCCAACACCGGCGAAATCCGCAGCGACAGCGCCGACGGCATCGCCTGCTGGTTCGTCGATACCGACTACAATGAGGAAAGCTTCTTCGTCCGCCACGCCTACTTCCTCGGCGCCAGCGACCCGTATAAATCGCTGCGAACGACGCTCAAAGCCGAGGTCAATCAAGAAGCCTGGGAAACCCTCCACAGCGACACCTCCCGGCCCTTCGCCAAGCCGACGTCAGGTAGGATTGCGGTGAAGGTAATCAATCACCTCGGGGACGAGGTGATGAAGGTGTTTCGGGTGTGAGGGATTCTGTGACGCAAAAGGTGAGTGAAGCAAAAAAGTGGAATATACTATACTAGTTGACATCTCTCCTGTGCTTCCTAAATTTTTTGATCATCAAAGTCATGGAGACTGACATGAATATAAAAGAAATAGAGATTCAATCCCTTTTCGGGTATTTTGACCACAAAATACCCCTGAAGGAGGATGACCGTATTACAATAATCCACGGGCCGAATGGCGTTGGCAAGACAACTATTCTCCGTCTTGTCTCAGATCTCTTCAATCGTCAATTTCTCTCATTATTTGTTACTCCCTTCGACCGCATTGTGATCCGTTTCAATCCCAAAGGTAGCCTAACAGTTGTTCGGACCAAAGAAGCGAAGCCGAAGGAGTCTGATTCTGTGAAGCTGGAATTGATCTACCGATTGGGACAAGAACGCACCAAGCATACGGTGTCGTCTCTAACAATGCAGGAAGTGCTTAGAGAATATCCCTCTAGGCTTCTAGAGAGCATGATTGACAACATAGAACGTGTTGGGCCCTATGAATGGTACGATGAGAAAACCGATAGAAAAATGTCCTTAATTGAGGTAATTCTCTCCTACGGGGACCTCCTACCTTCTGATATTAGAGGGTCTGTCATTCCGATTCCCCCCAAAATAGAAAGTATATTAGAACAAACCCATATTGTATTTGTTGAAACTCAGAGACTCTTCACAAGACATAAAGAAGAAGACGAAGAGCTTGTGCCGCGATATAGAAGAAAAGTTCCCGTACAACAGCGGATTACTGTAGAGCAATACTCGGAGGATATGGTCACCCAAATAAATGAATATCAACGAAAATCTGGTGAGCTTGGAGCCTCTTTAGATAGCTCTTTTCCCCGACGCCTTTTGGAGTTGAAACTTCCTGAGATAGCAACGAAAGAGCACATAGGAAAAGAATATAATAGTCAGTCAGAATACAGAGCTCGCTTGATGGAAGCAGGCCTTATTGTTGCCGAGACGTCCATTCCTATCCATCCTGAAGGTTTAGAAGATAATGAACGAAAGCTTTTATGGGCCTATCTCGACGATGTAAAAAAGAAACTACAGATTTTTGATTGGCTTCTCCCTCGTGTGGAGTTATTCAAAGATGTTGTCAACTCACGTTTCTCATATAAGAAATTCGAGGTGGACAGAGAGAAGGGTTTCATTTTTGAATCGGAGCACGATGGGTCTATTGTGCCCCCAAGGGCACTATCCTCTGGCGAGCAGCATGAAATTGTCCTGACGTATGAACTTTTATTTAAGGCACCAGCGGGTTCTCTCATTTTTATAGACGAACCAGAGTTGTCTCTTCATCTCACATGGCAAATGAGGTTCCTTGAGGATATTACCAGAATAGCGAATTTGGCAGACCTCGATTTTCTTGTGGCTACCCATTCTCCATCGATCATACACAACCGGCGTGATCTCATGGTTAAGCTGGCAGGTAAAGAGGAAGACTAACGTTATGGATCAGACGGGGGATACTATCGCCAACACAGTTCTTCTTATACGTGACAAATACAATGGACCTGTGCTCCTCCTTGAAGGAGATAATGACGTGAAATTTTTCCGCCGGTTTGCCAAAGACTCCGAAATGCCGATTATCCCTGCTTGGGGTAAGGAGAATGTCCTTGATGCTGTCGAGATTCTTGAGTCGGATGGCAGTGTACAGGGCTTCTTGGGAATCGTTGATGCAGACTTCGGGCATGTTGATGATTCGTTACCGGCTTCGCGGAATGTAGTTGTCACCGACGACCACGATGTCGAAATGATGATCATTAAAACCAAGGCGTTTAGTGCTGTCTTGCGCGAATTGGGATCAAAAGACAAAGTCAGCAAATTTCCTACAGAACACAGAATACGTTATGAGTTGATGCAGAAAGCATTGATTATAGGGCATCTCCGCCACTTGTCTTTGACAGATGACTTTAACCTGCGCTTTGAAGGGCTTAGTTTTGAAAAATTCATTGACCGTGATTCGTTAGAAATTGATATAGACGAAATGATAAGAAGAATTTTTGAGTTAAAGAGAATCCCGAATTTAGGGGCGGAAGATATTCGAGACAGATTATTGGAGCTTGTAGAGGATGCGGAGGACGATCCTTATCAAATCTGCTGTGGGCACGACTTCGTTGCCATTTTTGGCATTGCCTTGAGAAAGGTCTTAGGAAACCAGTCAAAGGAAGCGGCAAGCCCTGCAAAATTGGGCATTGCACTACGCCTCGCGTACGACAGTAGCGATTTTCTTCAGACTAAACTCTATTCAGATGCGAAGCAGTGGTCTAAAGGAAATCAAGGCTACGATATATTCATTTAGTCTATTCAGATTTTCTCACCACAGCGCCAATGCGGAGACAAGGCTGTGGATGAGTTTTTCATCAAGCTGGCTTCGCATCTCCTGTAAGCTGCACCCCTGAAGAATTGATGGAGAACATCGACGATGAAAAATGATCCTACCGTAGCTGAAGTTCGTTCAATACGAGACGAACTTGCCGCTCAGTGCGGCTACGACATTAAGGAGATTTTCCGAAAACTCCGAGAACAACAGGCTAAGTCGGGCCTGAAGTACGTGCGCTACCCGGCCCGTCGGGTAGTTCCAGCGGAAGACGTACGAGTGCCCAACGCGGATAGAAAAACCGGATGAATCAGTCAGAGAAAGCTGGAAAAATGAAAAGCATAATGCTGAGTGCTGACGAGCATCTGATCGAAGCGGCGTACCAACGCGCCGAGGAAGAGCACACTACGCTAAACGAGCAGTTTCAGCTATGGCTCAAGTACTATGTTCAGCACGAGCAGCAGGCAAGGTACCGCAAGGTACCGCCAGAGGCGCAAGGAACACTGGCGGACTTTCTCCAAGGGCATATCGGCATCCTGCACAGCAGTGAATACATGCCCGGCGGTGCTCGTATGTCGGTAGATAGCGGCAAGAAATTTGCTGCGGGACTACTCAAACAACGCCGTTAGGAGGAACGATGAGCCTACAGTCCTTTAATCGCCTTGCTTGATGCCGACATGCGAAAACAAACCATCCAATATACTTCGTCCATCGACGCACTGATTGCAGTCACCAAGCGGTTGAGTACCTACGAAAATCAGCAACAGATGGGTTCGGAAGAGTTCTTTGACCAGTACAGTCGGGGGCAACTGTCCGACGACGCAGTATTCATCGATTGGGCCAATGATTACCGCCACTATTTGCAACTCCGTCAGAAACTAGCGGAGAGCCTGCCTGATGTTGCTGGTGCGTGCTCTGGGAGACGAAGTGATGGAGGTGTTCCGGGTGTGAGGATCGGATAACGGTGATCGCTATCACTCTCTGACTACCAGGAATTCAAGTATGAATTTCAACACTACCAACGGCACGTTTCGCCAGTTGATGGGCAATGGGCTGAGTTATCGCGTCCCGATGTTTCAGCGCGATTATTCTTGGGCCCCCGACGAATGGGACGATCTGTGGCAGGATATCGTCGCACTGTTCGATGAGGACCCGGAACCGGCTCACTACATGGGCTACCTAGTGCTGCAATCAGCCGACAATAGGGCGTTTGAAATCATTGATGGACAGCAGCGCATGACCACGCTGAGCCTGTTGATGCTGGCGGCGGTGGCGCATCTGACGCACTTGTCCCGGCCGGATGATCCGCACGACCCGCAACGGCGGCGCACCGAGCAGCTACGCAGTAACTACATCGGCTACTTGGACCCAGTGAGCTTGGTATCCCGCTCTAAGCTGATGCTGAATCGGCACAACGATAGCTTTTACCAGAACTACTTGGTGCCCCTAGAACGTCTGCCGCAAAGAGGATTGAACGCATCGGAACATCTGCTGCGCCGGGCCTTTCTCTGGTTCAGGGACCGCATTGAAGAACTAGCGGGCGATGACGGTCAGGCGGTAGCGCGCTTTGTCGATGGCGCAGTCGATAAGCTGTTTTTTACGATCATCACCGTGACCGACGAATTGAACGCCTTTAAGGTGTTTGAGACCCTAGACGCTCGCGGCGTGCGCTTGTCGGCCACCGATCTGCTGAAGAATTACTTGTTCTCAGTTGTCTCTCGCGGCAATCCGCACGAGTCGGAGATCAATGCCCTCGAAGAACGCTGGGAGGGTATCGTCGGGCTGCTGGGCAGTGAGAGTTTTCCCGAGTTCCTGCGAGTCTTCTGGAACAGCCGCAATAGGCTGGTGCGCAAGGCGGACTTGTTCAAGGTCATTCGCGACGCGATCCGCGACCGATCCGCAGCGTTCGAGTTGATCCGCGACATGGACAGGAGCGCCCGCGTGTACGCGGCCTTGCGCAGCCCGGAGGAGGGCGCTTGGACAGCGGAGGAACGCGACAGCCTAGCCCAATTGCAGATGTTCAACGTGCGCCAGCCCCTAGCGGTGTTGCTGGCGGCCTTCGAGCGATTCGAGGAAAACGACCGCGGCGGCTTTGGACGCTTTCTGAAGGCAATCGCGGTAGTGTCGTTTCGCTATAACGTGATCTGTAGCCGTCAGAGCAACGAGCAGGAGGTCGTGTACAACCAAGTTGCCCGCGGGATTTCGTCAGGCCGGATTGACGGCGCGGCTGCGGCGATTGCGGAACTGCGGCCAGTCTATCCCGAGGACGCGGAATTCAGGGCGGTGTTTGCAGACAAGGCGCTGCGAACGACCAGCCACCGCAATAGTAAGGTCGTGCGCTTCATACTGTTCCGTCTGGAAGCGCAGCTATCGGGGCAGCGCTTTGAGTTCGAGAGCGCAAAATATGGGATCGAGCACGTGTTGCCGGAAAATCCGGGCGATGCGTGGCAACAGTTCGACGATCAGCAGCGGGAGGATTCTACCTACCGCTTGGGGAACATGACCTTACTGACGGCCGAGGCAAACCACGATCTGGGAAATTCGGGATACGGCCAGAAACGGTCGGTTTATCAAGGGAGCAGCTTTGCAATAACGCGCAAGCTATCAGAAGACTTCGATACTTGGACCGTGGAGAAGATTCGCACCCACCAATCTTGGATGGCAAAACAAGCTACCGGCATCTGGCGAATCAGTTTCCTCTCATCACCTAAGTCCTCATCTTCCCTAATACAATAGGGGTGCCCACAAGGGACGCCCCTACGATGATACCGCGTATTTAACGCGCCCTACTTCTTATCCTCATCCACAACCTTGAAGTCAGCGTCCACTGGCTCCGAATCCCCGTCCCCTTGCGGCTGACTGGCGGGACCTTCCGGCGCTGGCTCGCCTTGGGCCTGTTGGGCTTGGGCGTCCTTGTACATTTCCTCGGCCAGCTTGTGCGACGCCTGTTGCAGCGTGGTCATGGCCTGCGCGATGGCCTCGTCGTCCGTGCCTTCGAGCGCTTGTTTGAGCGCGGCGACTGCGTCCTCAACGCCCTTCTTGTCGGCCTCGGCCAGCTTGTCGCCGTAGTCGGTGAGGGATTTTTCCGTCGCGTAGATTAACTGGTCGGCCTCGTTGCGGCGATCGACGGCCTCGCGGCGCTTTTGGTCCTCATCAGCGTGAGTCTCGGCATCCTTCTGCATGGTGTCGATTTCCTCTTGGCTCAGGCCCGAGGACGACTCAATGTGGATGGATTGCTCCTTGTTGGTGCCCTTGTCCTTGGCCGCGACATTGAGGATGCCGTTGGCGTCGATGTCGAAGGTCACCTCGATTTGGGGCATGCCGCGAGGAGCGGAGGGGATGCCGTCGAGGTGGAAGCGACCGAGGGTGCGGTTGTCGTTGGCAAACTCGCGCTCGCCTTGCAGCACGTGGACTTCCACCGAGGGCTGGTTGTCCGCGGCCGTGGAAAAGATCTGGCTCTTCTTGGTGGGGATGGTGGTGTTGCGGTCGATCAGCCGCGTCATCACCCCGCCCATGGTCTCGATACCCAGCGAAAGCGGCGTGACGTCGAGCAGCAGGATGTCGTCGACGTCGCCAGCGAGCACGCCGGCTTGGATGGCCGCGCCCAAGGCTACCACCTCGTCGGGATTGACGCCGCGATGCGGCTCCCGGCCAAAAAGCTCCTGGACCACAGCTTGGATTTTCGGGGTGCGCGTCGAGCCGCCGACCAGAATCACTTGGTCGATGTCGCTGGCTTGCAATTCGGCGTCGGCAAGGGCCTGCTGACAGGGATCCTTGGTGCGCTCGACTAGGTCGTCAACCAAGCGCTCGAACTGGGCGCGAGACAGCGTGGTTTGCAAGTGCTTAGGCCCGGTCTGATCAGCGGTGATAAACGGCAGGTTAATATCGGTCGAAGTGGAAGACGACAACTCAATTTTGGCCTTTTCGGCTGCTTCCTTGAGCCGTTGCAGTGCCATTGCGTCTTGGCGCAGGTCAATGCCCTCTTGCTGTTTGAAATCCTCGGCGAGCCAGTCGATGATCTTCTGGTCGAAGTCGTCGCCGCCAAGGTGGGTATCGCCGTTGGTGGATTTGACCTCAAAAACGCCGTCGCCTAGTTCGAGGATGGAAATGTCGAAGGTGCCGCCGCCGAGATCGTACACGGCGATCTGCTCGTTGGTGCCGCCCTTGTCCAAGCCATAGGCCAGTGCCGCGGCGGTCGGCTCGTTGACGATGCGCAAGACCTCCAAGCCGGCGATGGTGCCCGCGTCCTTGGTGGCTTGGCGTTGGGAGTCGTTGAAGTACGCCGGGACGGTGACGACGGCTTGTTTTATTTCTTCGCCTAGATAGTCTTCGGCTGTCTGCTTCATCTTTTGCAAGATCATGGCCGATATTTCCGGCGGCGTGTATTCCTTGCCGTCGATTTTGGCCACGGCCATGTCGCGGCCACTTGAGGCCACTTCATAGGGGACTTCGCTCATTTCGTTGGACACTTCGCCGTAGCGGCGGCCCATGAAGCGCTTGATCGAATAGACCGTGTTCTGCGGGTTGGTGACGGCTTGGCGCTTGGCGGTTTGGCCGACGAGGCGCTCGCCTTCTTTGGTGAAGGCGACCATGGAGGGCGTGGTGCGGCCCCCTTCGGAATTGGCGATGACTTCCGCGTCTTGGCCTTCGATGACGGCCACGCACGAGTTGGTGGTGCCTAAGTCAATGCCGATGACTTTAGCCATTGTTTTTTTCCTTTCGTGGATTGAGGTGTTGGTTCCTGAAATTGCTAGTGACCTTATGCCGCGACTTCAATATAAGCGGACTTCGCAGAGGGCTGAGGTATGGGGAATCCTTCCTGCTTCAGTCCCTCGACGTGAAACGCGATTGCTTCTTTCATATTCGCTTCGGTTTCTTCTTCCGTGGCACCTGTCGCCACACAACCTAAGAGATCCGGCGAGTACGCTGAGAAGCCGATCTCGGTCTTTTCGACGACGATTAGGTATTTCATTCTTTTCTCCATCCTCCTCCCAAACCACTTTTCCTCCGTTGCCAGTGAACGTGGTGCGCCGTTTAGGATCTCCTGGGTTGATGTCCCCTTCCTCCTTAGGAAGAGGACGCAGTCCCTGTTTGATGAATCCCTCCCTAGTCAATATTTTATGCGTTAGCTCCCCCTGTGTGCGCTTTTTCTGCGCGCCCCTCGCCTCCCTCTCCTTCTCCGATTTCTCCACCTGATAGTCGGCCGCTTCCTTCAGAGGAATGACTTGGCTAATGTCGATCAGGAGTTCCTCACCTAATTTGTAGGGGATGGTCTGCACACACTTGACATCAAGCTCTTGGTCATTGAGCCACAGGACGGCGGTTGTCAACTCTATCGGGAACTCCGGCGCCACTAGGATGATCCTCGGTGTGGAACCTATCTCTACCTCATCGTCCGATTCCTTATCGAGGAATGACAACAGACTTTTGCGGCTGGCCTCAGTTGGTTCCTCCTGCGACTCGGCCCCCTCAGTTGTCTCCTGCTCGCGCTTGGACAGAAAGGCAGTGTGCGCCTTCACCAGATCGTTAAAGGTCATCGTTGATACCAAGGCCGCATATCGAATGGCTTGGAGGTCCATGAACGTCCCTTTATCCCTCTTGAGCTCTACGACAACAATGTTGCCTTCTTTGTCGAGTCCGAGGAGGTCGATACGACGGCTACTCTCTGCCCAATTGCTGTACTCCTCCGCAACTATGAACAGGCCTCGCTCTATGGCTTCAGGCTTGTCTCGTAGCAGCCGCTGAAGGTCTTTCTCCTGAGCGAACTCGGTCCTTTTGATCTCCAACAAGTCATCCTTAAGGTTATCCTTATTCCACTTGAACAGTGCCATTGAATGATCCTTGCGGAAATTGGGGTGGTTGGTGAAGTCGCCAGCACCAGCCGGAAGATCAGGCCGCAACTTTAGTGCAAGCGTCCAAAGAGTAAAGCAAGATACATGCCGCGATTTGATAAATTGAACAATTTATTATTTTACAATAAGATAAGCAAATAATTGAGCAATCTGCACACTGGCATATGACGACACAATGGCAGCAATTTGTGCTATCGTGTCATTAATATGAAAGCGGCACATTGACAGGGTGCTGCCATCCGGCTAGATTGGCCGCTAGCAAGGAGGATACATGGATCAGTTCAAACTGGTTGCCGATTACTCGCCCGCTGGCGACCAACCCCAAGCCATCGCCGAGCTAGTCGAGGGCGTGCGGCAGCAGCACGCCCGCCAGACGCTGTTGGGCGTGACCGGAAGCGGCAAGACCTTTGCGATGGCCAACGTCGTCGAGGAGTTGCAGATGCCGGCTTTAGTCATCTCGCACAACAAGACGCTGGCCGCCCAGCTCTACGGCGAGCTCAAGGGATATTTCCCCGACAATGCGGTGGAGTATTTCGTCAGCTACTACGACTACTATCAGCCCGAGGCCTACAAGCCGAGCACGGACACGTATATCGAGAAGGAGGTCGAGCGCAACGAGGAGATCGACCGCTTGCGGCTCAAGGCTATCACCTCGCTGTTGCAGCGCCGCGATGTGGTCGTAGTAGCCACGGTCTCGTGCATTTACGGCATTGGCTCGCCCCGCGAATACGACGAGCAGAAGGTCTCCCTGCGGCGGGGCGAGCAGATCGAGCGCGACGATATTTTGCGCGCCCTAATCGACATCTATTACACCCGCAATGATTTCGAACTGCAACGCGGCTGCTTTCGGGTGCGGGGCGATATCGTCGAGATCGTGCCGGGGTCGGAAGAGCGCGCCGTGCGGATTGAGATGTTTGGCGATGAGATCGAGGGCATTTACCTGATCGACGCGCTCACTGGCGAGGTGTTGGAGCCGCGCGAACACGTCAGCGTCTTCCCGGCCAAAGCCTACGTGACCGACGAGGAGCGGACGGAGCAAGCCTGCGAGCAAATCCTCGTCGAATTGGAGCATCACCTCCTCGACTTGCGCACCGAAAATAAGCTGGTGGAGGCGCATCGGCTGGAGACGCGCACCAAGTACGACGTGGAGCTGATCCGCGAGGTCGGCTTCTGCCCGGGGATTGAAAACTACTCGCGCTACATGGACGGCCGCCAGCCGGGGTCCGCGCCGTATGTATTGCTCGACTACTTCCCCGAGGATTACCTGCTTTTTATCGACGAGTCGCACGTTACTGTGCCGCAGATCCGGGGCATGTTTCGCGGGGACCGCTCGCGCAAGGAGACCTTGGTCGAGCACGGCTTCCGCCTGCCGTCGGCCTATGACAATCGGCCGCTGGTGTTCAAGGAATTTGAGGAGCGGATGGGCTGGACGGTCTTTGTGTCGGCCACGCCGGCAGAGTACGAACTGAAGCAGTCGGGCGGCGTGGTGGTCGAGCAGGTGATCCGGCCCACGGGATTGGTCGATCCCTCCATTGACGTGCGGCCGCAAGAGGGGCAGATCGACGACCTCGTCGAGGAGATAAGGCAGCGGGCCGAAAGGAGCGAGCGGGTCTTAGTTACGACCATGACCAAGCGCATGGCCGAAAACCTCGCCGACTACTTTGAACAGCTCGACATCCGCGTGCGCTACCTACATTCGGATATTGAGACGCTGGACCGCGTCGAGATTCTCCGCGATTTGCGTTTGGGGGAGTTTGACGTGCTGGTGGGGATCAACCTGCTGCGCGAAGGCTTGGATTTGCCCGAGGTCTCGCTGGTGGCCGTGCTCGACGCCAGCAAGGAGGGCTTCCTGCGCTCGGAGGTTGCACTGATCCAAACGGTTGGCCGCGCGGCCCGCAATGCCGCCGGCAAGGTGATTTTCTACGCTGATCACGTCACCAATTCGATGCAGAGGGCCATAGACGAGACCTATCGCCGCCGCCACAAGCAAGAGGCGTACAACGCCGAGCACGCCATTGTGCCGGAGACCATATACCGCAGCCGGGAAGAGATTATCCAGGCGACCTCAGTGCTCGAAAGCGTGCGCGGTGTGGCACCTGAATTGGCAGCCGAGCCGACGATCAACTACCAAGAAATAGAAGACCAAGAGGAGTTGCTCGCCGATTTGGAGCAGCAGATGAAGGCCGCGGCGGCCAATTTGCAGTTTGAAAAGGCCGCGCATCTGCGCGATGAAATCACGCGGATCAAGGAGCAGCAGGTGAGTTGATAGGTGCGCCGACAAATGTTGACCTACGGCATTGCCCACCTTAGATTGATCCGGTCTTGCAGAAACATCAAATAGTAGGAGCACATTATGTCAAATGGTCGCGATGTGATCGTCGATGTTCGAGACGTCAAGATGGTTTACAATGCCAAGAACCGCGACGAATCCACCCATGTTCACGCGCTGCGCGGTTTGACCGTCCAGGTGTACGAAAACGAGTTTTTTGCCATCATGGGGCCTTCTGGGTCGGGGAAGAGCACGCTTTTTAACATGATCGGCGCTCTACAGACGCCCACTGACGGCGAGGTGCTGATCGAGGGCGTCAATCTGGCCTCGCTCAACACGCAGCAGCTAGCGGCGGTGCGCTGCTTTGAGCTGGGTTACATTTTCCAGACTTACAATCTCCTGCCGGTGATGAGTGCGCTGATGAACGTGTCGCTGCCCACTGTGTTTGCCGGCATGACCACGGCCGAGGGCGAAAGACGGGCCATGGAGTGTTTGAAGATCGTCGGTCTAGGTGATCGGGCGCACCACATTCCCTCCGAGCTGTCGGGCGGCCAGCAGCAGCGCGTCGCCATTGCCCGCGCGTTCGTCAACAAGCCGCGCATCATCCTCGCCGACGAGCCGACCGGCAACCTCGACAGCAACACCGGTCAGGAGATCATCAGCTACATGAAGAGCCTACAACAGGAGATGGGGACGACGATCATTACCGTGACCCACGACGACAAAATGCTCACGGCCGCCGACCGCATGGCCTGGATCCGCGATGGACGGCTAGAGCGAGTGGCCAATCGCGAAGACATCGAGATCCAGGTGGGCAGTATCAAAGAGCACTAAACTTCTTCTGCCCAAAAAGGAATCCAAAAAAGCACCCGATGCTAGCGGAGCATCGGGTGCTTTTTTTGCGTTTACCGGGAGCTGAGGACGGCTCTCAGCGCAGCAGCAACATGCGCCGATGCACGGCCCACTCGCCCACATTCAGCCGATATATGTACACCCCGCTGGCCACTTCGCGGCCTAAGTCGTCGCGGCCGTCCCAACTCAGGGTGTGCTCGCCGGCCTGCTGTGCCTCAAGCTGTAGCACGCGCACGAGTTGGCCCGCCAAGTTGTAGATACTCAGGCGGCTCGGTTCGCCCGCTAGGCGGAACGGTATCAGGAAGGAGATTGCCGTGGAGGCGTTGAAGGGATTGGGGGCGTTTTGTAGGAGTACCGGCCGGCTGCCTTGGGCGTTTGCGGGGATCTCGTAGGCCCGCTCTTCCACCACCACCAGCATGGCTTGGCCCAACCGGGCAAAGTTGGCTAGCTCGGCAGGCTGATAGGTGCGACCTTCGTACAGCTCCTTGGGCATACCCGGCTGGTACGCCATATCAATCCATATTTCGTCCTGCAGCGCGAAGTCGCGGCCCAACCAGTGAGTAGTAGGGCGGGCGTCGTTGATGTTTGTCGTGCTAGAGGCGTCAAAGGAGTCATCGAACGCCAACTCATCGCGCGGTTCGGGATTGACCTCGACGCCGTCGTCCGGGGCAAACAGCGAGGTGCGCCGCGTCACTAACCGGTATTCTAAGCCCAGCACAAGGATGTCGTCGAGCAGTTCTTGTTGTTCGCCAAAGCGGGCGATCTGCTCTTCGAGGGCTTGGATCTTCTGGTACGCCCACAACCGGGGGATCAAGCTGCCCGAGACATCGGTCTGGGTGAACTCCAGGGGGAAGTCCACGCTCACGTTCTCTTCTCCCACGTGGCCGATCAAGCTCAAGGTGAAGGTCCCGCCGCCTCGGTAGCGGCCCACCTGGAACAGTTCGCGGCCGGCGGCTAGGGTCTCCAGCCCACGCGGGTGGACGTCGTGGATTTCCACTTGGTCGAAGCTCAGTTCGTCAAGTAGCAAGATGGGAAAGGTGAAGGATTCAAACAGTTCTTGAAGTGCTGCCTCAATATCGCCTTCGTCCGCGAGGAAGTACGCTTCGCCGCGGTGCTCTTCGGCCAAGCCAGTCAAAAAACCTTGGTCCACGTCCTGACCCACGCCGATGGTGAAAAGGCGCGCTTGGCCAGCGGACCACTGGCCGACCAGTTCGCTCAAAGGCTCCAGTTCGACTTCGCCGAGGGTGGGCAGGCCGTCGGTGAGAAAGATGACGTGGTTGACTCGATTGGCGGGAAAGGCCTGCTGCATGGCGCGGCCCAAGCCCGCCTCAAAATTGCTCACGCCGAGCGCGTCCTGCTGGTTGATGAAGGCCGTGGCTGCTTTCTTGTTGGCCGCATCGGCGGGCACTGGGGCGGCGGCAAAGGAGTCGGCCCGGTGGGTGAAAACGACAATGTTGAACAGATCCGCTGCGTCTAGCGCGTCGATCGCCGCGGTGAGGGCACCTTTGACGGCTTGGAGCTTGCCCTGCTGCATGCTCGACGAAATATCGATGACAAAGGTCAGGCTGCGCGGCAGGGGATCGCCTTGCGTCAACTCGGGCAGGGGCGGCAGCCACAGGGCGTAGTAGC
This sequence comes from Gemmatimonadota bacterium, assembly GCA_009840005.1. The sequence goes on from VXOR01000090.1 coordinate 45,488, forward strand.
CTAGGTCGTCGTTTGCTTGCGGCGCAAAGCTGAGTACGGACGGCTTGGGTCGGTCGTCGGTCTGGCGGATGGTCAGGGTGAAGTCCTCCCGGGGTTTTATCTGCTCGTCGCCGAAGAAGATGTTGGCGCGGTGCGCGTCGGGCCGACCTACCTCGGTGAGCCGCGGCAGTCCCGAGGTCGTCACCGCAAAGGCGTGCTGGCTGCGCACCTGTGCCCGCAGCACGAACAGTTCCATTTGCAAGGGCTGGTCGGTCTCGGGAGCGAGCGGAAAGGAGTAGTCGAGGCGGCCGCGGCGGGATTCGAGGAGCTGCATGTACTCGAATTCGACGCGGCGGCTGCCCTTGGCCGGAAAGGGGAAGATGCTCAGGCGGAATTGATTGGGGGTCACCTGCTCGATTAGAGCGGGATCGATGCGTTGGCTCACAATGTCGTCGTACGTGCGGCGTGCCTCTTCTTTTTCGAGGACCTCTCCCTGTATCCGCTTGTCGTCAATCCACAGCACCAAATCGGTGATGATCGCCCCCTCGGGCAGGGTGAATTCGTAGATGCCTTCTACCTCCCATTCGGCGTGGCTGGTGAAAATTTGGTCGGTGCGCGTGCGGGCGATGCGCTCGTCAATTTGCACATCCACGGTGACCGAAGTCAGTTCGAGGTGCTGGCGGCCGTCGTCGCCCACGCCGGTGTACACGTAGCCGATGCTGAGGGCGGGGAGGGGGGCTAGTAGAGCGAGGAGGAGGGTGAGGGTTTTCATGGTGAGTTCCTTTCGTTGAAGAGGGACGGATGCGAGTAGGTTAGTAGCTGACGTCAACGCCTCTTGCTTCTAGGGCGGGGATATGCTCGTTGAGGGCTTGGTCGCTGAGGGGGTTGTTTACCAAGTTCACCCAATCGCCTCCACCTAAGCCGGTGTTAGCGACTAGGGAGCTTATGTCTTCAATCTGGTTGTCATTCAGGTCTATCCATGTCAGTTTGGTCAAGGTAGCTAGTGGACTCACATCGGCAATCTGGTTATCCC
>VXOR01000090.1:46509-134133 GCA_009840005.1 Gemmatimonadota bacterium
CATGTCAGTTTGGTCAAGGTAGCTAGTGGACTCACATCGGCAATCTGGTTATCCCCTAGGCGTAGCGATTCAAGTTTAGTCAAGGCAGCCAGCGGGCGCACATCGGCAATCTGGTTTCCACCCAGAGCCAACCATGTCAGTTTGGTCAAGGTAGCTAGTGGACTCACATCGGCAATCTGGTTATCCCACAGGGTTAGCCGATTAAGGTTAGTCAAGGTAGCCAGTGGGCGCACATCGGTAATCCGATTATCATCTAGTTGCAGCACAGCAAGATTGGTCAAGGCAGCCAGCGGGCGCACATCGGCAATGTGGTTGTCAATCAGCTCTAGCACAACAAGATTGGTCAAGGCAGCCAGCGGACGCACAGCGGTAATCTGATTGTATGACAGCCATAACCCTCTTAGGTTGGTCAAGGCGGCTAGCGGGAGCACGGTGGTAATCTGGTTGTCTCTCAGAATCAGCGATTCAAGGTTGGTCAAGGCGGCTAGCGGGCGCACATCCGTAAGATCGCAGCTTTCTAAAAACAAAGTTTCCAAGGCCACAAGGTGCTCGATGCCCGACAAACTGTGAAAACTACTGTCGAAGATAGAGGGGTTGGAGATAGAGAGTTCGGTTAGGGAAGCGGCTTGGGACAAGGTGATAGGCCCCTTCCGTCGGCCCAAAGCCCCCAGTACCCACTTCTCTAGATTCGGGTCCTCAAACAATAAGGCGAGAAAAGTGGAGAGGATAACCACGCTCTCTGGTAAAGCAAGGTTGAATGCCCGTGCATTCAGGAGTATCTGCAATGTAGAAGTGTTGATTGCTCCCCGTACAGTCGTCGCTTGGTCTTGGAGGTAATTGACCAGCCTCTCTATAGACTCCAAGTGGTCCAAATCAACCGCTAAGACAGTACGGGAGTCGAGCTGCACTACCACTCGTCCGGGCTTCTCTTGCCAATGTTCGCGCAGAAACGCCGTTAGGTCTGGCCAGCTAATCGAGAGGTCTTTCTCCACCGGCTCTAACAGAGACTCGGCGGTCGGATCGCGCTGCCAGTCAATGAGAGCGACTCCCGCTGGCAGGTCGGAGGCTTCCTTCGGCTTCAACGTTAAGCGCAGAGGATCGCCCTCGGCCCGAGTCCAGACTAGTGTCTCCCGCACGCCACCAGCCGGATCGACGCAGTGAATCGCCACCAAGCTGTCGGGTCGGCCTTGGTATTCGACCCGAATATCGGCCAGCGCATCCCCCGCTTCATCGGCCAAGTGCAGCCACAGGCCGCGCGGATACTGCGGCGACTCGATGAGCACGTGGCCGTCGGCATTGCTTTGCGCCTGTGCCCAGCCGGTGCTATCGACGCCGGTGGCAAAGTAGAGTTCGGTCTGCGCCGTCGCCGTAGAGATCCCAAGTGCCGCCAGTGCTAGGAGGGTTCCAGATCGAAGGATCGCCGCGTGCATGAGGAGAATCCTTTTTTGCCTCAGAAAAGCAACAACAGATTCAGCGGCAGGGCAATAACGCGGGAGGACAACACCTTGGGGGCCGGGCACGGACAGGCTACGACTCCGAAGGATGCGGCCCCATAGGTATCGAGAAAAGCGTTCAATCCGGCCAAATCCCTGCTCGACGGCCTTGGCGTGGCCTTCACTTCCAAGGGGATGAGCCGACGGCCGGTTTCAATGACAAAATCCACTTCGCGTCCGTTGGAAGTGCGCCAGTGCGTTATGTTGAGCCTTGGGACGCGCAGACCCGCCCAGACCAGCAGGTGGTTGCCCACCCAGGTCTCTAACCAAAAACCCCATTCCCGCCCCCTCACCAAGCTGTCCGAGTCGGCAATGCCGGCCAAATGAGCCGCTAGTCCGGTATCGGTCCACAGCAGTTTAGGTGCTTTGACTAGGCGTTTGCCGCGGTTGACGGCATAGGCGGGCACCCGGGTCACTTGGAAAGAAATCTCCAATAGATTGATATAGCGCCGCGCTGTAGCCGCTGCGAGGCCCGCGTCTGCGGCCAAGGACGCTATGTTGAGCAGACGGCCGTTGTGGACCGCGCACAACTACATGAGTCGGCGGAATTCCATCAATTGGTCAATGGCCGATAACTGGCGCAGATCGCGCTCTAGATAAGTCTGCACGTATCCGTCGAACCAGCGCGCCCGAAATCTCGCATCCGCGGCCAAGGTCGGCACTGGATAGCCGCCAGCCCGTACCGCTTCTTGCAAGGTCCTGTTGGGCTCTGGAACGCTGGCCGGCAAGGCGCGCACGACTTGGTCAATGGTCTCTTGCTCAATGAGCATGTCCAGAGTCCGGCCGTACCCACGCTCCTCGATCTCGGCCCAAGTCAGCGGCGGCAGGGAAAAATAAACCGCTCGCCCGGCCAAGGTATCCGCTACTCGCTCCATCAAGAGCAGATTGGCCGAACCCGTAAGTAAAAAGCGGCCGGGCTGGCGCTGGCGATCGACATCGGCCTTGATGGCCAGCAACAGATCGGGTTGTCGTTGGATTTCGTCTAAGGTGATGCAATCGCGGCCGATGAACAGGGCCGCTGGATCGCTTTGGGCCACATCGCGTACATCAAAGTCGTCGAGGGAGAGAAAGGTGCGCCCTTGACCTATGGGAGACTCTTGAACCAAGGTGGTCTTGCCGGTTTGACGCGCCCCATGTACGACGACGACCGGGTATTGAGTCAGGACTTGGGCTAGGATAGGGCTTTGTAGCCGGGGCTTTATTGTATGCAAATCGACCATGTCTTGAACGATAATCAACCAAGACAGGGTCGTCAATGTACGAGGAGCGGGCCGAGAGGAGGAGTTGGATCTTCAGGTGCGAACGACCGCTTACTGTGTCAGGAACTAGATTGCCGCTTCCGCAAGCCCTCTTGGAGAAAGACCTCGCGGTTGGGAAAATTGCCGGGCAGGGTAAAACCGCCGTCAACGGCGATGAGCTGGCCGGTCATGTAGGGGATCTGAGTGAAGGCGTAGGCGGCGCTGGCGATGTCCTCGGGGCGTCCGATGCGGCGAATGGGTTGGGAAGCCGGGCGCGACAAAAGCCTAACCTCGCTGGGAGAGGACGGTTTCGACGATGCGCTCTTGGCTGGGGATGGTTGGCATCTCAAGGGTTGGGCTGAAGGGGATGGGCACGTCGGCTGCGCCGATGCGCAAGACGGGGGCGTCGAGCCAATCGAATGCCTCGGCGTTGAGGATGGAAGCGAGCTCGGCCGTGGTGCCGTAGCGCTCGACGCCTTCGTCAATGACGACAGCATAGCCGGTTTTGCGCACTGAGGCGAGCAGGGTCTCCTTGTCCAGCGGTACTAAGGTGCGCGGATCGACGACCTCGGCTTCTAGCCCTTGGGCGGCGAGATCTTCCGCCGCGGCCAAGGCGACGCCGACCATGCTGGAGGTGGCGACGAGGGTCAGGTCGGTGCCCTCGCGTTTGATCTCGGCTTGGCCAAAGGGGATGAGGAAATCGTCTTCTTCGGGCACGGGGCCGGAGTCGTTGTACATCATTTTGTCTTCAAAAAACAGCACGGGGTTGTCGTCGCGGATCGCAGTCTTGAGCAAGCCCTTGGCGTCGCGCGGCGTCGCCGGGATGGCGACTTTGAGGCCGGGGATATGGGCGAAAAGCGCGTGCAAGCTCTGCGAGTGCTGCGCGGCTGAAGACCGCCCGGCTCCCATCGACAGCCGGATCGTCAGCGGAACCTTGCACTGGCCGCCCGACATGTAGCGGATCTTGGCGGCCTGATTGACGATTTGGTCCATGGTCAACAGCGAAAAGTCGCCGAACATCAGCTCGCACAGCGGGCGCATGCCGGTCATGGCGGCCCCGACGCCGAGCCCGATGTAACCGGCCTCGGCAATGGGGGTGTCGATGACGCGCTCAGCACCGAACTCCTCGAAGAGGCCCTCGCAGCATTTGAAGATGCCGCCGGAGGCTCCCACATCCTCGCCCATGAGAAAGACGGTCTCGTCGCGGCGCATTTCCTCGGCCGTGGCTAGGCCGAGCGCCTCTCTAAACAGCATGTCCCGATCAGGCATATATATCCTCAAAAGCTTGTTCTGGCGAGGGGAAGTCGGCTTCTTTGCCAAATTCGATGGCGTCGAGGACCTCGCGCTCTACTTGCTCGTACAGGGCGTCGAGCTCGGCCTGTTTGGCGACCCGGTTGGCGACCATGTACTGGCCCAACAGGCGAATGGGGTCCTTGTTTTCAGACCACCAGCTGACCTCGTCGCGGGTGCGGTAGGTCTGGGCGTCGCCGACGTGGTGCCCGTGGTAGCGGTAGGTTTTGGCTTCGATTAGGCTCGGGCCGCCGCCCTTGCGCGCCTTGGTCACGGCCGCGGTTACTTTTTCGTACATCTCCAGCACATCAGCACCATCGGCGATGATCCCTTCGAGGCCGAGTCCTTTGGCGCGGTCGGCGATGTCGGTGACGCCGGTGACGCTTTCGTAGGGGGTGTGCTCGCCGTACTGGTTGTTCTCGCAGATGTAGATGACCGGCAGGTTCCAGATCACGGCCATGTTGATGGTTTCGAGCATGATGCCTTGGTTGGCTGCGCCATCGCCGAAGAAGCAGACGCCCACTTGATCGCTGCCGCGCAGTTTGGCCGAAAGGCCAGCACCGGTGCAGATGCCGAAGCCGCCGCCGACAATGCCGTTGGCACCGAGGATGCCCAGCGACATATCGGCGATGTGCATGGACCCACCCTTGCCGCGGCAATAGCCAGCTTCTTTGCCCATGATTTCGGCCATCATGCGGTCGAGCTGACCGCCCTTGGCTAGACAGTGTCCGTGGCCTCGGTGCGTGCTGGTGATGTAGTCGTCGTCGCGGAGGGCGGCGCAAGCGCCGACGGCCACGCCTTCTTCGCCGATGTAGAGGTGGGCCAAGCCGGGCATCAGGCCGCGGGTATAGACGTCCCAGACGTGCTCTTCAAAGAGGCGGATCTCCGACATCTTGCGGTACATAAACCACAGTTTGGCGGGCGCGGCCCGGAGCTTGGCTTTCTTTGCTTTCGGTTTTTTGCGGGCAGTTGTCTTTGCCATGTACTCGATCTCCGGTAATACTCGTTGGGCAAAAAAATAAGCGGGGCGGGTCCGCTATCGTCAAGCGCGAAAAAGCCGGGAAACCCGTGGGGCGTCCCGGCTTTTTTGTGCAAAGGGCGCGCGTCCTAGCTGGTTTTTTCGAAGTCGGCCGCGTGTTCCTGCTTCCACTCGTTCCATTCTTCGAGGTCGTCGCGCAGCTCAAAGTACTTGGTGTTGATCTCGACGAAGCGGTCTTGATCATCGGGCATGTCCTCTTCGGCAAAGATCGCCTCGACCGGGCACTCTGGCTCGCAGGCACCGCAATCGATGCACTCGTCCGGGTCGATGTAGAGCATGGGTTCGCCTTCGCCGTCGATAGGATGGATGCAATCGACCGGGCAAACCTCGACGCAGGCTTTGTCTTTGACGTCGATGCAGGTTTCAGTGATGTAGTAAGCCATGGGTTCCTCCCAATAAGGTGCTATTGCTTCATTGTTTCTTTGAATTGGGAACTATCGCAAAAATACGGGCCACTTTGTCCCTGTCAAGCGGCGAGATTATCCAGCAGAGCCGCTGCGTCAGCGTCGGTTTGACAGCGTATTCTCAGGTTGAGACGCAGATCGGGGGCTGGGTCGCGCTCTACTGCGTATTCGGCACCGGCGAAGAGTTGGGCGAGTACCGGGTCGAGAGCGGCCCGCAGGACGTTTTCGCCTGCGTCGTCGTTGGTTGCATTGAGGCGGTCGTTGGCTACTAGGAACACATCGCCGCTGCGAAATTTGACTTTGCCCGCTAGGCTGGGCTCTTCTTCGAGGCGTCGGCAGGCGGACAGCGCCGCTTTGAAGGCGCTGGCAAGCCGCTCAGTCAGATCGCCGCCGGCGGGTTGTTTGCGCGAGTAGAGCAAGCCCATCTCGGCGCTGTGGTTGTCGAGGCTGTAGTTGGCTTCGTGACCGACGAGCAGAGTCAGCGGGCCCTCATCTAGATGGCTGTAGTCGGCCACGTCGATGAGGACTTCGTCTGGGGTAGTAGGGATCCAGCTATTGAAGATGCGAAAAGCCTCTTCGGCCGATAGGGACTCAGGGTCTTCGAGATAGAGTTTGACGTTGATGCGCTGTAAAAATTCCATAGAGACTCAAGCGGTAGTGCCGGCAGGTACGGCGATTTTGTCGTAGCAGGTGTACGCGCCTTCGATGAAGAGTTGCGCTTCCTCAATAAAGCGGTGGACTTGCACCTTGGTCAATTCGCTCGGCGGGTTCTGATGCGCGGCAAAGAGGTAGTTGGCAAATTTCGGGAAGAACAACTCGCTGTCGTAGAAGCGCGTGCGAAATTCGGCTACCACTACCTCGGGCGTTTCCGGTACGTCGTAGAATTGCTCTTTGACTAGGGCGCGGGCCGAGCGCAGCATGGCACCTAACGCGCCCTGCCAAGCGGTTTCTAGCTGGCCCTCGTCAAAGGCGACTTGCGCTTCAAAGACCTCGCGCTCGGCCGCGGCGACTTCCATGGTCGTGATGGAAACAACCTCACCGGCGCACTCACCCTTGCCGAGGTCGTCCATGGTAAACTCTCGGGTGTCGCCCCAGTCTTGGTAGTACCAACTGTTTTCCTCGTGGGACGGCACTTGGGTCAGGTCTTCGAGCATGGCCTTGACTTCGCGCTTGCCGATGCGGGTGATGAAGTCCTTGAAGGTTTCTTCATCGGCGCGCTCGGCGACAAAGTGCTGGGCCAAGCGGGTGACGACCTCGGGGATGTTCTTGGAGGGCACGGCACCCGTGGCCAAGCCGAAGGAACCGGCGTTTTCTCGCCACTGGCCGCCCAAGACGACCTGAAAGTGCGGCACGGTGATGCCGTTGATCTTGCGGCTGTTGCCGTAGAAGCCAATGTCGGCCGCGTGGTGTTGGCCACAGGAGTTGAAGCAGCCGCTGATCTTGATCCGCAGGGCCTCGATGGCCTCGTTGAGCTGGCCGTTTTCCTCACTGAGACGATTGCGCAACTCAGCGGCTAGGCCGCGCGAAGAGGCAATGCCTAACTTGCAGGTGTCGGTGCCCGGGCAGGCCGTCACGTCGGCAATGGTTCCGGCACCAGAATCGGCGAGGCCGAGGGATACGAGCTCGTCGTAGAGGTGGGGCAGATCGGTTTCGCTGACCCAGCGCAGGACGAGGTTTTGCTCGACGGTGGTGCGGACGGTTTCGCGGACGTAGCGCCGGCTGATGGCGGCCAATGCGCGTAGCTGACTAGAGGTGATGTCGCCCAGCGGCAGAACTACGGTGGCGACTGCATAGCCTTCTTGACGCTGCGCATAGACGTTGGTGCGATGCCATTCGGCGAAGCCTTCGCTCGCGGCTGCACCGTTGAGAGCTTGGCCCGGCTTGAGTGGCTGCTCGTCAGTGGCGTGCAGGTCGTCTAAGAATTCGGTCCAGCGCGGATCTGTGGGTAGGATGGCGCGTTCCTCCAACACCAAGCGGCGGAATTCCTCAATGCCGAGCTTGGCGACCAAAAACTTAATGCGGGCGCGATTGCGGTTTTTCTTTTCGCCGAGGCGGGCAAAGACGCGGGCGATGGCTTGGGCGATGGGCAGCAATTCCTCGGCGGGTACGAACTCGTCGAAGAGCTGGGCTTGGTGTGGCACTGCGCCCAAACCGCCGCCGACGTAGAGCTTAAAGCCGCGCTTTTCCTCGCCGTCGATGGTCTTGACCACGGCAATGCCGCCGAGGTCGTGCATGTTGGTCAGGCCGCAGGATTCGTGCTGGCAGCCGGAGAAGGCGATCTTGAATTTGCGCCCGAAGTCCTGGCAGTCGGGATGCCCGAGCAAGAAGCGCATGAGGGCTTGGGCATAGGGCGTTACATCAAAGGTTTCCGTGCGGCAGACGCCGGAGAGGGGGCAGGCGGTGACGTTGCGCACTGAGTTGCCACAGGCCTCGCGGGTGGTAATGCCCACCGAGGCTAGGCGGCGCATCAAGTCGGGTGTGTCTTCGAGGTGGACGAAGTGGATTTGGAAGTCTTGACGGGTGGTGACGTGCAGGATTTCCTCGGAGTACTCTTCGGCCACATCGGCCAGCACTTCCATCTGTTCGGCCGTCAGCCCGCCGAATGGGATTTTGATCCGCATCATGCCCGGGGCGTGCCAGACCGTGTCTGGCCCCTTGGTCTGATGCTCGGGGAAGAGCAGTTGTTGCGTCTGGGTGCCGTCGTAGCGCTGGCCGTTGTCGTAGCGCTGGCCGTACACGCCGCGGCGCAACCGCGTTTCGGCGAAGAGCTTCTCCTCCATCTTGCCCTGCTTGCGCAGGTGGATCTGGGTCTCGAAGGTCTCGATTTCGTCGGCTAGCTCAGCGGGCATTTGCCCGGCTAGTTTTTCTTTCCAACTGCTTGCTGTGCCCATGCCTAAAACCGCCTCTGTGTGGTTAGCGTCCAATTAAACCATATTAACATTATAGATTTGCAAGAGACTGTCAAGATGAGTCGTCGGCTAGCTTTTCGCGCAGATAGGTGCGGATTTGCTCGCCCCATTCCGGGTCATCGAGCGCGTAGTCGATAAAGGTCGCAAAATAAGACAGGTGATTGCCAATGTCGCAGCGCTGCTCGTCGGCGCTCAAGCGCACGGCGCGCACTGGATCACCGGCGGCGATTAGGGCGGCAATGGCGTCGGTGAGATATACTTCCCCGTTCGGCGAGGGTGCGGTGGCGCAGATGTGGGCGAAAATGGCCGGAGAAAATACGTAGCGCGCGCTAACGGCCAAGCGACTAAGGGTTTGCGCGGGCGTTGGTTTTTCGAGGATGGCGGTCAGTTTGGAATCTGCGGCTGTCGCTTCTTCGGGGACCAAGATGCCGTAGTGGTGCATTCGGTCTTCGGGCACTTCGTATGCGCCGATGGTGCCGGCGGTGTCATGGCGCAGGTGCGAATCGATCATCCGCTGCAGCAGGGGACGACCGCTGCGCGTGCGCACGATGCTGTCGCCAAAGGCCACGACGAAAGGTTCGTCGGCAGCAAAGGCCTGCCCGGTGGCGACGGCAGTACCGGTGCCGGGGGGCGGGGGTTGGTGCGCGAAGAAAAACTCGATGCCGCGCTCGCGGTAGCCAAAGCGACAGGCCGTCGCGCCGCTGTCGTCGAAGTGATTCTCGATCGCGCTTTTGTTGCGTCCGGTGACGAAGAGGATTTGGCGGATGCCAGCGGTTGCCAGCTCTTCGACGACGTGGTGGACGACCGGCAGGCGGCCCACCGGCAGCATCTCCTTGGACAGGGATTTAGTCGTGGGCAGGAGTCGGGTGCCGAGACCGGCGACCGGCACGATGGCTTTGGCGATGTTCATGGGATGAGCTCTCGCAAAAAATATGGCTGTGCTCCCAATGTTTGACAAGCAGTAGCTGGCGCAATATTATGGGCGATCCACCGGTAAAAGAGGAGTTGTTCCCATGAGTGAGGAGCGGCGTTATCCCGCGCTTAGCGAGGACATGCAGGCGCGCGGTTTGGGGGCCATGCTGCGCATTTTTGGCCCGGGTGCCATCATCGCCTCGGTGACGATTGGCAGCGGCGAGACAGTCTTTGCCTCGCGGGGCGGCGCGGTGTTTGGCTATGCCCTGCTGTGGTGCTTTATCGGCGGCGGTTTGATGAAGTTCGTCCAAGTCTATACGGCGGCGCGCTACATGACCCTGACGGGGGAGCATCCGCTCGAACGCTGGAAGTTTTTGCCCGGACCGCAGGGTTGGGTGGTGTGGGTTATGGCGGTGTTGACCGTGCTTTGCTTCCCGCTGTGGCTGTCGGGTTTGCCCAAGATGCTCGGTGGGCTGGTGGTGTGGATCTTGGGCTGTGAGGGACTGGCGATATGGGGCGATCCCCGCGTATGGGGCACGGCTTTTGTCGCCTTGGCCATCGCCATTACCATGGTCCAAAGCTACGGCGCGTTGGAGAAATTTCAGACGGTAGTCGTCGGCGTCCTGCTGTTGTCGATCCTGACGGCTGCGGCGGCTGCGAAGCCCGACTGGCTGGCGGTGCTGATAGGTTCCATCGTGCCGACCATGCCGGCGTATGATCCTTGGCTGATTAGCAAGTATCCAGCGGTGGCGGCGCGCTCGGCTTGGGTGGAGCTGGGCACCTACCTAGGGGCGATCGGCGGCGGTACGCAGGACTATTTCGGCTACATCGGCATGTTGCGGGAGAAGGCTTGGGGGCTGTTGGGCCGCAAGGTGGAGGCTGGCGAGGAGGGCGTGGCCATCGCGACCGACGATGAAAATATCGCCCGGGGTAGGGGTTGGCTGAGGGGTCCATTGGTGGACTCAGGGGTGTCGTTTGCCTGCGTGGTGATTTTTACTATGGCCTTTGTAGTGCTCGGCGCGGCCGTGCTCCGCCCCCAACACATTGTGCCGGAGGGGATGCAGCTACTATCGGTGCAGGCCGATTTCCTCACGCTCTTGCATCCGGCCTTGGTTTATCTGTACCAATTGGGCGTGTTTACCGCGTTTTTTGGCACCATCATGGCCGCGTATGAACTCTATACGCGCACCACCCACGAGTGCTTACGGCCCATCGTCCGGCGGGTGCGCGAGGTGCCCGTGGGGCGGCTGCGACCGTGGGTGGTGGGATACTGCGGTATTGGCGGCGTTGCCATTATGTGGATGGGCGGCAACCCGGTGGCGATCGTGACGCCAGCAGCGATTTTCGGCGGGGTGCTCACTTGCGGTCTGTGGTGCTTGCTGATGGTGTGGACCGACCATCGCTTCTTGCCAGCACCGCTGCGCATGGGGTGGCCGCTGCGAGTGGTCAATTTGGTTAGCGGCGTCTTCCTCACGGGCTGGGGCCTGCGCGGTGCTTTTGACTTCTTCGCGGGGTGAAGCGGTTTGCGCGTATCCGATGACATCTGGGCGCAGGTTGAAGCCGTATTGCACAGCGGCACCCGGCTGGCCTTGGCGACCACTGGCGGGGGCAGCGAACTCGTTAGCTGGCTCTTGAATCACCCCGGGGCCTCGCGTGCGGTCGTCGAAGCTCAAGTGCCCTATAGCGAGCGAGCGCTAGCGGCGTATTTGGCTTTTGAGGGGCCGCATGGGGCCAACGAGCAAACGGCGCGGGATATGGCCGGGCGAGCCTTTGTAAGAGCCGCGTCCTTTGCCGAGCCGGGGCAGGGCTACATCGGCGTGGGCTGCAGTGCGGCCTTGGCGACGAGCAGGCTGCGGCGCGGCGCAGATCGGGGCTGCATCGCGCTGCGTTTGGAGTACGCCTATCGCTTGTACACCCTGTGTTTTGAGAAGGGCGCAGCCGACCGCTTGGAGCAAGAGGAGGTCTTGAGTCGCTTGGCCTTGGAGGCCATAGTGGAGGCTTGCGGCGGCCCGGTCGCTGGTGCATCGCTGCCGGATTTTGTGCGTCTTGCGCGGCGCGAGTTGTTGTTGGACGATCCTTTGGGCTTGCTGTTTGCGGGCGAGTTGGCCGTCGTCGAAATGCGTCCCGATGGGGTGATTGCGCCCGAGGTCGAGCGCGGGCAGCGTCTGTTCTTGTCCGGGTCCTTCAACCCGCTGCACGAGGGGCACGCGCAACTCGCGGCCGCGGCGGGACAGTTAAGTGGCCGGCGGCCGAGTCTGGAACTGTCCATTGAAAATGTCGATAAGCCACCCCTGCAAAGGAGCGAGGTCGAGCGGCGCTTGGCGCAGATGCGCGGTCGCTTGCCCGTAGTGATGACGCGGTCGCCGACCTTTTTGCAGAAGGCCCGGCTTTTTGGCGGTTGTCATTTTGCGCTGGGATACGATACGGTCGTGCGGCTCTTGCAGGGCCAGTACTACGAGGAAGGGGAGCGTGGCGTGGCTGCGGCCTTGGAGGAATTTGCCGCTGGGGGCTGTCGCTTTTGGGTGGCCGGGCGGGTGGATGGAGATGCGTACCGAACCTTAGAGGATATAGATGTACCTGCACAGTACGCGGATCTTTTCGCGTCGGTGCCCTTTAGGATGGATATCAGCTCTACGGAACTACGCGCTAAAATCAGTGGTCAGTGACCAGTGGTTGGTGGTCAGTCCTCCCCGCACCCTATGGGCACGAATCACTGACCACTGGTCACTAGCCACTGGCCACTAATACTTATGACTGAAGAGGAATGGGAAGAGCCTGAAGCGGTGGAAGTGCCCATCGACGGCACGCTGGACTTGCACACCTTCCATCCGCGCGATATCAAAGAGTTGTTGCCCGACTATTTGGACGCTTGTCGCCAAGCAGGCATTTTGCAGGTGCGCGTCATCCACGGCAAGGGCACGGGCCAATTGCGGCGCTCGGTCCACGCCATTTTGGGCCGCTTGCCCGAGGTGGAATCATTCCGTTTAGCTGGCGAAGGTGGCGGCGGTTGGGGGGCGACCTTGGTCTGGTTGGTGCCGCTCGACGTTTGACTATACTAGGCCCTAGATTTTTCTGATTTATCTAATACGCATATATTAGGTTGTAACAAGATTGTAACAATCTGTAGCAACTGTCATAATTTTAAAGGGGTTGTAGCCTCCGGTGTGCCATTCAGAAGCGCGCAAAGCTGGAATCTCGGCTGCTGTTAAGGAGCCAGTTCTCACCATGAAATATCGTCCTACAGGTCTCCTTTTCAAGCTACTGCAATCGCTGCATATAGTCCCTCCTCTGCCAATCCTTCTACTGCTGCTGTCCGTGTGCTCAACCAGCGCTCAGGATGTTTTTACGGTCGGTGGCGACGAACATCCCTGGCGCAATTCTGGCACAACTCCTGGGGGCGTGATCGATTTTGTCGAGCAACTGGGAACGATCGAGGACGCCAATGGCGAAAAAGTGTTCACCGTTGGCCTAGATTCCCTGCAAAACTGGATCATGCCGCTGCGTTTGCGCTCTGATTTCAACATTTCGCTCGGCGTTCTCGAGCGGGGAGGCTCTATAGATATTCCGGGGCTGGATGCTAGTCAGAAAAGTCCAGAGCAACTGGAGGGTATGCTCAATGGCGATCACCGAGTGGCTTTTGATCGCAAGTTCGTGGCCGGCCGCATCGTGCGCAACAACGGCGTCACCATTCGCATTGACCTTGGTGCGCGCTTTGGCGTGGACCGAATCGTGTTCTATCCGAGGATGACAGAGTCGTTTCCCTTTGGGCACGAATTCATGCGGGGATATGAGTTGTTTCTCAACGACGGCTTGCCGCAAAACCTCTATGCCAGTGGGCAGCCCATTTTCACCTCGCCGGTGCAGCGCGACCCAGACAACCGCGAGGCCAAAGTAGATGCACAGATCAACCCACAATTTGTTCGCTTTCTGCAACTCAAGTCGATTACCACCCTCGGATTTGAAGTTGACGAGATAGAGGTGTACGGTAGAGGGTTCGTACCGACGGCCAGCTATGTGTCCAATGTGTTGGATCTGGGAGAGGAGGTGGTCTGGGGTCGAATCGCTTGGAGCGAAGTGGTCGCGGGCGATAGCGCGGATTCCAAGATAGAAATCCGCGTGCGCAGCGGGCAGGATATGACGCCCGACGTCTTTTTTCGCAACGCCAATGTAGGTGGTCGGCAACCCGAATATGTGCCTATCGACAGCGAGGGCAACACGCTGACCAAGGAAGCCTTTGAAAAACTGGCGAAAAACCAGCAGGGACCCATCAAAGCCGATACCGACAACGGTTGGGTCCAGTGGCAATTGGTTGACAATGGTAGCCCGCTGACGGTGCCGGCACCACGGCGCTATTTCCAGTTCCGCATCGACTTCACCAATCTGAGCTTGGATGCTAGCCGCGCTGTCGCCGATTTGGGCTTTGAGTTCGCACGGCCCCCGGTTGATCGCATTGTCGCCGAGGTGGGACCACCGCGGACCGAGATTGGCAAACAGACGACTTTCACGTACTTCGCCCGCATCACCAATACTACGAGCCGGCCGGGATTCACGCGCTTTGAAATCGAAACCCCGGCCCGCATCGCGGCCCTCCACTCGGTGGAGATTCAAGATCGGGCGGGCAATCGCTTAGATGGAGCTGAGTTCGGCGGCGATCTGGCCGGTGTGTCTTTGCCTCTGCACGTCGGATCGTTCGCCATTGAGGCGGTGGAGGACGACCACTTTGCCCTAAGCTTGCCTCTGATCAACGCCGATGGTACCCTTTTGAAAATTGTCTTTGATGCCGCCGTGTTCCGCTATGGTACGCGTTTCCAAGGGCGAGCCTTTGCCGATGCCAGTGTGCAAGTGCCGCTGCAGACTGAGGGCGGGGATGCTTCAGCCGAACAGGATACTGACGAGTTACTGGTGCGGATTCCCGTGGGCTCGCGGGTGGCTGGTCCGCTGGCAATCCAGCCGCGGACCTTCACCCCCAATGGAGACGGGGCCAATGACGTGGCGGAAATAAGCTATGCGGTTCAGCATTTGCTCGAACCATCGCCGAGCGAGGTAAGTATCTACGACTTGACCGGTGGCCGCGTGCGGCGGCTCAACTCGGTCGAAGTCCAAAACGGCCGAGTCCAGCTACAGTGGGACGGTCGCGGCGACGATGATCGCCTAGTGCCGCCGGGTATCTACTTGGCGGTAGTGGAAATTCGCTCTGACCGTGAGACCGAGCGGCGGTTCAACAGTGTGTCCGTGGTATACTAGGTGCTAGCCAAGTGAGGAGAGGGATTTTGAACAAGCGCTATCTGATTGTGGTAGGTGCTGTTCTCTGCGTGCTAAGCTGGAGTGCGCCGACGCCGGTTGGTGCCCAAGCGTACGATTCGCGCATGGGTAGGGTGAAGCAGGGTGGAAAAGTGGATTTTTCGCCGCAAGGACCGGGGGTATTATTCGATGCGCTAGATCCGGCCGTGCGCAAATGGTACATCCCCCAAGAATTGTATCAGGAGTACCAGTGGAGACAGTGGGAGTACTCCAACTACGCCCGCGAGCCCTATCAGCGCTATGTAGATACTGCGTTGGAGGGCGATTTCTTCTACGATTTCTTTGGCAATCTAGTCACCCGAGGCTGGTTGATCTACGATTGGCAGCAAGATCGCCCCCAGCAATTCGGCAGCAGCATCCTCAAGACCAACAGGTTCAACCAGTGGTTCAACCGAGTAGCTGTCTCCTCGGACCACAAGGGACAATACTACTACAGCATCACGATTGGCGATGAGATCCGCACCACTTTGACGCCGATGACTTTTTCTAAACCCACATTCAACGGCATTCAGTGGGACTTTGCTGCCGATAAGTACCTGGGCACTCTCCTACTGGCCCGTCCCAGTCGGCCGGCCGTGGCCACTTCTTTGGATATCCCCGATCAGAAGACCAGCGTCACCAACTTACTAGGTGGCCGGGGCATCGTTCAGGTCGGCGACTTCGTCCAAGTCGGGGCGACCTATGTGACCGCCTTCCAAGGCCAAACGCTATTCGACGATTTTACCGGCAACCCTTTTGCGGGCGGGGCGCTGACCACCGACCAGAATGCGCTACCCATATCCCGCATCATTATTCGGCTGTCGGACGACTCGCCCGCAGACGGAGTGGGTGGAGCGGCTCTGTTCGACGACGAAATCATCATCGAGGATGTAGATGGCAACACTTTCCGCGGCAGTGCCATAGGATTCGGGCCCATACGCGAAGGGGGGTTCCAACGGGTTGGATTTTTAGCTGCGGACGGGGACGAGCGCATTACCCTCACCTACGACTTTACGGACCCTTTGTACACCGGGCCCGATCCTACGACTATTGAAAGAGTATTCTTTGAATTGGTGATCTCCAACGACTACAAGGTGGAAATCACGTCCGACCGGCAGACCAACCGGGACTCACAGCCCGTCTTCTTGCTGATCGAACGGGCCGCTGACAATATCCGCGACAACTCCAATCAGCGACTACTGAAATTCGACTACGGTCTGCCCACGGCCAATACCATCCTTGGCGTTACCTTCGAGGCCAACAAGGTCTGGGGTTTTGACTTTTACGGGGAGTACGATTTCAACAAGCAGTACCGCCAGTATCCCAACCTCAATCTAAAGGATCACCGCAAGGCGGTTAACGACGCCCAAGCATGGATGTTCAACCTGTCCAAGACATCCTATCCTTGGTTCGCCTTCCTCGAAGGCTATAGCATGGACGCGGACTATTCTACCCGCACCTTCCTAGCGGGTACTCGGGGACAGGACGAGATCGATTACGAAGACGAAATATCCTATATCTACGAATTCGTCGAGGACAACGATGACCAAGACCGCCGGCCGGACTGGAACCGCTATAGTATGCTATCGGACAATGCGGTCTTTCCGGGTTTTGACGAGAACAACGATTTCGTCTCGGATTTCAACCAGAACGATACGGAGGATCGCCAGAACTTCATTCCCGATTACGAAGAGCCCTTCCTGCGCTATCACGCCGATAGACCCGAGTACCTCTTTGGCGTTGACATGAACAACAACGGCTGGATCGACCGCTTTGAAAACGACGAAGAACCCGATTATCCCTATGGGCGCGACCACCGTGGCTACAATATGTACGCGGGAACCCACATCGGGCCCGAGGCCCGGCTAACCGTCGGGCGTTTGCGCGAAAAACTGCTGGCGGGGGATCGCAAAAACGAATCCACGTACCTGCTCTTCACCTACGAGAGGGATTTTGCCCAGTTGGGCCGTTTGCGGGTGTTCGACAATTTCAAGCTGGTCGAAGACGACATTCCCGACAACCTGTTCCAGTGGGTGCAGCCGTCTAATTCCCGCGGTACTCAGCAGCGCGTTTTCGATGTGCTCCCGGCCCGCGACACTTGGGTCAACACTTCCTATGTACAGTTCGATTTCACGCTCGTAGGGAACCTGAATGTAATCAACAAATTCAAGACTGAGATCTACAATCAGCGCCGGGAGCAGCGCGATCTGCGCGGCACGGCCAGCTTTGTCGGTCTCATCAACAAAGCGGATTACACTTTCCCAGTGAGAAATATCGAACTTGAGCCGCGCTTCAAGAGCGAATTTTTGCGCGAGCGCCCCGTGCGCAAGCGCGACCCAGAGCGCCGCGAGTTGACCGAGACGCTTTTTCTTATTGCCCGCATTCCCTTGCTCTCCCATACGCTCGTCGAGTTGGGACTAGAATTGTCCCATTTTGAGCAGTTCCGCGATGACGAGGAAGGGATGCCGGTCGATCGCGACTTGGAGCCGGATTCCTTCAGTCGCATCGTCGCGGTGCAATTTAATAATTCCTCGGATTACTTGGGCTACAGGCTCCATCTGCAGACGGGATTTCGCCTGCAGAAGCTGACGTTTGAAAATCTGCCCCCTAGCACGACTAGCAAGATATTCATGACGGCCTATGCCGGGCTGGAACGCTAGTGGGTTTGAGCTTCGCAAAGTTGAATCAGGTTGAGATTGCAGTGGTAGAGCGATCCTACATCATTTACAAGGTGATCCGCAGATGGACGCCGATAGACGCAGAATAACATGGCGATCTGTTAGCAGTCGAAAGGAGGAAAAAAACAGTCGTCGTTTTACCCCGATTGGGGCAGCAAAAACACACGTACCCACTTACTAACTGAAAAAGAGGTGTTGCAATGAAGAGCATCAATAAGATATCAATTGCCTTACTGGTATCGGCCCTCATGGTCGGCTCGGCTTTTGGCCACCAAGGGGAGATGAAGTTCATGTTCCAGTTTCCAGATCACCTGACGCCCGTGCTGGACGGCGATATGTCGGACTGGGACATTGTTTCCGATGTGTACAAGATCAAAGCCGAAAACATGTTCAACCAATTCGGCGCGCCCATGGATCTGAGCGACTTCAATGCCTCGCTCATCTGGGGCTACAACATCAACGACGGCAAGGCCTATTTTTCAGCTTGGGTTGCCGACGACTACATCAACGACACCGAGAAGTGGTCAACGACTACAGATTGGGACCACTCGGGCGGCATCTTTCGCGGTTTTGACCAAGGGGATGATTTCGAGACCCGCTGGGCCAGTGCCCAAGCTCAACGCTACGATCTAGCCGGCCCAATTTTCAGCTCTTCCGGTTATTATACCCGGATTATCGATGGCACCAAAGCCTGGGCGGGCACGTCCCCTTACGTGGAGTGGGCCGGCCAGTTTCTCCGTGGCGATGTCAACACCCAAGAGCCAGCCGAAATGTTCGGCGAGTACTCCATTGTGCCCTTTGACGACATCCATCCCGACGGTGCCGACCAGAGTGTTCAACACGCTTGGGTCGAAGGCACAGTTGTCGGTATAGAGGTCAACTGGGGCGACAAGGATGCCGATCCTGGCTCCTACGACGATGCCTATTGGTCTGGTTTTGGTGGCGTAGGTGCTTCTAGGGATGCCGATCAGTTCGGCGACTATCTGTTGGCACCCGTCGAAGAGGGGTTGCCCGAGGCTGGGGCTACCGCAGTCGAGGCCAGCACTTGGGGCCAGATCAAGTCTTCCTTCTGATAAGGCTGACTTGATGCCTGTACCCATAGACGTCGCAGGATAGTTTCAGGCGGGATTTACGGGCGACTGTAAATCCCGCCGTTCTCTTGGCTTCGACTTGAGACTTCGGCGAGCTCAGTCGAGTCGCTCAGCCGAAAGTTGGCGACCAAGCAAAGGAGGCACTGGGTGAGACAAGTGCTGATTGTAGTCCTGACCGTGTTGGGGATGGGAGCGGAATATCGGGCCGAGGCGCGCCAATTTTACCAACTAGGGGGCCATGCTGGAAACCCTTGGAGTGAAAGCGGCACTCTGAGTTTTATCGATGTGGCAAAAGTGCCGGGGGCCATCCGCCCGTTCAGCGCCGCAAGCGGCGAGAACCTGATTGCCTCGATGGGTGAGCGAAATGGCGACATCACCAGCTTGGTGAGCATTTACACCCTGCCGGCCAATTGGCTAGAAGAACGCGTGTTGGTAGTGGATGGTGATTCTAGTACGGCTTTTGTGCATCCGCCGCGCATCAACTTTTTCCGCGGCCCCGGGTTCTTTTATACCACGCCGATGTTCTTCGACTTGGGGGCGCCCTTTCCCATAGAAGGGGTGCGTTTTGCAACCCGTGCCGATCATCCGGGGCACAAGATCCGCCAGTTTAGGCTTTCTGTTAACGACGGCAGAGAAGAGAGCAAAAACGAAAAAGGCAATCTCATCTGGACCTTGGTTCACGAAGAGCAAGACAACTTAAGCCCAGTAGTCGAATTGGCTATCGAACCCCAGATAGCACGCCACGTCTATCTCCATCCCTTGGAAGTGGGGGAGACTTGGGAAGTGGCCGAGTTCGAGGTGTACGGTCAGGGGTTCGTTCCCCAAGCCTCGTTTCTGTCCGATCCGATTGATCTGGGACGGGCATCCAGTTTGGGACGCATTTGGTGGAACGGCCAACTCGATCCAGAAGCGAAAATAGTTATCCAGAGCCGCAGCGGCCGCGATGACCAGCCCGAGATCTACTGGCGCAAGACCGGGGTGGGTGGAGAGGAGGTGCCATTCGGTGCCAATGGTCAGCCCATGAGCCGCAAAAATTATGAAGCCATGCCCCAGAACGTGCGAGGTGGCATTACCCAGGATCTAGAAAACTGGAGTGTATGGCACACCTATGAGTATGCGGACGGACTCGCCGGCATCCAGATTCGCTCTCCCAGTCCCCGGCAGTATGTGCAGTTACACATTGATTTTTTCTCCGCTAGCGTGGCGGGGGGACAGATTGACTCGCTGTTTTTTGAATTTTCCCAACCCCCTGTAGTCTCCGAGGCGATTGGCGAAATTTATCCTCCTTTTGTGGAGTCGGCTGAGCCGGTGCGATTCACCTATGCGGTGCGGACTCGATTGGAGGCGGAGCAAGCGGGTTTCAATGTTTTTGAGGTGCGCACATCCGCCCGTCTGGAGGCCATCCACGAGGTGCGCATCGACCGCGCAGTGGTCGATTTTATCCCGAGTTTCGATCCGGCAGATCCCCACCAGTTTTCCGTCCAATTTGATCGCATTGACCAAGACCAGACGCTGCTAGAAGTCGATTTCGACGCCCGGGTCTTCAACTACGGAACGGCCTTCAACGGTGCCGTGTCGGATGGGGACAGCGACGAAGTGTCCCAGAGCGTGATTCCCGGAGATGCTGTGAGCGAGTTGTTGAGCGATGATTTGAGTGTTCGCACGCCGCTCAAGGGCAGTCTGCTCAGCGCCGTGCAGGTGGCTCCCAATCCGTTTTCACCCAATGGCGACGGCGTCAACGATCAAGTGCAGTTCTCCTATACGTTACTGCGTCTGACCGATGTCGTGCCCCTTGAGACGGAAATCTACACGCTGGCGGGAAACCGAGTGCGTACCTTGGGTGCTGGGGAGGGGGGTAGTGCGCTTTATCAGACTGCTTGGGACGGACGGGATGACCAAGGCGAATTGGTAGATCCAGGACTATACATTTACCGCGTCGTGGTAGAGGCGGGTAGTGGTCGGGAGGAGCGACTGGGGGCTATCGCTTTGGTGTACTGATAGAAGATATGAGACATAGGAAACCATGGACTTGGCGAGGATGTGGGCTGGTACTCATGTGGGGTCTTGCAGCGTGTTCTCCGGGTGCGGAGATCGTCCTCGAGCCCGGTGTGGTGGCGCGTATTGATTCCACGTCCATCTCGGCAGCCGAGATGCGCGATTTTGTCGTCCAGATGCCCCAGTCTTTGCGCCTACAGGGACAGGGCGACCCAGTGCGGAAGCGCTATCTACGCAGCCTACTGGCCAAGTCCCTGCTCCTACTAGAAGCCAAAGAGCGGGGATTGGACACCGCTCAGGTGGTCCAGACTAAGGCGATGCAGTACTGGCGTCAGCACTTAGTCGATACCTATCGCCAGATCGCACTGGTGCCCAACGTGCAGGTTTCAGAGGAGGAAATACGCGACTATTTCGCCGACAGTGGTCTAGACCGCAAGCGCCAGATGGCAGGCATTCTGGTGGAAGAGGACAGCACTGCACAGCAGATCTATGAGCAACTCGAATCGGGCGGGGATTTTGCCCAACTAGCCGCCGAATATACCATAGACGAGCGGTCGGCTGCTCAGGGAGGTGTGCTGGGATTTATCGATCTGGAGCAAGCCCGCAGGTTGCAGATTCCAGACGAGCTGTTTCGCAGTCTGCCGAACGGCCAGCTATCTCCGATTCTGCCCATGGGCACGCGCTACCAGATCGTGCGTTTCCTCCAAGACCAGCCCGTGCCGTTAGAAGAAAAACGACAGCAAATTCGCAGTATGCTCTACGAACGCAAGCGACTAGAGCAGGAAAGGGCGGAAATCGCGTCTCTCATCCGCAAGCTGGACGTGCAGCTAGTGCCAGAGGGATTGGAGCTTTTATTGAATAAAGCGGCGCTCCACACCCGGTTGCGACTCACTCATCTGGCCGACGAGGAGGCGGGCCAGCCCCTCTTTACCTATGAGAGAGGGCAGATCTCTCTGGGCGATTACCTCAATGCTCTGTGGGGGGATATGCGGGCTCTGTCCGGCTGGGGGATACAGGACAGTGCCGAGGTGGTTGATGCAGCGAGGGAATTGGTCTTGACACCGGTTTTGTTGGCCGAGGCGGCGCAGCGGGCCGGGTTGGAGGAGATGGCGGATGGACAACAGCGATGGCAGGAAATACGCACGGAATTCATGATTAAACAGCTCCGCCAGGAAGAGGTCATTGACCAATCCGAGGCCAGCTTGGAAGAAGCTAGGGATTTTTACGAGGACAATGAGGATTTGTTCAAGGAACCGGCCCAATACATTGTCGTTGAAGTGCTGGTCGAGACCGAGGTGGAAGCCGTTGGTTTGCTACGCGCCATCGCACAAGGTGCGACCCTCGGAATGCTCGCCCAAAAGCACACCATCCGCCAAGGTATGCAGGAAGAAGACGGCTTGATGCATCTGGGCGAGTACGAGCGGTTGACTCTGCCGAGGCTCTTCAAGGCAGTAAAAGCGGCCGACCTCGACAAAATCACCGGCCCGGTGCACGTTGAAGACGGATACAGCATTTTCAAGGTTCTCAACCGTCAGGGGGGAGAAGTATCTCCCTTTTTTCAAGTCGAAAAAAAGGCGCGGGCTTTGGTGCGCGGAGAGAAGCGAGAGCAACTTTTTGAGGAATTGATCGATGACTTGCTGGACAAGTACAAAGAGCGGATCGCCGTATCTGACAGCGCGTTGGCGGCGGCCCTGCCCGATACGTTCCTACAGCGTCATGCACGGGAAGCCCCGACCAAGGGCGATGGGTAGTACCTGATGTTACGCATAGGCATCGAGGTAATAGATGCTTCGACTCCGCTTCGCTCCGCTCAGCATCCCATACCTAGGAGCCTGTGCGTAACATCAGGTAGTAAGTAGATACGTGAGCACATCTTATCCGGGACAATAGGTTATGAAACGCCGTTTACCTGTTCAGTATTCGATGATTTTGGCGACAGCCGCGAGGAGATTGACGCTCGGTTTTGTAGCCCTTTTTCTTCCTATGGCTCTGAACGGAGTATGGGCCCAGTCGAAGGGTTACAGTTTGGGTGCGGATCGGGTGGAGGTGCGGACCCAGGCGCATTGGCAGGCTTGGGAGTTCCCGAGCGATATGGTGACCATAACGCCGTCTGGCTCGGTGCAGTCCAGATTTATACAAGTCCCGCACAACGCCGTATTGAATGCGGCCGACTTCAGCTATCCCATTGACGGCAGCTTGCGAGATCAGTACGCCAATTCGTTCCAGGATGAAAATAACACGCTGCTGGCGCGCGGCGGGATCAAAAGGGCTGGTTCAAATCCGCAGCTAGCGGAGCGGGCTATTGACGCGGATATAGCTACAGCTTGGGAGCCGGATCCGGCCGATCCCCTGCGGGACTGGGTGTTGGAGATTGATCTTGGCCGTCTGGTGTCGGCCACCAAGGTCGTCGTGCGCTTTGCCGAAGAAGGAGATCCGTTTCTGCAATTCAGGGTACATTCGGCAGGGGGACAAAACCCCTTTGGCACAGCCGATCGCAGCGGTGCCTTGGACTACACCCTAGTGGGCGGCACTACCCAACCCAATCGCGACCAGCGAGTCTTTGAGTTCGACCTCGCACCACTGGGCACCCATACCGAAGAGTGGACCGGCCGCATTGTGCAGTACCTGCGCGTCGCGGCCACGGCCACCAATGGCGAGCGGGCGCAACAGCTCTCTGCCGAGGAGTACCAGGCGTTGACAGCAGAGAACCAAGGCGCGGTGGAATACGTCTGGAAAATCGCCAGCGAAGAGCGTCTAGTAACGGCCGAGCGCTACGATCAGTTGCCGCTTGAGCAGCAGGGCGGGGTGCGCTATTTCCGCCGCGAACGGCCCCAACTCGCCGAGGTGGAGGTGTGGACTATAGGCGAGAACATTGCCTTGGGAATCGTGGAGCGCGGCGGTAATCTGCACGATGTCAATCCCAATTCTTCGCCCGAGCTTGCCGTTGACGGCAATGTGCGCACCGAGTGGCAGGGCATGGTTTACTTTCCCACCGGAGAGACCGCTGAGTGGGGCCTGTTGAACGTGAATCTGGGCTCTCACTTCTTGGTCCATGCCGTGCGCATCATTACCCGAGTCGGAGGCAGAAACCTGATTGGCTATATATTGCGCGGTTCGGACGGCTCGCTGGCACCCGATGGCAGTTTGATCTGGGAGGAATTGAGTGGTGAGACGCGGCAGTTAAACCAGAATACGCGGCTGTTCGAGGATCACTTCGAGCCGCGTCCGATGCGCTTTCTGGAATTTCGCAACCTAGATATTGCCCGCCGCACTAGGGCCCATGAAGGGCACCGGATACTGAGTACAGTGACCGAAATCCAAGTTTTTGCCAACGGATTCCTACCAATCCTCGAGATGACTTCCGACCTCATTGATCTGGGGAGTTCCAAGACACTGACGACCATCGACTGGGAAGCCGACACTCCCCTGGGCACAGCGGTAGAAGTCCGCACCCGCACGGGAAACGATCTGCGCGAAGTAAACCGCTATTTCAAAAAAGACGGCACAGAAGTAGCTAATAAAGAAGAGTACGAGAAGCAGCCGTCTTTCTACAGAGGGGATATCCTTACCGAGTTTCTGCCGGGACCGGGCTGGAGCAACTGGAGTCAAGTCTATGTCAAACCGGGCGAGGTCATACGTTCCCCCAATCCCCGGCGCTATATGATGATCCAGGCGAGACTGCTCAGTGAAGACGCGGCCGCGGCCGCCAGCCTAGAGTCGATCCAGATCCATTTCACCGCGCCGTTGGTGGATCGCATCGCTGGGGAGATAGAGCCCAAGCGGGATGTCCCCAGTGGCGAGCTCACGGATTTCGACCTCTTTATCCGTCCCATCTTCGCTGCTCAGAACCCGGGATTCGACCTCATTCGGCTCATAGCGCCTTCGCGAGCGAATATTAAATTGCGCCAAGTGAGTTTAGGAGACGAAAGCGAGTTTGCAGCAGGCAACGAGGAAACATTTGCCGAGGTGGAAAAAGGCCGTTTTGAGAATGGGGCAGGGGAGGAACTGGAATGGACTAAGGTGGCAAGTGACACGCTACAACTCGGCTTGCCAAGAATACTGCGGCGAGGCAGTGCGGATATTGTACGGCTCTCTTTTTCGTCGCGCGTTTTCCTGAGCGGTGCCACTTTTGCAGCCGAAGTTGGGCGCTCGACGCAAGCGGACAACTGGCAGCGGGTGGATCCAGCGGACCCGGTAGGAGATGAATTAGCCGCTGGTGAGGGGTTGACAGTATTGACGACTGCCCGCCGCGGGCAGATCGGGACAATCGAGGTAGATCCCGCTATTTTTAGCCCGAATGGCGACGGCATCAACGACACGGCTGTGTTTTCGTTTGCCGTGCTCAAAGTCAATGTAGCTAGGCAAGTAGTGGTGCATTTATACGACCTAGCAGGCAGGGAAGTGAGGCGTCTTTCTGAGAGGCGCAATATGGCGAATGGGCTGTATCGCCTTGTCTGGGACGGACGCGACGAAGGGGGAACTTTAGTGTCCCCGGGCCTTTATCTCGCTCGTATCGAGGTAGATGACGACGCGGGGGATGACAATTCGGCTGCTCGCCTAGTTGGGGTGGCGTATTAATTGGAATGTGGCTACGAGCGCGGGATGAATGAACGCCTTGTCTAATTACTACGAACATGGGCCGCTGGTTCTGTTGCAGCGTCCGGTGGCCCTCATCGGTTTCCTCGGCGTTGACCAACACGGCTTGGGCCGCGACTTGGCCGCGTTGAGCGGCCTGCCCCTCAGCGAAGTGGATCGCTGGATCGAACACGAGGCCGGCCAGTCCTTGATTGCCCTCGTGCAGACGCAGGGCATAGAGGCGCTGCGCCAATTAGAGGACCGCTTTCTCGCCCAAGCACTGGCCGCTCGTCCGCCCGGAATCGTCGTCTTGGGCGATGGGGCGCTGATCAAAGAGGTCAACCTGCGGCAGGTGTTGGCCAAAGCGACGTTGGTGTACCTCAAATTGTCGCTGGCAAGCACTTATTGGAAGCTGCGGCACCAAACTGTAGGGTCACATCCGCTGCTGCTGCAACCGCCCGAAAGTACAGAGGAACTCCGGCCGTTGTTGGCCGAGCGCCAAGGCGGCTTTGACCAAGCCCACGTGACGTTGGACATGGACGAGATGACGCCAGAGGCGGCATTGCGCCACCTGTTGGAGAAGCTGCCCCAATGGGGGACAGCGCGGCCCTTAGTTTAGTGGCTAGTGGTCAGTGGTCCGTCCCTGCCGCCCTAGGGGAGGGGCTGACTACCGACCACTGACCACTGACCACTGACCACTGACCACTGCTTCTTAGGTTTGCTCTACCCGGCCTCCGGCGATACTTTTTTGATCGCAATGGCCCTTGTTCCCATCATCTCAGGAGACTTGTCATGTTAGACCTTCAGTTCCTCCTCGGCGACGAGGAGATGCAGCAGTTTATAGCCGAGGGCTATCTCACGCTCAAATCCTCGCTTCCTGCCTCTCTCCACCGAGACATCTATCAGCGCACCGAAGAGGTCTTTGCCAAGGAGGGCAATCCGGGCAACAACATCCTGCCTCGCATCCCGGCGTTGCAGCAGGTCTTTGACGATCCGGTCGTACGCGGTGCCCTCGCTTCGGTGGTCGGCCCGGATTACATCATGCACGCCCACCGCCACTGCCATATCAATCGGGCTGGCAGCGAGGGCGGTGGCTGGCACAAGGACAGCTACTGGGGCTATCACAAGGTGCGTTATCACCGCAATCGCTGGGTGATGATCTTCTACTACCCACAAGACGTCGCCTTGGAAAACGGCCCCACCGCGGTCATGCCCGGTACGCATTACTACAACGGCCGCGCAGCCGATGAGCAGGATGAGCGGCACTTGCCGGTCCTCGGCAAGGCTGGCACCTGTACCTTGGTGCATTTTGACTTGTGGCACCGGGCTATGCCCAACAGCACGGACGCCAATCGCTACATGATGAAGTTCCAATTTACCCGCCTCAGCGAGCCGAGCCAGCCCAGTTGGAACATCCAAGCTCCGGGATGGCCAGCCAACGGCTCCACGCCCTCTACCAAGCATCGAGTCGTGTGGTCGCGGATATGGGATTGGCACGCGGGATCCCCGAGTAGCGGCGAGGCCAGCGGGCAAATTGAGCAACTGAGCGAGTCCCTTAACGGGACGTTGGAACAACGCTTGGCCGCGACCGATGCCCTCGGCGCGTTGGGGGAAGAGGCTGCGCCTGCGCTGGACGCGCTGCTCGGTGCGCTAGGTGATGAAGCCGAGCCGGTGCGCCTCAACGCGGCGTATGCGCTGGGTGCAGTGGGTGCGGCAGCAGTAGGCCCGTTGATTGCCGCCTTAGATGACGAGCGGGAACACGTGCGGGAACACGCGGCGTATGCACTGGGTGCAGTGGGTGCGGCAGCGGTGGACGCTTTGGTTGCTGCCCTCGGCGATGAGCGCGAACACGTGCGGGGTTTTGCCGCGTATGCGCTGGGTGATATGGGGGCAAACGCTGGAACCAACGCCGTGGATGCCCTGTGTAAGCTGGCTGACGATCCGGACGCATGGGTGCGGCGCAACGTGGCCGAGGCCCTCGGAACCATTGAGCTGAATCCAGACGCGTCTGTGCCCGCGTTGGCCGAGCTGTTGGCGGACGAGGACGAGCAGGTGCGCTTCAACGCGGCGTATGCGCTGGCTCACTTCGGCCCGGCTGCGGCTGCGGCCACAGACGCGTTGGCCGTGGTCCTCAGCGACGAGAATCGCTACGTCCAAGGGCACAGCACGGCGGCCCTGCAACAGATTGGTACGCCCGAGGCCCAAGGTGTATTGATGCACCATTTGACCGCGGCGCGCTGGTGCCCCATAACGACCAAGGAGACCACGTTCTGAGCAAATCACGCGTGAAGGCTAGGGTTCACCAATACATCGGCGAGCATCGAGAAGAGTTGCTCGGCAGCTTGCAGACGCTCGTGCGCGTGGATACCACCAATCCGCCGGGGCGGAACTACCGAGCGATGACCGATGCGCTCTTGGGGCGCTGTCAGGGTTTGGGCCTACAAGCCAAAGTCCACCGCGTCCCAGACCAAGAGGTGCGCCGCGTGCTCGGCTCGGACGAGTTCCCGCGCTACAACTTGATTGCGCGGTGGGATGCCGGTCGGCCGCAGACCGTGCATTTCAATGCCCACTACGACGTGGTGCCCTGCGCCGGGCAGTGGAAATTCGGCGATCCTTTCGAGCCGGGGCTGGCCGGCGATGCGCTCTACGGCCGCGGCTCCGGGGACATGAAAGGGGCCATCGCCGCGTTGCTGATGGCCGTGGAGGCGCTCAAGGAAACGGGTGCTGAGCCGGCTTTTAACATCGAGTGTTCGTTCACGGCCGATGAGGAGACCGGCGGCCAATTGGGCGCGGGATGGATTGTAAATAAGGGGCTGGTGGACGCCGATTTTGCGGTCGTCTGCGAGGGAGCGGCCGGGACGCAGGTCGGCTGCGGCCACAACGGCGTGCTCTGGTTAGAGGTCGAGCTGACGGGCAAGGCGGCCCACGCCTCTAGCCCAGACCAAGGAGTCAACGCCTTTGAAGCCATGTCGAGCGTAGTGCAGAAATTGCAAGCCTACAAGCGAAAACTGAATGCGCCTCAGCGCTGCTACGAGGATTTCGACGGTCGGTCGCGCAACCCCACGCTCAATATCGGCGGCACGTTCTCGGGCGGGGAGGGCGACAAGGTCAACACCGTGCCTGCCTATGCTCGCTTTTCGCTGGACCGCCGCTTAGTGCCCGGCGAGCAGATCGCAATGGTCGAGCGCGAGCTGCGGCGCGCTGTGGAGCGGGCCGCTGAGCCGCCCTGCCGAGTGGCAGCGCCTTTGCGGATTGAACCTTGCGTCGTCGATGCCGAGCACGCGCTGCCCCAAGCCTTTGCACAGGCCGTGCAAGCCGTGCGCCGCCGCACCGCTAGCTACCGGCTCAGTTCTGGCTTTACAGACTTGCACTACTTTGCGGTTGACGGCGGCTTGCCCGGCATTGGCTATGGCGTAAAGGGGGAGCGCGCGCACGGAGTGGATGAGCGCGTGCGGGTGCGCGACTTGGCGTTGACGGCGCGCACGTACGCCGAGTTTATGCTGCGCGGCTTGGCTTCGACGGCTCGGCTAAGCTCGCCGAACGCCTGAGCTCAGCCGAAGGAGGCCCATTGAGCGAAAACTTACGACGCTTTTTGTGGACGGCGTACGACCGCTTGGGCGGGCTGGTGGGCTACAACTTGCTGTGGAGCGCGTTGAGTCTGCCTTGGATCATAGGGGCGTACGCGCTTTTGCAAGTAGGGTTTGGGCTGGGTGGCGTGGGTCTGGTGGGAGCTGCCGTCCTAGCCGGTACCCTGCTGTTGAGCGCACCGGCCACGGCCATGCTCTTTGCCGCTGG
This sequence comes from Gemmatimonadota bacterium, assembly GCA_009840005.1. Next base: position 75,209 of record VXOR01000090.1, read on the forward strand.
GGCCGCTTGGGCGCGAGACAGAGACTTTGGTCTGCGGGAGTTCTGGGCGGCTGGCCGCGCGCTTTTTTGGCGCGCCCTCGCGTTGGGGTTGCTGATGGTTGCCGCTGTCGCGTTGGTGCTGGCCAACGTGGTTTTTTACCAGCGAATCGGCGGCTGGCTGGGAGTGTTTTTGGGCGGGCTGATGGTCTGGTTCCTGCTGCTGGTGGGGATGGTTGCGGTGTATGTTTTTCCAGTGCTGGTCACTCAGGAGGGGTCGGTGTGGTCAACAGTGCGCTACAGCTTTCTCCTGTCGGTTGATAATGTAAAGCTCTCGCTGGTTTTTTTGCTGACCGCAGGCTTGGCCCTCGGTCTTGGCGTCGCTTCTGGCTTGGGGTTGTTCTGCGGAGGCTTGGCGGCTTGGGCCTTGTGGATCAGCGTCGGCTTTCGTGCGCTCTTGCCTAAGTACACGGGCCAGCCGCTGCCCAGTGAAGCCCCGCGTCGGCTGCGCGAACTGATCCGCCCCTGGGAGGCTTGAACATTGGACTTGCCCAAACTGGTAATGGGTCGAGAAATGGCTGTGGTCGATCAGCGCACGATCACAGAGGCGGGTATATCTAGCGCCGAACTCATAGAGCGGGCAGGTGCAGAGGTGATTGCGGCCATTGCGGCGCGCTGGGATGGCTTGGCTGGTTTGCAGGCCGTGGTCCTGTGTGGCAAGGGCAACAATGGTGGTGATGGATTTGCTGTAGCTCGGCTCTTGTGCGCTGGTGGTGGCTCGGCGCGCGTCTTCCTCGTGGCAGACCGCGCGGACGTGCAAGGAGCTGCGGCCGAGCACTTGCGGCGTTGTGAAGAGGAGGGCGGGGCCGTCGAAGTACTCGGCGAGGACTTGGCCCCGCTCGACGCTGCCCTCGGCGACGCCGACTTGGTAATAGACGCACTTTTGGGCACCGGATTGCGCGGGGCTTCCCGCCCTGCCATGGCGCGCGTCATCGAGCGCATTGCCCATTGCGAAAGGCCGGTAGTGGCCGTGGATATTCCCTCGGGGGTCGAGGCCAACACCGGGCAGGTGCACGGCGCGGCCGTGCAAGCCGTGCTGACAGTGACCTTCGGCTTGGTCAAAGTAGGGCAGCTATTCTATCCTGGCCGGTCGCATTGCGGTGCGCTGCACTTGGCCAATATAGGCTTCCCCGAGTCCATCCTGCGCGATGCAGTTGCCCAAGCTCTGTTGCTTTCCGCCGAGGGGCTGGGGCCGCTCGTGCCGCGGCGTCGCGGCGACGAGCACAAGGGAAGCTGCGGGACGGTGGCCGTGGTCGCAGGTTCGGTGGGCATGACCGGGGCGGCCGCGCTGACGGCGGATGCCGCGCTCAGAAGCGGGGCTGGTCGCGTCCATCTAGGGATACCTGCGAGTCTCAACGACATTCTCGAAGTCAAGCTCTCGGAGGTGATGACCCGGCCGTTGCCCGAAGTGCGCAAGCGGCGCTGTTTGTCGCTGCGGGCCTTGGGCGAGGTCAGCGCTATGTTGACGCGGGCCGATGTTTTGGCTTTGGGGCCGGGGTTGGGACGCTATCGAGAGACCGAGGAGTTGGTGAGGCGGCTGGTGTTGCAAACCGAACTGCCTCTCGTTTTGGATGCAGACGGGCTTAGTGCGTTCGCCGGTCAAGCCGAAGTGCTGAAAGATCGCTCGGCACCGCTGGTTCTCACGCCCCACGTAGGCGAGTTCGCCCGCTTGAGCGGGTTGGACAAGCAGCGGATTGCCGATGCGCCGATGGCTGTGGCCCGCGACTTTGCCGGCGCATTTGGCGCGACGCTTGTGTTGAAGGGCGCACCGACTGTCGTAGCGTTGCGCGATGGGCGGGTGGCGGTCAACTCCACGGGCAATCCGGGTATGGCCACGGCCGGATCGGGCGACGTGCTGACCGGGATTATCGCCGGGCTGATAGCCCAAGGGCTAGACGCGGAAACCGCGGCCTGCCTCGGGGTCTATGTCCACGGTCGGGCTGGGGATCGGGCGGTCGAGCGGCTGGGGGAATGGGGGATGCGGGCGGGCGATATAGCCGAAGAAATCGCCTTGGCCATGGTGGATGCAGCGCGGTCTGCTTGACATGTTTGAAGCGATGCTTTAATCTGGAAATGGAAGTGTTGCCGGTGTGGGTGCTGCTTGGCTTTTGCACATTTAAATTTACAGAGTTTGCGCTATGGCCGACGTCAAAGACGCCATTGAAGAAATGATCGAAGAGTCCTACTTGCTAGGGCTTTCGGAAGAAGAAATTCTCGCCGATTTTAGCCGCTTTATCGATACCTGCTATACCGTTATTCAGGACAATGTGAAAAGCCGCGAAGCGCTCAGCCGCTTGGCCGAAAATTTGGCGCGGGAGAAGACCAGTACTCGCAGCGCTGACCAGTTCTCCGATCTGGGCAAGGTCGCGGCCAAGGACGCCCAGCGGGCCTGCGCTGAAAAAGCCGCGCGCCGCAAGCGCATGGTTCTAAAGGCCATTGCCGACTACGATCCCCATCTAGTCCGCCTCATCAACGAGCAGCGTTTTCAGGTGGATCTCCAGGAAGAAGTGGCGCGTCCCAAGTTCAAGGTCCGTCAGGGCCACGATTGGGAGCGCTACGGCCAGCTTTTGCTCCAAGCCGGCTACATCACGGTAATTGCGCTCATCCTGTTCCTCATTTACCTAAAATTTTGACCACTTGCATCTGCCCGACAGGGACGAATTTTAGTGGGCCTTTTGCGATATTATGTCAAGGAGAGATTAAAATTTGGACTGTGGACTGTGCAGATATGGCACTAGCGCAAATCAGTGTAAACCTGTAGCCAAAATTTGCCCTTATCGAGGTTGCTCGGATTCTTAATGACTACGGATTTACTTCCTGATTTCATCCGCGAGCACTACGAAGTCCACGAGTGGAAACACGCCTGCGCGATACTGAACGAAGACTTCCCCGAAGAGTGGAACGACATCATTTCGGTCTTGCAGGAGTTTCGTCTTAGAAAAAGCTGGATAATGAAGCCCGGTGGCGGGAAATCTGCGATTTCGTCTTTTATTGACAATTACTTGTACGAAAGAGACTGGGAAGAAAAGGAATTCTCGACGAGGGTCGTAGTGGACGAAGATATCCGCGACGCACCAACGCACAAAATAGACTGTTTTCGCAATCGAGTGGCTCTCGAAATAGAATGGAATAACAAGGATCCATTCTACGACCGGGACTTGAATAACTTCAGGCTGCTTTTCGATCTTCGCGCCATCAGCGTCGGCGTCATCATAACCCGGTGCGATGAACTCCAAGACCTCTTCAATGCCCTGAACAAAGGACCGTCTTACGGGGCATCGACGACGCACATGAGCAAGTTACTTCCGCGAATCGAAGGAGGCGGAGGTGGCGGCTGTCCCATCTTAGTGTTTGGTATCTCGAAAAAGTTGTATGTAGAGGATGAGTAAATGACCGAAGCCAACGATTTACTCGCCGCGGTAGGCGGTAGGAAATTTTCGACCATTCTCGCCGATCCTCCTTGGCGATTTCATAATCGAACGGGGAAGATGGCACCCGAGCACCGACGGCTCGCGAGATATTCGACGATGTCGTTTCAGGAGATCGGAGACCTACCGGTAGAATTAATTGCGACGGAAACCGCGCATTTATACTTGTGGGTGCCAAACGCGCTGCTGCCTTACGGCCTTGAGGTCATGGATAGCTGGGGCTTTAGCTACAAAACGAATATAGTCTGGTACAAGGTGCGAAAGGACGGCGGGCCAGACCGGCGGGGCGTGGGATTCTACTTTCGCAATGTGACGGAAATGATCCTATTCGGCATCCGCGGCAAGAATGCCCGAACGCTACAGCCCGGGCGCAGCCAAGAAAACATCATCGTCTCGCAAAAGCGAGAACACAGCCGGAAGCCAGACGAGCAGTACGATTTGATTGAGGAGTGTAGCCCGGGTCCCTTCATTGAGTTGTTTGCACGAGGGCCACGGAAAGGTTGGTTCGGATGGGGGGATCAGGCCGACGAGTACGCCCCCGACTGGGATACATACTCGAATCACTCGCAGACCCACGCGACACCTCCCCACCAGCTTCCCCTGCTTTGACCTTGCCTCGCTAGAACTTCATGCCCAAACGCACAGATATTGAAAAAATAATGCTCATCGGCTCTGGCCCCATCGTCATTGGCCAAGCCTGCGAGTTTGATTATTCGGGAACGCAAGCCTGTAAGGCGCTGGCCGAAGAGGGCTACGAAATAGTCTTAGTAAATAGCAATCCGGCCACGATTATGACCGATCCAGAGGTGGCTCACCGGACCTACATCGAGCCGATCACGCCGGAGATTTGCGCGCGGATTATCGCCGCGGAAAAGCCGCAGGCCCTCCTGCCGACGCTTGGCGGCCAAACCGCGCTCAATACGGCGGTGGCCTTGGCCGAAAGCGGAGCCCTCGCCGAGCACAACGTCGAGATGATTGGTGCGCGAATCGACGCCATCAAGATGGCCGAAGACCGCGAACTCTTCAAAGCCGCCATGGACCGGGCCGGATTGGACATGCCTCGTGGGGCCTTTGTCCACAGCTTTGAAGAGGCCCAAAAGCACCAAGCCGAATTGGGCTTCCCGACGATCATCCGCCCCGCTTTTACACTCGGCGGCTCTGGCGGCGGCGTGGCGTACAACGCCGAGGAATTCGAGCGGATCGTGCGCCATGGTCTCGACCTAAGCCCGATCGACGAGGTGCTGATCGAGGAATCAGTGCTCGGGTGGAAGGAATTCGAGCTGGAGGTCATGCGCGATCACCGCGACAACGTGGTCATCATCTGCTCAATTGAAAACTTCGACCCCATGGGAATCCACACCGGCGACAGCATCACGGTCGCGCCGGCGCAGACCTTGTCCGACAAGGAATATCAGCACATGCGCGACGCGGCCATCCGCATCATGCGCGAGATCGGCGTCGATACCGGCGGGTCCAATATCCAGTTCGCGGTCAATCCCACCGACGGCCGCATGGTCGTAATCGAGATGAACCCCCGGGTCTCGCGCTCTTCGGCGCTGGCGTCCAAGGCAACGGGTTTTCCCATTGCCAAGATCGCCGCCAAACTGGCCGTGGGCTACAGTCTGGACGAAATCCGCAACGACATCACCCGCGAGACTCCGGCGTCCTTTGAGCCGACCATCGACTATGTGGTGACCAAAATTCCGCGCTTTACCTTTGAGAAGTTTCCCAGCACGCCAGACGCACTCGACACCCAGATGCGCTCGGTGGGTGAGACCATGGCCATTGGCCGCACCTTTAAGGAGTCCCTGCAAAAGGGTTTGCGCTCGCTAGAGGTTGGCCGCGCGGGTTTTGGTGCCGACGGCAAGGACTTCAGCACGGCCAAGGTGGGCGACGAGGAACTGCGCGAGAAATTGATGCGTCCCAACTCCCAGCGCATGTTCTACCTCAAGCTAGCCATCGCCAAAGGCTACACCCACGACGAACTCTATGGTCTGACGGGCATTGATCCGTGGTTTCTCGATCAACTCTACCAGCTTTTTGAACTCGAACAGCAACTAGCGCGCGAAGACGTGCTCGCCGATGTCGCCTTGTTGCGCCGCGCCAAGGAGTGGGGATTTAGCGACCGCCAGCTAGCACATCTCAATGGCTGCGACGAGGTTAGCGTCCGTCGGCGTCGCCTTGAGTTGGATATTCGCCCGGTGTACAAAACAGTCGATACCTGCGCCGCTGAGTTCGAGGCCCACACGCCGTACCACTATTCAACGTACGACCGCGAGGACGAAGTACAGCGCTCGACGCGCAAGAAAATTGCCATTCTCGGCGGCGGGCCGAACCGCATCGGCCAGGGGATCGAGTTCGATTACTGCTGCGTCCACGCGTGTTTCGCGCTGCGCGAAATCGGCTATGAGACCATTATGGTCAACTCCAATCCCGAGACGGTCAGCACGGATTACGACACGGCCGACAAGCTCTACTTTGAGCCGCTGACAATCGAAGACGTGCTGCACATTGTCGAGCGCGAAGCCCCAGACGGCGTCATCGTGCAGTTCGGCGGGCAGACTCCGCTGAACTTGGCGGCCGAACTAGAGCGCGAGGGCGTACCCATCATCGGCACCTCACCCAGTAGCATTGACTTGGCCGAGGATCGCCAGCGCTTTGGCCAGTTGTTGAGGGAGTTGGGCATCCGCCAGCCAGAAAATGGCATGGCCGCCAGTTGTGAAGAAGCGTGCGCGATTGCCGAACAGATTGGCTTCCCGGTCTTGGTGCGGCCTTCGTACGTACTGGGCGGGCGGGCCATGGTCGTCGCCTACGATGTCGAGGGCCTTGAAACCTACATCAACGAAGCCATTGAGGTCGCGCCCGAGCGGCCCGTGCTCATCGATCGCTACTTGCAAGGCGCGGAGGAATTCGACGTGGATGCGGTGGCCGACGGGACGGACGTGGTAGTAGGCGGGATCATGCAGCACATCGAACACGCTGGGGTGCATTCGGGCGACAGTGCCTGCGCCTTGCCGCCCCACGACACGCCGGCCAAGCACATCGAAGCCATGCGCGAGCACACCCACGCGCTGGCGCGCGCCCTCGGCGTGGTCGGCCTGATGAACGTGCAATACGCCGTCTATCGAGGCGAGGTCTATGCGATTGAAGTAAATCCCCGAGCTTCGCGCACCGTGCCGTTTGTCAGCAAGGCCATTGGCCGTCCGCTGGCCAAGATCGCCGCGCTGGCCATGGTGGGGGTTAGCTTGCGCGAACAGGGCTTTACCGAGGAGATCGTGCCCGCGCATATATCGGTCAAGGAGGCCGTGTTGCCCTTTATAAAATTCCCTGGGGCCGATAGCCTGCTGGGGCCGGAGATGAAGTCCACGGGCGAAGTCATGGGCATTGGCCGCGACTTTGGCACGGCCTTCCTCAAGGCGCAGATGGGGGCGGGTTCGCTGCTGCCGTCGCGCGGCCGGGTCTTTATCAGCGTGGCCGACTGCGATAAAGAGGAGGTTTTGCCGGTGGCACGTCGGCTGCGTGCGGCCGGGTTTGAGCTGGTGGCTACGCAGGGCACGCACGACTTTCTCGGCAAGCACGGCATCGCCGCGGAGCGGGTGCGCAAAATTCACGAGGGCAGCCCGCACATCGAAGACGCGATTCGCAGCCGCCAGATCGATCTGATTATCAACACTCCCCTCGACGAACCTTCCTACTACGACGACTTTGCGGTGCGTCGAGCCGCAGTCGTAACCGGCGTGCCCTATACGACGACGATGGCTGGGGCTCGGGCTGCGGCTGCGGGCATTGAGGCACTGCAACGCGCCGAACTGGGCGTGCAATCCCTGCAGGATTACCATCGGGGCTAGGAGACGGCTCGTGCGGACTGCGCCCTTGGTGCTGTTGCTGGCTGGTTGTCTGGCGATTTCGGCCTGCGTCTATTTCAATACGTTTTACAACGCCAAAAAATCCTTCCGCGAGGCCGAAAAAGAACGGCGCAAACACGAAGAGACCTATGCCGACTGGGCCTTTGACCGGGCTGGCCCCGAATTGCAGCAGCGGCGCTCGCCGCAGGCCGACCAACTCTACGACAAAGCGGTGCGCAAGGCATCCAAGGTGCTCGACGAATACAAGGAGAGTGACTTGGTTGACGACGCCATGTTCCTGATCGGCCGGGCGTATTACTGGCGCGGCGAATACCTCAATGCCCAAGAGTCGTTCCGCGACTTGGAGACCTTTTTCCCGTCCAGTCCGTACTTCGATCAAGCCCGCTACTGGCGCGCCCGCTGCCTAGAGGAGCAGCGGATTGACGACCAAGCGCAGTCGCTCTACCGAGTGTTGTTTGACGAGGCCGAGGAAAAGATCGCCGTCCAAGCGGGCCTGCATTTGGCCGAGATGGCGCACGACCGCGAGGACTACGTCGCGGCGATGCGGGAATATCGGGCGACGCTAGAGGCCTTTCCCAAGAGCGCAGTGCGCGCCCAGTTGTGGTTGCGCTTGGGCGAGGCCCTGATGGCTTTAGAGGATCCGGCCCGCTTGGATGAGGCGCTAGCGGTTTTCGACGAAGTGCTAAAGGCCGATCCCAGTGAGGATCAAAAGTACCGCGCTCGGCTCAACAGCGGTCGCGCCCTCTACGCCATGGGCGCGGAGGACGAAGCCCTAGCCACATACGTCAGCTTGCTCGACGAGGGCGGCTTTCGCCGCTTTGAGGGCCGCACCCGGCTTCTAATCGGCGAGTGGTATCAGGGCCGCCGCTTGCTCGACGAGGCACTGGTCGAGTACGAGCGGGTGCGCAACGATTTTCCTCAGACGCCTTCGGCGGCCATGGCCTTGTATCGCATCGGCTTGCTGCGCCTACAGGAATACGGGGATACCGAACTGGGGCGCGAGTACCTTGAGGAGAGCAGCCGCGAGAGCCCAGGAGCGCAGGGCGTGCTTTTGGCGCAAGAGATGCTGGGGCACATGCGCCGGCTGGAGCAGATCCAGCGCCAGATCCACCGCGCCGATTCGCTCTACGCCGACTCACTGGGCGCGGTGCAGGGGCCGCTGTTGTGGCAGGTAGCAGAGGCTCCGGCCGACACGGTGGTGGTGGCGCGGAGTTTGGATGTGCTGGACGACCTGTTCAGCGCGTGCGAGCTTTATCGCGACGACATCGGCCAAGCCGATTCGGCCCGTGCGTACTACGAGGAAGTAATCCGCCGCTTCCCAGACAGCGACCAATTGCCCCGCGCCGTGTACAGCCTTGCTTGGATCGAGCTGCAAATGCGCGACGACGAAGAGATCGCTAGGCCCCATTTGCTGCGGCTGATCGAGGAGTTTCCCACCTCGGCGCACGCCAATGAGGCCCGCCGCCTGCTGGGGCAAAAGCTCGAGGCCACAGCCGAAGAGCTAGCGGCTCGCGCGTTTGCACGGATCGAAACATTGCGCCTAGCACAGCCGGAAGCTACCGAGGCGTACCTCCCCTTGCTGGATAGTTTGAGCCATGCCTTCGCGGGTACGCCGAGTGGCGGTCAAGCAGCGTTTTTGGCGGCCAATACCTATGAGAATGTCGTTGGCGATACGGTCGCAGCCGAGCAGCGCTATCAATTGTTGCGCGAAGAGTTTGCCGAGACGCGGTTTGGCAAGCTGGCCCAGCAGCGGAGGGAAGCCCGCGAGGAAAAGCTCATCGACAAGTTAGAGCGCAGCCTGAAGGCAATCGGCGGCCAGCTCGGCCCAGGGGAGCGGATTGAATTGCTCGCCTTGGAGCCGGATACGCTCGACACGGTGGCGTTGGCGCGCAAATACGTCGGCTTTGCCGAGCGCGCACAGCGGCGCGGGGATGTTGCGCTGGCCCGAGATTTTTACGAGCGCAGTATCGATCAACAAGTCGCCAACCCGCGCGCTCTGTATCAACTTGGCAACATCAACTGGGAGGAGGGCTATTTCAACGACGCCATTGAGTTCTACCGTCAGGCCCTATCCTTCGACAAGAGGAATCTCAACCTCTACTACCGGCTCTGGCGCGCCTTTACCGAGCAGGGGGTAGAGGACTCGGCCAACTACTACCTGCGGGAAGTTGCACGGCGCGATCGGAACAGCGCGCAAATTCGCTTCCTAGTGGAGAAGTACCCGGATTTTCAGGGAGGCCAAGACCGCGAGGACTTGGACATAGAAGCGATGATCGAACTCGACTTGTCGATTCCTCCCGATGAGCTAGGGTGGAAGGAGGGCGACTTGGCGCTGAGCGATTGGCCACTGGTGCGGCAGGTGGTGCGGCCCGTTTATCCGGCGGCTGCCGAGGATTCGGTCGAGGTGTTGCTCGACGTGCTAATTGACCGCGAGGGACGGCCCGAGCAAGTGGAGGTCTTTCGCGGAGAACCTCCTTTTGTCGAGAGCGCAGTGGATGCGGCGTATAGCTATAGCTTCTATCCCGCGGTGCGCCGCAACGGCGAGGAGATCAAGTCGTGGGTCGAGTTGACTGTGCCGTTTGGCTCGCCGCAAGAAGAAGGGCTTCGACCTGAGCTCAGCCGAAGGGAAGAGCCGTGATTGACGAGCAAGCGCGTCTGTTGAACAACCGCGAGGTCGCCGCGGACTTCTATTTGGCACGCCTTAACGCACCCTACATTGCAGCGCGGATAGAGCCAGGTCAGTTCGTCAACATTCAGGTCGCCGCGGGGATTGCTCCCTTGTTGCGCGTCCCGCTGAGCGTGAGCGGTGCTGATCGCGAGGCCGGTATTATCGAGGTATTGTACGAGGCGGTAGGGCCTAAGACTCGGGCGCTGAGCCAAGTAGGGCCGGATGCAGCCCTGCCGACTCTTGGCCCGCTGGGCAAGGGGTTCGTGCCGCCGCCCGAGGACACGTGCGTCGTACTGGTCGGAGGTGGTATTGGCGTGCCGCCGCTGCTCTACTGGGGATTGGAACTGAGGCAGCGGGAGTACCAGACTGCGCTGTTGGTCGGGGCGCGGACGGCGGATAAGCACCTGCCCAGTGAACTGCTGGCACCGGCTGCGGACGCAGTGCGTCTCGCTACCGACGACGGCAGCCTCGGGCACGTGGGCTTGGTCACCGATCTGTTGCAGGACGAGCTAGCTGAAAGAGGGCCGTGCGCGGTCTATTGCTGCGGCCCGCACGCGATGATGCAGGCCGTGGCCGCCATGTGCCTAGAGACCCAAGTTCCATGTCAGGTTTCCCTCGAAGAGTACATGGCTTGCGGCATCGGCATCTGCGTGGGTTGCGCTGTCGAGTTGGCGACGGCAGGCGACACGGATTACGGTCGCTACGCCCGCGTCTGCGTGGATGGTCCGGCGTTCGACGTGCGGCAGATAAAATGGGACAGCACATGGCCGATCTGAGTATAGACTTTGCCGGTGTGCAACTGCGCAACCCAGTGCTGCTGGCCTCGGGCACTTGTAACTACGGTCAGGAGCTTTTGCCGCTGACTGATTTTGCGCGTTTGGGTGGGCTAGTCACCAAAACCATTACCCCGCAGCCTCGGGGCGGCAACCCTCCCCAGCGCATCGTCGAGACACCGGCCGGAATGCTCAATTCCATTGGCTTGCAAAACCCCGGGCTGGCGGCTTTTGTCGAGAAGCAATGGCCCTTGTTGGCGGGTTTGGACGCACAGGTCGTGGTAAATATTGCCGGATTTGCAGTCGAGGAATTCGGGCAGATGGCGGCGAGTCTCGAAGCGTTGGAGGGCATTGCCGCGCTCGAAGTCAATATATCTTGCCCCAATGTCGAGGCCGGCGGCGACAATTTCGCCACGCGGCCCCAGACTGCGGCCGCAGCCATTGACGCGGTTCGCAGCCGCACTCAACGGCCAGTCATTGCCAAGCTGACGCCCAATGTCACGGATATTGCCGAAATCGCCCGCGCCGTAGTGGATGTGGGTGCGGATGCGGTCTCGCTGATTAATACGCTCGTTGGCATGGCCATTGACGTGGAGCGGCGGCGGCCCGTCTTGGGCGGTACTACTGGAGGCTTGTCTGGCCCGGCGATCAAGCCCGTGGCCCTCGCCATGGTGTGGAAGGTGGCGCAAGCTGTTGCCGTGCCGGTCATGGGCATCGGCGGCATCACCACCGCGAGCGACGTCCTAGAGTTCATGGTCGCCGGTGCTTCTGCCGTCCAAGTCGGCACGGCCAGCTTTGCCAATCCCAACGCTGGCGTCGAAATTGTCGAGGATCTCCACGCCTATTGCGACGAGCGCGGCATTGACCGCCTCGCCTCGCTGGTCGGTAGCTTGCGTTGTTAGCTGAGGGGAGGTCGGACATCCTTGTTTTTTTAAAGTGCCACTTTAAATTTGCAAGGTAAATTCCGCGCTAGACCCATAGAATCTCCCTTTAGCTTCTCCCTTTTCTTTATTTACTCCTCACTGCATCGGCACGAAGCGCACGGGTAGGAGTTTGCGCTGGCTGAGGCCGGTCGCACTGCGCTCTACCAAGACCAAATGTTGGCGTCGGGTGCCTAGCGGAAGAATGAAGCGGCCGTTAGGCGCTAGTTGTTCGGTTAGAGCAGGTGGGATGGTCGCGGGTGCGGCCGAGCATACGATGGCGTCAAAAGGGGCGGCCTCGGGCCAGCCCATGCGGCCATCGCCGACGCGGAGGGCGACGTGGCCATAGCCTGTGTCGGCGAGCACGCGACGAGCCTGTGCGGCGAGTTCGGAAAAGAATTCGATGCTATAGACTTGATCGGCCAACTCGGCGAGCAGGGCAGTTTGGTACCCAGAGCCGGTGCCAATCTCCAAGACCCGTTTCTCGCCCTTTAAGCCAAGGGCCGAGAGCATGTAGGCCACTACGTACGGCTGCGAGATGGTTTGGTCCGCGCCGATGGCCAGCGGGTGATCCGCATACGCGTGGGCCCGCAGAGCCTCCGGGACGTAGCAATGCCTTGGGACGCGGTCAAATGCCGCGAGTACGCGCGGGTCGCGAATGCCGCGCTGGCTGAGTTGCTCGCGCACCATAGCGCGGCGTTGGTCGGCGTAGGAAGTCATCGCTCATTCTGGAGGAGGGCTAGCGCAGCATCTATTGCGGTCTCAGTGGGGATTGCGGCGATGTCGGCGGCTGGTGCTTGCAGGATTTGGCTGCGCTTGCTGCGCGGTGCCCACAGCCCGGGATCGGTGGGGCCAAATAGCGTCAGGGTCGGGGTGCCGACGGCTGCGGCTATGTGTCCGGGGCCAGAGTCGTTGCCGATGAATAGTGCAGCCTTGGCGAGCAGGCCGGCGAGGGAGCGCAGGTCTGGGGGGTGGAGTGCCGGCAGGTTGCCGACGGCGAGTTGGCGTTCGCGTTCGACCGGGCCGCACAGGAGCGCGGTATGCCAGCCTCTTTTTTGCAGCACGCTGGCGAGAGCGTGGAAATTTGCCACGGGCCAGCACTTGGCTGGCGAGCCGCTGCCTAGGTGGATGACGACTTCGGGCGCAGCGGCGAGCGAAGCTACATAGCCGCAGTCGTCGGGCTGTAGCTCAATGTGTGGGGTGCGGTCGCAGATGGGTAGGCCCCATTGCCGCAAGGGGCTTAGCAAGTGATCGACAATGTGCCCGCGGAAATCGGCTGGGGGTCGCGGATCCCACAGCAGCACGGGGCCGGTTACGGCTCGGCGCAGTTGCGGGCCGAAGTGTTGTTGGGAATCCACCGCGTAGGCTAGCACGCGCTGCGTCGCGGCGAAGAGTTGGCGGGTAGCCGATGGAAGCAGCCCATCGCGATGGAGGGCAATCAGGCGCGGGTCTTCGCTGTCGAGGATAGAGGCCACCGGGCCGAGTGCTAGGGTCGCCGGACGACCGATGAGGCGCAAGTCGGCGGCGGGAAAGGCCCGGCGCACAGCATCGATGGCGGGTAGGGTGAGGACAAAATCTCCGATGGCCCCGCCGCGAAATAGGGTTATTGCGCTCAATTTTGCCGCTCCACTGCGGGAGTCTCTTGCCCACTATGACATTTTTGCGTAATTTTTACGATTCTGTTTGCTAGACAACTATTTGAAGGAGTTGGCCTTATGGGGGCCTTGATTGGCAAAAAATTGGGAATGACGCAGGTGTACAACGACCGCGAGGATCTCACGCCGGTGACGATCGTCGCGGCTGGGCCTTGCCCGGTGGTACAAGTGCGGACCGAAGAGGACAATGGATACTCGGCTTTGCAACTGGCATTCGACGAAGTGCCAGAGCGCAAGCTGACCAAGCCGCAAAAGGGCCATCTGGACAAGGCCGGTGTGAGCGGGCATCGCATCCTGCGCGAATTTCGCGGCGAAGAGGGCGAGTTCGAGGTCGGCCAAGTCTTGGACGTGAGCCAGTTTGAGGTTGGCAATCGGGTCAAAGTGACGGGCAAATCCAAGGGCAAGGGGTTTGCCGGAGTGGTCAAGCGGCACGGTTTCCGCGGCAAGGGTGCCAGCCACGGCACCCCCGATACCATACGCCACGGCGGTTCCATCGGCCAGGGCACGACGCCGGGTAAGGTGTGGAAGGGCAAGAAAATGTCCGGCCAGATGGGCAACAAGCGAGTCTCCACCAAGGGGTTGACTGTCGAACGGATCGACGCGGATCGCAACTTACTCTTCCTCAAGGGGGCGGTGCCGGGGGGAGTCAACGGCTACGTCCTGATACAGACCCTTTAAGCTCCCTGCTTTAAGAGTGCTTACGAGGCGGTGCCCGGTGTGGCATCGCCTCTTTTTTTATCCTGGAGGCCACTGCATGGGGCGGCCACCGAGCAGATGGACGTGGAGATGGGCGACCGTTTGCCCTCCATCGGCACCGGCGTTGATGACCAAGCGATAGCCCGCTGCGGCTAGACCCTGCTCGGCGGCGATCTGGCTGGCTTTGAGCAGCAAGTGGCCGAGCAGGGGGCCGTGCTCGGGGGCGGTGTGTTGCACGCCAGCGACGACTTCCTTGGGTATGACGAGAATGTGCGTCGGGGCTTGGGGCTGGATGTCGCGGAAAGCCAGACAGTCAGAGTCCTCATAGACGATGTCGGCGGGAATTTCGCGGCGGATGATTTTGCTAAAAATGGTCTCCTCGCTCATCGGCCTTTCTCACATGGCTTAGGGACTTGGTTGCGGCGGATTATAGGCGCGGCGGCTGGAGACGTCAAGCGGACGCTAGCTATGGATTTGAGCATCGTCATACCCGCGTACAACGAAGAGAAGCGGATTCTCATCGCCTTGGAGCAGACGCTCGCGTTGCTTAAGCAGCGGCCGTGGTCCTGTGAATTGCTGGTCGTAGATGATGGCAGCACGGACGGCACGGTCGCCTGTGTTGCGGAGTACGCTTGCGCGCATCCGCAAGTCCGTTGCGTACAAAACGACCGCAACCGGGGCAAAGGCTATTCCGTGCAGCACGGCGTGGCCGAGGCCGAGGGCCGGTACATAGGCTTTATGGACGGCGACTACAAGACCGACATTGCCGCGCTCGATCAGGTGATGCCCCTATTGGCAGCCGGGTGGGATGGGGTGATCGGCGACCGGACGCTGAGCGCGACCGAATTCGTCGTCGCACGTCGTCGCTATCGGCAGTGGGGGACCGAGGCGTTTGGCTGGCTCTTGCACGCGCTGATGGGCTTGGGCGAGTTCGGCGATACGCAGTGTGGGTTTAAGTTTTTTCAGGCCGCGGTGGTGCGCGATCTCTGTGCACGGCAGCAAGTTGCCGGGTTTATGTTCGACGTGGAACTGCTGCTGCTGGTGCGCCAATCGGGCTACCGCATCGCAAAAATTCCCGTAAAATGGCGTTTTGACCCGGACAGCCGCTTTAATCCGGTGACCGGGACGCTGGCCAATCTCAAGGATTTGGCGCGGATCCGCTGGGTGCATCGCCGACGGCAACATATCCGCAGATGAACGCAGATGAACACAGATGAGAGATGATGTCGGTCTGAGTTGCTAAGGACGGCTTCTTAGTTGTCAATCCCTGTCGTCAATCTCGCGGATCAAAGCGGCTAAGCGCCCTAGGCATACGGTGAGAAAAATCTCTTGGGCAACGGGCGATTCTTGCCGCACCGGGCTGTTAATGAAGCGGCCGATGGCGATGAGAATCACGTACACCGAGAGTACGTCGTAGGCTTGGTCCCTAGTGGCAGAGAGACCGTCGCGCACGGTGCGGCGGATTTGCCGCATGGCCTCGACTAGCACCTCGGCCTTTTCCTCTTCATAAGCAACGACTACCTCCCGGCACAGGGTTTTTAACTGTGTGCGGTATTCGGCGTTGATGCAGCGGGCCTTGCCCAAGGAGTCCGTTGCCCGGCGCAGCAGGCGGGTGATGGCGGCGACGCGGTCGGTATCTTCGCGCGAGAGCAAGCGATAGAACTGATCGCCAGCGCCTAGGGCACGGCAGACTCCGTTGAGTAGCTGCAAGCGCACGGCCGGGGAGGGATAGTCGGTCAGGCGGCCTAACGCGGGCCTGACGATGCGGTGGTCCTGACGATCTCCGAGGACGTCGACCAGCGTCGGGAACGTCAGAGGGTCGAAATCGCTGCCAAATTGCCAGAATAGCAGCTCGTGGACTTCGTCCCCACGGAGGCTGGCTAGGCCGCGGATAGCGCTGATGCGCACCCGGGGATCGGCGTCGCTTAGCGCCTCGACCAGCGGATCAATGCTGGTCGAGGATCCGAGACGGCCTAGGGCCTCGGCGGCTTCGCTGCGGATGTCCGAGGCTCCGTCGAGCAACTCGCGCACCAAGGGTTCGGTGGCGCTTTCCGACCGGCTCTCGCCCAAGGCGCGGGCAGCGGCGCGGCGCACCCGAGGGCTGGCGTCGGCTAGGGCCTGGACCAATTGCTCGATGGCGAGAGGGTTGCCCGAACGGCCCAGGGCCTCGGCAGCGCGCGCTCTGGTTCCCTCGGCTGTGGCTAGGCTGAAAATGGTGGCGTTGTAAGCGTAGCTGAGGACATTGCCGCGCAGCATCCGCGAGAGCAGGCTGCGCGAGGTTGCACTCCGCGCGTCCTTGACGGTGCGGAGGATGAACAGCGGCGCTAGCCGGACCAAGGCGCTGAGGGCAAAGATGACTTGCAAATCGCCCATGGGCACGCCGAACACAGAAAAGCGCAAGCCCTCTAGCTGGGCGACGAGCAGGCCGCCCAACAGGGGGCCGAGCGCACCCATTAGATTGACCGTCACCGACCAAGTGGCTAGGTACATCGTGCGTTTTTCGCCTTGGGGTAACAGGCCGTAGAGCAGGGGGTTGATACCCACTCCGATTCCGGAGAATAGAATTCCGCTGAGGACCAAGGCCACAGGTACTAAGTGGTAAGCCCCTGGCTGATTAAAGGTCCAAATAAGAGGCAAGAACGCGGCCGGCGTCATCAGGATTTGCAGGACGGGTCTGGCTCCGAAGCGGTCGATAAGCCCGGCCCAGAGCCGATAGCCGACGATGCTGGTCAGCATAAATAGGGCATTGAAAATCGAGACCTCAGTATAGGAGATCTGCAGGCGGTCGAGCATGAAGACGCTGTAGAGCGGCCCAGCTAGCCCAATGCCAAAGGTCCACAGGCCAAAAAAGAGCGCGGCGCGGCGGAAGTTGGCGTCGTGGAAGGGTTGCACAAGGTCGCGCAAGCGCGTGCTTTGTTCGTCTGTGGCAGCCGTCTGTTGGGGAAAGGGGGCGCGGAGGAGGTTTAAGTAGCCCAAGAATCCAAAAAGCGACCCGGCGGCAAAGACCCAGACAAAGCCGCCTCCGTCGGGGAAAAGGTCGAGGAATTGGCCAATCGCAAAACCGGCGATCATGGCCACTATGGTGCTGACGATGGTCTGGCGGCTGGCAAAGCGCGCGCGGATATTCTCCGGCACGGCGTTGGCGATCCAAGTGCTGTAAAAGGGCGAAATTGCATAGCCGCTGAACATGCTGAGGCAGACCATGGCTACCAAGGCCGGGAGCCGGTACTGCTCTGGGACGAAGAGGGGGATGATCAGTGGTAGCCCGCGGAAGGCGATTTCTACGTAACCACCGACGACGACAAAGCGCTTCTTGTCGCGGACGCGGGCGCTCAACAAGGGCGCTAGCAATTGCGTCAAAGCGAGGAAGTACGCGGCCGAGGTGAAGAGGGCGATAAAGGCACCGTCGGCCCCTAAGTACAGCGCGAAGCCAGTAAAGGCCGCCGTCCCCAGCCCGCAGGCTTGCCCCCAAGCGCCCCACAAGCCACTGGCGACGACGAAAGACCGGAGGGCGCGATGCACTTGGCCGCGCGAGAGAGAAGGAGCATTTTGCATAGAGAAAAATATCGTTGCGATGTCAGTAAAGGGCAACGAACTTTGCCCGTAGGATTTTATTGAAACCACAACCAAGGAGGCGGATTATGACACTCAAGATGGGATACGCGACCCTGCGCTGGCGGCAGCCGGATTTGGCAAAGGCCCTGCCCGAGCTCAAAAAGGCCGGCTGGGACGGTTGGGAGGGGCGGTTACCGCTCGACTGGCTGGGGCCGCCGCAGCGGCTGAAGCAAGTGTGCGAGGACGCGGATATGCCGCTGTGCGTATTTACGGCTAGTGGCTCGCCCGAAGACCGCGACTGGGAGCACACCGAGCGCAACAAGCGGCGGATGGATTTCGCCGCGGAGATGGGCGTGGACTGCTTCATGTTTATGAGTGGTCGCAAGCCAGAGGGACGACCGGCAGAACGCGCCGATATCGAGCGGGCGGCCGAGGGGGCCGAGCAGTGGGCCGAGTACGCGGCCCAGTACGGGCTGGAGCTAAGCTACCACATCCACACCAACTTGCTGGTGGATTCGGCCGAGGACTGGCGGCTGTACATGAGCTTGCTGGACAAAACGAAGCTGTGCATCGATGTCTCGCACGCCGAGTTGTGGGACTACGATCCAGTGCAGTCGCTGACGGACTTTTGGCATCAGCTCAACTACGTCCACCTACAGGACTATACGTCTTGCACGGTACGCGAGCCGGGGCGCTACAATCCCGAGTGGGTTTCGGTCGGCGAAGGCGAATGCCTCGACTTTGCCGGGGTGCTCAACACGCTCGCCGAGCGGGGCTTTGACCGCTGGGTGACCAGTTGTCCGGGCGAGCCGGCCTACGAAGGCGAGGACCCAGTCAGCGAGGCGCGGCGGAGTGCGGGGATGCGCCAGTATTTGCGCGGGTTGGGGTACTAGTGAGCCAATCCAGGCTGACCCAACTCGCCGTCTAGGTTCGCTGCTGGATGTGGCGGCGATGCCGAGTCGGAAGCAGGATCAGGTTTATTCGATGGGAGCGGTGGAATTGCTCTTGGTGTACGGCGCGGTGTATTAGTGTTTCTTTTCAGATAACACCTTAAGCGACCGTGCTGGTCGGGCAAATTGAAACGGCAGCGCGACTGAGAGTCCGCGAGATGGGGGTATGACAGAGCCAGATCTATTAATCATAAACTACGAAGGACAGGACCGTCAGGTATCTTGGCAGGGTGTAAGTATGCAAGACGGCGATACGTTCAAATCGTTCATGTCCAACGAAGTTTCGTCACGGCTTTACGATGAAGAAGGTAAGGCCGAATTTGAAACGTATCTTCAAAACTTAGCCAACACGGGATTCGCTCGAGATAGCCTTGAGGAAATTCTGGCAGCCGAAATAAGCGAAGAACCAAGTTGGGCGATAGGAGAAGCAATAGCTGAAGCGTACCTGAGTCGCGAGTATAGAATTACATGGCCTTGGAACACGAAACGCGATAAGCGGCATCCTAATGCGAGTCTTCCAGGTGCAGATCTGGTCGGATTTATAGTTGAAGGCGAAACTACACGCCTCGTGCTTGGTGAAGTTAAATCATCTACTGAAGTGAAAACGCCGCCGAGCGTAATGAGCGGTCGGAGCGGTTTAATACACCAGATAGATAACTTAGCAAACGACCTGTCCTTGGTTTGCGAACTTCTCAAGTGGCTTTTACACCGTTGTAAAGAAACGGTCTATGAAACATCATTCAAGGCAGCGGTTAGATTATTTCTTGAGTCGGGAAATAAGGCTCTTGCGCTCTTTGGGGTTCTGATTCGGGATACGCAGCCCAATGAGCTAGATTTACAGGCACGAGGGCAAACTATGGCGGGAAAACTGGAATACCCGACAACATGCGACTTGAGTGCAATATATTTGCCTTGCGCCATCGATGACCTTCCATCTCGCATACCTGGAGGTGAGCCATGAGTCATTGGTTGCTTGAAGAACAAGAAGAGATGCGCCAACAGGCGCTGAAGCAAGTTCAGCTTGCACAGAATTCGCACAAGCAGGCAGACGAAAAATTGATCCGACGTGCTGCCGATGTGCTGGAAATGGCTGTGCTCGATCTCGTGCTTGAGGACGCAGTGCATGATGAGCAAAGACAAAGGGAATTGCAACTCGCCGCTGCTGACGCTTTTTGCTTGCTACGTGCCTTGCCTCGTCCGGCTGATCCACTCGATGCCGGGAAATTCCTATTGAGAGCGGGCAGCCTCGCCGTATTGGGAGACAAAGGGGCTGATGCAGAGCAGTGGTTGGAGAAAGAGCCTTGGGTTGAGCTTCCCATTGATTCGGAATGGCACAAGCGCACTTGGGCGACCGTCCTCGATGTTTGGCTAAGGCTGATTCGCAAGCGCTATACCGACCTCGGCGCAGTTTTGAAACGAATCTCCCGCCTACGCGATGCCCAACCTGATCTTGAAAAGAATCATCTGGCAGCACAAGAACCGGCCCATGCCAAGACGGTCGCCCTCGAATTGATCGGACTCTATCACCTCGCCAAGTCAGCCGAGATTTTAGTCCGCTACATGACCGATGATGGCGTGGATGGAAAACACCAGATACGCCAATCACTCGATACGCATTTTGGACAAGTGCTAGCCGTCTGCGAACATGCGCGAATGATCGATCTGGAACTGCTCAGTCGTCTGCTTGCCGCTAGTGCTATGCAGATGACCGAAGAAAAGGGGCTAACGCACACCCGCCGCTCTCTAGCCTCGCAAACAGCCGAAAAGGTGCCAACGTATATGCCAGACCAAACGGAGTTTATACCGGGTCAAATGGTCGTCTTGAAGTCCAACCCCTCCCTGCGGGGCGCAGTGGTGAAGGTGCTCTCGGGACAGGCTGAAAATCGAGTCGAGGTGTTTATGGGTAGCAGCGTACAGACGTATTACGCCTCCCAGTTGCAGGTTGCGGACCAGCCCGATGATGAGTTGCAGCCGCTTTCGTGCGACCTGTTTCACGCCCACCTGACCGCGCTACAGATTCGGCATCCCAGCCTATCGACATTGTATTCGCTGAACGCGGCGCGCGTCAATTTCATCCCGTATCAGTTCCGGCCCGTGCTGAGGTTCATTCGGTCAGACCGTCCGCGCCTGTTGATCGCGGATGGCGTCGGGGTCGGCAAGACCATTGAGGCCGGATTGATCTTGCGGGAGTTGCAGGCGCGGCGGGAGATCAAGTCTGTACTCATTATATGTCCCCGTCCGTTGGTGACCGAGAGCAAGTGGAAGAGTGAGATGAAGCGGTTTGGCGAAGACTTCACCCATTTGGACGGCCCAACATTGAGGTATTGCATCAAGGAGATGGATCTGGAAGGCGAATGGCCCGCTCAGCATCAGAAAGCGATTCTACCGTACTCGCTGTTCGACGAAGTACTTCTTTACGGTCCAGAGGGCAAGGACAGGGTTAGAAAAAAGCAGGGGAAAGGGCTGTTGGATTTGGACCCGCCCCCGCGTTTCGACCTCGTGATCGTGGATGAAGCGCATCATATTCGCAATCCGAATACCCGTTCTCACGAGGCTGTCCGGTTTTTTTGTGACTATGCCGAGGCTGCGGTCTTTTTAACTGCAACCCCGATCCAGCTTGGCAGCGACGACCTGTTTGTGCTGCTGAACGTGCTGCGGCCCGACCTGATTCAGGATATGGAGAGCTTTAAGCACATGGCCGCGCCGAATCCATTTATCAATAAAGCGGTGGATCATGCGCGGACCCAAGCGGCAGATTGGACTACTCAGGCCATGGAAGCACTCGACGAAGCGGCCGCTACGGGTTGGGGACGAGCCATTCTCAGCTACAATCCTGAATTTAAGCGGGTTAGGGGGCAACTTACTGAGGGCTACGTAGCTGCGGATGAACGCATCCAACTCATTACGGATATGGAAGCGCTGCATACCTTTGCGAGTATGATAAACCGGACGCGGCGGCGCGATATTGGGGCATTCACCGTGAGAAAGCCGAAAACAGTACATGTTGATTTCACTCCCAGCCAAAAGCAGCTTCACGACGAATTACTCGCTGTTCAGGCGGACATATTTAGTCGGCTTCACGGGGATAGGAATGTCAAATTTATGATGACCACGATTAGACGTCAGGCCGCGAGTTGCCTGTATGGATTGATCCCTTTCCTCGAGAGCATTCTGAATCGCCGGCTTGACGAATTGGAATGGGAGGAAGCCGACGATGGGGAACCCGTCCCCCCAAGTGATGCTGTCAGCGCGATCCGATCTCAGATCGAGGGTGTACTTGAGAAAGCACGTGGGCTTGATCCCCACGATCCAAAGTTCGAGGCACTACGTACAGTCATCTGGGAGAAGCAAGACTTGGACAATAACGACAATAACAAGGTCATGCTGTTTAGCAGCTTTCGCCACACACTGTACTACCTTTACGAGAAGCTCAAGACGGACGGCGTGCGCGCCGCTATGGTCCACGGTGGGACGCCGGATGAGGAGCGCGTTGAACTACGGCGCCTGTTTGAAAAGCCACGCGAGGACAGCAATGCTCTCGATGTCTTGCTGTTCTCGGAGATTGGTTGTGAGGGCTTGGATTATCAATTCTGCGATTGCATTGTGAACTATGACTTGCCTTGGAATCCGATGCGTGTTGAGCAGCGGATTGGTCGCATTGACCGCAACGGCCAGAAGAACGAGAGTGTCGCCATCGTCAACTTGATTACGCCGGGGACTGTTGACGCAGACATTTATGAGCGTTGCCTCAAACGCATCGGCGTATTTGAGCAGGCTCTCGGCGCTAGCGAAGAGATCCTCGGGGAGATTTCCAGAGAAATAAAGAACATTGCCGAGAACTATGCCTTGAGCGAAGCGGAGCGTCAGGCCCAACTCCAGCAGTTGGCAGACAATGAAATTCGCTTGATACAAGAACAGGAAGGGTTGGAACAGAAGCAGATGGAGCTTTTTGGGATTCGCCTTCCTGAAGACCAGATGAAAAGGGAGATTAGAGACGCTTCGAGTTTTTGGTTGACGCCGGGTTCGCTGCAAAGGCTCGTCGCGCTCTATTTGCAGCAGCGGTGTAAGGAAGAACGAGATTTCATCCTCGGCGAGAAACCCCTGAAAACGCTGAGGCTTGCACAGGATGCGCGCAACCTCTTGTTGGGTGATTTCCAACAGCTTCCTAGGCAGAGCACCTATCGGGAGTGGGAGACATGGTTGAAAGGGGACGACCAGCATCTGCAAATAACCTTTGAGCAGGATTGTGCCACCCTGCATCCAGAGGCCGCATTCATTATGCCGCTGCACCCTTTGGTGAAACAGGCAGCCCGGTTTTTTGATAGTGATGAACGAGTCGTTGTACATCTGAAGGTACGGGACGATGATCTGCCCACTGGCCGGTATCAATTCGTCGTTTATCAGTGGCGGTTCTACGGTATCAGAGAGGATTTGAAGCTCAAGCTGGTTGCCTCATCGGATTCAGTAGAGCCGTATTTGGGCCGCCTCTTAGAGAGGGCGGAGGATGCCGAGACAGGGGAACAGGGAGAGTGGGACGAACTGGAAACGCAGCATCATCGGCTGTGGTCTGAGGCACGGACAGAACACCAGCAACGGACCCAGGAGTTAGCAGCGTACCGCAGAGAGAGTCTGACGACGAGCCATCGGGCGCGGATGGAACTGCTCCAGGAGCAGCTTGAAAAGGCAAATAATGAGAGTATACAAAGGATGCGACGGTCGCAGATAGGCCGAGCAGAGGCTGACTACAACCGGCACGTTGAGGATTTGGATAGGGCCGAGGAGAAAGTCGATATTATCGCGGAGCCGGTGGCGTATGGGATTCTCAACATTGAGGGGATAAAATGAGTTTGGAAAAATTACGACAGAAGCGTTTGAAGTGGGTAGAGGCGAACCGCGAAAACGGCTTTGATGATGGCATCAGACGTTTACTAACTGATCTCTATCCCGATAACGCGCACTTCATTTATGAGCTTCTGCAAAATGCCGAAGATGCTGGCGCAACAGAGGTGCGCTTCATTCTCAGAGAGAATAGTGTCGAATTTGAACACAACGGAGCTCGACTATTTACTCTGGAGGATGTGGACTCTATTACAAGCATCGGCTTCAGCACAAAGAGAGAGGATCATACAAGCATCGGCAAGTTTGGCGTTGGCTTTAAGGCTGTATTTGCCTATACGGAGACGCCTGAAGTTGTATCGGGTGAATATCATTTTCGCATTCGTGATTTGGTCGTGCCCGATACGGAAGAATTGGCTTTCTGTCCTCGGGGCGAGAAACAGACCTACTTCTCTTTCCCTTTTGATAATGACGCAAAGCCACCTGAAAAAGCTCGTGATGAAATAGAAAGAAATCTGCAGAAGTTGGACGAAAGTACGCTTCTCTTCCTCAGCAATATCAAAAAAATAGAATATCGGCTGCCTGATTCGACTGAGGGTTTTATCGAGCGGAGAGAAACAGATCAGGAAAACAGAATTGAGATTCTTGTCCAGCGTCTAGGATACTCGGAACCGGATTCAGTCTCTTTTCTCCGGTTTGAAAAAGAGGTCGAGATAAATGATGAAGATGGTGCTCCGAAGTTATGTCGAATCGCTATAGCCTTCCTTTTAGATAGAGAACAAGAACAGGCTGCGCGAAGATCAACTAAAAGACAAGAGCGATCCCAAAGTGTTCAACGGAGAATAAAGTCGTTAGAGCCGGGGCAAGTCTCCATTTACTTCCCTGCCGAAAAGGAAACGTCCAATCTGCGGTTTCATCTCCACTCACCTTTTGCCTCAACCGTTGCTCGCGATAGCATCCGCGATTGCCCGGAAAATGATGAGCTGCGGGATCACTTGGCGGATTTAATCGCGGAATCAATGGCCGCTATACGTGAACAAGGGCTGTTGACCGTAGAATTTTTGGCGACGCTCCCTAATGACCAAGAAAGCTTGCCTTCGTTCTACAAGCCAATCATGGAGAGGCTGGTTGAGGTGTTCAAGAAGGAAAAACTGTTCC
Source organism: Gemmatimonadota bacterium (assembly GCA_009840005.1). Next base: position 99,750 of record VXOR01000090.1, read on the forward strand.
CGATGAAACAGGGAGGTCATGCTCCTGCATCAGGAATCTACCGGGGAAGTAGGCAGTTGTCTGAACTGATCGGTGACGAAGATTTGGCGACGATTCTCAGAAAGGATTCATCTCTGCCTCTATGGGCTGCGAATGCTCCGCAACGAAACCAAGAGGCAAACAATTTTCTGTCTTCACTCGGAATCTCCAAATGGGATGAAAAAGACCTTATAAGAGAGCTATCCGAGCAGCCTGATTTGGTAAAGACATGGCTAAAGGACAAACCGGACGAATGGCATCAGGAGTTTTATGCATTGCTCGGCGATTTCTTATCCAACCAATCAATGTATACAGATGATCTATCAAATCTCTCTATCGTCCGTATCAGCGATGGTACCACCTACAAGAAAGGTAAAGACTGTTATTTCCCAAGCGACGATGTGGAACACGATGAAAAATTTCCCCGAGTTGCCAAAGGCGTCTATTCGTCTGAAAAAAACAAGGACCAGCAGAAAAAAGCTCGCGAATTTCTTGAAGATATTGATGTTAGCGAAGTTGAAGAAAGTGACCGAGTTGAGGCGATTTTGAAGCAGCGGTATGGAAAAGGGTCAATCTGCGGACAACATCACGAGCAGGATATAAAGAGATTTATTGCACTTATAGAGAAGCAACCAAGCCGAACACTTTTGTTCAAAAACTACTTCATATTCAAAATTGATAAGAATTTGGATAACAAAACATGGTGGGCAAAGCCAAGTATAGTCTTTCTGGATTCTCCTTATCGCGATACCGGACTGGGAGCGTACTATGATGCACTTGGCGAAGATTCAGACCGAAAATGGGCACTCTCTCCGGAATATGAAAAGTATGGTATAGATCCAGAAAGACTCGGGAAATTCGCCAAGGCGATGGGTGCTCAGACAAAACTGGAAGTTAAACAGCAAGAAATTCCACGTAATCATCCCGAATACTCTGATCTAAAGTCTGCCCCAGGTGAGCGATTGAGCAATGTGATCAATATAGATCATACAATTCCTGAATTTAAGGTTCTACTCGATAAACCCAATCTCGATAAGGCACGGCTGATTTGGCGAACGATGGATTCGCTAGATGACGATTACTTGGAATCAAAGTATCGGAAAAACGCAACAGGGGGATTCCATTACGGAGCCTCTAGCTTTGTACATGATTTAAGGAGGGCGGCATGGGTTCCTCAGAAGTATAGAGGAGAGCCCCTCCGTTTTGTGCATCCTTGTGATGCATCAAGTGACTATCTTCCAGAAGGTTTTTCGTACGAGTCTTGGCGAGAGTGGATCCGTAAGATTGAATTTGGAAAGAGCTGGCAAGATCAAGAGGAACAGGAACGAAGGAGGAAGGAACGAGCTACTCAAGAATATCAGCGGAAAGAAGAGGTTGCTATCGAAATGGGATTTGATTCCGCCGAGGAAGCTGAAGAGCTCGCGATGCTAAAGAAGAAAGACCCAGAAGCGTTCAAAGAGTTTATTCAGAAGAAAAAGGCGAAAGAACAGAGGCCGACATTTCCAGAGAAAACGTCAAATAATCCAGATCGTAGGCAAGAAAAAGTTAAGGAACAACTCGCCGACACTTCTGATAAAGAATACGAAGAGCTAAAAAGAAGCGTCCGAACTTCACGAGGAGCTGTTGTCCCTAAAATCGACCTTAGAGAGCAATATACGAATGATTCTGGTGAGATGGTGTGCCAGATCTGCCAAGAGGAAATGCCGTTCAAAAAACGAGATGGTAAGTATTACTTTGAGGCGGTAGAGGCACTTTCAAAAGACTATTTTCCCAAGGAATACGAAGCTCAATCTATTGCTTTATGCCCCCTGTGCGCTGCAAGGTACAAGGAATTTGTGATACGTGACGAAGACGCCATGAAAGAGTTACATCGCGCTTTGAAAGACTCGGACGACCTTGGGGTGCCGCTGAAATTGGGAGAGTTAGAGACAAGTATCCGGTTTGTGGAGACCCACCGGCAGGATATGCAAACAATTCTACAAAATCGGGCTTGAAGCGAACACCTTGGACGAAAGATGAGGATTGAAAAACCACCATACACAATCGCGCCGGAGATCCTTTTTCGCCTTGAAGAAATCGGGGAGGCGATTGGTCGGGCGACAGGCATTGTACAGGATTTGCGCCTGCGGCGAATCAATCGCATCCTCACCGTTCGCGGATCGCTGGCCATTGAAGGCAATGTCCTCAGTGAGGAGCAAGTTTCCACCATTCTCGATGGCAAGCCCGTTGTCGCGCCGCTCAGGGACATTCAGGAAGCCCGCAACGCCATCAAAGCCTACGATCAATACCAGCAGTGGGACCCGGCTAGCGAAACCGACCTGCTGAGTGCTCACGAAGTCTTGATGAGCGGATTGTTGGACGCGCCCGGACACTATCGCCGCACCGGCATTGGCGTGATGGGCGGCGGCGCAGTCCATCACATCGGTCCATCCGCTAGGCGCGTACTGCAACTCATGGCCAATTTGCTGGCATGGCTGGGCAGCACCGATGAGCACCCGCTGATTGCCAGTTCGGTCTTCCACTACGAGTTCGAGTTCATTCACCCCTTTGAGGATGGCAACGGACGCATGGGACGGCTCTGGCAGACCTTGATTCTGACCCGCTGGAAACCCCTGTTCGCCCACATCCCCGTAGAAAGTCTGGTGCATGCCCGACAAGGCGACTACTACCAAGCCATCCGGCAGAGTTCGGACGAGGGCGAGAGCACACCGTTCATTGCGTTCATGCTGAAGATCATTCTGGATGCACTTCAGACACCCACAGTAAGCGACCAAGTAAGCGACCAAGTAAGCGACCAAGTAGCGCGGCTGCTTGCGGTCTTGCGGACCGGGCCAAAAACGGCCGCCGAACTCATGGCGGCACTGGGGTTGTCGCATCGTCCCACATTCCGCAAAAACTACCTTCGCCCGGCACTGTCCGCAGGGCTAGTGGAAATGACGCGCCCTGAATCGCCCACCGCGAAAAATCAGCAGTATCGCCTCGCCGTGCGTGGGCGAAAGATGTGATTTCGGAAAGGGTGTTTCCTAGGGTTCCTTGAACATGTGCCGCAGTTGGTCGGCTAGTTCCTTGGTTTTTTCCAGCGTCTGTTGCTGCATGAGGTGTTGCCGCTTTAGGCGCTGGTAGCGCGCGTACTCGGCATCGGCGCGTTCGCGCTGGCCCATTTTGAGCAGGAGATGAGATAGGGCCCGACGGGCCTGCAAATCCTGGGGATGGTGTTGCAAGATGCGCTCAAAGCGCTGGAGGGCTTGGCGGTACTGACCTTGGTTGGCCTCTAAGGTACCCATGCTGTGCAAGGCGTGCACATTGTCGGGGTCGAGTGTCAGCGCCGCGAGCAAATGGTCTTTGGCTGTTTCTTCATTCCCCCGCTTTAGCAGCAGATCGGCTAAATGACACAACCCGGCGAGATGATCGGGTTGCTCGGCTAGTAGCTGCTGATAGGCTTGTTCGGCGCGCTCGGGCTGGCCTTGGTTTTCGTATAGCTGACCTAGCAAGTAGTGAGCCGACTGGGAGCCTAGTTCGAGCGCACGGAGGTAGGCCGCTTCGGCTTGCGCCAGTCGGCCGGCCGCGGCTTCGGCCCGACCAAGACGGAGGTACAGATGGGCTTGATCGGGTTGCCGCGCTAGGAGCTTTTGGTACTCGACCGCTGATTCTTCGGTCTGGCCCCGCAGCCGGAGAAAGTCCGCGAACTGGAGGCGGACGTCGTCTTGGTCGGGATAGTGGTCGAGGAATTGCCGCCACGTGTGGGCGGCATCGTCGTAGCGCTGGGTCGCCCCGTACATATGGGCGAGGCCCAGCAGGGCACGGCGATGGGCCGGGGCTAGTTCGACGGCGCGGCGGTAGTGCTGTAAGGCGTTGGTCTTCATGCCTTTATTCTCATAGACGGCCGCCAGCGAGTAGTGGTGGAAGGCAGCCACATGCGGGCTGGTCGCCGCGGTCCCAGCGTTGGTGACCAACAGTAGCAAGACGAGGGCACCAGCCGACAGGTACAAGGGTTTATGGCGCAAATCAGCCAAGGTGCAAGCGCCATAGGCGGCCAGCAGCAAGAGACAGGGCACGGCTGGCAAGCGATAGCGGCCCGTGACGAAAAACAACACCACCGACAGCATATAGACCCCGGCAAAGAGCAAGACGAGATAAGCCTCCGGGGTGCGGCGTTCCGGTTTGAGCAGGACATAGGCCGCTCCGAGCAGGGCGAGGGCTGAGACCAAGCCGAAGGGGAATGCGAGACCGTATTTCCACAACAAAAGGCGCAACAGCGGCGAGTACTCAGCGGCGAAGTACGGATCGGTATTGCGGGGGATCTCGGACCCGTGCCAAAACAGATAGCCCTTGTGCAAAAGCAGGGCCAAATAGCCGCCCGGCTCGGTGCGTATATACTCCCAAGATTTGCCCAAAAGGTAATTTGAGCCGGCTCCCGGCTGGGTGATGCCGGCCTCGCGTTGCGGCAAGTCGATCACCTCGCTCCACCCGGCTCCGGGCCGCGCCGCTACGGTGCGATCGTAGTCCGGGTTGTTGCCGAGGTAAAAGTTGACCCCCGCGTTGAAGGAGATGAGCACCCACTCGCCACCGACGATGCGGTTGCGCAGCGTCACCGGACCTACCAGCATCAGCAGGCCGATGGCAAAGATCGCCACGTGGAGAGCGCGGCAACGAGGTGTCGCAGCGGGCCACCAGCGGTACAACCACCAAGCCGCTACGGGTGCAAAGAGCAACACGTTCGGCACGGCCAAGGTGCCCAGCCCTAGGACGAGTCCGGCGCTCAGTGCGGCAAGTGCGCCGCCTTGGCGCTGGCCCCACAACAAGACCAACAGCAACACTGCGTCGAAAAGCACGGCCCAAGTCGTGGGCAAAAGTTCGCCCTCAAAGTAGAGGAAGGGGCCGTACAGCGCCGCGCCGAGGGCAGCTATCCAGCCTACGGTCGGCGAAAAGACTTCGCGGCCTAGCTTGAAGACGAGCAGGCAAGTGACCGTGCCGGCTAGGGCTTGGAGCAGACGCGGGAGGTAGTAGTTTTCGCCAAAAAAAGAGAAGAGAACGGCTAGGAAATACGGGTAAAAAGGAGCCTGCCAGAACGGCAGCGGACGCCCAGTCCAAGAGTCGGTCGCCAGTTCGCGGGCGTATTCGGTATAGCTTCTGGCATCGACAATGGGCGTGTCGAAAAAAGGACTGTCGGCGGCTTGGAATAGGTAAACTAAGCGCAGGCCTAGGGCCAAGACGGCTAAGGTGGCCAGCTTGGGCCAGTTCAGCGCAAGCGCCTTATTTGCCAAGGCCAGCATATAGGGTGATAAAGCCTTGGGTCAGGATTTCCGATTCGCGTTCGATGCTTTTGAAGTCGCGCCAATCCGCTTTGAGGCCCACTTGGGCAGATATTTCGTAGCCCAAGTAGGAACTCACATTGGATAGCTGTAAGGCTCCGGCGACTCCAGTGAAATCGTTGTTGTCGCGCTTCATATCGTTGGCGAAAGAGTACTCGATTCCGGTTTGAATGCGGGTGTTGTTGAGGATGGGAAACCCCAAGAGAAACCCCAGTATCTCGGTCAACACCGTCTCCTCGTCGGCGGAAAACAGCCCCACGGTTTGGCGACGGTATTCGCTTTTCCAGCGCGGTTCGAGTTGGACAGTGCCCAGATCGTAGCGGTAGCTGAGTTTGTTGATGACGCCAAAAAAGGAGTCCGTCTCGCGCAGGGCCGCCTCGTCGCGCTGGTGAAAAAGCTCCAAGTTGAGATAGTTATACGCCTCCAAACCCCCTCGGTTGTAGTTGTGTCCGATCCAAGTGGTATTAATCCAAGTGTCTTGGGCCAAAAGAGGATCTACTACTTTTTGCAATTGGCCGTCGCGCTGCGTGTTTTCGGGGAACCACTGGAGCAGGTCGTCCGGGATATTGTCTTGGGCCAGCTTGACCATCTGCATAAAGCGGAAGCGCCCTTGTTGGGGATTGTCTCGGTCTAGACTGAACAGGGCGTAGGACGTGTGGTTGCGCTTGTCGGCCGAGATCAGTTCCTCGCGCAGGTGCCCGATGGTAAGGCGAATGTCCGGGGTCAGCCGGTATCCCATATAGACGTTGAAACCGCGATGGTCTTTCTGATAGGGGTAGTCTGGGGATTCGTCGTTTTCAAAGCGGTCAACCCACAGATTGTTGTTCATGTCGATCCCGTAGAGGAAGTCGGGTCGATCCACGCGGTGTCTGAGAAAGGCCTCGTCGTAGTCGGGGATGCCATTGGAGATGGTTAAGTTGTCGTTTTGGTTGAAGTCCGAGATGAAGTCGTAGTTCTCGTCCCAGCCGGGGAAGACCCGGCGGTCGCCGGCTTGGGAGTCGGCGCGCACTAGGTCGGGTGCGCGGTCTTGGTCGTCGTTGTCCTCTACTAACTCTACCACGTGGAAGCGCTCGTTTTCGTAGTCGATATTGCCGGCCGAACCAGTGACAAAGGTGCGGGTGTTGTAGAGCGGATCCATGCTGTACGCTTCGCCAAAAAAGAACCAGGGATGGGCCACCTTGGACAGATTGACCATCCAAGCCGGCTCGACCTGCTCCCCGGCTACGCCCGCCGAAGTGGTGTGACTGGTCCGCGTCACGCTGGGGTATTTGCGGTAGGCTATACTCAGATCGTACTCGCCGTAGAAGTTGAAGCCGGCCACATCCCGCAGTTCGAGGGTTCCCCCGATAATTTGGGTCGCCGTGGGCAGGCCGTACTCGAATTTGAGGATGCGCAGGTTGGTGTTGTCCTGCACATTGCCCTCGGCCTGCGCCACCAGCAGCAGCACGGGTTCGTCGCTGCGATTGGTCTGGTTGTTGGACGTCATCCACACCTGATAGTCGTTGCCAATGGTCAGCTCGAACTCGACTTTGGCGATTTCTTCTTTGGGCCCCGAAGCTCGGTTGACGAAGGCGGGCGTGTCGAAGTCGTAGAGCAGGCGGATTTCTTCGGTCCCATCGGCCGAGATGAAGCCCTCTTGGACAAACCCCCCTTGGATGGCGGGTTCAAAGCGGATTTCTCGGCCGTGGTCAACGGTGCCGTCGTTGTAGGTAATGATGATGTCCGAACCCACTGGGAAGAAGGCGGCTCCACCACTGCCGTCGGCGGGCGAGTCGTCGCGCAGGACCAGTTCGATAAAGGAAACGGTTTGGTTCTGGTCAACGGTCAAAGCCCCGGCAATGGGATTGCCCTTAAAGCCGTCGCGCAGGGTATTGGACTGGTGGGTGTTGACGAAGTGAATACCCATTTCGGTGAAGTCGCCGATCTGCGCGGTGGCCCGCCCGCCCATTAGCGTGGTGAGGTTGGTGGTGAGGACTTCGGTGTTGTCGGTCGAGGCCCCGCCGGGAGAACTAAGGCGCGAGTAGATGACGGTGCCTTGGTACTTGTCGGTCGCGATGTCGAACTGGACTCCGTCCCAAAAGGGTTTGGAAAAGCTCATGGGGGTGAGCGTGGTGCGCAGGCGATTCGACACCGTTAGCGCGTAGTGGTACTGACCCTTGCTGTCCGAGGTAATAGCCACGCCCGAAAACCAGCTATTAAAGCGAGTGGCCTTGACCAGCGAACTACCGAATTGCCGCGGCTGGGTCTGCGAGTTGTTGAAGATGAGCCAGCCGCGGGTGACGGCGTTGCCAAATAGGTCGTAGTAGTAGTCGCCCTCTAGCCGAATATCGACGTAGCGCTGGTACAGGTTGCGGGCATAGTTGCTGTACTCCCATTGGCGCCAGCGGTACTCGTTGTAAAGCTCCTGCGGCACGTACCACTTCTTAATGGCCGGGTCCAGCGCGTCGAAGAGGACGCCCGGGCCATAAGGGGCGTAGCTGGTCTCGCCGCTTCCTCGGGGGACGCCTAGCCGCGTGCCATAGTCAGGTTGGCTATAGGCTGGGCTTAGAACACAACTCAAAACCACCAAAACAGACGCGGTATTTAGCCTTATCGCTTCCATAAATCTTCCCTTTGGCTGGTGTACACTAATAGACTACGGCCACGATGCGGGCCAAGGCCGTGTCAGTGGCACGGTCCGAATCGGCACCAAAATCAATCCGGCATATATAGAGTCCTGGCGGCACGGTCTGGCCAGCCGCATCGCGACCGTCCCAGCGGATTTGCTGGGGGCCTCCTGCCACTTGGGTGCTGTTTTCCCTTATCAGGCGTCCGTCCAGTGAGTAGAGGCGCAGACTTGCTTGGCGCGCTTGGGTCACTTGAAAGATGGAAAACGCGATGGTCAGTTCGTCGTTGATCCCGTCGCCGTTGGGCGTAAATGGGTTGGGGGTTAAGCTCAGGTCGCCGAGGACCTGCCCGCCTACGGGGACGCTCAGCGTTAGTTGGCGGCTATCCGTTAGCGCAGTGGCGTCGCCTGGTTCTACTTGCTGCCACAAGTTGCCGTCGGTGCCAGCGGCGGAGTGACGGACAAAAGGCTTAAAGGTGGTTCCGTTGCGAAAGATGGCGGCGGCAAAGCGCAAGTGGATTAAGGGGCCTTGACCCAAGATGGCCCCGCGTTCGGCTCTTGGTAACGCGCGGTAGGTGGCGCGCGTCAGGGAATCGCCCAAGGCGTCAAAGGGCGACTGGGCCCCGCCGCCGCGCAGTTTGCGGAAGTAGCGAATTGGCCCTTGTTCGGCTGGGGGCAAGTCATCGTACTCAGCGCGGCCAGAGACCGCTGCCAAGCCGCTGGCGGTCTGCCGCAAGAAGAGGATAGCTCCGCGCTCGGCCTCGTTGAGCAGGCTGTAAGCCGCCTCGGTGATCAGGTCGCCGTCCTCGCCGACCATGACTTCGGCCCCTTGGGGGGTGATGCGGTGGTAGGTCTGAATTGCCTGCTCTGCCGGTAGGGTTTGGTGTAGTTGGGGCAGCAGGACCCAGATGGAGTCGGCGTGGTTGCGCCGCACTTGGGCGATGGCCCCGGAGGCGTCGGTCAGGTGGCCGTCGGCCGCTAGGGTAAACGTCTGCGAGGGACTTCCTCGACTTAGGTCTTCTTCGGTCCCCGTGCTTAGGCTCAACAGGTGCAGCGCGAGGCCGGGCGGAGCCTGCAACAGGATTTCGTCAAAGCCTGGGGTACGGTTGGCCGCTGGTTCGTCGATGAATACCGGACGCAGATACAGGTCGAATGTATCCAACCGGCCGACCGCGGCCTGCGTGGGCCATACTTCGGCGGTGAGGGCGCGGGCTACGGGCGGGGCCAGTTCTACTTCGATCGAGCTAATGGAGGCGGCTTGCAGGCGGTCTTGGCTGGTAAAGCGCACCTGTAACTGCAGGTAATTGCGCAGCCCGGGGGAACGAACCCGATCGCCCGGCTGTAGGTACTGCTGGCTCCAAGGACTCCAACCGCTGCCGAGAGCAAAAGTGGTGTCGATAGGCCCTTTCCAACTACTGATTAGCTTGTCCCATTCTTCTTTGGTTTTCTCGTTGCCATTGACGTCGAAATGGCGAATTTGCTGCACCAGCAGATCGCCAGTGCGCGTGCGCACTTCCGCGGTCGTGCCGGGCGGGTGGGTGCCGGGCGGCGGATCCCAGCGGATGGCACCGAAGTTGCGCGGTCCCGGCAGGCGGATGATATCGGATACCAGCGAGGCTTGGCTGACAAACCCCTCGGTGTAGAGCAGGACTTCGGTCAGGTCGTAGAAAAAGCCCGAAGTCCGCGCGATGCCCGGCAGGCGCAGGTTGAGGAAGCGGATATCTAGGGGCGGGTCAAAGAGGTCGGCGGCCCGCTTGAATCCCCCTTCCATGCGGTCGGGTAGGCTGACCTGTCGCCACCGGAGCCGACCGTTGGGATCGCGGCTGCCGTCGGCTACCTCGGTGATGTAGCCGGGAATAGAGGGAACGGCCAAGCGCATGGCGTCGAGCCAGACGCGGGCACCAATATCGACGGTGAGAATGCCGGCGGTGGGATTGTTGCTAAACCACGCCGGCATGCGGAAGGTCGTGTTCCAGTCGCCGTCAAAGCCCCCAGCCGGGACTTCCGGTCCGGTAAAGCTAACGCTGCCACCCCCGTCAATTAACTTAGGCGAGAGGTTGTCGCCCCAGCCCCAGACTTCGACTTCGGCTAGGCGAGGCCGCTCGCGGATATAGTACTCTTTGCGGCCCTGTTGTTCTTGGGGGAGGCTCTCGTAAATAGCCTGTTCCACCGGCTCCTCAAAGCCGACGTCGTCGCGGATGTAGTAGAGTATATCACCTCGTTCATCGACCGTCAGGGCATCCCACGCTGCTTTGTCGATTTGGTGTGCCCGCCCTAGCTTGCTGTCGCCGATGAGAATGCGCACGGTCTGGGCCATGCGACCGGTCCACTCGGTGCGGCCGCCGTCGTCTTCGGAAAAGCCGGGCGTGTCCGCGGAAGAAAACGCCATCGTCCGCTGGTCCGTATTGGGAGCCCGGGTTTGGCCGACCACCTTGAACTGGAGCACGCGGCTTTGGGCTTGAATGAGCTTCTGCTGGGGGGCTAGCATGACGCGGAACTGGCGGAAGGGGTCGCCCAAGGTCGCATCGACAAAGTGCAACACTACCTTCTCAACCACGATCGCGCGGGCCAAGTCGATCTCGATCCACCACTTGTCTGGCGTGGCCGCTAAGTCTGGTTCCCAAAAAGTGTCGCGGTCGCCGTCGACAATATGGGGGGCAAGGGCCTCGTTGGAACCTACTCGGCTGACGCCGACGCGCTGGACGTAGTCGTACACCGGGAAGGCGATTTTGTCCTTAGCACCAAATTCGCGCGTTGATGCTACCCCCGTGCGTTCGTCGCGCAGGCTCAGGCTCACGGTCTTGCCGTCGCCGCTGAGGGTGGTATCGACAATGGTTAGGAGTCGGCCGTTGAGGGGGATCTGGCTGTGGTTGCCAGGGAAGCGTTTGAAATCCCGATCGAGGAACTTGATCAGTTGCTCGGCCTTGCTGAGGGTGAGGCTGCCGTCTGCTTCCAGCGTCGGGGTGCGTTGGAGGTTCATAATTGCCCGGTCTGCCTTGCGAATGCCCGGTTGGTCCACGGGTTTGGCAAATACCGCGCGATCTTCGGCGATGATGTTGTACACGTGGCGAAAGAAATGGGGCTTGACCGTCCCGTCTGGATGCACATCGACCACGTGGGAAGGCCCGGTCCAATGTCGCCAGTAGGAGGCCTTATCGACGATGATGCGGTCACCCTGCAGACGGTGGCCTAAGGGCGCTTGGGCACTGGCTTGCTGGAGGGCCAAGCAGCCAAAAGCTAAGACCCAAACTTGGCTCCAACGGCTGTAGTGTTTGCGGTTCATAGAGTCTCTCCAACGTTCAGAACGCAGTGAGAAAATCGTCGGGTAGGGCCGCGGCCAATTGCTTTTGGTCCACTTGGATCCGATCGGCGTATTGCTGGCGCAGGGTTTCTATATAAGCTTGAAACCGCTCTCGCTCCCCGGCCCGGCGCAGTATATCGCCAATTTGCCGGCGGACTTGGGCAAAAGGGATGCGCTCCCCCGGCAGGCGGCGGATGATCTCGAAGACGGAGAAGCCGTCGTGGACTTGGACCGGCCCGACTAACTCGCCCGGCTGCGCGGCTAGAATATGGGGTACCAAGTCCGAAGTTTTCTCCATGGGAAAGACGCCGCCCCGCGCCTGTGCCCCTCGGCGTTTGCTGCGCTTTTGGGCTAGGGCGGCGATGTCGGCTCCTGCTTCGATTTGCCGCCGCAGGGCTAGGGCCTCTTCCTCGGTCTCCACCAGCACTTCGGCCACGTCGATCTGGTCCCGGCGATGGAAGCGCTGGGTCTGCTCGTCGTAGTAGCGGCGCATGGCTTCTGGGGCGATGGTGATGGATGCCACTACTTTCCGCTGGCGCAGTTGGCTGAGGACGACCTCTTCGCGCAGTTGCTGCCGCACTGCTTCGAGGGCCTCGCGGTCAATCAGCTCCTCGTGGCGGGCCGCTGCCGCAAAGATGTAGGGTTGGAGCAAAAAGCGCTCGGCAAGTTGGACCAAGGTGGAGCTATCGGCTGCGGCGTTGATGTTGCGGTTTTTGAATTGGTCGAGCAGCTCACCTAGGGGCACTTGGCCGCCCGTAAATTTGAACAAAGGCGTCCGTTCTTCCTCCGGCGTTAGTTTCAAGGTCGCCAACGGCTGGCCTTTTTCTAGCAAGAGGCGCAGTCCCGGCTCGTGGAGATCCCAATCGTATTTGTCGGCCAGTTGCTCGGCCCGGGCCACCCGCGCTTCGCCGAGCCTTTCCTCTTGGAGCTCTTGGAGGATTTCGTCCCGGAAGTCGAAGTAAGATACCGGTCGTTCCTCGGTAAAGCGCACGACGCAAAAGCCAGCGGAGTGGGGGAGCACGGGCGATAAGGCCCCCAAGGGCAAATCGCGGAAAAGCGAATCGGGGAGGCCCATACGGCGGATAGATTCCACCCGGAGCCAGCCTAGTTCGCCCCCGTTGACTGCGTCGGGTGTGATGGAGTAGCGGGCTGCTACTTCGCCAAACGGAGTGCCGGCGGCCAACTCGGCCACGGCTTGTTCTAGTTCCGGCCGCGCCTTGGCCATAATGCCCCACGTCATTCGCTCTAACGTGCGGTGGAGTCCTTGACGCTCGAAGCGCTGTTTGATCTCGGCCTCCTCAACTAGGGGCGGTTGCACGGGTTCGCGATTGAGATAGAGGGCGACTAAGTGCCGACGGATTCTGCGCTCTAGTTGGCGCTGAACTGCGGCTGTGGTATCCAAACCGAGGGCTTGGGCTTCCAGCCACATGAGGTGGTAGTCGATGAGAGGCTGGAGGTACTCGCGCCGCGCTGCCGGGCCTTCTTGGCGGCTTCGCTGGCTTTCGTTCAGCCCTAGGACGTAGGATCGGAGATCCTCGGCGGTAATGGACCGCGTACCGATCTGAACCACGGTGGAGGATTCCTGCTCACCACAGCCCCACAAGAAGGCCCCGATCAGGGCGCAAGTTATTGTCGCGATGCGTACTCTGTTCATGTCAGTAGGCTACAGATAAAGGGTATGCCCGCAGGTCGTCGCCCTGGTCCCCAGCCACGGTTATGCCCAACAAGTACACGCCTGGAGGGACGAGCTGACCACCCGCGGCTCGCCCGTCCCAACTAAGGGCGTAGCGACCGTTGCTGAGCGCCGTCTGCTGTAGGGTGTGTACCAGCCGACCCGACAGGTCATACAGGCGTACCGCAACGGCACCGGCTTTGGTCAGCGCCAAGATGTTATAGGCGATGGAGACTTGGTCGTTGATCCCATCGCCGTTGGGCGTAAAGGGATTGGGTGTCAGTTCGAGGGCATCGATCAGCCGTTCGCTGCGGATTATTGAGGGACTGAGCACCGTGGTGCCGGAGCGGGTGGACTGGTCCTCAACTCCCAAGTCGGCGCTATTGCCCGAAGTGGCGTTTTGAAACGAACCGGGTTCGCTCGATAGTGAAGCCTGCCCGCGAAATTCGGTGCTGAAGGCTAGCACGGACGCGCGAAACCGGATTTTTAGCAGATTATCATTGGCTTGGATAGGCGGAAAGCGCACGCTGAAGTGGTCCTCTGCAATGGCGTTGATGGCAAGCCCCGAACCGCCAGCCGTATCGCCTTGCGCAAAGGCGTGGGAGGCGACTAGCTCGCCTTGGGCATTGAGAATTTCCACCTGTTCCACCTGTTCCACTCGAATGGGGGTAGTTATCGCAAAAGTATCGAATCCCAGTAGGTCTGGCGAATCCATGCGCATTCGCACGGCATAGGTAAAGGACGTAGAGGTTGAAGCCTCTACTTGGCGGGGAAAAATCTCGGCGACGAATTCGTCGGCTAGTGGTGGAGTCAGATACGAAAGGGAAATATGTTCGAGGCGGCGCGCCGATTGGATATCATTGCTCTGAGCGCTGACGCGGAACTGGAGGAAGTGCCGCGGCGAAGGAGAGATGATCGGGGTGCCTTGGGGAGACATGCCCTCGTCGAGCGGATAAGGAGGACTCCAAGGGCTCCAATTTTCCAGATCGTCCTTGATCGAGCCTTTGGACCACGTGACGCCGTTGTCATCTATTATGGGGAGTCGTTCGTACTCGTCTAGGCGCATGGGTTCGGTGGGATCGGCAATGGAGAAGGGAATCTCGGGGTCCGTGCGCTTGTCCGTGCGCTGGCGGTGAAAAACAAAAGGCGTGTCGTCATTGCCGCTGCGCGTGGCAATCAGCAGGCTGGACTGGGCCGAGTCGCCCACGGCTTTTTCCACCCAGCGAATGCGACCCCAAGCCGCAAGGCCGGTGGCGAAAATATCCGAGAAGTACGTAGCTGTCGGCAAAAAGCCGGTGCCGTAGATTTCGATCTCGTCTATTTCAAAGGGGATGGGCGTGGCCGAGCGCAGGCGGAAGGAGCGGATATAGCGGGGCGGATCGAATTCGATATCAACGACGGGTTTGGTGTTTTGGGCTTCTTCCGCTATGGGCGAGCCCCACACGGGAAAACCATCGGCCGTGAGGTTGAGTCCGTCGTTGACGAACAGCTCAAACGCGCGCAGAAAGTCGTTTTGGAAGGCGGCCGTGGGCGCGGGATGGACCGTATTGCGCGGGTAGAAGCGAAAGCGATTGACGCCGAAGCGGGCCCCTAAGTCGCCGATGATGAGGGTGCCACGCACGTCGCCACTTTTGCGCTCAAAGGCTTGAGTCTCACCGCCTGCTAGGTCGCTGAGGATTTCGGCGAGGGCCTCGATGAGATCCTCGCGGGTGAAGTCGGTGGTAAAGCGCAGTACCGTAGGGGCGGCTATGGTGCCGCCGCGTTCGAGGGTGCCCGAAGCGATGTTTTCGCCCTCTTGCAGTTCTCGGGGCGCTAAGACTCGCTGGGAAAAGTCGATGAGCTCGCCTGGGGAGTTGCCTATTAGCACTGCGTTGGGATTGACCAAGCTGCGGTACTCTGGGTCCAGTGTGCCGATGGCAGCACCGGTGCCATCCCAGTCAATAGGGGCGTCCAAACCCACACTGAGCGTATCCAAGGCCCCGACCGGAGCCGTGAGAACGAGGGCTGCTAGACTGTGAGCAAGTAGGCTTTTTAACATGCTCAGGCTCCTAGTAGGCGACCGAAATGGTGCCGACTTGTTCTTCTGCGCCTTCGTCGGTATCTAGCCGAATGCGGTAGATATAGACGCCTGGGGATACCAGACTGCCGTCGGACCGGCGGCCATCCCAAGAATACTCTACTATCCCAGTTTTGGTCTGCGTGGTAGCTAAGGTTTGCACCTCGTGGCCCGAGAGGTCGTACAGGGCCACTTGCAGGGGCCGACGCGCGACCACTTCGCGCACGTCAAAAGACAGTTGCGCGATGTCGTTGACCCGGTCGTTGTTGGGGGTAAAAGGGTTGGGGTGCACTCGCACATCCGTCAACAGCCGGCCACCTACTTGAGTGCGCACGGCCAGCACGTCGCCAGCGTAGCGGAAGGTGGCGTTGCCCGGCTGTACTCGCTGCTTGATGCGGTCGGGGTCGTCGCTGTTGTACACCCAGCCGGCAAATTCAGTGCCGAAGCGCAGGACCGGCACTTGGAAGGCGACCTCCACCTGTTTGAAGCGGTCGGTCTCCGGGTCTGACAGCTTGCGGTCTAGCGACACGATGAGGCGGTCGGTCAGCACTTGGGGCGGGAAGGCCGCCAGATCGACCTCCACGCCGCCAATTTTGACGTGATAGACGGTGTCAACTTGGGTGTGGGTGCCGATTTCGAGCCGGTCAAAGCCCGTGTCGCCGGTTTGGAAATCCGGACTCACCACGTAGGTGAAGCGCTGGGAGCGGGCGTCGTCGACTTCGACCGGCCAGATTTCGCCCAGTAGGGCAGAAGCCGACAGGGAGTGGGCTAGCTGAAACTGGAGCTCGTCGAGGCGCGGAGCCTCGGTTTCAGTGGCAAACAAGGTAACCTGCAACTGCATATAGCGCCGTGGAGAGGGCGACTGCAGGACCGTGCCGTCGGCCCAAGCGGCCGCCGCCTGAGCGTGGTCGCGCAAGCCGTCCTCAAAGTCGTAGGGAGGAGACCAAAAGCTCCAGTGGTCGCGGTCGTATAGCGGGGGCTCGCGCTCGCGGACGGGCAGGCCGAAGTGCTCGTCAAAGCTGATTTCCTCGGCCTCGCCGGTAATGGCGTTGGGTTCCCAGTAGATGTGGGGGTTGTGGTCGGTGCCCGTGCGGGTGCGGATTTCGACTTGGGTGCCGGGGGGGCGCTGGCCACTCCAGCGGATTTTGCCCCAGTTGATGGGTTGGCCAAAGTCGAGGATGTCGGTTAGATAGCGGGCTTTGCGCACAAAACCTTGTCCGTAGATTTCTACCTCGGCGATTTCCCAGTCGCGCACTGGGTCCAAGGCGCGGATGGCGACCCAGCGGATGTGCCGCAGGGGAAAGCGAAAGTCGACCACTACATCGAGGTTTTCGCGCACGCTACGCAGAATGCTATAGGCCGAATCGTTGCTCACCCGATAGCCGCCGAGGCCGGCCGAGGAGATGACTTTGTGCCAGCGCAATCCTTTGGGGACCGTGAAGGCATCGTCGGCTATAGGGGCGCTATTGTCGGCGACGCCAATTTCGTACCACTCGAGAAAGTTGGCGGCAAAGCTCTCTTCACCAAATGTGTCGGGATCGGGCTTGGGCTCGGCCATGGCGGCGATGATATGGGCGTCTTCGGTCTTGCTGAGCCGAGGATAGAAGCGGATGCGGTTGATGGGCATTTCAGCGCCGAAATTGGTAATGGTATTGTTGCGGAAGCCGCGCCCCACCCCTGGAGGTGCCCCTATGCGCTGGACGAAGATGCGGAACATGGCCGAGGTGCGGTCGCCGTCGTAGGCCCGCAGAGTACTGGGCAGGGTCATGCCCATGAAAGCCGAATTCTCGCCTTGGGTGACGCGGATATTGCCGCCCAGATCGTGAAAGGGTACTTGGCTCTGGCCGTTTTGGTCCCAACTGACGATGTGGGTCAGGTTCAAGTTGGGGTCAACCCAAGACGGAGTCATGGCCCCATCGGCGTAGTTGATCAGGGTATCGGCACCAATCCACTGGGGGGATGTGCCCACGGACTCGGTTCGCAAGACTTGGCCGTCGGTGCCGTACACAGTGTAGAAGCCGCCTTCTTCGCCTTCCAGAGCAAGGGGGATGGTCCAGGGGTTGCCGTCCTCTCCGCCCAACGCGAATTCGGCCCGATCGCCTAGCGTTGGACTCGCCAGCGCAACGACCAGCCATAACACCCCGAGTTTTCTCATGCGGTCCCCTTTGGATGTGCGCCTTTGATTAAGAACGAAAAAAAGCCCGTGTTCCAGCGTGGAACACGGGCTTCCAAGCGTAGCCCCTAGCTGGATTGAGGTGATTCCAGCGGAGACGCGACCTACTTAAAGTTGGCTTTGATGCGGCCCCAGCTATCTTCCTCGACGGAGGTAGAAGCGACAAAGGCCGGATCCGGTTCGGCTAGGAACCAATCGTTGACGGACGAGCAGCAATTATCAAGCGTGCTCCAGTAGCCGCAGCAACCGGGGGTGCGATAGTTGTTGAAATCGCCGTCGTTGTCGATCTGGACGATGGAAATGTGGATGATCTGACCTTCTTCTAGATCCCATACTTCCACATCGTCGGGCTGGTAGCCGCCCTCTTGGCCCTTGGGGTACGAGCCTATGGGCGTGAGACCCATTTCGTAGTAATAGGTGCTCTCACCGAATTCGTCGCCATCCCAAGTGTAGTTGAATTCGAGCCAATCAGTGCCGGGCCATATCCACTCGGTGCCGGTCAACTCGCCCGGCCGCAACCAGAACCAATCGCCGAGAGTCGGATGGACGGGCACCGCGAAGTTGTAGCGGGTATTGATGCCGATGTTTTCGTCGTTGATGTCGACGTAGCCGCCGTCATCGGCATAGGCGTCGTGGTTATAGGTAAACGACACCTCCCACGAATCGTCCTCGCTCCAGTGGCTGGTGCGGTCCATGTTGTGCTCGTCGTCGAAGGTCTGAGTGGCCATATAGATCCTATTGTCCGTCTCGTTCCAGCCGACCCGGTGCAACATGCTAAAATCGGTGACGTCCCAGTCGGCGTTGCTCCAGCCTTCGGGCACTAGGCCGCGGGCGTCGTTGAAGACCGAGTTGTCAATGCCATAGGAGGCTGGCACTCCGTCCCAGTCGCCGTGATTGCCGTCAATGGTGGGGGTAGCCCCGTCGGGAAACTGGACGACAAACCAAACCGTGCCAGCGTCCCAGTGCGCTTGGCCCGTATTGGGCAGGGCCGCCAAGGCGAGAACTGCAAAGAGAATAGCAATGCGCTTCATGAACCAACCTCCTTTGGATGAGTTCAATGAAATAAATAGAAAAAGTGTCTCGTTCCTGCGAATTTTTAATAATACAGTGAATACGCCGCAAGCTCAAGCAAAAAGTTGAATAGGATTCCGTTAGTAGTAGAGGGGGATGCGGTTGCCCACCATGCCGGTAAATCCGTCGATGACCAGCCAGATGCCGCCGATGACGATGTGGCCCAAGGCAAGGCCCAAGAAAAACGGCAGGGTCTGGCGGTACAAACTCACCCCCCCGTATTTGAGCACCAAGCTCTTAAAGAGCCAAGCCAGAAAAAGAGTGAACCAAATCCCGTCCATTACTCGGCCGTGGCTCACCAAGAACCCAAGGGGATGGAACGGCCACCACAAAAACTGATGCCGGGCCACAAGCAGCAGTCCCATAATCAGCCCTCCCCCGCCCATCCACAAGTAGCCGCTCAGGCTAGGACCGGTGGGATTGGTGATCTTTTCGAGGGCAAAGCGAGAGGGCTCTTCGGAGTAGTGTTGGGAAATGAGCAGGTTCATCGAGCCGTAGCGGTAGGCGAGGTAAATGGTAAACCACGCCGACAGGACTAAGGCGATGACCATGGCCAAGCCCACAGCCCACGTCAGGCGGCGCTGACCGCTTTGCAACTCGCTGCCGAGGCGCAGGCCGTGGGCCAAGGGGGCCATCATAAAGACCAACAGGTCGCCGCACCACACCATGGTGTAGCCGGTGGCGATCATGCCCTTTACGCCCAAAGCTGGCACACCTACGCTGGACACGGCAAAGCCCGCCGGGATCATATTGGCCTTAAAGATCGGCAGCCCGGTCTCGGAAATGACCCGGGCTAGGCCGATGAAGATGACCAAGCCAGCAAAGAGGAAAACCGGGACGATCCAAGCGGGAATGCCGGTTTGCCATAGCCAGAGCCACATGCCGGCAATGCCACAGGCTGCGCCACAGACGGCGGCCCGATAGGACATGATCTCGTCGCCGTCTTCTATCGGGGCGTCCCGGCACCAAGCCTTTTGCAGGACCCGTTTGAAATGGGGGCGGCCCACCCACAGCCCCGAGAGGACCAAGACGATGAGGGCCCCCATCATCTGGTGTCCCATGCCCGGTTCGGTCCACCAGCCTAGTTCGGCTTGGGTATCTTGCAAACCGTAGTAAAACAGCAGCCCCTCTTGTATCTGGTGCAGTAGATAAAAAAACCACAAGCTGAAGCCGATCTGAGTATTGATAAAATAACCAAAGCCCAGTATGAGAAAATTGAGCCCAAAGGTCAGGAAAATACTCTGGCGAAACACGTCAACGGAGGATCTGAGGACGACTTGGGGGAACCAAGGAAAGTAGTTGTGCAGAGCAAAAAAACTCATGAAGACCACTGGGATGGCAAAGCCGATCCACATGGCCCAACTGCGAAAAAAAGGCTTTAACAGCCGGCCTTGCGGATCGTCGGCCATCATGGCCAGCGGCACCTGCATGAGCGGGTAGATCAGGCGCTCGTGCTCAACCCACTGGCGGCGCAAGATGACGCTGAGGCAGGTCACAGCTAGATACAGGGAGCAGTAGAGCAGCAGCCAAGCGCCCAAAGGAGGCAGCCAATGCGCCCAAGGGATACCACTACCGCGACTGGCTCCCTCGTAAAATTCTTTAACTGCTTCGGGGTTAGCTACCAAGATCCAGCTAGGTAGCCACGGATGGATTTGGGCGACCCAATCGTTTTCTGGGGTAGCGTAGTAGAAGGTGCCCGTAATCATGGGCATGAGCAGGCCGTTGACGCCTTTGGTGGGAATGGCCGCAGCCACCATCATCATGGTGAAGATGGTAATCAGCTCGCCCCGCTGGAGGGCCCAGCCGCGCCGGCACCAGCCCAAGACCAGATGCAGGGTCAGTAGCAGCACAAAAAACAGGAAAAACGCAATCGGGGTGGCCGAAGTCAGGGCCAGCGAAGTGCCTTGGATTAGCTGACGCCCGTAGGGTGCGCCAATGGCAATGACGGCGCACAGGACGCAGCCGATGAAGATGCCGCGCCCGGTCACATGGGCAGCAAGGGGCGGTTGCGAACGCGACATGGGCTAGTTGGGATGGTGTGGAGGATGTTGGGCAATTCGCTCGGATAGGCTACGGAGTTCTTTGCTAGATGCCAAATGCCGGGCGTGGTTACGGCTGGCGGAACTCTGGTTTTAACTCGTAAAAGTTGAGGTACTGCCCAGGGGCGAATTGGACCGAGCGGGGCTGGTAGCGTTCGGAAATCAACTCGGTGGCAAACAAGTCCTGCTCCCGCGCCCAGATGTGGGGATTGTCGTAGGGAATAAAGGGCCGCTTGCGGGGATCGCGGGGCTGCTCGGTCACATCGGCATTGCCCAGCAGGAGGTACGTGGGCCGACGTTGGAGGACGTACTGGCCGTCGTGCTTTTCGTGGCCGGCCCAACCCCGGCCTAGGCCCGACAGGTCGCGTCGGGCAATGTGTCGGTCCGTCAGGCCGAGCATATCGCGCACCTCGAGCTTGGAGTAATATGCCACCGCGCCGATGGGCACGACGGCAATGCTAGCCCCGGCCGGCGCACTGGCGGCAAACCACTGGCCCACCTGGGTCCAGCGGGGAATTTCCACCTGTTGTTGAAATTGATACGCGCCGTAGTGCGACTTGAGGCGCGGCGGCGACCAGTGCGTATAGGCCCAAACGCAGCCCAGCACTACCGCTAGGGCTACCCCGCTTTTGCGAGCTGCTAAAAAGGGCTGCGCCAAGTCGGAGACACAAGCTGCGGCCAGGGCTGCAAACAGGGGCAGTGGGGCCAGCGCAAAGCGATACATGGGGAGGCCGTCCCCGCCCAACCACGCGACAGCCAGCCAAAAGAGCAACCAGCCAACGGCCACCAAGCGCATCCCAGCCGTGCGGCGCAAAAGGGCGAAAAGCGCCAGCCCGACCAGTAGCAGCAGGCCCTCGTGATCGGCGGCGTAGTCGCGCAGATAGTCCAGCCCGCGCTGTATTTGGGCCCAGCCTCCCCCGGTTTTGGCATAGTATGTATTGGGCAGCCAGTCCCCATAGTACCAGCGGCGGAACCCCAACAAAAGGGCGTACGGGCCGCCGCTAACGAGGAGCCACGGCAGCCACGAGCGGCCCTCGCCCCGCTTGGATCGCAAGAGTTGGTGGCAGCCTAAAACAAGTAAGACCAGCAGACCCTCTGGTCGGGCTAGGGTGGCGGCGGCAGTCAAACTAGCCGAGGCCCAGTAGCTCCCGGCCAAGGCGGTGGCAAAAGCAGCGGCAATCAGGCCAGCAAAAAGCGCCGTCTCCATGCCCGAGGCGGCCCAACAGGCAAAAGAGCCGTTAAAGGCCAGCAAGGCCGGAGCGATCAGGGCGGTCGGCGAGGTAGCCCCGCACTGGCGGGCCAGCCAATAGGTGATGGGGAGCGTCAGAATCGAACAGAGCAAGCCGAGGGCACGGGCGGCTTCTAATAGGTCAAAACCGCAGGCACCAAACCCGGCCAAAAGCAGGACCCACAGCGGGCTGGTAAAGCCCTCGACGCGTTCTCCCGGGTTGAAAACCAGTCCGTGTCCGGCGAGCAGATTGGCCGCGTAGCGCAAGCTGATAAAGGCGTCGTCGGAGACGAAGTTATAGCGCAGAACGTGGAGGACATGTAGTGCGATCAGCGCGACCAAAGCCCCAGCAATGAGGCGGTTGACAGGGGGCTGGGTCACGGCTTACTCCCAATGGGCAAACGGGTTGGCGCAGGGGAGTTCGTAGGGGTCGTAATAGGTGCGATAGCCGACGGTTTTCGCCTCGTCGGCTCCATGCCAAAAGAAATCGCTCGACAGCAAAAACTGCTGGCCGAGCCACGTCTCAGCTTGGGCATCGCCGGCACTGGCCCGACGCAAAAGCGCGTGCTGATCGCGCGCCAGCAGGTCTTGGGCAAAGCGGGCCAAGCCGTCCTCGTCTATTTGCAGATAAGGCAAAAGGCGGCGCACGGTTGTCGCGGTTTGCTTGGCCCAAGGATCGTCGAGCTGGCGCGGGCGGTAAAACCACCGACCTAGGCCGATGCCCAGCGACAGGGCAGCTACGGCTCCCAAGAAGGCGCGGCGCTTGTTCCAGACCGCCATAGTCCCTACGACAGCAGGTGATGGGCTGCCCACAGGGACAGGGCCGACAGGGTGAGGGTTGGGTTGACCGGCGAACTGGTTGGGAAGGCTCCGCCGCCCAAGACTAGTAAGTTGCGGACTTGGTGGTGGATCAGACCGCGGTCAACAATACTGTGGCGCGGGTCGGTGCCCATCGGCGTGGTGCCCAAGATGTGGTTCTCGGTGGGGGAGGGCCGGGGGTCGAAGTCGATTTTTTCAACTGGCAGGGGACGCAAAAGCTCGGGTAGAGCCTCCGCGAGCGCGTCAATGCCGCGCTGGGCGTACTCCGAGTGGCCCCGGTACACGGTTTCGGGTTGGGCGGGATCGCCAGCAGCAATGCGGACGTGGTTGTGTGGCGCGGGTAAGTCCTCAAAGAGGAATTTGAGTACTAGCCGCTGCCGCCACTTGCCCTGTTCCAAGCGCAGAGTGGGCACGTTCCACGATTCAATCAGACAGCCGGCTCGCTGTGCTCGATGGGGGCCGTCGTACAACATGTACCCGTGCCCGGTGATGCTGGTGCTGCCTTGGAAGTTGTCGACTCCGTCGAGGTCGATGGTGGCGGTGACGGCGACTTGCTCGTGGAGGAATTTGCCCAAGAGCAGGTGAGATAAGCCCGAGCGCAGCAGAATGTGTGGATTGAACAAGGCATTGGCCCCCAAGACCACCAACTGGCCCTGCGCTTGGGTCTCGGTACCGGCCTTTATGTAGCGGACGCCTCGGGCCGTGCGGCCGGTGGTTTCCACGCTCTGGACCGCGGCCCCTAGCACCAACGTAACGCGGGGGTCGGCGTAGAGATGGCCCATTTCATTGAGGACTGTAAACTTGGCGTCTATGGGGCATAAGTGGCACACCCCGCTGGCGCAGCAGGCGGGCCGTTGGGCTGTGGCCAAGCGAGCCCGGGCCGTGGGCTGGTGAAAAAAGAGCTCTGGATAGGCTTTTTTAAGCAGCTGATCGGGTCGGGAAAAGCGGTGAGGTGGCTGGGGATAGGGTCGGCTGCGGGGTTGGGGCGTCCCATCGGCCGGCCCTGAGACGGCCATAAGTGCTTCGGCTTGGCAGTAGAATTCCTCCAACTCGTCGTAGCTAAGGGGCCAGTCTGTGCCCACTCCATAGGTGGATTGCAAGGCAAAGTCGCTGGGCATCATGCGCGGCGTCACCGCCCACCAGCAGTTAGAGCCTCCGCCTAGAGCTGGCGTGTAGAACCACTGTTTGCGGCGGTGGCGATTGACAAAGGTGGCTTGGGGAGATGTGCTGGCTGGCCGGCGGTGGCGCAGTTGCCAAGCATGGGTGTCGCGACGGCCTCGCTCCAAGACCAAGATTCGGGCGTCGGCCCGGCACCGGGCCAGATAGGCCGAGAGAAAGAACGAAGAGGCAAAGCCGGTGCCCACGACAATGAGATCGTAGTCTTGGTCCATTGCTGGTCCTAGTGGAAACAGGGCTGCTGGCCGCTGGAGGCCACTGGGCGGAAGTAGAGCAATTTGCGCAGCGGCCACGGGATTGGTTGCCGCAGTTGCGCGTCCGGGGAGGCGCTGGAGCCAGCGTGTTGCTCATAGGTAAGCGAAGTGTTGGGATTCTGCTGGAGCAAGGCGCGCACCTCAAAGAAGGGCAACATTAGTTTGCGCCGCGCCAGATTGGCCAAGAAGCCGGACGAAGAGTCCTTTATTTCTATTAGATCTCGCTGGAAATCAAATAGTTGTACTCCAGCCGGCACCAGCAAGTGATTGCTCTGCCCCCCTTCGGTGCGCAGGTTGGAATACATGGCAAACGCCGTCTCGGTTTTGAGCCCCAAGTAGGGACTACATCCATTGAGGCCGGTCAGCAGAGGCACCAGCAGCACCGGCCAAGGCCGGAACGAGAATGCGGGCCGCGCTGGAGACGCTTTGGGCAGGAGGACGAAAAGGAGGATTAGGGCGGCGCTGTACAATCCCCACAAGGGAAGCACCAACTCGGTCGGTGCGGCAACCAAATTGTTCAGCGCGACCAAAATCCCCAATCCCACAACTACCGCGCCGACAGCGAGGAAACTCTTACCGGAAAAGGGCATGCCCTCCCACCGCGCCGACTCAAAAAGACGCCGGGTTGGCCAGCCCGCGTCGAGGCGCGGGGAAGCAAACAAAAACAGCAAGGCAAAAATCATGGAGGAGAAATTGTAAAATTCGCTTATGGGATTAAAGCCGACCGCCGCGTGAAAGAGGAGCCCGAGCAAGATACCGGCATTGCGGCTAGGGGCCCAGCACAGCAGGAGCGGAATGGCCGCTTCGACGGCTAGGGTGAGGTAGATGGGGACCGCTCCTGCCAAGGCGAAGGGGAGCGACTGGAGTTGGGCCGCATAGAAGTGTACCGCGCAGCTTGTTTGGGGATCGAGGAAGTCGGCGTTGAGTTTGTGAAAGACGGCGAAGAAGTAGAGAATGATCAGTTCGAGCCGGACGATGGGGGCAAAAGTTCGGTACAAGGCTCCCGGCTCCACGGCGAACGCGCGTCCGGCCCACGCCAATCGGGCGTAGGCTTGGAGGAGCGTGAGGTTCACTAGTCCGGTGAAGAGCCAGTGGTTGGAGATAAAAGGCGCCGTCGTCCAGCTTTCGCACATCTGCAGGACTGCCAGTAGTACGAGGCGGTGTGGTTCGGACGGTCGATGGAGTAGAAAGAGTGCGGCGGCAGCGAGGAAGGTACTGAGCAACGGAGCCGGCCACGGGTCTTTGGCAACAAGGTGAAAAAGCGTTGCCAAACCCCAGAGGACGCAGAAGGTCGAGTACGTCTTTTGCTCGCTGGTCGGCATAGCGGTTTAAGATAGAGAATCCGGCCGGCGCTCAATAGAGGGGAATGCGATTGCCCACGGTACCGGTCACGCTGTCGATGAGTAGCCAGACGCCGCCGCTGCTTATGTGGCCTAGGGCCATGCCGAGAAAAAAAGGCTGCATTCTGTGGTACGCGGCGGCCCCACCAAAACGCAGCAGGCACTTTTTGCTCAGCCAAGCTAAGAATACCGCAAACCAGATCCGTTCCATCACGTAGCCGAAGCCGACGACAAAGCCGAGGGGGTGCAGAGGCCACCACAGCAGGTAGCGCCGGGCCGCCAGCAAGCCCGCCATAATCGCGCCTCCGCCGCTAGTCCACAGCCAGCCCGCTCGGCTCGGCTCGGTAGGGTCGAGCAGGTGCCGCGCCGCCAAGCGCGAAGGCTCGGTGGCGTAGTGCGTCGAAAGGTACAGATTGATGGCACCGTGGCGGTAGGCCAGATCCAGGGTGTACCACATGGACAGTACCCAAGTGAGGAGCATGGCGGCGGCCAAAGCCCAAAAGAGGCGGCGCTGGCCGCTTTTCAACTCGCTGACCAAGCGCAGGCTATTGGCCAAGGGAGCCAGCATAAAGACCAGCAAGTCGCCACACCACACCATGGTATAGCCCAAAGCGACCGTCCCGTGGGGCCCCAGCGCCGAAGAACCCACGCCAGACAGGGTAAAACCTGCCGGGATCATGGCCGGTTTGACAATCGGCAGGCCGGTTTCGGCGATGATGCGGGCTAAGACGACAAAAATGGTCAGACCGACCGCTAAGACGAGCAAGGCGATCCAAGCGGGGAGGCCGGTTTGCCACAGCCAGAACCACAAGCTCGCCACGCCGACTACAGTGCCGACTACCGCGGCCCGGAAGGACATGATCTCGCCTTGGTCATCCACCGCGTCAGTTCCATCCCAAGCGCGCTGTAGGACGGCTTTGAGATGGTGCCGAGCGTTCCACAATATCGCACCTAACAAGACCGCGATGGCTCCGATCATAAGGTGCCCCCTGATCGGAACGCTCCAGTGGCCCAAATCGGCTTGGCTGTGAATGCCCATAACGCCGAAGGCCGCATCCTGGAAATAGGCAATTAGGTAGAACAACCACAGGCTGAGGCCGATGCTGAGATTGATGAAATAAGCTAGGCCTAGCATGAGAAAATTGATGTTTAACTGGAGGCGGCGGCCGCCCTCGATAGGCTGCACCGCCGTAGAGAGTCCTGGAACTGCCACTTCGGGAAAGTAGTGATGCAAAGCCCCTAGACTGCTGAGCAAGAAGGGGATAGCAAAACCTGCCCACATGACCCAGTTCCTGAAAAATGGTTTGAGCAAGCGGTCTTCGGCCCCCTCGTCAATCATGGCCAGCGGCGCTTGGGCGAGGGGATAGGCCAAGCGCTCGTAATCGACCCACTGGCGGCGCAAAATCGCGCTGATGCAGAGGAGCGTCAGGTACAAAGCCATGTAGAAGGCGAACCACGCTGCCAGCGGCGGCAGCCAGTGTGCCCACGGGATGGTTGCACCGCCTTCGTAGAAGTCGGTGATGGCTTGGGCATCGTCGACCAAGATCCATCGAGGCAGCAAAGGGTGGACTTGCGCGGCCCATTGGTTTTCGGGCGAGGCGTAGTACAAGAAGCCCGTGATGATGGGCAGCAGCATACTGACCACGCCTTTGGTGGGTATGGCTGCGGCCACGGTCATCATCGCGAAAATGGTGATCAGTTCGCCGCGGGTAAAAGCCCACTCGCGGCGACAACGACCCAAGAGCAGATGCAGGGTCAACAGCAAGACGAAGAGCAGGAAAAAGGCCACTGGAGTAGCGGATGTCAGGGCGAGGGCAGTCCCTTTGATGATCTGTCGGGCGTAGGGAGCGCCCACGGCGATGAGCGCACACAGCAAGGACCCTACCAAGACGCCTCTCCAAGTGATGGCTGCCCGGAGATTATGGTGGACCGTGGGGGCACTGCGCCGCGCTAGATAATCCTGATAGTCCGGTGGTATCTTTGGTTGCAAGCGGTTAGCTCCAGCCCGACGGCTCGATTCTCAAGGCTTCGACCTAGAGTCGGCCCCCACTGCTTGCAGGGCTTCGGCGAGATTGGTGCGGGCTTGGCGGTAGTTGGGTTTGATTTGGAGGGCGCGGCGATAGTGGTCGATGGCTTCGGCGAACTGACCCCGGAGGGCTAAGAGCCGCCCCAAATTGTTGTGCGCCTCGGCAAAGTCGGGTTTGAGTTGGAGGGCACGGCGGTAGTGGCCGATGGCCTCGGCGTCTTGTCGTTGGATCGCCAAGGCCGCGCCCAGATTGCTGTGGGCTAGGGCGAGGTCGGGGGCCAGTCGGAGTGCTTGCCGGTAGTGTTCGATGGCTTCTGCGACCGCGTTTTGGCCGAGGAGGGCGTTGCCCAGCTTGAGGTGGGTTTCGACGCGATTCGGTTCGGCTTTTAAGGCGCGGCGGTAGTGGCGCAGTGCGGCGGCCGACTCGCCCCTAGCTCGGTGCGCGTCGGCGAGGTTGAGGTGAATTTGGGCGCTGCTTGGCTCTAGCAACAGGGCTTGCCGGTAATGGCCGATGGCTTGGTCGAGCTGACCGCGCTCTTTGAGGATATTGGCCAAATTGTTGTGGGCGATCCAAGCACCGGCATTTTTTTGCAAAGTATCGCGCCACAAGGTCTCCAGATCGGCATAGACCTGCCCTTGCCGCCAAGTGAGCAGACCGCAGACGGCCAAGACCAACGCCAAGGAGACTGGTCCGGCCGCTGGTCGGCCCAGCCGCGTCCACGTGCGGTGCCCACCAGCGGCGGCCAGCGCCAAAAGCCCCAGACTGGCCAAGTATTGGAAGTGGTCGGCGACAAAGGAGTAGAGCATGGGGTAGAAGTTGAAAAAGCCCAATGCCGGCGTTAGGGTGCCGACAAAAAACAACACCCCGGTCAGCGGCCCCCTCCCCAAGCGCTCCCGCAAGGCCCACAGCAACGCCCCGACGCCCAAGGCTCCGGCCGGATATAAGTATTGCCAGACTGCGGTCGCATCGATTGCCCAGCGGGGATAGATAAAAGCAAGGTTGAGCGGCACGAGGAGTTTCGCCGCGTAAAACCACAGCGCCCGCCCGGCGATCAGGCCGCGTTCCACCAGCGACAAGTCCCACTCTGGCCCCCAAGCGCCGACGCTGTGCTTCTCCATCCACACCGTCATCCCGCTCATGGCCGCCCCTAAAGCAAAAAAAGGCACGAGGGCTACTGCCGTGCGCCGCATTGGCGTTTGGCTTTTCCACCACAGCACCAGCAATAGGGCGGCCGGCAGGGTGCAGGTGACGGTCTTGCTGAGCAGGGCTGCGGCAAAAAGGAACAAAGCGGTCCAGTACAAGCGAGGGCTGTGCGCTTCTTCGTAGCGCAGATAAGCCCCTGCTGCACTCAGATAGAATGCGCCGGACAGTGCGTTCTTGCGTTCGGTAATCCACGCTACCGACTCGACGTGTACTGGATGTAGGGCAAATAGGGCGGCAGCAGCCCACGCGCCGGGTACTTTTAGTCGGATTAAGAGCCGCCAGACCAAAACGGCACTTAGGGCGTGCAGGATTACATTGACCACGTGATAGCCGGTCGGGTTCAAGCCCCACAGACGGTATTCGAGCCAATAGGTCGTATGGACCAGCGGGTAGTATTGGCGCGTGGCTCCCGGCTGTAACCAGATCTGCCCAAGCCCTTCTAGGGAGCGCAGGGTGAGATTGTCCTGCACGTAGTCGTCGTCGTCCCAGATAAAACCGCCGTTCATCGCCGGTATATAGGCCCCGGCGGTCAGCCCTATCAGCAGGAGGGCCGGCACGAGCCAAGTGCGGCGTTCTAATTGGGAGAAAACTGCGGATGGGCACATGGGAGAATTGGGCGTTGGGCGTGTTGCGGCAGGCAGACTTTGTGCATTACAATATAACCATGCGCACCTGCTTGAAAATAGGTTCCGGCCTGCTGCTGGCCATCCTCTCAGGGCTGCTGGCTTGTGGAGACCGCCGCACGGCTCCCACAGGAACTGAAGAGGCCGGCGCAGTCGTACTGCTGACCGCTAAGGTGGATGCTGAAGTGGCCGCTCGGCTCGCCCAAGTCGAAGTAGTGGTCACCGGGGCCGATATGCCAACCATGCGCCAGCTATTGGCCGTAGATGGCGATCGCATCGTCGGGACCGTCTCCGAGATCCCGGCGGGTGCCGCCAGACTATTTGCGGTGGCCGGTTACGATGCGACCGGAGCCTTGGTGGCCAGTGGCACGGCCAAGCTGGATCTGGCCCCGGGGCAGTCCGTTCCCCTCGGCCTTACCCTTGCTACCGAGCCGTCGCCTTCCCGCTCGCAGCTCTCGATTACCGTAGAGCTAGCCCCGGGCGTACCGTTGGATATGGTGTGGATCGAGCCGGGCGTCTTCACTATGGGTTCGCCGCTGGATGAGCCGGGCCGCAACGACGACGAAGGTCCTCCGCTTGAGGTCCGCCTGACTCAGGGTTTTTACCTAAGTCAGTGCGAAATCACCCAGCGCCAGTGGACGGCTGTGACCGGAGAGCAGCCGTGGAGTCACTACGCTGATGAGGTGGAAGACGAACCCGACCGCCCGGCGGTGTACATCTCTTGGGAAGATGTGCAAGAATTCATAGCCGCCCTCAACGCCGCAGCCGGTGTCCAAGTGTACCGGCTGCCTACCGAAGCCGAGTGGGAGTACGCTGGGCGGGCGGGCACGAAGACGCCGTGGTCTTTTGGAGATGTCGAAAAGGACTTGGACCTCCACGTTTGGTGGACGGACAATATTGCCCTCACTGGGCGGATGGCCGCGCAGCCAGTGGGGTTAAAAACGCCCAACCCTTGGGGGCTGTACGATATGCACGGCAATGTATGGGAGTGGGTAGGCGACTGGCTGGGTGCGTACCCAGAGGGGCCACAGACCGATCCTCAAGGGCCAACCGAGGGCACGGCGCGGGTATTTCGCGGCGGCAGCTTTAAAGACGCGGCTTCGCTTTCCCGCTCGGCTCAGCGCTGCTGGAACGCGCCTGATTTGCGCTTTAGCCACGTCGGGGTTCGGCTAGTGCGGGACTCGGACTTATGAGCGAAGCCACGCTGGCCCAGCTTACCGCCGAAATTCGCCGCTTCGTGGAAGAGCGCGACTGGGCGCAATTCCACACCCCCAAGGACTTGGCCATTGGTCTTTCTACCGAAGCGGCCGAAGTCTTGGAGCACTTCCGCTTCCGCTCCGACCAAGAGATCGCCACCCGCTTAGAGGACGAATCCTTCCGCCGGGCGGTCGGCCACGAATTGGCTGATGCGCTGTACTTTGTCCTGCTTATGTGCGATCGCTTCGGCTTGGACGCCGCGCAAATGCTGGAGGAGAAATTGGCCATTTCAGCCCAGCGCTATCCAGTGGAAAAGGCCCGGGGCAAGAACCTCAAATACACTGCCTACCAAGTTCCCCCGGCAAGCGATCATACCTCATAAAGAAGCCTACGAATAAGAACGAGCTAAGTACACGACAGTAAGAGAAGCCGTGACGCATCGCCGATTTAGGTTATTTGTAATCACCCAAGATCGCAAATAAGCCTTGTCACTTTCTCCTTGGAGCCGGATCGCAACTTGAATATGAAAAAAGGGATCCCTCCAATCTTCCAGGATCACTTAGAGGCCCGGCGTGACGCGGCGCGGCCCGATGAGAAGACGCCGGGTATCACCTTACGGGCCGTGTCAATTGGTGCCTTTTTGTCGCTGTTCATCGGCGCGGCCGTACCTTATACCAATATGATCATCAAGGGCACGGTCATGGCTCACAATTTCAGCACACCGGCCGCCCTTTTTGTATTCTTCGTATTCGTTTTCCTAATAAATACATCCCTGGCCCTGCTAGGCCCTAGATTTGCCCTGAGCCGTTCCGAGTTGGCGGTGGTTTACATCATGGCGATGCTAGCCACCTCCGTGCCCACAATCGGTTTCACCGAAAATCTGCTGCCTATCATCGCAGGACTCTACTACTACGCCACCCCCGAAAATAAGTGGCAAGAGTTGATTCACCCGCATGTGCCTAAGTGGATCGTCCCGCAAGATGCAGAGGCCATCACTTATTTCTACGAGGGCTTGCCACCAGGCATGGCCCTGCCTTGGGACGCTTGGGTCGAGCCGCTCTTTTACTGGTGCCTGTTCATCTTGTCATTCTACTGGGTATCTATATGCATGATGACCATTCTGCGCAAACAGTGGGTCGAGTACGAAAAGCTGCCCTATCCTCTAGTCCAAGTCCCGCTAGAGATGATCCAGGATGAAGATCGAGAAGCGCGTGGCCCTAACGAGAAGCGCTCGCTCGTTAAACCTTACTTTAGAAACCGGGTCATGTGGGGCGGGTTCGCCGTGCCTTTTCTCATAGGTACGGCGAATGCGCTCAGCGGCTATTTCCCTTTTCTGCCACACATCGAGACCCACTCCGAGATGCGTCTGTTCAGAGGCAGCACCTCCTTGCGTCTCGACTTGAATCTAGGGCTGATTGGTTTCGCTTATCTGCTCAGCCGCGATGTGGCGCTGGGATTCTGGTTCTTCTTCCTGCTATCGACGGTGCAGCGGGGAGTCTTCAATGTCTTGGGAATACAAAGTACGGAGACCTTGAGCCGGTTTGCCAATTCGGTTGGTCCCTATCTGGCTCATCAAGCCATGGGTGCCATGATCGTGCTGGTTCTGTCCAGCGCGTGGATGGCGCGTCGGCATCTGCAAGCCGTCTATCGCAAGGTATTCCATCACGATCCGTCCATCGACGATAGCGACGAAATTATCTCCTATCGCACTGCGGTCTGGGGTCTGCTCGTGGGTCTGGGGGTGATGGGGACTTGGTTGTGGCAGTCCGGGTTGCCTTTGTGGGTTGTCCCGGTCTTTCTGTTTGGCATGACAGCGATCTTTATCGCCATCACCAGAGCGGTAGCGGAAGGCGGAATTTCCGTGATTCGCACGCCCTTGACCCCGGCCGATTTTGTGATTTCTGGAGTGGGCACTAGTGCGCTGGGTGTCTCCGGTCTAACAGGGCTGGCCTTCACCTATGTGTGGAGTGCCAATATACGCATCTTCTTTATGCCCTGTTTTGCCAATGCGCTGAAACTAGCCGAGGAGATTCGCGGCAGCAAAAGGGGTCTGCTATGGGCGGTTTTCCTAGCCCTAGTCGTCACTCTGATCAGCTCGGTGTGGTCTGTGATGACCCTGTCCTATAAATACGGCGGGATCAACCTCCACCAGTTCTGGTTCGTGGGAGTGCCGCGCAATGCATTCAATTTTATCGCTCCTAAATTCGTCGATCCGGTCCCGGCTAGCATATCTGGTTGGGGCTTCACGGGTTTGGGTGCAGCACTCATGGGTTTGTTGACTTATATCCGCTACCGCTTTGTGTGGTGGCCGATCCATCCGTTGGGCTTTGCCACGGGTACGTTCAACATTATGAACTGGGTGTGGTTCAGCATCTTCACCGCCTGGGTGTTGAAGAGTATCATACTCAAGTTCGGCGGCTCCGCAGGGTATTTGAAGACGCGGCCGTTTTTTCTCGGTTTAATTTTGGGCCAAGTTTCAGTAGCCGGTTTGTGGCTGATCATCGACGGTTGCACTGGAAAGACCGGGAATGTGTTAGGGTATTTTTGACAGGATGCTCTGCACGCGAGGGAAGGCACGAGACTAGCAGAAAAAGGGAAGGTGCGCAAATCAGCTCATTAGGTAGCTCCAAGCCTCCTCGGATCACCTTGCGTGCCCTGATTCTGGGGGGGCTGACCATTGTCGCTGTATTCTACTACCTCATCCTCGAGGTCGGACAAGCATCGGGGTCGGGTAGCTATGTCCGCTCGCAGTTTCCCATGGTGGCCTTTATGCCCTTCGTGCTGTGGCTTTTTCTCAACGCTGCCTGTGGACACTTGTGGCCTCGGCTGGCTCTAAACCGAGGGGAACTGCTGACCATTTTCACCATGCTCTGGGTGGTGGGTGCCCTGCCGCAGTGGGGCTGGAGCGACTACTGGATCGCCATTATCGGAGCGCCCTTCTACATGGCCACACCTGAAAATCAGTGGTCGGACCTGCTCTTTCCCTATTTGCCCTGGCGTGTTTTCCCCGACTCCTCTCCTCAGGTTCTGGATACCTTCTGGATGGGGCTGCCGCAGGGGGCGGCGGTACCGTGGGATGGTTGGATTGGGGCGATTATCCAGTGGCTGGGGGCCTCGCTGGGCATGGTGGTATTCGGCTTTTGCTTGGTGGTGCTATTCCAGCGCCAGTGGATGGAAGCCGAAAAACTCTCTTTCCCGCTGGCGCAGATGCCCCTTGATCTGACTCAAGGCTTCGACGGGCCACGCCGGGTGCCCGACCTGTTCCGCTCGGGTCTGTTCTGGATCGGCTGCGGGGTTGTCCTGCTGCCCCTGCTTTACAATATCGGCGCATACTTCACGCCGGGCTTGCCGCTGTTTGAACTTTATACCAAGCGCTTCCATCTCGAATTGCCCCGCCCTTTCCCGGGCCTGACCATTCGAGTACTGCCCTTGGTTATGGCTTTGACCTATCTATGTCCACTGGACATCCTGGGCAGCCTAGTTGTCTTCGCCCTGCTGGCTACTATCAAAATAGGACTGATGGATCGGGTGGGACTGGTCGTAGGTGGGGAGGGGCAGCCTTTGACGCCGCAGGCGATCCTCTCGCTGGAAAGCTTGGGGGCCATCATTTTTGTGGCCTGCTGGTCCGTGTATTTGGCCCGCCGACACTTGCGAGAAGTGTGGCGACAGGTGCGCACCGGAGAGGGGGATCGGCGTCAAGTCGGGATCTACCGCTTGGCCTTGGTCGGTCTGATTTTGTCGGCTTTCTACGTCATCGCTTGGGCCTGTAGTCTAGGGATGAGTTTGCCTCTGGCCATTGGTGCCTTTGTCCTGATGGCGGCGACCTTTTTCGTCACCATCAAGCTCATTGCGGCTACGGGCTTTCCCTACCTCATGCCCAGTTGGCCCAATGCCAAGGGGAGTTCCTTCATCGTCGATTTGGTGGGCTCGGCCCGCCTGTCGCCGCAGGATCTGGTCGCCTTCAAGATGTTCACCGGTCATGCCTTTTTCGGCAATATTCGCCTGCCGGCTTGGCCAGCCCTCCCACACCATTTGCACATTTTCTCGCTGCGGGATCAGCCCTTGCTGGTGACCGCTACAGTGCTGGTCGCCTTTGCAACGGGTTTTCTAACCGCAGTATGGGCTAGCCTCGAGATGGCCTACGACAAAGGGGGGGCCGTTTTTCTGATGGGGGCGACTGGCCTCTTAGACGAAACAGTGCATCTGCTGCAAAATCCCAGAGTCGGAGATCCGGGGAAGTGGGGCGTCTGGGGCTGGGGCTTGTTCCAAG
>VXOR01000062.1 GCA_009840005.1 Gemmatimonadota bacterium
AAGGGCGACGCTCGAACCGTTCAAGGAACCTCCCCGAAATCCATATAGAGCCAAAATAAAAACAAGGATGCCGCCGGTTTCCCGACGACATCCTCGCCTCAATCAAAAAGCACTGTCTGGCTTTAGTTTCAACACTTGGACCACCCGCAGTGCTTGCACATCAGACAGCTACTCTCATACGATACCGTCGACCCGCATTCTGGACAGGTCGTCAGCGTCTTCGGCTCGCTGCTTTCAATAGAATTGGGCGGTACGCCCTCGGGAGCAATGGCATCGGGCTGTTTGCCTGCCTTCCGCTGCAAATAGCGCTCCATCGCCTTGCCAATGGCATCCGGCGTGGACAGGATCAACTCGCCGTCTTCCCACACCGGACTCGGCCCCGAAATGCCCTTTAACTCGCTGATGACTTCCTGTGGGTCAACCCCTGAGCGCAACGCGAGCGAAATGAGCCGACTGATGGCCTCGGACTGGGCGGCCGCATTGCCACCTGCCTTGCCGATGGTGCTAAAGATTTCGCAGATCCCGTATTCGTCTTCGTTGATCGTCACGTAGATCTTGCCTTCGCCGGTGTTGATCCGCTCGGTAATGCCTGCGGTGACGGCCGGGCGGCGACGGCGATGCCGAAAGCCATCCGGCCCCAAGGAGTCGGGGATCTCCACAGCCGGAGCTTCCTGCTTGTCGGCTTGCCCCTCGGTCTGCAAAATGCCCTCGCGGCTGCCCTCGCGGTACACCGTCACGCCCTTGAGGCCCTCCTTGTACGCGGTGATGTAAATGTCGGCGACCGTCTCTAGCGCGATGGCTTCGGGCAGGTTGATCGTCGAGGAAATGCTGCTATCGGTGTACTTCTGGATCACGCCCTGCATCTTGACGCGGAAGTAGGGGTCGATTTCGTGAGCCGTCACGACGTAGTCGGGCAGGTCCTCGTCATCGCCGAAGACGCGCTGGATGAGCGGGTGATAGACCTTGTATTCGCGGAAACTCTCGCCGTCGTCCTGCTTTACCCGGCGGGTGTAGCTAGTGCAGAAGATCGGCTCAATCCCCGAACTAGTCTGCGCCACAATCGAACCCGTGCCCACCGGCGGCATGGTAATCAAGGTGCAATTGCGCAGACCGTGCTCGGCAATTTTCTCCTGCAGCGCTTGGGGTAGGCTCTGGATGAACTTGCTCTGCTTGACGCCCTCCCAATCGAAAAGCGGAAAGGCCCCCTTCTCTTGGGCCAATTCGACGGACATTTCATAGGCGTTGTGGCAGATGGTGGACATAATGCGATCAATGATCGTCAGGGCCTCGTCCGAATCGTACTTGCTCCGCATCAAGACCAGCGCGTCGGCCATGCCGGTGATGCCCAAACCCACTCGGCGGTCAGAGGCTACGGCTTCGCGAATTTTAGGCAAGGCATGGTTGTCCACGTTGTAGTCAATGACATTATCTAAAAAGCGGGTCGCCACGCGGGTGGCCTGCCCCAACTCCTCGTAGTCGAGTTCGCCATCGGCCCGGACGAAGTTCACCAAATTGAGATTGCCTAAGTTGCAGGCTGTGTATGAGGCCAGTGGCTGTTCGCCGCAGGGATTGGTGCTAGTGAGTGGGTTGGCGTATTCGACATTGTGATGCTCGCGCATCGTGTCCCAAAAAATAATCCCCGGCTCGGCGCTGGCGTGGGCATTGGCAATGATCTTATCCCACAATTGGCGCGCCTTGACCGTGCGGAACACCTTGCCACTCCAGCGCAAGTCAAAGTCCGAGTCGGCCAACACAGCCTGCATGAACTCGTGGGTAATCAGCACGCTGATATTGGCGTACTGCACTTTGGTGCGATTGGCGTCGTTTTTGATGGTGATGAAGTCTTCGATATCGGGATGATCGACCCGCAATGTCAGCATCAGAGCACCGCGGCGGCCGGCTTGGGAGACGGCATTAGTGCTCTCGGAGAGCAGGTTCATAAAGGCGGTGCAACCCGGCGAGGCATCCACCGTAGCGTTGACCGGAGCCCCTTGTGGCCTGAGGATCGACAAATCCGTGCCAACGCCACCGCCCGTGCGGTACACCATCGCCGACTCGCTCAGACAGCGATAGATACCTTCTAAGCTATCTTCTTCAATGGGGATGACATAGCAGTTGGACAGCGTCGGCTTGCGCCTAGCCTCGTCCCGGCCGGCGCCGTGCATGACGCGCCCGCCGGGGATGAACTTGAAGTCCATCAATAGCGAGAAGAAGCGGTCGTACCAGAGTTGGGGATCCTCCTCCACCGAGGCCATGGCCCGGGCGATGCGATCCCAGATGTGCAGCGGGCCGGTTTCGCCGGGTGCCAAGTACTTGTTGTGCAAAACATCGATGGCTAGGTCGTTTTCCCCGTAATAGGTTTCGGCATCAGCGGCGCGGGCCAAAAGGGCATCGTGGCCGTTGCGCTTGAGCCCGTGGCCTTCGAGTTGCGCTAGCATGTCTTCAAATCGGTGTGCAACTACGCGTCCAGATTCCATTCATGCCCTCCCATTGAAGCAAAAAAGATCCATGGGCGAAGTAAAGAACATCGCCAAAAATAAGGACTTAGGTTAACTGCTGTTAGAATTAGGGGAGAGAGCAAAAGCGTAGCCCCGAGACACATTATCTCAGGGCATTACACTCATTTGACACTATATGTAGTGTGTTGAGGCCTAAAGTAGAAACGGCGTGCGTATTTGTCAAGTCAAAAACAAAGGTCCAGAGCAATTTCTTTTCAATCCGGTTACGATGCGCTAAAAAAACAGTTCGGGCCTTTAATTATTGGCCAATTGCTCCAATTCGCGCATGAAATCGCTCTTGTCTTTGAACTGGCGATAGACCGAGGCAAAGCGCACGTACGCCACGTCGTTGAGCTGGCGCAAATGCTCTATGACGCGCTCGCCGAGCTGTTTGGAGGGAATTTCCTTCACGTTGAGATTGCCCACTTCGGCTTCGACCTGATCAACGAGTTGCTCGATCTCCTCGGCCGAAACGGTCGTCTTGTAACAGGCTACCTGTATCTTGTCGAGCAGCTTGCTGCGATCAAAAGGCTCGCGCCGACCATCGGCCTTAATGACGGATAGGGGCACGTTTTCGATGTATTCATAGGTTGTGAAACGCTTGGTACAGCTTGTGCACTCGCGGCGACGGCGAATCGCCACGCCTTCGCGGCACGACCGCGAATCCACCACCCGATCTTCTTCACAATTGCAATAGGGACACCGCATAGACTAATCCTCCTAGCGTACGGTGGACGGCGTTTGGGTGGGGAAGAAAGGGAAGGAGAGTAATACTAAATATAATAAAAATAGGAAGATATTAGCAACCGTCAGTTAAGCCTGAAGGTGAAGGGCAGGCTAATCCAGACCTTGACGGGCCTGTCGTTTTGCATCGCCGGCGTAAACTCCGACTGGAGAGCGGCGGCTTTGGCGACCTCGTGGAAAATCTTGGGACCCGTGACATTGCGGATTAGCTCGACCTTGCCGTCTTTCCCGACGAGCGCCTCGACAAACACCTTACCAGTGATGTTGGCCTTCTGGGCAGTAGGCGGATACTCCGGCTCTACTCTCTTGGTAAACTTAGGCTTCTTCTCGACCCGCCACAACTCGACGATTTCTTCTTCCTCCTCCAACTCGACTTCCTCAACCACCTCCTCCTCTAATGGCGGCGGCGGTGCTAGGTCGTCGAGATCGAGGTCGAGGTCGGTGTCCTCAATGGTCACGTCATCCGGGACATCCGGGTTGTCGGTAGGCACGGGCACGACCGGTCGGGCCGGTGGGGGGGGCCGGCGTTCCTGTTTAGTCTCCGGGATTTCTTCGAGTTGAATGATAATCGGCTGTTCGGGTTTGGCATAGGCTTCGGGCTCGAAGTTGGGGAAGAGGACAAAGAGGGCCACGTGCAAGAGGGTAGAAAGACTCGTACAGGCCCATAACGTCTTCCGGTACGTCAATCGCAGGTTGGCTTCAGGCTGTTTGCCGCGAATCATTCGTCCAACTCCCGTTTGGTGGAGAAGTTAACCCGCAGAGCCTCGACCTTGCGCAACTCTTCCATGACATCGGAAATCACCCCAAACTCGGAGTCCTTATCGCCCCGCAATGAGATGATCAGCCGAGGATTGGCCGTCAGGTACTTATGTACCAGCTTGCCCACTTCGGAAAGCGGTATGTTCCGATCCTCAATATTGACGACTCCCTCGCTACTGACCCAAACCTGCAATACGTTGCGGCGGCTTTCGAGCTTCTCAATTTTTTCGGCCTGTGGCAACTCCACCGGCACACCCCTATAGCGCACGAAAACCGTCGAGACCATAAAAAATACAAGGAGCAAGAAGGATATATCGGCCATAGAGGCCGTGGGAATAACGCTAACTACTTTGGCTTTGCGTGCGAATTTCATCGGTTATTCTTCCGGGTTGGCAATCGAGATTTTGGTGGCCCCGGCCAGTTTGAGCTCGTCTAGTACATCGACGAAGGTCCGATAGGTAGCCCCGCGCTCGGTCTTGAGCGAAACGATCAGATTCTCGTTTTCCTGCAGTCGCCCTTCAATGCGTCCCTTGAGTTCAGCAAACGGCACTGGTGTTAGCTGGTCATTCTCAAAAAAGGCGACTTGATCGCGGGCATTGATCCACACATTGAGAATATTCTTTTCTCGTACTTCCTTGGTCTCTCCCACCGGCGGCAAGTGCAACGAGAGGCCCTTGTCTTGGTTCATGGTGGTCGTGACGAGGAAGAACACGATCAGCAAAAAGGCGATATCCGCCATCGAAGCCGTAGGAATCTCCGGAGAAACCCGGCTCTGGCGCCTCCCAATCACACCTAGGCTCCTTGGTGCTCGCGCGCGGCCAACAGGTCGATGAAGTTGGCTGTCTGCTCGGTCATATCGGCTATGATCTTGTCGATGCGACTGGCGCAGAAATTGTAGCAAAACTGGATCAGGATGCCCACGATCAAACCCGAGGCTGTGGTGATTAGAGCCTCGGAAATACCACCCGCGACCATGGAAGGCTCGACGTCGCCGGCTTCCTTAATCGCCTGAAAGGCATTGATCATACCGCTGACCGTGCCTAAAAAACCTATCATTGGTGCCAAGTTGGCCACCGTCGAGAGCCAGACCATGCCGCGCTCGAGAAAGGCCATCTCCACTGCACCGGAATTGTCAATGGCTTTCTCGACGTGGTCGATGCCGCGATCTAGGCGCAGGAGCCCTGCGTGGATGACCGAGGCAACCGGACCGCGCGTATTCGAGCAAAGCTCGGCCGCTGCGTCGGGTCCTCCGCTTTCGAGTGCCTCTTCAAGGTTTGTGAAGAAACCCGCCGCATCGATCGACGACCGCAACAGATTGTAAAAGCGCTCAATCGCCACTCCAATGCCGACGATGAGCAGAATGAGCAGGGGATACATGGCCCACCCGCCGTTGTGAAAAAGCTCTACCATTTTTTCCTCGCGATGTTAGCCCCAGTCCAACAGACCGAAGCGGTGTTTAGTTCTGCTCCTCTTTTACCTCTTCGCCACCGAAGAACTGTCGCTTGAGCTTTTCTTCCTCGGTCTCAGGTGGCCGGAGCTGCCAGATGCGCTGCTGGGCCACCTTTTCCCAAGCCGGATCGGCCTTAGCTTTCTCAAAGGCGGCGATGGCTCCTTCCTCGTCGCCTTCCCTCACCAGATTGTCGCCTTTGAGTAATAGCAGGTGTGCATCCTTGGGATTTACCTTCAGCCCCAGCCCCAGCCACGCTTTTGCCTCGGCGAACTCGCCGCGGCCTTGGTCCCACTCCACTAGCTCCGCTATGCTCTTCACATCCTTAGGATCAGCCTCAACCATGCCCTTGAGGCCCTCGATGTGCATGGAGTCGTTGCCCGCTTCAGAGGCGATTAATGCGATTCGGTTGTAGTAGGAATAGGCGTTCTGCGAATCCAACTGTGCTAATTGCACTAGTCTCTCGTAAGCCTCTCCGACATCGCCAATCTCTAGCTCCAGCTCGACGATGCTCTCTAGTTGGTCAACACCACCTGTCCCACCCTCGACTTGGCGTTTACGCAACTGAAGAGCCTGAACCCCCTGCCCTAGCTCTTGGTGTAACACTGCAAGTATTTCAATGAGTTCGTCGTCTTTGACTCCAGTCGTGTCTTCACGCTCAGCCTCAACTAACTGCTCGTAGTGTACGACAGCCCTCTCGTTGTGGCCCCCGCGACGATAGAGGTCGGCCAACTCGCGGCGGTACTTAGCTGCATCCGGTTTTTTGAGCAATACGCGCTCCAAACTCTGAGCAGCCGAATCGGGAAAGTCAGCTTGATAAACCGAATAGAGAAGCAGGTTGGAATTCAGATGCAGCGAGTCGATACTGATTGCCTGACGCAATGCAGTGCGCACGCCGACAAAATCCTTTTTTTCGTAATACACCTTCCCCAAGAAGTAGGCGGCCTGCAGGTCTTGAGGACTATATTGCAGAAGAGTCGTGTAATAGCCTATGGCCCTATCGTACTCTTTGTTTGTGCGAGCTGTCTTGGCATAGTATTTGTACTTGCGGATTGAATCGGCTATTGCAACCTCATTCTCGTTGGCTCTGGCGTCGGCACCCAAAACTAAAGCGCAGATCACTAGTCCTAAGGTACGCATCGGATTATATTTCACGGTGAACAATCCTCGATATAGCTACGGTCTCCACACCGCGACAATTCGCGGTTCATTGCTTAATACAACCTTCATAAAGTTGTCAAGATATGAATTTACCCTTTGAGATGCAACTTCAAAGACCGCATAAATATTGAGATATAGCGATTCCCGCGATTACATCTTTATGCAACTATAGCAACTGCGTTAC
Organism: Gemmatimonadota bacterium; assembly: GCA_009840005.1. Next base: position 6,794 of record VXOR01000062.1, read on the forward strand.
ATTTTCGCGGCTTGCATCGCATCTGCAGATTGACAAGTATTTATTTTTAATGCACTTTATTCACCGTTTATCAACATGACGAGTAGCGCGTTTATTCGCACTAGCACCACGTTCACTTGTGCCAGACCCAAACGGCAGAGCGAATTCTGAGAGGAGCAGCCTTGAACTGGTTTGAAAAAATGAAAACCGGGATTAAGTCCCTAATAAAGCGCGAAATTCCCCAGGGCATCTGGATCAAGTGCAAAAAGTGTGGCCACTCCAACTACGAGATGGCCTTGCGACGCAGTCACTGGATTTGCCCAGAGTGCGCTTGCCACTATCCCATCGGCCATCAGCAGTACATCGACCTCCTCATCGACGACGGTACGTTCACCGAAATTAACGCCAACGTAGCACCTGTCGATCCGCTCAAGTTCAAAGGCTATCGAGACAAAATCAAGACCAGTCGCCGCCAGAGCGGCTTAAAAGAATCGGTGTACACCGGCATCGGCCAAATCGGCGGCCACCACGTCGCCTTGGCGATCATGGATTCGCGTTATCTAACGGGCACGCTGGGCGGAGCGACCGGCGAGAAGCTCTGCCGCCTCATCGACCGCGCCATGGCCGAACGATGCACGCTAGTCATCGTCTGCCAGTCGGGTGGTGCTAGGATGCAGGAAAGCGCCTATTCGCTGATGCAGATGGCGCGGATTAGCGCCAAGCTCAATCAGCTCTCGCAAAACGGCTTACTCTACATCGCCATTATCACCGACCCGACTTACGGGGGAGTCACTGCCAGCTTCGCCATGCTCGGCGATATCGCCTTGGCCGAACCTGGGGCGCGCATCGGCTTTGCCGGCCAAACCGTCATCCAGCAGTTCCTCGGCACGGACGCTCCCCTGCCCGAAGGCTTCCAACTAGCCGAGACAGTCCTTGAACACGGCTTTATCGACCGCATCGTCCCGCGTGACCGCATGGCGGCGGAACTGGCGCGCTTGATCGCACTTTTATCCCCGAAGGCTGCCAACCACGCCTAGAAGTTGTGTCCTAGGCTCAGCCAGACATCCATTTGCTCGTCGGCGATGCCCGTACCCATGCGGATCACCAGATCGGCGTCCCAGACCATGCGCACTCCTGCGCCGCCGCTGACGTGCATGCCCGACCACCCGATCTGATCCAAGTCGGGCCAGACTCGGCCCGCATCGAAAAAAGTTACCCCCTGCCACTCTATGTACTGTCCGTAAAACCAGATGTCGTACAGTTGGTAGCGCAATTCGACATTGGACAAAAAGCGCACATCGTCTGTAAACCGCTGGGCATCGAAACCGCGCAGTGAATCGCTACCGCCCAGCCCCTTGACCCGGCGACTGCCTCCTATTTCGCCATAGGCATAGAGCGGTACTTCACCACTGAGTACCTCTAGCACGAGGCGATGAGAGAAATTCAACCGAGGTGACAGCGGGATGTAGTAGGCGTTGGTCAGGGTTACGCGGCTAAAGTCAATAGGTTCAAAAAACAGCGCTAGCAGGGAGTTGCGCGCCGACTCGTACGACCACTCCTGAAAGAGGCCGCGCCGCGGCACCACTTCGTCGTCGCGGGTATCCCACTGGAGAGTCGCACTGATAAACCCCGAAAACCCATCTATTACTCCATCTGGGGTGCCTCGCTCCAAATAGAACGCCTGCGTCCCCCGCTGGTCCACATCGACGCGCTCCAGCCCAAAACCGACCGACATGGATACTGGACCGTACAACTGGCGAAAAAGGCTCACCAAAATCCGCGGGTTTCTTTCTAGAATGTAATAGTAGTAGTTCTCATCCTTGAAATCAGCACTCTTAGGCTTGATGAAGTCTCGATTGAATGCGCTATTATTGCCCAACCCATAGTAGCGCGTGCGTATATTGCGCTCGCGGAATAACTCCAGTCTCAGGCCGAAACCCGTCCCCGAAATCCGGGGCACCCTCAGTCGCACGCGATTTTTTACTTTGCCCTCAGAAGACTGCTGGACATGCAACGTCAGTTTGTAGAGATAGGGCTGCCGCCGATAGTCAGCCCAGTGGACGCGCGCACCCCAATTCCAGCCCGTGTTAGGGCTGAGATAAGCGAGCGGCAGGCCGGTGACGCCATAGGGAATGCCCCGCAGGGTAAACTGGCGTCGCTTTGCCATCCAGCGCACGGCTTCTACGGTCTGCTCGGTCGCCGCCTGAGAGACTTTGGTCAGCAGCGGGGACGAAGGCTGGCTTTGAGTGGAATCGACGCGGCCCTCGACTTCACCCCATGTGCTCTCTGCGAACAATAGGACGCCGATACAACTGCCGTTTACGAGAAGCCGCTTAACCACGACCACCTCGCTTCCCTGCGCTTTCAGGCGTGAAAATGCCGCGCTCAAAGCGCTGGCGATCAAGCGAGCTTATCGGGGCATCAAGTGCATAGCGCAGCGGCGTAATCGCGACTGCGCCGCGCACCAAGGCTCCCACATCGCTGTTAGCTCCATCGCCAACCAACTGCAACTGACAGCTATGGTATGAGAAGTGCGGCTCGTCTTCACGCCTAGCGAATAGCGGACCATAACTCGTCTTCGCTAAACCCGTCAGGCACCTCGGGGATTCTCGCTTGGTACTAGCGGGCATGTTCACTGCGATCATGTCGGCACCAGCCGGCAACCCCCCGCGCAAGATCTCGGCGGCGATGTCCGCGGTGACAGCCGCCGCCGCCGCGACCAGCGCATCGAGCGCGGGATCGAGCTGCCGACATCGCCGCCAGAGCGCGAAAGCCGGTTCGGGCAACTCCAGCGAAAAGGCTGCGGATGGCACCCCGGCGAGAAAGCCTTCTACAGCCGCCCCTATGGTGCCGGAACTCAGCGTGAAAGCGAGACCGGAGTTGACGCCCATATTGATGCCGGAAATGACTAGAGCCGGCTTTTGGGGGCAGAGATTGTGGACGCCGATATGGGCGCAGTCGGCCGGCTTGCCGGTCAGCGTCTGGACGGGAAAGCCGCCGTATTCAATCTCGGCCAGAACCAACGGCTCAAAGCGACTCATACTCTTGCTGGTCCAACTGCATTCCACCGCCGGCACGACCACGCATAGCTCGACCAACTCGGATAGCTCCCGCAGCAAAGGCACTAAAAGAGGCGAATCAGCACCGTCGTCGTTTGTCACCAATACTTGAGATTTTGCAGCGGTCACAGTTGGTTTTCCTTCGCTATGGACGCGCTCTGAGATGGGAATATATAATAACAATCCGCCACTCGGCTCCCAATAATTCCTTGCCTAGCGGCGGCCTGCGGTTCTATTATTTTTTGATGGATGCCACCATTCTCCTACAGGAACTTGAAACCCTCGCCGCAGAGCTGGACATTGAGGTGCGCTACGACGACTTTGAAGGCCAAGGTGGGCTTTGCCGCTATGGCGGTAGATCCTACTTGATCGTCAATCGCGAACTCGATACTGAAGCCCGGGTGCATGTGTTATGCCGTGCTCTTGCGCGGCTGCCTCTCGATGCGGTCTTTATCCGTCCCCAAGTACGGGAACGGATCGAAAAGTGTAGATCGCCGGCCGCCGCCTAATCGCCGACACTCCCACTGACCGCGCTCTAGCGTTTAGACGGGACCGCGAATTTTTCCGCCGAAATTCGCCGCCTGAAGGGCGGACTGCGCTTCCTTGACAGCCCCTATGTCATGGTCTATTTTTGTCTTTTTCTGCCTATTCTAAGACAAAGGGACTACCATGCCCAAAATCAAAACGCATAAATCCTCGGCCAAGCGCATCAAGCAGCGCGGATCGGGCAGCCTGAAGCGGCGCAATGCCTATGCCACGCACCTTTTGGGTGGCCGTTCGACCAAGCGCAAACGGGCTTTCCGCAAAAATAATTCGGTTTCGTCCGCAGACCTAGCCAATGTGCGCCGTGCCCTGAACCTCAAGTAAGCGAGTTTAACGGAGAATAATTCATGCCACGGGTAAATCACGCCGTAGCCACCAAAAAGCGCAAAAAGAAGGTACTCAAACAATCCAAGGGTTATTGGGGAGCGCGCAGCCGCCTCTTCCGCACCGCTAGGGAAGCCGTTGACCGCGCTCAAGTCTACGCCTACCGCGACCGGCGTCAGCGCAAGCGGGATTTCCGCCGCCTCTGGATAGTCCGCATCAATGCCGCCGCTCGCCGCAATGGCATGTCTTATAGCCAGCTCGTCCACGGGTTGAGTCAAGCCGGTGTTGCAATCAACCGCAAGGTCTTGGCTGATCTAGCCGTGCGCGATCCGGCCGCCTTTACCGCAGTAGTCGAACAAGCCCGGCCCCACGTCTAAACTTACACTCATCTGACAAAAAGGGGCCGGCGATCCGCGCTGGGCCCTTTTTGTTCTGTTAGGTCTATATGTTAGAAGAAGTGCGACAATTGGCGTCGGTGGCTGTAGCGGAAATCGAGGCCGCCCAAGACGACAAGGCGCTGGAGGCACTGCGAGTTCACCACCTCGGGCGCAAGAGCCGGCTGCGCCAGATCGCACGGCAGATCGGCCAGCAACCCGCGGCCCAACGACCAGCGCTAGGGGAGGCTACCGGTCGCGCTCAACAGGCCATTCAGCAGGTGCTAGACGATAAGACCCTAGCCCTCCAGCAGGCGTCCGACGCGGCTTTTACCCTTGATGTAACACTCCCAGGCCGACGGCCTCTGTTGGGCTGTGCCCACCCCCTGTCTCAGCTAACCGACGAATTGATCAGCATCTTCCAAGGCATGGGTTTTGACGTGGCCGACGGACCGGAAGCCGAAGACGAGTACCACAACTTCGACGCCCTTAACACGCCGGCTGATCACCCCGCGCGCGACCTGCACGACACCTTCTATCTAGAGAGCGGTGGCCTCATGCGCACTCACACCTCCACAGTGCAGATCCGCGTTATGGAGCAAACGCCGCCCCCGGTGCGGATCATCTCATTGGGTCGCTGCTACCGCAAGGAGACGGTCGATGCAACTCACCACTTCGCCTTCCACCAGATCGAGGGCCTATACGTCGATCGCGGGGTCTCTTTCGCCGACTTGAAGGGCACTATTGAGGCTATGGGACAACAGCTTATGGGCGCGGAGACTCAAGTGCGCTTTCGGCCTCACTTCTTTCCCTTTACTGAGCCAAGCGTAGAATACGATTTCACCTGCATCTGCAAGGGGCAACGCGCGAATTGCTCTATTTGCAAAGGAACGGGTTGGATCGAAATCGCCGGGGCCGGCATGGTCGATCCGGCCGTCTTTGCCGCAGTGGGCTACGACCCAGACGAATATACGGGCTTCGCCTTCGGCATGGGATTGGAGCGAATCGCCATGATCCGGCACGGCATTGACGATGTGCGCCGCTTTCTAGAAAACGACTTGCGGTTCATCCGTCAGTTCTAAGATTCCCGACAACGCCTTATGAAAATCACTTATAACTGGCTCAAGGAATACGTGGACTTCGCCTGGGATTGGCCCGAGCTAGTCGAGCGCCTGACCATGGCGGGCTTGGAGTTCGAGGGCGTCGAGGATCTCGGCGCGCGCTACGAAGGCGTCGTCATTGGTCGCGTCAACACCTGCTGCCCACACGAAAACGCCGACCGCCTGACCGTCTGCCAAGTCGATGTAGGGATCGGAGTCAACACCATCGTCTGCGGGGCACCCAATGTTGCGGCTGGGCAAACCGTCGCCGTCGCCCTGCCCGGCACCACGCTGCCCGGCGGCATGCAAATCAAAAAAGCCAAAATTCGCGGCGTTGCATCCGAGGGCATGCTCTGTGCCGAAGACGAACTCGGGCTAGGTGATAACCACGACGGCATTGTGGTGCTCGACGAGAGCCTCCCGGTCGGCACCTCCTTTGCCTCGGCCACTGGCCTCGGCGACGTGGTCATCGACTTCGAAGTTACGCCCAATCGCCCGGACTGCCTGAGCCTCTTAGGCATTGCCCGTGAGGTCCACGCACTCACCGGCAACCCCCTCCGTTTTCCCAACATACAAGTGCCCGAAAGCGGACCGGCCACCGCAGAAGATGTGCAGATCGACATCGAGGCACCAGACGATTGCCCGCGCTACGTCGGCCGCGTCGTACGCGGCGTCGAGGTTGGCCCCTCGCCCGAGTGGCTCCAGCGCCGACTGCAAGCCGTGGGGCAGCGTCCAATCAACAACATCGTTGATATAACCAACTACGTGCTGCTGGAATTGGGGCATCCCCTGCACGCCTTCGACCTACATGCACTGGACCAGCGGCGCATCATCGTCCGCCGGGCGCGTTCCGGTGAGACCTTGGAAACCCTCGACGCCACCCAGTGCCAGCTCGACGAAGAGATGCTGGTCATCGCCGATGGAACGCGACCCCAAGCACTAGCCGGGGTCATGGGGGGGGCTCATTCCGAGGTATCGACGGACACCACGGACATCCTGCTCGAAAGCGCGTATTTCGCACCATCGCGGGTGCGGCTAGCCCGGTCTCGGCTAGGGCTTTTCACTGAGGCAGCCACGCGCTTTGAGCGCGGTGCCGATTGGGATGCCCCAGTGCGAGCCATTGACCGCGCCGCTCACCTAATCGCCAAACTAGCCGGCGGCACGGTCGCCCCAGAGCCCTTAGACGTGTACCCCCGCCCCGGCCAACGCCGCCAAATCCCACTCTGCGTCAAGCGCACCAACCAGATCTTGGCTACGGAGTTAAACTTCGCTGCTGTCGTTCAGATTCTCGAACGCCTCGGCTGTCGAGTCGAATCGGGCCGATCCCTTGAGGTAACGGCCCCGAGCTTCCGCCCCGACCTAACGCGCCCGGCCGACCTAATCGAGGAAGTTGGCCGCATCTACGGCTTCGACCGCATCGAGGGCCGTCAAGAAGCATCTGGGCCTTGGATTACCCGGCGCGACCCCGAGTTCACCTTTAGACAGGTCGCTCGGCAACGGCTCTTGGGCTTGGGTTTAGACGAAGTCGTCAGCAATACGATCGTCGAATCCCGCTGGCTCGAATTAGTCGATGCCGCAGGCCGTGCCGCTCGCTTGGCCAATCCGCCGACCGAAACCCAAGACGCCTTGAGAACCACCTTGGTACCGAGCCTATTAGATGTCGCACGTCGCAACTTCAACCAGCGGGCCGCAGGAGTGGCCATTTTTGAACTGGGCAAGAGCTTTGTCGCCGCGGCCGAAAAGGACGCAAGGCCCGAGGAAAACTGGCATCTCGCAGCCCTGTGGTCGGGCCGCGTCTCAGCTTCTCCCTACCAAGCCGACGCCCGTGAAGCCGACTTTTTTGACCTCAAGGGCTTGCTCGAAGCGTTCGTGGGCGAGGGGGATTTGCGCTTTGCGGCCGCCGACCGCCCCGAGTGCCGCTCGGGACACGCAGCCTGTATTTCCCTCGGAGGCCAGCCGCTCGGCTGGCTGGGCCAAGCTTCGACCGACTTATGCGCGGCATTTGATTTAGAGCGCCAAGTACATATTTTTGAAATATCGTTTACCGCGCTAGTACGCCATTGGCATGGTCGAGAACGCTCGTTTACCGCGCTTCCCAAGTTTCCGCCGATCGAGCGCGACTTGGCCATAGTCGTACGCGCAGACACTGCAACGGCCGAACTTATCGCCACCATGCGAGATAGTGCGCTCCACCTCGTCGAATCCATCGAGGTTTTTGACCTCTATCAAGGGGATCAAATAGAAACAGGCCACAAGAGCGTGGCGTTCGCCATCCGTCTGCGCGACCACGAACAGACGTTGCAGGACGCTCAGGCCGACGCGGCGATCTCTGCGATGCTCAAGCGTCTCAAAGCGCGGTTCGGCGCTCGCTTGCGCTAATTCAACCTCAATCAGGAGTACAGTCACCCCAATGGATGTAAACGAAAATTTTGAGCGACTTGAGCAGTACATTAATCGTCTGACAGGAACACTCGAAACGCTGCGCAAGGAAAACGACGAACTGAATGGGCAGCTCCAGAGCCTCAAAGAAAAAAATGATACCCTGCAGGCAGACCTCCAGAGCCTCGAAGCAAAAATCAGCGTCGTCAGCAGTGAAAACGAACAGATCAAAAAGGACAAAGAAGCGGTAAAGGGACGCATCGAACAACTCCTCAGCCGCTTGGATGGTGCCTTCAGCAGCAAAAACGCACACCTTGAGCAGACCAAAGTAGCCCACACAGAAGCTGAATAAGACAAAGACATCTGAGAAAGGGGTCTAGTATGTCGTCCCAAGTAGTGGTCAAAATATTCGACAAGCACTATACCCTAGGAGTCGACGAAGATCACTCTGCCGAACACGTGCAACAGCTCGCCGAGATGGTGGACGAGCGCATGCACGAAGTCAAGCACGAGCTCCAAGGCGGCTCCCCACTCCAAGTGGCCATCTTGGCCAGTCTGAGCTTAGTGGAGGAACTCCTCTCCCTGCGAGCGGACTACGTTTCCGCTGAAGCCGATATAGCCCAGCGGACTTCTCAGCTCGCCACCTCGCTTGGGCACCTTTTCGCCGAAGTAGAAGTCCCCCGTTCCGATAGCTGAAGTATCCCGAGTCGGGTTCCATCCCGTGCTCTGGCCCGATGCCCGAAGGCGTCGAGACCGATAAGGATAAGAAAGAGATACCCTTGTTTAATGGGTTTGACTACATAGTCCTAATCTGTTCTGCCGTCGCCTTTTTCGCTGGCGGCTGTCTCCTCGGCTGGCTAGGGAGTGAGCGGCTGCGCAACAGCAAACTGCACAGCACCCAAGCCACCGCTGACCAGATCGTCGCCCGCGCCCGCCAAGAAGCCGAGGTCTTGAAAAAAAATGCCTTGCTTGAAGTAAGGGATGAGTGGCATCGAGAGCGGGCTCCGCTGAAAAAGGAGCAAGAGACACAGAGGCGCTCGTTGCGCGATCTGGCGGCCAAGCTGCTAGATCGCGAACAGCAACTAGAGCGCAAAATAGACCTGCTCACGAGCAAGGAGCGCGAACAGCTCAAGGCTGAGCAGGACCTCGACCGCCGCGAGGCGGCCATAGCTGCAGCCGAGGTCCAAGCTCAGGACCTCGTCCGAGAGCAGAGTCAGCGACTAGAAGAATTAGCTGGCATCAGCCAGCAAGAAGCCCGGCGCATACTTTTTGATCAGCTAGAGGGAGGCGCACGCCGAGTTGCCGCTCGCAAGGTCCGCGAGCTCAAGGACACCGCGGTTGCCACGGCTAACCTAGAGGCCAAGGAAATCATCACCCGCGCCATCCAGCGCTTCGCCGGGGAACTAACCGTCGAGAGTACGCTTTCGGTAGTGCCCATCCCCTTCGACGACATGAAGGGGCGCATCATCGGTCGCGACGGGCGCAATATCCGCTCCTTTGAAATGATCACCGGCGTCGAAGTCATTGTCGATGATACCCCTGGTATGGTTATGCTCTCGGGCTTTGATCCACTGCGCCGCGAAGTGGCCAGACACACTCTCGAAACGCTCATCCGCGACGGGCGCATCCACCCTGGGCGCATTGAGGAAGTGTATGACAAGGCCCGCAGCACCGTCGAGGAGATGATCCGCGAGTCCGGTTCCAAAGCCGCCTTTGACCTCGGCATTCACGATTTATCCGAGTCGCTATTGGAAACGCTGGGCAAGCTCCGCTTCCGCACCAGCTACGGACAAAACTTGTTGGTCCACAGCAAGGAAGTCGGGTTTTTGGCTGGCATGATGGCCGAAATGCTCGACCTTGACATAGTGCTGGCGCGCCGCGCTGGTCTCTTGCACGACATCGGCAAGGCACAGGACTTTGAGTTGGGCAACGACCCAGCACAAAGCGGTGCCGTACTGGCCCGCAAGAGCGGCGAAAGCCCTGAAGTTGTGCAAATTATCGAAACCCATAGCAAGCATACGCCCTCGCGCTCAGCCATCGCCGTACTAGTCGAAGCCGCCAACGAAATCTCCACCCACCGCCCGGGTGCCCGCAAAGAAAAAGTCGAGGAGTACATCCGCCGTTTGCACTACATTGAGGAACTCGCAGCCGACTACGTGGGTGTGAAACAGGCTTTTGCCCTGCAAAACGGCAAGGAGGTTCGGGTCTTGGTCGACAGCGGAGTGGTAGATGACACGTATGCCGAACAACTCGCCGACGACATCACCACCAAGCTCGAACAACAACTCGAATACCCTGGGCAGTTGCGCGTCTGCATCATCCGCGAGATGCGTGCCGAGTCTCACGCACGGTGAACATTCTCTTTGTCGCCGATATCTTTGCCCGGCCGGGCCGCCGGGTTGCCGCCGCCGTAATTCCCGAGTTAGTAAAACAGCGCGAAGTCTCTCTGGTAATCGCCAACGGCGAGAATGCCGCCGGAGGGTTTGGCCTCACCGACCGCATCGTGCACAAGCTGCACAGCTATGGTGCCGACATCATCACTAGTGGCAACCACGTTTGGGACCGCCGCGAGTTCATCCCGTACCTAGACCAATCCGACCGCGTCCTGCGCCCCTTCAACTACCCCAAAGACGCTCCCGGCATTGGTGCGACCGTCGTCGCCGCACGCGGCGGCCCCCCAGTGGCCGTGCTCTGCCTCCAAGGGCGCACCGGGATGCCCACCATCGACTGCCCCTTCCGCACGGGCCACGCCGAGGTCGAGCGCCTGCGCACAGAGACGCCCTTAGTCTTTGTAGATTTCCACGCCGAAGCCACGGCGGAGAAAATGGCTATGGGCTTCCACCTCGACGGCTTGGCCACCGCAGTCATCGGCACCCACACCCACGTGCAAACCGCGGATGAGCGCATCTTGCCCAAAGGCACGGCGTACCTAACCGACGCTGGCATGACCGGCATCCGCGAATCCGTGATTGGCGTGCGTCCCGAAATAGCCATCCAACGCTTCCTCACCCAAGTGCCCACCCGCTTCAAGCCCGCCGACGGCAAGGCGGTCCTCTGCGGCGCACTCGTCGAGGCCGACGAGGCAAGCGGCCGGGCCACCCGGATCGAGCGATTGCAGCTAGCAGAGCCTTGACCTCGTAGGAATTAAGAATTAGGAATTAGTGGCCTTGTTGCGCCTAATTCCTAATTCTTAATTCCTAATTCCTAATTGATTAGGAGCATCTATGTCCTTTCAAGAGCCGCTCTTCTGGTCCGACGCCGAAGATGCAACTCACCGGCCTTACTCGGTCTCCGAAATCACCAGCCAAGTCAAGGGGCTGCTCGAAGAGAGCCTGCCCAAGTGCTGGGTTGAGGGCGAGATCTCTCAGTACACCCACCACAGCTCCGGCCACCGCTATTTCACGCTCAAAGACAACGAGAGCCAGCTAAGCGCGGTGATGTTCAAGTGGCAGGCCAGCTCGCTCTCCTTCAGCCCCCAACAGGGCATGCAGGTGCAGGTGTATGGATATATCTCCGTCTTTGAGCGCGCCGGGAAGTACCAACTCTATGCCGAGCAGATCAAACCCGCTGGCGTCGGCGAGTTGGCTATCGCCTTCGAGCAACTCAAAAACCGCTTAGAGGATGAAGGGCTTTTCGACGAAAGCCGCAAGCGACCCCTGCCCCCGTATCCCCGCAAAATCGGCGTAGTGACCTCGCCGACCGGCGCGGCTATCCGCGACATCCTCCAAATCCTCGACCGCCGCGCCCCGGACATCGATATCGTCCTCTGCCCCGCTCGGGTTCAAGGCGAGGGGGCCGCCGCTGAGGTCGCCGCCGCCATCGCCAGTTTAAATCAGCTAGGCGACATCGACGTATTGATCGTCGGCCGCGGCGGCGGCGCTCCAGAAGATCTCTGGCCCTTCAACGACGAATCCGTCGCCCGGGCCATCTACCAGTCGCCGCAGCCCGTCATCTCTGCCGTCGGCCACGAGATCGACTACACCATCGCCGACTACGTGGCCGATTGTCGCGCCCCAACCCCCTCGGCCGCAGCCGAAATAGTCGCCCGTGAACGCAGCGCCCTGCGCGAGCGCGTCGCCGAGCAACAAGGTCGGTTGCTAGCGGAAATGGAGCGCTATCTCAGCTCCTTAGAGGAGCGGTTGCGCCACTGCGACCCGGACCGCCTGCGCGCACGCCTCGACGATCGCTTGCAGCAGCAAAGCCTATACCTCGATGAGCGGCGCCAAGCCCTTTCTACCGCGTTCGATTGGTTTTTGCGCACTCGAGTCGAGGCCCTAGCCACCGCTACCACCCGCCTCGACGACCTCAGCCCGCTCACGAGCCTAGCGCGCGGTTTTGCCCTAGTGGAACGAGTCGCCAATAAACGCCTCGTCCGCGACGGCAACGAGCTTCAGCCGGGCGACAAACTGCGACTGCGCTTTCACCGCGGAGGCGCTATCTGCCGTGTGGAGGAGAAACTCAATGAGTAAATCTTTTGAAGAAGCCCTAGCCGTGCTCGAAGAGAGCGTTCAGCGTCTCGAAGCAGGCGACCTCAAGCTCGAAGAGGCCCTCGAAGTATTTGAAAAAGGCGTTGCCGCCTCGCGCACCTGCGGCCAGTGGCTCGACCAGACCCGCGAGCGCGTCCAAGTCCTCACCGCCGAGGCCGAGGGCCAGTTCCGCCTCTCTTTTCTGGACGACGAAGACGACCACTAACCCCTCGGCCTCGGCCCGATGTTGACTCGCCTCTACATCAAGGACTTTGCCCTTATCGAAGAAGCGGTGATCGAATTTGGCCCCGGCCTCAACGTCATCACCGGCGAGACCGGGGCCGGCAAGTCCATCCTCATCGGTGCCCTCAACTCCATCCTCGGCGGACCTGTCAACGCCGATTTAGTGCGCAAAGAGGCTAGCTCGTGCGCGGTGGAGGGCTTTTTTGAACTCGACGACCAAGGTCAAAACGCGCGCTTAGCAGATCTGGGCGTTGTCTTGGAGGATGGCCAACTCATCCTTCGCCGCGAGATTCGAGGCCAAGGCCGCTCGCGCGCCTTTGTCAACGGCCAAGGTCAGCCAATCAAGCAACTAAAGCAAATCGGCGCGACCTTGGTTGACTTGCACGGCCAACACGAACACCAATCGCTACTCGACCCCAAGCTCCACGCCCGCTTTCTCGACGCATTTGCCGGGCTCGACGACCAGCGCCGCCTCGTGGGCCAGCACTGGCGCGCTTACCGCGATAGCGTGGCCCACCTCGACCGGCTGCGCTCAGAACGCGACGCACTCGCAGCCGAAGACGAGTTGTGCGCTTTCCAGTTAGAAGAGATCCGCCGCCTCGCACCCCAACCGGGCGAAGAGTCCGAATTGGAACGCGAGTTGCAAGTCCTAGACAACGCTGAGACTCTATCCCAGGGCGGCCTCCAGCTTTACGACTCGCTCTATCAGCGCGAAGGCGCGGTTTACGAGGCACTCGGCCAAGTTCGCCGTCAGCTAGACCGGCTGCGCGAAATCGACCCTGCGCTCGGGCCCCAAGCCGCGGCCTTAGAGGAACTGATCTACGAGGTCGAAGACCTAGCCGGTCAACTCCGCGACTACGCCCGCAGCATCGAGGTGCGCCCTGGACGAGCCGACGAACTGCGCGAGCGCCGCGACGGCCTGCGCGCGCTCAAAAAGAAATACGGCGGCACTCTCGACGCCGTGTTAGAACGCGCCCGCGAGCTTGCGGCGCGAGAAGACCGCGCTGACCGCCTCCGCGACGAGCTGGCCCAAGCGGCTGAACTCCGCGATCAAGCACTCGCCGAATTTGCCTCCTGTTGCCTCGCCCTTTCTGCGGCTCGTCAGCAGGCCAGCGCCACCTTGTCGCGGGCGCTAGTCGCCGCCCTCGGGGAGTTGGGCATGGCCAAGGCCCAGTTCTACATTGAGTTGGCAACCGCCGAAGACCCAGAGGGGATAGTTCAGCGCGATGGGCGGCGCTACGCGGCGGGCGAACACGGCATGGAGCACGTCGCCTTCCACATTTCCGCCAATGCCGGCCAACCCCCACGACCCCTAGCGCGCATTGCCTCGGGCGGGGAAATCTCGCGCGTGATGCTGGCTCTCAAGGAAGCGGTCGCCGGGCGCGACCTCGTTTCGACCTTGGTCTTCGACGAAATCGACGCTGGGATCTCGGGCCGCATTGCCGCGGCCGTTGGCCGCAAGCTACAGACCCTCGCCGCGGCACACCAAACCATCGTCATCACTCACCTACCGCAAATTGCCAGCCTCGCCGACCAGCACTTTTCAGTGCGCAAGCAGCAGGAGCAACAGCGGACCACTACTGAGGTCGTGCCACTCGACGCCAAGGCCCGCGCCGAGGAAATTGCCTATCTGTTGGCCGGTGAGACCATTTCGGATACAGCGCGCCAACACGCTCGCGAAATGCTGCAATAGCTCGGCAATGTCGGCCAATTTCCTCAGCGTCCTGCGGGTTCTGCTCATCCCCTTTCTGCTCCACTTCATCGCTCAGGGACCGGCAGCCCAGTTCCAAGCCGTGCTCCTGCTGCTCATTGCCGGCATCACAGACATCGGCGACGGCTGGGTAGCGCGGCGCTACAACCAAGTTTCCCGCCTCGGCAAGATACTCGACCCACTGGCCGATAAAATTTTCCTCGCTTGCCTACTCGGCGGGCTAGTCTTCTGGCGCGATTTGCCGCTGTGGCTTTTGGGGATGCTCTTTGCCCGCGATATGGCAATCGTGTTGGTAGGGGGATTGTTCTTGCGTTCACAGGGGCTGGTCATTGCCGCCAACCGCTGGGGCAAATACACAACCGTCTGCATGGTGCTCACGGCCCTCAGCTACGTCCTCGAGGCCCCGGCCAGCTTGCGCACCGGGCTATGCCTAGCGGCGGCGGTCTTGGTAGTAATCTCCAGCTTGAGCTACGCCCAGCTCGCGCTTAAGCTCTTGCAACGAGGCCGAACTTGAAAATCAGTTGGGCTGAATCAAGCGATACCAGCGCAAATAGGCCTCGTCGAGGCGGCGGCGGTGGGCGTATAGGCCGATCATTTCTATCACTTTGAGCCGCAAGGCCAGCTTGTGCAGATCGACTTTGCCCACCTGACGCTCCGCGCGTTTCATAGCCCGAACCCAAAGTAGAAGCGCCAGTTGTCAATCTCGTCTAGGTCGCCTTCGGAGTCCCTCACAGTCAGGTAGCAGTCCCTCTTCTCGCTCGGGTTGCAGTCGGGTTCTCCCCAGTCGCCATTGGGCAACCTCTCGAACCACTTCACCCGCGACGACGGGAGCGGACGCGCCACTTGGAAATAGGCAAACATGGGAATGCGGTAGAAAGTAAAAAGCTGTAACCGCAACTCGCCGCCCACATCGGTCAGGAATTGGTCCATGTTGGGCCGAGACCGCCATCGCTTCCCCTTCCAAAAGTCGATGTCCTCAAAGCGCGAGAAATTGCCCACCACCCCGGCTTCGGCAAATAGCTCGGCGTAGAGCTTGGAAAAGTTGAAATTGATAAAGCGACTGCTGATGCGCTTGAGAATCGGAAATCCGTAGCCGACGCGGGCGTAGAGCAATTTGGTCCCCCAGTCGGTGAAATAGGGATAGCCACTGAGGAAGTTGCGCCCGCCGATATAGTAGCGCAGCGGCCAGTAGTAGCGGCCCTCCAAAAACCCACCGTCTTCGATAAAGCGGGGCTTGAGACGGACGTTTTTGTACGCGCCAATCAGCTCAATGTTGAGCGAATTGTCGAACGGCAACTGGATTCGCTCGTTGTACGCGGCCACGTATTCGTTGACCCGCATGCGGCGCTCGACGCCGACGAACTGGTCGCGGGGGACTCCATCAGTGGGTATTTGCTCGGTCAGCGAGTCAGCTACCGTCGGTATCATATAGCGATAGATCAGGGCCAAGGCGCGGCCCGATGGACTGATCAAGCGGTCGGCCGTGGGGTTGATCTTCCGGTAGCGCCAACCCATGCTCAACATATGCGTGCGAAAAAAGCTGAGGTCGCCGTAGAATTCCAGCGGATCCTCGTTGTTCACTAACAGGGTATCTTGTGCCAAAAGCGACGGATCTAAGGAGGCTGACATATCGACGCCGTCTTGCTCCAAATAGATCTGGTTCAGGCTGCGGAAGCGGCGCAAGGTCCAGCCCTCGGCGTAGTCGCGCCATATATAGAGGGCGTTCAACTCGGTTCGCCGAGTCAGCGGCACATCGACGCCCATGGCCAATTGCCCCAAGGATGTCTTGAACAAATCCTCGCGGCTCGTGCCCTGATAGATGTGTTGGCGGACGTCCGGGATGAGTAGGCTGGTGACCGAATCGACCGGCACTGGATAGAGATCGGTCGCCTCAATCTCAAGCGAATCAACCTGGCTACCCTTGAGCAAGTTGTCGATTTCGCGCCGTCGGCCCGCTATGTAAAACGAGGGGTTGAAGGTCCGGTTGTTGCCCACTTGTGGCCGGAGCCGGCGCTCGTAGAAGAAGCCGACATCCGTATTGAGATCCGTGGCATTGCGCATGTTCTTGCCGACAATGCCCCAAGCCGTCAGCTCCTGCCCACCAAGCATGTCGCCGGTGGAAAACTGCAAGCCGCCGCTGGCTTGATTGAGGCCAAAAGTGTTGCCGACATACGTGGGGCCGACCTGTAGAATCGGGATGTAGCGCAAGACGTTGCGCCCCCTGTACGTCGCGGTCTGAAACTGGTCGGCGAGCTTGGGGCCGTCGAAGATGGAGCGATAGTCGCGCATCGTCACCGGCTCAAAGTGCGCATCGCGCTCGAATTCGCCCAGCTCAAAGCTATAGAGGCTATAGTCGTTGGAGTGGTAACCACTGTACACCACGCGCTCGTCGGCGGCTACGGTCGGCACAAAAGCCCCGCCAATGACGTTGGTTAGCTGTTCGACTTCGGCGTTTTCCAAACGGTAGCGGTAGATGTTGAAAATGCCGCTCTGGTCCGACGAAAACACAAAACCCGAACCATCGGGCAGCCAGTGCGGATCGCGCTCGTCGGCCGGCGAGGCAACGACCGCACGGAACCCCGACGAATCGGGATGGGCGAAGGCAACCGTATCGGGAAAGACTTCTATGGTTTCCTCCTCGCCTTCTTCGCCTTCTTCGCCTTCTTCGCCTTCGCTCTTCTTTTTCTTCTCAGCCTTCTCAAACACCTTGGGCCGCGGCGGGCTGTCGGCGCGGATCATCGCAATATCGCGGTCTTCGCCGCGGAACACGCTGAAGAGCAACCACTCGCCGTCGGGCGAGAAGCGCGGCCCCATGTATTGGGTGGCGTCGTTGTTATTGGTCAAATAGACCACGTCCGTGCCGTCGCGATCTACGAGGCCGAGATTGTTGGTCCCGTCCTTGTTGTGCACGAAGGCGATGCGCTGACCATCGGGGGAAAACGAGGGGTCTTTGGCGCGCAGATTGGCACTGATCCGGCGCTCCTTGTCCTCGGCCAGATTGTAGATATAGAGATCGTTAAAGCCGCCCTTGTTGCGGACGAAGACGATCTCCTTCCCGTCGGGCGACCAGCTAATCCGCGTATCGATCCAGCCTTTGAGCTCGGTCTTTTTGTGCGTCTCGAAATCGTAGATTTTGAGCACCGTGAGGCCATAGTCCTGCTCCTCGCTGGTGAGATACGCCAGTTTTTTGCCGTCCGGCGACAGCGCGGGATGGTACTCGAGCACGCCCTCGTTGATCGCGTCCAATGGCGCACCCTGAAAGAAGCCCTGCGCACGAATTTCGGATTCGAGGCGACCGTAATTCTCGGCCAAGAAGGCGACCCAATCCGCGTAAAACTGGTCGGCGGAAACGCCCAACACCCGGCGAATGGCCGGGTCGAAGCTCATCGAGCCGACCTGATGCGTCAGTGCATCGACCTTCTCGGCACCGTACTGGTCGTGGATGTACACCATCATCGCGTAGCCTTGATTGTACACGAACTCGCCGTAGAACTTGCCCATGCGGTCCAAGACTGTCCCCATCTCCTCCCACGAGAGCAGATCGTCTTCGAGCACCGCCATCCGCAGCAACATGTCGCGATGCGAATCCCAAGCGTCGTAGCCGAATTTGTGCGCCCCGTACTGGGCGATGCCCTCGGTCCAGCCGCGTGGGGTATTGAGATGGTACAGCGGGAACTGAAATGTAATGTCTGGATTGGAGTCGAAGCGCGAGACCGACAGTAGCGCGAACTGGAAGGGCCATTTCTTGCGCGCCTTGTTGAGCGTAATGATGTGCGTCAACTCGTGCGTGACCACGTTTTTGATCCAATCGTGACTGCCGCGCAACTCAAAGTCGAGGCTAGTGGCCCAAATGGCCATGGTATTGCTGTAGTAGTTGGCCCAACCATTGCCTAGCACATCGGAGTTGTCGAAGACGAGGACGTGGATGGTACGAAAGTCATCGTAGTAGTCATACGCGGCCGCGAGGGTAGGAAAGACCTCCTCGCAGGTTTCGGCTACTCGGCGCGCGGTGCCCTCGGCTCCAAGCGTGTAATGGACCCGGAAGTGATCGGTGACGATGGTTTTTATCTGGGCCTGGGCCGCTCCGGCGAGGAACAGCGCGACAATGGCGGAAAAAATCGCTCGGCGCAACGTGTATCCCTTTCGCAAAAAGGCGACCCGCAGCCAATTGCCGGTCGCTCCACAATTTGTTATTTGTTAGGAAAATACTGGAGGCCGTGCCCCCCGTCAAACAGCGCGGAGCCGCTTTCACGCGGCTTCACGGTTAATTATTATACCTCCATGCACTACGCCATTCATCGCACCGACGCCCTCGACCTGCCCGACGCCGATTGGGAGCGTCCCCAATGGCAAGCGGCCGAGACCTTAGAGATCACCCACTTTCCTTGGGAGGATTCCGGCCACCGCCCCCGTACTCGGGCGCGTGTGCTCTACGACGAGCGGGCGCTGTCCATTATTTTCCGCGTCGAGGATCGCTACGTCCGCGCCGTGACCAAGCGCTTCCAAGATTCAGTCTGCACCGATTCTTGCGTCGAGTTCTTCGTCGCGCCCCTGCCCGATTCGCAGGCCTACTTCAATTTCGAGGTCAACTGCGGCGGCACCATGCTCCTGCACCGCTGCCCGTCAGCCGCCGAGCGCGCCCAAGGCCGAGCAACTGAAAACGTCAGCGACGCCGACGGTGCCACCATCCGCATCGCCACAACCCTCCCCAAGATCGTCGAGCCAGAACTCATCACCCCCACAACTTGGGCGGTCGAGTACCGCGTCCCCTTCGTCCTCTTCGCCCAGTACTTCGGTGCCCAGACGCCAGGGCTAGGCACTCAGTGGAAGGGCAACTTCTACAAGTGCGGCGACCGCACCTCTCACCCTCACTGGGGTAGTTGGGCACCAGTAAATACGCCCAAGCCCAGCTTTCACCAGCCCGACTTTTACCAGCCGCTCGTATTTGCCTAGCGAAGAGGAGAACTATAGGAGGGCGCACGGGCAAAGCGCTTCAGCCCAAGGTGCAAGCGAGCCTGAGCCGCCGGTCCCAAATGCACCTGAAGATATTGATCCCCTACCTCAACAGACTGATCTTGGTCGTCTTCATTCTCTAGTTGGGCGCTAGTGAATTGGTGCTCGCCAAAGGAACCAGCTTGCAACAAAACATCGCGGCCTGCCACTGGGTCCGTATTCACCAGCGTCAGGCTAACTCCGTCGGCGCTGACTCGATCAACTAGAGCCGCGACGTACTCGGGCAGACCGGGGCGACGACGCTGCGGGTCGAAATAGTGCACATGGGCCTGAAGCATCCCACCGTTGTAAATCGCCGCGGGCGTGCCCAAGGCCATCTGGATCAGGGCTTCGGGCAGCACTGGATTGAGCCGCTGGAAGTGGTAGCACTCGCGCGTCTCGGGATCGCTGTCGTCGCTTTCTAGGCGATTCAGACTATGGCAGATGCTGGAGTAGGTCGAGTCAACCACCTGATCGACGTAGCCTAAGTTTTTGCCTTCGACAAAGGCAAACCAAGCCGTCGGCGGGCAGATGCCGGCTTTGGCCGCGCCCCAGTCGGGGGGCAGACCGGCGAAAGCGGCGCGGTCGGGAAAGACTTCGTCGAGGCGAGCCAAATCTCGCTCGCTTTGGCTCAAGTAATATAAATGAATGTACAAGTAGGGATCGGGTGGCCGAAAATCAAACCAGCCTTGGTCGCCGTGGCGGGCTGGCACCTTGACGCGACCGTCCTCCTCGCGCCGCAGTTCCCACAGCATGTCGAGCTGCGAACGAGCCAAGTCCAAATGGGAATCATCGCCGGTCATCAGCAGGGCGCAACTGCCGGCCACTAGGGCCGGCTCGACGATATTGCGCGCTCCGTGCGGCCAGCGCCAGCCGTAGTACCCACCCCACCACTTGCCGTCCATCAACTCGCCAATGGTTCCCTCGGGTCCAATATTGTCGGGCATGATGCCGCCGTTGGCCGCGCAGCGCTCCTCCCACGCCTGCAAATAATCGAGCACCCAGGTTTTGTATTGGTCGTCGCCAGTGTAGAGATAGGCGTTGGTTATCAAGCTGGTGACACTCAGGTTGAGGGGCACATCGCAACGGGTCATGCGCTGATTGATCAAGTCGAGGACCTGGGCGAAGACTTCGTCATCCGTCCAATCGACCTTGAAGAGCGGGTCGGAGCTATCAGCACCTGGAATGTCCTCAAAGGGTGCCAGATAGTTGGCTAGGATGGGTCGGTGGTAATCCCAATCGACTTGAGTAGTGACAAAGCGCGGGCCTTTGCTGCCGTTGAGTGGCGAGCGGATCATTTTGCGCTGAGCGTCCCAATTGGGTGCCAGCGGGTCGGCACCGGTGTACATGGCGGCGTAGCGCAGGGCGCGAGTGCGGTTGATGAGATGGGCGGGATCGGCCAGCGCCAAGTAGTAGATGTAGGTATAACTCTCAGAGTGATGGAACCAGTCAAAGCCAGTGACAAACTCGCGCTCGACCGTGCCGTAGTTGGCGTACTGCCAAGTGATGGCGTCCCACTCTTTGCCGGCGATCTGGTAGATGTGCTCGCCGCCGCCCAGCAGGTAAAATAGCGGGAACGATAGGAAGGCCTCGTAGCCATTGTCCGTGCCGTCCATGCTGGTCCACTCCGTGCGCTGGATCAGAGTGCCGTCTGGACGAGTACTGTGTTCGACAAAGGGGTGGGCGGCGCGGTCCATCAAAGCAATCAAGTCGCGTTGGCGCACGGCCCAATGGGGCGGGTTTTTGCGGGTCTTAGCGGCAATAGATACGTAGGCCATTTTGGATTCCTCCTAAGTGTACAAACAGCGAGTTATTCAGGCCGCAAATCCGTGTACCGCTCCCCCCGCGCCCCCCCTTCCCCGCGCACTAGAAACACCGGAATCGGATGTTGGTCCATGTCCACCCAAGCGGTATCTGTGCTACAGTAGCGAATCGTATAGCCAGCGCGGCGGCGGCCACTTTCATTCGCTAGGCTGCCGTGCAGAATATAGGAGTCGTGAATGGATAGACTACCGGCATTCATCTCCATCATCACGGCCTGGGCCTCCATTTCGGGGGCGACCTGCACCTTCTTTCTCAACATCTCGGTCTCTCCCGCAGGCACGGTTTCCATCTCTTGGTAGTCCCGGTGTGAACCGGGTATGATGCTCATGGCGGCATTTTCAGCGTCCGCGTCGTCGAGCGCCAGCCACACTGTGGCCACATCGGTGCCGTGCACACTCGGCCAATAGTTGTTGTCCTGGTGCCAACCCACGCTGGTTCCATCGCCCGGCAGCTTGATGAACATGCTCGAATAGACCAAGATCAGGTTGGGACCCAAGACGGCCTCCACTGCATCGAGTAGGTACGGATAGCGGCAGACCTCCAGCCAGAACACTTCCTTGGTGTGCGGCTCGCCGTAGTATTGATCCCGGTCGAGAAAACCCGCGCGCACGCCCACATCCAGCGAATACTGCATGGCGTCGACTTCGTCCGGCCCGAAAACATCGGGGAAAAAGCAATAGCCTTCTGAGTCAAAGCGCTCGACGTCGGTATTCAGCACAATAAGTCCCTTTCAATTAGACGTCACTCAAATCCCGTAAACCCGAGCGGCGTTCTCCCCCAGCACTTTAGCCCGATCTCCCTCGTCTAACTCCGCGGCAAAAGTACGGATTATTTCCAAACTCTGCCGGTACGTGACATGGCGGCCGACCGGCGGCCAATCCGACCCCCATAGCAGGCGGTCGGCCCCCAAGCCCTTGAGCAGGCGCCTGAAAAATCCCAGCGCTTGGGGACAGCGGAAATCCCAAGGAGTCGCCGCCGCCGCGTAGAACCCCGACGCTTTGATCGACAAATTGGGATAGGCCGAAGCCTGCCGCAGTCCTCCGTACGTCTCGTCTTGGGCATCGGGGCCGCCGGCCAACCCGGGCAGGGCTAGGTGATTGGCAACAAAACGGATCTCTGGATACCTCTGTGCCAACTCCAGCAAGACTCCGTAATTGGCCGGCCCGATTTGCAGATTGCAGACTAAGCCAGTGTCTTTGTACGCCCGCCAGAGCGCGTCGCAAGCCTCTTCCAACATCCACTGCATTTTCTCATCGAGCTTGGGTGGGTAGTAACTAGTGCCCACGGCACCGAATTCCTCGCCCGCCCGCAAGACCCGCTCGGCAGCGTCTTGCTGATGCATGGGTACATCCGTCAATACGGCCAGCCGGTCGGGATGCTCTCGCCCCCACTGGGCGCACTCCTGATTGTTGCCCGGCGAGTACTCCGCCACCACCGGCAGCACGACGGCTTTATCGACATCGCATTCATCCATGTGGTGGAGGAGCCGATCTACCCGCCCTAGGTCTTCCCAAGGAGCCATAGGAGCAAAGTTGGGCAGCACGTGAACATGAGCGTCGATAACAGGCATTGACACCTCCTTAATCGTTTGATCTACCTACAGGAACTATGTACGCAATCACGCACCGATGCAACGGCAGCGGTCGCGGCCCCAGTGCCGACGGGCCATCTATTCCAACATTCATCTTGTTGACCCAATACCGCGTCCGTATTCTTAGAATCACTTTACCGCAACAGATCTCCCGCTCAATAGAAAAAGGAGAAAGACCATGTCGAATGCATCTCTCGTCAGAGTGGGCGTTCTAACCTGCGCCCGGTACGTGCACATCTCAGGTATATGGGGTCCGATCATCGATCCCACCTGCCCGCGCCAATTCATGGGCTGCACGACGCGTATGACCGGCATGGTCATGACCCACGTTTGGGATATGGATAAAGAAAGCGTCAAGGACTTCTGCGATACCTACAAAGGGGTCGAAGCGGTGGAGAACTATTGGGATATGGTCGGCAAGGTGGACGGCGTCATCCTCTCCGATTTTGATTCAACCCTGCACTTCAAAGAATTGGCCAGACCCTATTTGGAGGCCGGCGTCCCCATCTTCATCAACCGCCCCTTTGCCCTCAACCTCCAAGACGCGCAGGAAATAATCGATTTGTCCAAAAAGCACGACACGCCCATCATGTCGGGTTCCTCCTTCGGATCGGCACCGGAAATTGAGCACATCAAACGCGAAGTGGCGGCCATTGAACCGATCAGGGGTTTTGCCGCGGCCAATTCCATGTCCGATTACGCTACCCACGGTATTCACGGCCTGTACATGATCTACGCGTGTATCGGCGGCGGCATTAAGAGCGTGGCCTACCAGACGCCCGACTGGCATGTCCCCAATGGTCACCTCACCTTTGAATACGAACCCAGAGGCGAAGGGGGGAAGACCTTTTACGGATCGCTGCAGGAAATATCGGGGACGTGGGGCTGGATCCGGGTATTCGGGGAGCGCACCTTTGAGCAGTTCGTGCACAGCGGCATCCACTTTTGGGTTCCCCTGCTGCTGGAGATGCAGGAGATGTTCGAAACCCGAAAAATGCCCGAGCCCCACGAAGCCATCTACGAGAAGGTGCAGATGTTTCTCGCCGGCTTCAAATCGCACGTGGAGTGCGGCGGTGCCCCGGTAGGGCTGGACGAAGTTGGCGACTGGACGGCTCCTCTGCTCAATCCCGATCCGTACCCCGACGGGTTTTTCGGGTAGGCTCGGTTGTTGCGCACTTAAAAATAGATTGTATGGCAGCCATCTTTTATTGATGGAGCCCGAAAGGCTGGTCTATCCCCTCGTCTAGGTTGCAGGGGCAGGCTGGCAGGGGCAATAATGACAATAACAAGGCAGATCGCTCCATGCGGGTCCCAATTATTGTAGGATGGTTTCTTGTCTTAGTAGCCTGTACCGAGCGAGAGCAAGCGGCCAGCACTCAGCGCATGGCTGAACTCCTAGAAGACATAGCCGTCAATGTCGATCCCGCCACGCATCCGTATGTGAATCTGGACCGAGTTGCATATTTCCGCGCTCAGTTGGACCACCTACGCCAAGCCGATGTAGCCACCAATCCTCGCGGGCGAGAGCAAATCCTACAAGCCCGATTTTCTCTTGCCAACGAACTGCTGCAAGCCGGCCAACCCGAGCAAGCAGTGCGGGAATACCGGCAATTGCAGACTGTGGCCCACCATCCTCGGCTTCGGCATTCTTTCCAACTACTAGTGGGCTTGGCCTATCTTCGTTTGGGCGAACAAGAAAACTGTGTTGTGCAACACAATATCGACTCTTGCCTAATGCCGATTCGCAACACCGGAGTGCATCAAATCAAGCGCGGATCGAGTGCCGCTGTCGAGGAATTTTTAGGATTTCTGAGCAGAGATCCAATCAATTTGTCGGCCCGTTGGCTACTCAATATCGCCTATATGACGCTGGGTCAGTACCCAGAAGAGGTGCCGCCGAACTTGCTGATTCCACCCGAAATTTTCACCTCTGATTACGACATTGGGGTTTTTCGCGACGTCGCTCCCCAGTTGGGATTGGATGTGGTGGGGCTCTCAGGCGGAGCCATTATGGAGGACTTTGACGGCGATGGCTACCTCGATATCGTGGCTTCATCTTGGGGCTTGCGCGACCCACTCCGCTACTTCCGCAACCAAGGAAACGGCACCTTCGCCGATCGCACCCAAGCGGCAGGCTTAGAGGGGATTGTGGGCGGTTTGAATATCTGCCAAGCCGACTACGATAATAATGGCTATGCGGATGTACTGGTGCTGCGCGGCGCTTGGCTCGACGAGGGACGCTACCCCAACTCGCTGTTGGCCAATCGAGGGAATGGGCGCTTTTTCGATGCGACCGAGGCAGCCGGCTTGCTCACTTTCCACCCAACTCAGACAGCGGCCTGGGGCGATTTCGACAACGACGGTTGGATCGACCTATTTGTCGGCAACGAATCTCAGGATAGCGCCATTCATCCGTGCGAGTTGTTCCGCAACCAAGGCGAAGATTCTGGACGCGGAGTATCGGCGGTACAATTCGTCGATGTGGCCGAGGCAGCAGGGCTCGATGTGGTCGGCTGGGTTAAAGGAGTGGTCTGGGGCGACTACGACAACGATGGACAACTGGACCTATACATCTCGCGCTTGAAACCCGAAGAATCTAATCTGCTCTTTAGCAATCAGGGGAGCGGGCGTTTCGCCGATGTGACGGCCACGGCAGGCGTAGCCGGGCCACCCTATAGTTTTCCGACTTGGTTCTGGGATTACGACAATGACGGATGGCAGGATATATTCGTCGCCGGTTTCAAAGGTGAGGTAGCAGACGTGGCGGCCGCTTATTTGGGCTTGCCCCACCGCGCTGAAGAGCCCCGGCTGTACCGCAACAACGGCGACGGGACTTTCACCGATGTCACGCGCAAGGTAAGACTCGACGAGCCTCTCATAGCCATGGGCAGCAATTTCGGCGACCTAGACAACGACGGGTACCAAGATTGTTATATCGGCACCGGCGACCCGTATATGGCTACGCTAGTCCCCAACCGCATGTTCCGCAATGCCGACGGCAATTCCTTCCAAGATGTCACCACCTCGGGTGGCTTTGGGCATTTGCAGAAGGGCCACGGGGTGGCTTTTGGCGATATTGACCACGATGGCGACCAAGATGTTTTTTCGGTCATTGGCGGAGCCTTTACCGGCGATGTCTATCAGAACGTCCTCTTTGCCAATCCAGGACACGGCAATCATTGGATCAAGCTCCGGCTCGAAGGCAGGCGTACCAATCGGTCCGCCATTGGAGTGCGCGTAAAGGTGAGCGTGAATACTGCATCTGGCAGCCGCGATATTTATTCCACGGTGACCAGCGGGGGCAGTTTTGGTGCCTCCAGCCTGCAATGCGAAATAGGTCTAGGACAGGCTGAGTCTATCCAAGCGATCGAAATCGTCTGGCCCGCCAGCGGAGAAGTGCAGATTTTCAACGACGTCGAAATGGACCAATACCTATACATCCGCGAAGGTGATTCGCATCCGACTCGCCGCCAGTTTAAATCTTTTGCCATCAACCCAAGCAATGAATCGGACGGGATGGCACACAACCACTAGTCTCCCCTGTCCGTCCGGCAAGACTCACAGTGCCCTTTGGGAGAGGATAATTTCTCTATGTATTTTCTAGGTCTGCGGCAGGCATTAAAGACCATTTGCCGAATCGGCTATACAATTTCATTGATATGTATCCTATGCCACGTTGGAGCCGCGCATGGACAGGATGGCGAGACGAATGCTTCCTCAAGGAGCCAAGAGCATTATAAGCTAGGCCTGCGCCATGCCCAAAAGGGCGACTATGAAAGCGCGGAAAGGGAGTACAGGAAAGCGATAGAATTAGACGCCAATAATATCTATCCGCACGACGGCCTCGGTTTCATCTACGCCTTACAAAACCGATTGGGCGAGGCGGAAAAGGAATTTTTCAAGGTACTCCAGATTGATCCAAGCTACGCGCCAGCACACTACAAGTTGGGCAAACTTTTTTTTATTCGCCAAGAGTACGACGAGGCTTTCGATTCTTATCAAAAAGCCATTGCGGCCAACCCCAAGTATTTTCCCGCTCACCACGGCTTGGGTATCATCTACATGCAGACCCAAGAGCGGGCTAAAGCAGCAGAGCATTTCAAAGCTGTTATCGACCTCAACCCCAACTACGGTCCCTCTCGCTACCGGCTCGGGACGATATACCTAGAAGAAGGGGCCTATTCTCAAGCCATAGAGGAATTGCGGCAAGCGGCCAAACTGGTCGCCAACGAACCGTCTATCCACTTTGTCTTGGGAAACGCCTATATGGCAATAGGCAAGCTGGCAGAGGCCGCAGAAGCATTCCACAAAACATTGCAACTCGAGCCAAATTGGGCCGAGGTACACGATAAACTGGGCTTGGTCTATACCGACCAGTCCCTAGCCCTGCTGGGGGCTGTCATGGCGGACCAAGACAAGCTAGCCGCCGCCGTTGAGGAACATCGCAGGGCCGTGGAATTGGCCCCTGAAAACGGCTGGTTCCAACACAATCTGGGGATGGCCTATGAACGCCAGCGACAGTACGACAAAGCAGCGGAGCAGTTCGTCAAGGCACTCGCAGTCAATCCCGATATGGCTTACACCCGTTATCGGCTCGGCATGATCTACTCAAGAGACAAAAAATACCAAGAAGCTATTGAGCAATATCAATATGCCATCCGGCTCGAGCCCGACCGGTCGGTTTTCCACTACGCCTTGGGGTCCGCATACGCCAAGATCGGCAGCGAGGAAGAGGCGATTGGCAAATTCAAGAAAGCCATCGAACTCGACTACTACACTGCCGAAGCACATTTCGGTCTGGCCAACGCCTACCTGAAACAGGGCAAAAGGGAGGAGGGCGCAAAGGAGATGGAGATATTCAAAAAACTGCGTGAAGGCAACATAGCGGATATGGAACAACGGGTCGTCTTAGTGCCCGATAATCCAAAGTACCACGGCGAATTAGCCGCTCACTATACCCAGCAGGGTAGGTACATAAAAGCGATCAATGAGTACAAGCTGGCCATCGGTCTCGATCCGCATAATCTCGAGTATCGTCGGCTGCTCAAAGATGCCTACATCAAAGCAGGGCGCTATCGGGAAGCGGAAGAGCAACAGGAGATTATCCAGAGCTTGGACGCCAAACGACAGCAGACTCCCACCCCATAGAGACTGCTGGTTTATATGCATTTCTTTTTTTTCCTACTCATTTCCTCGCGGCTCTTAGCTGCCGAAGGACGGGAGGTAGAGAGGCGAGTCCAGTTTGTGGATGTAGCGGGGGAAGTGGGGGTTGTGGCACAGAACGTCTCCGGGGATAGCGAGCAGACGTACTTAGTCGACAGCATGATGGGAGGATCGGCTTTTTTCGACTACGACCAAGACGGCGATGTGGATTTGTACATCTTGAACGGGTCGAAGGTAGTTGGCTTTCCAGACCAAGAGCACCCGCGCAATACCTTTTATAGGAATGAGCGTGGTAAATTCGTCGATGCTACCGACGAAGCGAACTTGGGCGACGCAGGCTGGGGTATGGGATGCGCCGTCGCCGATTACAACAACGATGGCGACTTGGACATTTATATAACCAACTACGGCAGAAACGCACTGTACGCTAATCAAGGCGACGGGACTTTTGTCGATGTGACCGAGTACGCTCAAGTAGGCGACGAGCGATTCGGCACAGGATGCGCCTTCTTCGATTACGATAGCGACGGATATCTAGATCTGTACGTAGCCAACTACGTCGATTTCAAGCACTTTCTGCAGACTACTCCCAATAAGTCCTATATATGGAAAGGTTTGAGGGTTCACTTCGGACCGCGCGGAATGAAGGGGGGCGGGGATATCCTATATCGCAACCAAGGCGACGGCACTTTTGCCGATGTGACTGTGGAGGCACGGGTGGTGGACCAAGAGAAGCTCTACGGTATGGGCGTGGTCGGCGGCGATTACGACCGGGACGGCGATGTGGACATCTATGTGGCCAACGACACCGGGGCCAATTTCCTTTATCAGAACCAAGGCGACGGCACTTTTGTCGATATCGGCTGGATGATCGGTGCTGCCTATGGCGAAAGCGGCGAGGCTCAAGGCTGCATGGGCATTGCCTATGGGGATTACGACAACGACCTGTACCAAGACATATTAGTCACCAACTTCTGGGAGCAGACCAATACGCTTTACCACAACGACCGCGGCACATTCTTTTCCGACCTCAGCTTTGACGCCGGCGTGGGCAAGGAGAGTTTCCAGTTTTTGGCTTGGGGCACCGAGTTTTTCGACTATGACAACGACGGCGATAAAGATCTTTTCGTGGCCAATGGCCACCTCTTTCCCCAATTGGATAGGGCCAATCTAGGCACGAGCTATGCCCAGACCAATCAACTCTTTGAAAATTTGGGCGATGGCACCTTCGCGGAGGTATCGCAGGTATCGGGGGAGGGCTTAAAAATTAAAAAGGTGAGCAGAGGAGCTTCCTTCGGGGATTACGACGATGATGGGGATCTAGACATATTTGTCCTAAATCTAAACGATCGCCCCACTTTGTTGCGCAACGACGGAGGCAATGCGAATAACTGGTTAATGGTCAAGACTATAGGCACTGAAAGCAACAGAGACGGCATAGGGGCTAGGATTGAGGTCCGCAGTGGAGAGCTCAGGCAAAGCGCCGAAATCCGAAGTGGTGCTAGCTATCTTTCGCACAATGACTTGAGGGCCCATTTCGGCTTGGGGCAGAGAGAGACCATTGACTTGTTGGTAGTACGCTGGCCAAGTGGCCTAGAAGAACGGTTTGAAAATCTCTCTGCCAATAGACTCGTGGTGCTTCGAGAAGGCAGGGGCATTGTCCACATAGATCAATAGTTCGTACACTTTTTGCGATTTTGGCCCAATTTTATAGAAATTTTTCATATATAAATATCTACAAATAAAAGCTTATGGCTTTATAATTGCGAATTTCATAAAAACAATGCTTTACAAGAATCAGCTTGATTTCCCAGTCTTATTTCTTTAATTAATACGTTATCTTGTAGCTTCGCTTACCTTGCTACCGAAAAATATTTGAAAGGAGGAGACAAAGACCCCTTTGAGCAACCAACTGCTAAAAAAGCAGTTTTCTCACACAAGAAAGGACTTTGGGTGATGAGCAGAGCAACGAGTTGTAGTTTCTTGGCATTGAGTTTTGTCCTTTTCACCGTCGTGGCCAGTTCGGCTCACCTGCGGACAGACAGAAACCTGTGTATTATACAAAAGTCAGACCCCCCCAGACGTATAGGAAAAGCTGGTTGACGGGTAGGGGTTGTAAAAA
>VXOR01000103.1:0-2716 GCA_009840005.1 Gemmatimonadota bacterium
AAACAGCCCAATTGTTATTGACGCAAGGAGCGGAGATAAACGCCAAAAACGACCAGAGCGCAACACCGCTGCATTATGCGACGTGGAAAAATGCAACCGAAACAGCCCAATTGTTGATAATGCAGGGAGCCGACGTTAACGAAAAGGACAAATGTAGCCGGACACCGCTACACTGGGCGGCGATGGGCAATGCGACTGAAACAGCCCAACTCTTACTGACGCAAGGAGTCAACGTCAGCGAAAAGGACGAATCTGGCAATACGCCACTGCACAATGCAGTGTGCGAAAATGCAATCGAAACAGCCCAATTGTTGATAACGCAAGGAGCTGAGATAAACGCCAAAGCTGACGAGGGCCAGACACCGCTGCATTCTGCGGCGTGGAAAAATGCAACCGAAACAGCCCAACTCTTACTGACCCAAGGAGCCGATGTTCACGAAAAGGACAAATGTAGCCGGACACCGCTACACTTGGCGGCGATGGGCAATGCGACTGAAACAGCCCAACTCTTGCTAACCCAAGAAGCCAACGTCAGCGAAAAAGACGAATATGGCAATACGCCACTGCACAGTGCAGCGTGCGAAAATGCAACCGAAACAGCCCAATTGTTGATAACGCAAGGAGCCGAGATAAACGCCAAAAACGACAAGGGGCTGACGCCGCTGCACGATGCGGCAGAAACGGATGCTACCGCGACGGCCGAACTGCTGCTTAAGCAGGGAGCCGAGATAAACGCTGAGAGCGACGATGGCCTAACACCACTACACATTGCAACGGAACACAATGCTACTGAGACAGCCGAGCTCTTAAACCGCTATGGTGGCCGAGAGTGAATGAGCAGACTCTTGGATAAGGTTTTATGGAGCAGTCGCTAAGTCGCCCGTTCAACCCCACAGCGCCTTGAGCCGAGGCGACAGAATATCCACGTCCCGGTCGAAGATGTGACCTTCCCAGACCCCGTTCGCCTCAGGCGTCGAGCGGTCGTAGGAAGCTTGCATCAGATCGGGCAGGTCGAGAGTGTGGAAGCGCGTCTTGAAAAAGCCATCGTCCGAGAGCTCAACGCTGCGATACCCCAAGGGGAAGCCGATCAGACAGGCCGTATCGACAACTAGGTAGTCGCGGTAGGCGGTGATGCGGTTGATGTGGCGGTGGCCGGTGAAAGCGGCAACAATAGCGGGGCTTTCGTCGAGCGTCTTGACCAAACGAGACGCGCCTGCGACCACGCCGCGATCCCAAGCGAAATCCGGCAAAATCCAAGTGTGCATAACAAGCAACAAGGCGCAGCCATCGGCTAAGGCTTGAGCAGCGGCAGCGCGCAGGCCCTCGTCTAGCGCGTCGGTCCAGACGCCAGACCCTTTCTCAAAGACATCGCAGTCGTAGAAGACATGGGCCAGCGCCAAACGCAGACGCGGCGCAGCATCGACGACGGTCAGCGGATCGGGATAGGGAAAACGGGCGGCAAAACCATCGAAGGAACCGCTTTGGGCGTCGCAGTCGTGGTTGCCGGGGACCGAGTAGAAAGGGGCCTCAAGCCGCGCGAAGGCCGCAACCACCTCGTCAATCGAACGCAAATAAGTCTCGGTGGGCAGGTCAAAGGCTGACCCGCCGCAGAGAAAATCGCCGCCGTGGACGACAAAGTCGAAATCCTGCGCGTTGAGAGCGGGGGGAATCGCGTCGTGCACCTCTTGGCTGCGGGTGAGCATCTTGGGAGCGCCGTAGTCTTCGGGGGCGTCGGGGTAGTGATGGGTATCGGTGAGGAAGGCAAAGCGAATGGACATAGAAACGGCTCCTTCTATAATGGCGCGTTGTTGCGCTAGGTTGGGTTGCGTCCCTTTTTCGACGCGGTAGTGATCTCCGGTTGCGGACAAAAAACTCGCAACAATGTCACAAATTTTGCCACGGCAGCCAAACGCGCAGTTATATCTTCACAGAGGCTATTAACAAATGCCCTATATAGACATCATTCCCTTAAAACGGGCCACCGGCCTGCTCAAAAAGCAGTACGAAGCCGCCCTCGCTCGGGCCGGGCGCATTTGGGGCATTGTCTCCATTATGAGCCCCAACCCCCGGGCCATGAAGGTCTCAATGGATTTTTACAAGACCCTCATGTACGGCCCCTCACCCCTGAGCCGCAGCCAGCGCGAAATGCTGGCCGTGGTCGTTTCGGCCACGAACCACTGCGTGTACTGAATACGCTCCCACGCCCACGACCTCCGGGCTGAGGTCGCTCGCGATTTTGCCGTTGAAGAAGGGTCTCTAGCCGACCGACTGGTGCACCAATTATCTGCCGACTGGCGGCGGGCCGATCTATCGCCAGCCGACCACGCCCTATGCGCCTTTGCCGAAAAACTGACCCAGCGACCCCAAGATTCAACTGCTGCCGACATCGACCAATTGCGCCAGCACGGCTTTGACGACCGCGGCGTCCACGACGCCGTCCAGATCATCGGCTATTTCAACTATATCAACCGCGTGGCAGACGCCTTGGGCGTCGAGCCTGAATCCTTTATCCGCCCTTGGGAAAAATATGGGACCGCTCCCGACTAGTCCGCGAAAAGGAGCAACCCGCAATGGCCCCTGTTAAACTAGTACTCGTTATTACTTTCTGATGTTACGCAATCTTATGCACCTCTGCTGCGGCCACTTCGACAAGCTCAGTGGCCAGGTACTGAGCTCAGTGGCCAGGTACTGAGCTCAGTGGCCAGGTACTGAGCTC
>VXOR01000103.1:2726-127813 GCA_009840005.1 Gemmatimonadota bacterium
CCAGGTACTGAGCTCAGTGGCCAGGTACTGAGCTCAGTGGCCAGGTACTGAGCTCAGTGGCCAGGTACTGAGCTCTGTCACCGGGCACTGAGCCTGTCGAAGTGCCGCGTAACGTCAGTTGCTATTCATGCCCCAAATCGTCGTTGAAAACCTAGTCAAAACTTACCGCATTGCCGAGCGCCGCCCCGGCCTTTGGGGTGCCTTCCGGGGCATTGTGCAGCGCTCGCACCGCACAATTCGGGCGTTGGACGGCATCTCTTTCTCGCTAGAAGTCGGCGAATTAGTCGGCTATATCGGCCCCAACGGTGCCGGCAAGTCCACCACAGTCAAAATCCTCTCCGGCATCGTCGTCCCCGATTCGGGCCGCTGCGAGGTCCAAGGTCGCATCCCCTGGCAGGACCGCATTGGCCACGTCAGCCGCATTGGCGTGGTCTTTGGCCAGCGCACCCAATTGTGGTGGGACCTGCCAGCCATTGAATCCTTCGATCTGCTGCGCGACATCTATAAAGTGCCCACCAACGACTACCGCCGCCGGCGCGACGCGCTCATCGCCATGCTGGAACTCGACTCCTTCCTCGACGTGCCCGTGCGCCAGCTCAGCTTGGGCCAGCGCATGCGCTGCGATCTCGTGGCGGCTCTGCTCCACGGCCCCAGCCTGCTCTTTTTGGACGAGCCGACCATTGGCCTCGACGCGGTTTCCAAACTGGCGATGCGCGACTTCATCAAAGAACTCAACCGCCGAGATAACACCACCGTCATCCTGACGACTCACGACATGGACGATATCGAAGCCCTGTGCGACCGGGTCATGGTCATCGGCGACGGCACCATCCTCTCCGACGGCAGCCTCGCCGATCTACGCGCTCGCGTCTCGTCCGAGCGCCGCCTCATCGTCGATCTGGTTGATGCCACGGCGACCATTGAAGACGAAGCCGCTCGCGTCGTGCAGCGCGATGGGCCCCGAGTGCATCTCAGCTTTGCGCCCGAACGCATTTCGGCCCCAGCCCTCATCAGCCGCATCACTGCCCGCCACGAGGTGCGCGACCTCTTTGTGGAAAACCCGCCCATCGAGGAAGTCATCGCCCAACTCTACCGGAACCGTCCTTGATGCGGCCCTACCTGTCCGTCCTCAGCGCCCGCATCCGCATGTTGCTGCAGTACCGGGCCGCGGCCCTAGCCGGCATGAGCACGCAGCTATTTTGGGGCCTCATTCGGGTGATGATCTTCGAAGCGTTCTACCGCACTTCTACCCAAGCGCAGCCCATGACCTACGCCGAAGTGGTCAATTACGTCTGGCTGGGCCAGGCCCTGTTCGCCCTCTTGCCTTGGCAACCCGACAACGATGTGCGCACCATGGTGCGTACAGGCACGGTGGCCTACGAGTTGGTGCGTCCCGTTGATCTATACACTTTTTGGTACAGCCGCTCCCTCGCCAACCGCATTGCCCCCGCCCTGCTGCGCTCCGTGCCGCTGTTCTGCTTGGCCTTCCTCTTCTTCGGTCTGCAAGCTCCCGCGTCCCTAGGTGCTGCGGCAGCTTGGGCCTTGGCCACAGTGTGTGCTATCTTGCTGGGCGGAGCTTTGTCCAACTTGGTCAACATCTCCTTGATTTGGACCATCGCCGGAGAGGGGGCCATGCAAATGCTGTCGCTATGCATCTTCGTCTTTTCGGGCATGGTGATCCCCTTGCCGCTGTTTCCCGACGCGTTCCAACCCATACTCGACTTCCTGCCTTTCCGCGGCTTGGCCGACACCCCGTTCCGCCTCTACATGGGACACATTCCCACGTCTCAAGTTTGGTCGGTAGTGGGTCATCAACTCGCGTGGACGCTGATACTGGTGAGCCTGGGCCGCTTCCTCCTCTACCGAGGCACCCGCCGCCTAGTCGTCCAAGGAGGCTGAAACCGTGCTCGATGGACTGCGCCTGTACGGCCGCTATATCGGCATTTCCTTCCGCAGCCAAATGCAGTACCGGGCCTCTTTCATCATGCTGTCCGTGGGCCACGGCGTGATGACCGGCTTGGAATTCTTGGGCATCTGGGCGCTCTTCGACCGCTTCACCGCTCTCGACACTTGGAGTCTGCCCGAAGTGGCCTTCTTTTACGGTCTGATCAATATCGCCTTTGCCTTGTGTGACGCCTTCTCGCGCGGATTTGACTTGTTCGCCTCCACGGTCAAAAGCGGCGACTTCGACCGCTTGCTGCTGCGCCCCCGCAGCACGGCTTTGCAATTGGCCGGACAAGAACTCACCCTCAAGCGCATCGGCCGCATCACCCAAGGCTTGGTCGTCCTGCTCTGGGCCTCACATGCCCTAGAACTAGCTTGGACGCCGGACAAGCTGCTCCTCGTCTTGCTGACCATCCTCGGCGGCGCTTGCCTGTTTTACGGCCTCATAGTTCTACAGGCGACGCTGGCTTTTTGGACTACCGAGAGCTTGGAAATCGTCAACACCGTAACCTACGGCGGCGTGGAGACAGCCCAGTATCCGCTAGCAATTTACCGCGAGTGGTTCCGCCGTTTTTTCACCTACGTCATCCCCCTCGCCTGCGTCAGCTACTATCCGGCGCTGGGAATTTTGGAGCGCCCCGATCCCTTGGGTTCAGGCCCGTTATTCCAATGGCTGGCCCCGGTCGTGGGCCTGCTCTTTTTCGCGGTCTGTCTGCGCGTCTGGCAAGTGGGTGTGCGGCACTACCGCTCTACCGGAAGCTGACTTGACGGTCGGGTTGGCTGCGGCACCTCATTTACCTTGATGCGGTCCGGCAGATATTTACCTTTCTTCCCCAGCGTGCCACGCCGTCAATAGGAGAAAAGACAAATGAAAGTCCGACCTGACCTCGTCCCAGAAACCGAGCGGGACAACCTCGAAGTCATTCAGCTTACGGATGAACCGATCCCCTCATCGCACGTCTATATGGAGGCGCAGATCTTCACGCCCGATTCCCAGCGGCTGATCCTCCACCGCTCAGCGCACCCGCACGGCTCAGATCCCAAGGACCCCGAGCACCAGTTTCTGATTTGCAACCTAGCAGACAATTGCAGCCTGACGCCGATCACCACCGAGCTTGGAACGACGGGGCCGTCTATCTCACCAGACGGCAACTACCTGTACTACTTCGTCAATGAAACAGAGCACGGAAGAGGCGGACGACTGACGCTAAAGCGGGTCGGGCTAGACGGGTCTGAACGCGAGATCATCTACATCCTAGATCACGCGATTCCGGAGACCGATTTCAGGCTGAGCCGACCGTATCCGCTTTCGACGATTTCATCCGATGGCCGACGCATCTCCATCTCGGGATACCTCGGGGACGGCAACAGCGCAGGGGAGCCTTGGGGTCTGCTCGTCTTCGAGATCGAAGAGCCCTCCGTGCGGCTGGTCCTTCACGGTCCCACCTGGTGCAACCTGCACCCGCAGTACACGCGTCAAACAGACCCCGAGGCTTCCCACGACATCATGATCCAGGAAAATCACGGGAATATCATTACAGCCGATGGCAGGGTAGAAAAGCTCACCAGCGGACTGGGCGCGGACATCCACCTAATTCGGGACGATGGCACGGATCTGCGCGACTTCCCCTGGGGCAGGGATGGCAACGAGTTCTGTCAGGGGCATCAGTGCTGGCAGGGGAAAAGCGACATTGCCATCACCAGCACCTCGGCGCGCGAACCGGACGAAAGACAGCTCATCTCGGGCAGGGCAGCAGCGCACGTCGGCGATGAAGGCATCAACACGCCGGGCGGCTGGCGCAACGACCTGTCCCGCTCCTTTGCCGGGCCCGATTTCTGGCATTTCGCAACGGACATAGACGGGACCCGTTTGATCACAGATGCAGGACCGAAAGACGGGGGCGGCGCGGTCTGGCTGTTCGACCTTCCCGAGGAAGAGGCAGGCGCACTCGCGAATGCGCGGAAGATCGCAGACCCCGGATCGTCTTGGCAGAAGGACACCCACATCCATCCTTTCCTCTCGCCGGACGGACGATGGGGCTTCTTCAATTCCGATGAAAGTGGCGTGTTGCAAGCCTATATGGTGCGCGGCTGGTAAGTGGGCGCACCCAGTGGTATTGGGTGACCGACTGCTGATCAAAGACGCCACTGACCTGTCCCTGTGGACTTTGCCGACGGGACCGTAAACAATCCGCCTTGCCCTTCGGTCTCTCATGGGATATACTTTGGATATACATCACCTTATGAGGAGGTTAGCCAAGTTGACTACAATACAGAAATGGGGAAACAGCCAAGGGCTTCGGTTGGCCAAGACTATCCTCCAAGAAGCGCAGCTAAACGTGGGCGACGAAGTGGATATTTCCGTCAAAAATGGACGAATTATAATTGAGCCTACGACTAAAGTTCGCGGGAGATATGATTTGCAGGAGTTGCTGTCAAAGATGCCCAAAGAGTACCGAATTGAAGAACTGGATTGGGACGGACCTGTTGGGAAAGAAGTTTGGTAAATGCCCCGTTATATTCCGCAGAAAGGGGATTTCGTGATTTTGACTTTTGATCCACAGGCGGGACACGAGCAAAAAGGGCGTCGTCCCGCATTGGTAGTCAGCAACACACTGTTCAACAGGCACACCGGACTTGCTATGGTGTGCCCGATAACCAAGACGAAAAGGAATATCCCCTTTCACGTGGAAGTTCCAAGCGAATCATCCCTTGAGGGGTATATCATGGTCGAACAGATCAAGTCCGCCGATTACACAAGCCACAACGTGAAGTTCGTTGGGGAAGCTCCTACAACAGTTCTCGATGAAGTTTTAAGCCTCCTAGACGCCTGCCTATACAATCCGATCCAATAAGGCGATGATCATGAGCCAGCCCAAGCGCATCGCCCACGCCGATCTGGAACAATTTTTCCTCGATGCTCTCACAACCGCAGGCGTACCGCCGCACGTAGCCGCAGTCGAAGCCCAAATCGGCGCGGAAGTGGACCTGCACGGCGGCCACACCCACGGCGTCGCTCTGCTGCCCTCGGTGATCGATTACATCCGCCAAGGCGTTTTGGCACCCGATCCCAACTTTGCAACCATCGTCGAGTACCCAGCTTCCCGGCTGATTGATGCCGGCGGCGGCATTGGCCGCTTCTCTTCGGCGCAGGGCATGGATTGGGCACTCGAACGAGCACAGCAATACGGCGTGGGGTCCTGCGTCGTCCGTAGCGTTGGGCACTGGGGGCGCGGGCATAGCTACGCCTTGCGAGCCGCTCGCGCTGGGCTAGTCGGCCTAGCCTTCACCAACGCGTTCGCCAACTTTCCCGCCTGGGGCACGCGCGTCCCTTCCCTAGGCAACAATCCCCTCGCCATTGGCATTCCCACGGCCGACGGCGAGCCTGTCGTCCTCGACTTGGCCATGACTCAATCCTCCATAAGCCGCGTGCGGCAGGCCGAGGCCGCCGGACGCAGCGTCCCCGAAGGTTGGGGCTTGGACGAATGCGGCAGGCCCACTACGGACCCAAGTGTTCTGCTGCAATCGTGGCGCTTTTTGCCCATGGGTCAGCACAAAGGCTCGGGACTTGCTTTTATGGTCGATTTGCTCACGGCTGGACTGGCCGGCGGCCTCCTCGCTTTTGAGCAGGGCACCGAGGGCCGGCCAACGGATTCGGCCGGCGGCTCGACCAAGTGCTTTATCGCCCTCAAACCCTTTGGCGACTGGCTGCACGACCGCAGCGCCGATCTGAAGGCCCATATAAAATCGGTCGAAGCAGCACCCGAGCAGGGCCCAGTGCAGTGGCCGGGCGAAGGCAGTTACCAGCGGCGCTCCGATTACGTAAAAAATGGCATTGCCCTCGAAGCCACCTTGGCCGACCAAGTAGAAGAACTGGCCCGCGATTTAGAGGTGCCAATCCGCTGGGCTTGATATAGGATATATTCCCGCGTCCCAAGTCTGGTCGGTAGTGAAGCATCAACGTCGGAGAAATAAAATGCCGAAAGTCGAAATCTATCTGAGCCCGTTCTGCGGGTACTGCTGGAAGGTGCGCCTGATGCTGTGGCGAAAGGGGATTCGATACACCAAGATCCCCATTCGCTTCTACTTCGGCTTCAAACTGCCGACTGCCAACTTCAAGGAAATGCTGCGTCGAACCGGTGGGGACGGCACAATTCCGCAGATCTTCGTCGACGGGGAATACCTGGGAACCGAGGAGACCCTCGACGAACTCAAACGTCGCGGTGAGTTGGAGAAACTCCTTACCGCCGTTCCCAGCCCAATAACAACAGGAGAAACTCGCCATGGCTCCCGTTAAACTACTAGTATTCGTCGGCACCGAAGGAATCTACCACGACCACGAAGGCCAGGGCCGATTTCTGACCGACCTGCTGAACCAAGATGCCCAGATCGAGGCCGATTTCTCGCGCGACTACGAGGTTATGGCCAGCGGCCTCACCGCGTACGACGCCACCCTCTTCTTCACGGATGTCGGCCACTTCACCCAAGCGCAGGAACAGGGGCTTTTGCACTTTATCGAACGCGGCGGCGGCTTCTTCGGCCTGCACACCGCAGACGCTTCCTTCCGCGACAACGTCGGCTACCATCAAATGCTCAACGGCTTTTTTGACGGCCACAGCCCGTACATGGATTTTACCGTCACCATCTCCGACTCCGATCATCCCATTGCCACCGGCCTCAAAGACTTTGCCGTGACCGACGAGTTACACTACCTCAAGCACGACCCAAGCCGCTCGCATCACCTCATGCACGCCTATGATCCCGGCCGCGACGAGACCCACGTCATGGCCTATCATCACACTTATGGTCAGGGCCGAGTGTTCTTCTTTGCCTTGGGCCACGACAACGCGGTGCTGGAAAATCCCTCCTTCCAAGAAGTGGTGCGCCGAGGTGCCCTGTGGGTGGGCAAGAGGTTGTGATTGCGCCGCACAGACGCTATCCTCCGCCTGTGAGCCGAACTAGAAAGACACTCAATGACTGAAATACGAGGTGTATTCTTCGACCTATACGGCACATTGCTGTGCTATGGCGATATGGAAGCCGCGGGAGAGAGTTGGTACCATGCCATCCGCCGCGAGTTGGTCGCTAGTGGCCGTGCGTTTGATGCAGAAACGTTAGTCCGGCTGTGCGAGGAATTCCTGCTCCAACCCGAGCCGCCGGTACAGGACGACGGGCTAACAGTGTACGAGCGGCGAATCCGCGAGTTAGTCGGGGAGTTGGGCTTGGCGTTGGCAGTGGGGGAATTGCGGCGGATCAGCGAGGCGAGCATAGCGGCGTGGCACGCACATACGCCGCTCGACCCAGAGGCCAAAAGCGTGCTCGGCGAACTGCAAGGCCGCTACAAGCTGGCGCTGATCTCCAACTTCGACCATCCGCCGCACGTCCATCGGTTGCTAGACGAGCTGGCGTTGCGCCCCTTTTTCGACGCGGTGGTCGTCTCCGGCGATGTTGGCGTCAAAAAGCCCGATCCGGCGATCTTTGCCCCGGCGTTGGGGCAGACTGGGTTGGCGACGGACGAAGCGCTCTTCGTCGGCGATTCACCGGAAGACGACCTAGCGGGAGCGAGGGCGGCGGGGCTGCGGCCGGTGTTGATTCGACGATCGCTCGGCGCGGATGGCAGCCCAACAGAGCCAGAATGGACGGAGGATCGGGTGCGAGTGGTGAGGGGGTTGAGGGAAGTGATCGGATTAGTTGGTTAATGTTGCGCCTATCCTAAAGAAAGGAAGCATGATGGCAACGGACGGAACGGTTTTGCAAACGGGCGACCCAGCGGCTGTCGGCATGTCGGCTGAGCAACTCGAACGGGCTTTCGGCCTGCTCACGGCTGCTGTTGAAGCGGGTCAGATCAGCGCGGCCTCGCTGACGGTAACGCGGCACGGCAAAGAGGTCTTCGCACGCGGGACCGGCCAGCGAAAACCCGGCACGGGCCAGCCGGTCGATGCGGATTCGATCTTTCTCCTCGCGTCGATCACCAAGCCGGTCACCGCTTGCGCGCTGATGATTCTCGTCGATCGCGGACTGATCTCGCTCGAAGACTCAGCCGCCGACTACCTGCCCGAGTTCACCGGCGGCGACCGGCCTGACATCAAGGTCCGCCACCTGCTGTCGCACATATCGGGAATGCCCGACATGCTGCCGGAAAACGTCAGCCTGCGGCGGGCGCACGAGCCGGTAGAGGTCTTTGTCGAGCGGGCTATGCAGACACCTCTACTCTACAAACCAGCGACCGATTTCCGCTACCAGAGCAAGGGCATCCTGCTGGCAGCCGCGATCGTCGAGCGCGTCAGCGGCCAGCGGTTGCGCGACTTTGAACGCGAGGAAATTTTCGCACCGCTGGGCATGGAGCGCAGCGCATTGGGCATGGGCGATTGGGCGATTGAAGACACCGTGTGGTGTGGGACGGACACCGAAGAGGACGACGAATTGCGGAGTTGGGGGTGGAATTCCCCGTACTGGCGCGACTTTGGGGCTCCGTGGGGCGGCATGCACAGCACCGGCCGCGATCTGGCGATCCTCTTGCAAACCATGCTCAACCGCGGCGCGTATGGAGACCAGCGCATCTTCAGCCCAGCCGCGGTCGCGGCGATGACGCGGGATCAAAACGGGGCACTCAACGCGCCGTGGGGCCTTGGGTGGGGCGTGTGCGGGGCGCGGGTGTGGGCCTTTTGGGGCGATCTGGTGTCGCCGCACACCTTCGGCCACACCGGGGCGACGGGTACGGTGGCGTGGGCGGACGCAGAGCACCAGCTAAGCTGCGTGGTGCTGACCAACCAAATGGTCGCCAACGGGAGCTTGTTGCGGCGGGTTTCCAATGCGGTGTCCGCGGCCGTGGAAGCATAGCGTCCAAATCCCCTCCGGGTTTAATTCCATCTAAGATTTAATTTTTTAATTTTATAATTGACTTTTTCAATTATATAGATATAATTACGTCTAAATTTAACCATTTGGAGGTTTTGCTATCAAAGACTGGAAGGAGCTAACCGATCTGACGAAGGGGGCGCGTATCGTGGTAGAGCGGGTTTCCCTGCCGGACAGCGACATCGCGATCGAAGGACAATTCGAGCCGCCTGTCCTAGCGCGTCTTTCCGCCGAAGACCAAGTATTCGTAATGACCTTCGTCCAAGTCCACGGCTCGATCAAGGAAATGGAGCGCATATTTGGCATCAGCTACCCGACGGTTAAAAACCGACTGGATGCCATTGCCGAGCAGCTACCGTTGGTCGAGACGGTGACCCGAACCGCGGAATCGGCTAGCACCCCGCGCTCGAATCCCCAATCGGCGGCCGTACTCGACAGCTTGGAACGCGGCGAGATCGACGTCGAAGAGGCGCTGCGGAGGCTCTCCTGATGCTGCCACCGATGTTCCTGAGATTGCGAATCCAAGGCGACAAGCGCCGCATCCGGTTGTGGATCCCGCTCATAGTCCTATGGCCGGTCGTTTTTGTCGTCGTGCTGCTGGGGACGCCTGTTGCATTACTAATAGCGGCGCGTTCGGGACGCCGCGCTCGGAGCCGTTCCGTCCTGCTGGCTGGCCCCTTACTTCTATACGTGCTTGCCTCGCTGCGCGGCCTGCGCTGTAACGTAGTCTCTGGCGAGGATCGCGTATTCATTTCAATCGACTAGGAGGCTGTAATGACTGAAGAGCGACGCAAGGTTCTCGACATGCTTTCGGAGGGGAAGGTCACCGTAGAAGACGCCGAGCGTCTCCTAGAGGCGCTGCAAGACTCCCCCCACGTCGAAACTCGCAAGAAGCGTAGAAGGCGTAGAATTAATACTCCTATGTCTCCGATACCTGGCGTTGAGACGCTGCAAGACTCCCTCGAAGGACTCGGAGAAGAAATCGGAAAAGGACTCGAAGAAGGACTCGCAGGACTCGAAGAGTCCCTATCCGGGTGGTCCGAGAGCGAAGACAGCGACCGCGACGAGGACGGCAAGACTTCCATGCGCGACGACACTTTCGCCGTGGGCGACAACCCGCGCCTCGTAGTGCGCGGCTTCAACGGCCGCATCCGGGTTCGCGCCGGCGAACCTGGCTCGATTCGCGTGCGGGCGAGGCTAAAAAAACCTCGCGGAATCAAGTACAGAGCCGTGCAGGAAGGAGACCTCGGCATCACGGTCGAGGCCAAGCCGGATCGGCAATCCGAGGGATTCCTGCACGGACTCTCCCGCCAGTCCTCTGGAGCAAACATTGAGGTTACTGTGCCCGTCGCAACGAGCGTTGACTTGGCGACTAGCAACGGACCGGTGGAGCTTCAAGGAACAGAGGGCGGTGGAACGGTGCAGACCAAGAACGGGCGTATAAGGATCGAAAACTTCAAGGGCAACCTGAACGCGACGACCAAGAACGCCCCGATCACGGTCAAGACGCTCTCTGGCTCGGCAGAGCTTTCTTCTACAAATAGCCGCGTGTCCATCGAGGACGCACACGGCCGCTTCGATGCGCGAACGACCAATGGATCGATAAAGTTTCAGGGAAGCATCGAGCCCGGAACCGACAACAGACTATCCACTACGAACGGCAGCATCAAAGTCGCTCTGGACGCCGACCCGAGCTTCAAGCTGACGGCTGCAACGGTCAATGGACGAGTCCGCTGCGAGGTGCCGGGCTTCGTCGCAGCGGTCGAGAAGCGCCACAAGCTCAAGGGAACAGCGGGCGAAGGCGAGGCCGAATTAATCGCCAAAACCGCGAACGGCTCCATCGCGATTCAGTAGCCAAACGCAAACAGGAGGACAGCCATGAACGAAAACAGCAGACGCGTACTTGAGATGCTATCGGAAGGCAAGGTATCCGTCGATGAGGCCGAGCGCCTGCTATCCCTCGTTGACGAAGAGCCAGAG
Organism: Gemmatimonadota bacterium; assembly: GCA_009840005.1. The sequence continues at coordinate 13,509 of VXOR01000103.1, forward strand.
GCGACCACAGTGGTGCAGCCGTTAGCTCCCACCCGTACGGGATCAGCCCGTCGCTATCTGAGAGTTACCGTTGACTCGGACGAGGATGAGCACATCGACGTCCGGGTGCCACTGGCGCTGATCAAAGCCGGAGTCAAGCTGCACACCTTGCTCCCGGCGCAAGCCACGACGGGGATCAACACGGCTCTGCAGGACAACGGCATCAACGTTGACATTGACAATCTGCGAACCGAGGATCTAGAGCAGCTAATCGACGCTCTAAGCGAGATCGAGGTCAATATCCAAGACGGGGACGAAAAGGTCCGCGTTTACTGTGAATAATCCAAACCACGAGGCAACCTGAGGCGAGCGCACCACGGCTCAAGCTGCACACGAGTTCAAGTTGCGCAGCACCCTGTACTGGTAAGCCGTCCTCAGTTGCGCCCGCCTCCAGAAGAAGTGATCATAGAGGAATAATCTGGAGGGGATAACATGTCTGACACGTGCCTTAGCGAACAACAGCTCAATTATTTCAATACCTTCGGCTATCTGTACTTCCCCGGCCTCATGGCCGATTGCATTGATCGCATTATCGAGGAATTCGAGGCCGTGTGGGCTGTGCACGGCGGTGGCCACCACGGCAAAGAGCACGCCGGCCGGGCGCGCTCGTGTATTGTGCCCTTTCCCGACCAGAGCGAATACTTGAGCAGCTTGCTCGACGATCCGCGCATCCACGACATTGCCGCCGGCATTTTGGGCGACGATTTCAACTACACCAGCGGCGACGGCAATTTCTACGTCGGCAATACGCGCTGGCATTCGGACGGGTACAGCGGCGAGCGCATTCCCAGCATCAAGATCGCTTTTTACCTAGATCCGCTAACCCGAGACACGGGCGCAGTGCGCGTCATTCCGGGCAGTCATCACTGCGGCGATGCTTACGCCGACGGCCTGCAAGGGGCCCTGCCCGACAGCGAAGCCGCTTGGGGGATAGCCCCCGACCAAGTGCCATGTCAAGTGGTGGAGACCCAGCCGGGCGACATTGTGGTCTTTTGGCACAATACCAAACACGCCGCTTTCGGCGGCTCGCAACGGCGGCGCATGTACACCATGAATTTCTACGAACACGTGCCCGACGAGCGCCTAGAGGACTTCCAGAACGCGCTGGCCAACGAGGGGCGGTTCTGGATTGACCGCATCCACGGCGAGGCCATGTTGTGCACCGCGGGGCCAGAGCGCATGGTGCATTTGCAGCAGGTCATAGACAACGACTTCAAAGTGGCGGAAGTGCATCAGCGCCATCGGCGGGAAAACGCCGAACCATCGCGGGGGTAATGCACCCAGCCTGTCGCATGGATTGAGTTAGACCGCATTCGGAGCTTCGTTCCCCCACGGATACGACTCGACGCGGAGAGCGCGGTCTGCTGCGGGCAGTGCAACCCTAACGCCTTCCCGCTCTGAGGAAGAGCAGATGGCGAATCCGATTTCGGTTGCGCGTCGGGCCTCAGAGATGTCGCACGCGGTGCGGCCACCCTCTTTGACAGCGCGAACTAGGTCGCTCACCATGCTCATGCCGGCCGGCCAGCCTTCCTTCTTTGGCGGCAGGGGAAATGATTCTTCAGAGCCGTCCCTCCAGATGCGGGCTGCGCTCGCGTCGGCGAATACGGAAATCCGTCCGCCATCGCCCACCACCTCAAAGGCGGGGCCTTTGGGTCCGTCGCAGGTTACATAGGCCACAGCGCCGTTGTCCATCCCGATCTGCGCACGGCAGGGCGGATCGCTTCGGCGGCGCTCATCCGCAGAGTCGCCGGGATCGACAAAGCCGCTGACCCATGCGGGCTCTGGATCTCCCAGCAGCGCGAGCACGGCGTCGTACCAGTGACAGCCGTGATTGATTGTATTCGGGATGCCGTATGCCACCAGACTGGTCGCCGCGCCGATCAGGCCGCCAGCGATGGCCGAGCTTAGCTCCCGATAGGCGGAATCCCAGCGCCGGTCGAGGGCGAAGGCAAGAGGAGTCTCCGCACAGGCCGCGACAATGCGATCCATTTCGGTGAGGGTCGTAACCAGCGGTTTGTCACTCAAAATCCCGCGGACGCCAGCGGCCACCGCCTTTTCGATCTGGTCGGCGTGCATGGTCTGTCGGGTGGCGATGCAGACAATGTCGGGACCGACCTCCTTGAGAAGCTGCTCATAGTCGTCAAAGGCCGACACCTCTCCCCACACATCCCGCCAGCACTCGACGAATTCTGCGCGCTCCCGTTCGCCGTAGTCGAAGACGCCGACGACTTCCGCGTCGGGATGAGCGCAGAAGGCAGAGGCGAAGTTGTGGCTCGTCGGCTTGCGCAGAATCTGGCGGTGGCAGCCGGCGATAGCGACGCGAATCATGGCGCTCATACCTCCTTTTGGTCAGAAGCCGTAGTCGGACTTCAGCACCGACTCGTCTCGCCACCTCGGACTGGTCTGCTCGGTCTGCCGGATCCGCTTCGCCAAGCAGGAACAATGCTGGGCCAGCACCTCGAAGATACGGTTGGCGACAATTCGGTGGCCGAGGTCGTTTTGGTGCACGCCGTCGTAGTGGACCATCCAAGGCGCTTCGCCGCTCGCAGCCAGCAGATCGACGTACAGACAGTCGAGTTGTGCCGCCACCTCAGCCGTGGCCGCGTTGAAGCGCCTAAACAGGGGCAAATCGGCGTGGCTCCAAGTCTTTCCCCCAACGGTGAAGTCGGTCATGAAGTAGGGGCCGAGCAACAGGATGAGCGGATTTCCGCGTTGGCGCACGCGCCCCACGATCAGGGCGAGGTCCTCGCAAAACTGGGCCAATGGCGTACCGCCCCGGGCGTCGTTGAGGCCATAGGAAATCGCGAGCAGGTCGGGGTCGTGGGAGAGGACGTGTTTGTCGAGGCGCTCGTCGGCCGCCGGCTTTCCGCTCTCCTCGTACGCCGGGCTACGCCTGGCGATGAGATTGGCACCGATTCCAGAGTTGACGACCCGCATAGGCGTGGTCTGAAAGTCGTTGATGAGCGCGCCCAAGAAAGGCACCCAGCAGCGATCGGGAGCAGTGCTCCAGCCGCCAGCAGTGGTGCTCTCGCCGAGGGCGACCATGCAGCGAAACTCCTCGGCGCACCAGTCCTTCTTCATCGTCTTAGTCAAAGCATTGCCTCACAGCAACTCCGGCCGGAACTCCACGGCATTGACGGCCTTCTTCCGGTCGCCGTCGTCCTCCATCTCAAACTCGATAATCGCGCCCCGCATCCTCAACTGGGCAAAGTCCGCGTTGGACACCACCCCACCTCTGGCTGTGCGCAGGTCGGTAATGTGCAGAAAGATATCCTCGCGTGTGGTGTCTAGCCCCAAGTCGGTCTGCGCGGTCAAGAACCCGTAGCCCTTCTCCTCGTTGACCGCGTGGAGGATGCCGCGCAGGCGCTGGGTTGGACCGCGCTCAGGGAACAGAATGCCGGGCACCAAGTACCCGGAAAAGTGGTAATCTACCTCTTGGCGCAGTTGGGTGCTGGTGTTCATAAAAGACAGCAGATCGACCCGCTTGCCCCGGTTTTGCAGGGCGCGCACCAAGCGCACAAAATCGCCATCGCCCGTGCCCAACAGCACGTAATCCAAATTCTCCGACTGCAACAGAGCATCGATCGCCAGTTCTAGGTCGGCGTCGGCCTTGACGATGGTCTCGCCTTCCGTAGTCAGATAGCGCCGCACTTCTTTGAGAATTATATGGTAGCCTTCCCGCCGCGCTCGATTGCGATACGTTTCCCTCTTTTGGCGGTACTCCGGGTCCATGCTTTCGCGCTCGCGGTCCACGGCCATATAGGTATTGGCCCGCACCACAACCGCCTGCTGTGCTTCCACTAGGGCCTTGATCTGGCGAAACTGGATGCCGTGGCCGCCGCAGCGATTGAGATTCTCCATATCGAGAAATATGCCTGCTTTTAATAGCATATGTATCCTTTGGTAGATGTTTTATCGCTAGACATGAAAAATGTACAAGTCGCGCGCAGGCAGCGGCAATTCCACCCAAGCACCGCCCTGGCGGTGGCTCTCGGCGACGGCGATGGTGGCTTCTGTGATGTGGTGCGTCACGTCGATGTGGCCGCGCGTGGGTTGGCCGGATTCGCGCGCCGCCGCCAAATCCTCCAAGCAGCACTGCGTTGTACTGCGCGGCGTCACCGAATCGACGGGCACCTCTTCCCACAAGGTTTTCCGTCCTTGCACGGTGCCGGGCTGGCGCAGTAAAACACTGGCCCCGTTGTTGCACGAGCGAATCGCCCCCTCCGAGCCGATGACCTCGAATTCCCACGGGGCCGCTGGAATGGACCACGCCTCAACGCCATTGGCGAAGCGCAGTTGATAGGTGGCCGAGGGATCAGACGGAATGTGATTGCCCTCGACTTGCAAGCCGCGCGGCAACAGCTCGCCGCGCACAGCTTCAATCGCCGGATCGCCGATGAGATAGGACACCGTGTCAATCGAGTGGATGTGCCCGTGCATCAGGCTGGAACTGGCATAGTGAATCACGGCCTGCACCTCGCCGACCTGACCAGCGGCGACCGCGTCTTTGATCACGTCGTAGCGATTGTCAAAACGGCGCAGGACGCCGGTGTTGAAGAGCGCGTTGTTGCGCTTTACAGCATCGCGGATCTCGTCGGCGCGCTCCATCGAGCTGGCCATAGCCTTTTCGAGGTAGATCATCGGCACGCCCAGATCGGCCACTGCCACTGCTAGGTCGGCGTGCGAGTCGCCGCGAAAACTCGCGTCCGGAGCCTCTCTGGCGGGCTTGGGCAAACAGGCCGCGGTGCAGATGGCGACAAGATCTGGCTCTTCGCGGCGGATCATGTCGCGGAAGTCCTCGTACACGGCGACGCCCCAGCGGCTTTGAAACGCATCGCGCTTGTCCGGCAAGAGATCCGCTCCAGCCACGAGCTCCAGCCGCTCGCTCGCCCGAGTCGCGGCTGCGACCGAATAGGGCACATCGCCGTGCCCTTCGTCGTCAATGGTGCTGCCCATACGGCCGAGGCCGATGACAGCTACTGTGTGTTTCTGCATGGTGGTTCTCCTTTCTATGCAGCAGACAACCTACTCATCCGACCAAGACTTCGCCAGAGCCTCCCGCCTGCTGCACACACAGGACTTCCAGAACTGTAGTTCATCTTGACAGTCTATTTAAGTATCAACTCTTTTAGAACTGCGTCCCACGCCATTTGCAGTCGTGCGACGCCTAAATCGCGCATAGCCCAGGACAAGAGCGATGCGCTATCACGTCGCCTTCGCAGGAGACAGCATGACGCAAACACAAGCCCTGTCCCTCCTAGACCCGCACAAGTTCCAAGACCCCGACGTCACCGCCGACGGAGAGGAGCGAGCTAGCGTAGCGTTGACGCGGCTGGAGACCCTGTGGTTTAACACCGGTACCCTCTGCAATCTGGAGTGCGTCAACTGCTACATCGAATCGAGCCCACGCAACGACCGTCTAGTATACCTCACGGCAGCAGAAGTGGCAGCCTATCTCGACGAGATCGAGCGCGACCGGCTGGGCACGCACGAGATCGGCTTCACCGGCGGCGAGCCTTTTATGAATCCCGAAATGCTCGACATGCTCGGAGATGTACTGGAGCGGGGCTTTGAGAGCTTGGTGCTGACCAACGCCATGCGGCCGATGATGAAGTGCGCCGACGGCCTGCTGCGGCTACGCGAAGCGCACGGCGACCGGCTGACGATCCGCGTCTCCATCGACCACTACGATCCAGCGCTGCACGAAGAGGAGCGCGGCGAGCGCTCCTGGGCACCGATGATCGCGGGCTTGCGTTGGCTTTCCGATTGCGGCTTCCGCTTGACAGCCGCTGGCCGCACGCTCTGGGGCGACGAAGAAAGCGAATTGCGCGCCGGCTTCGCCCGCCTCTTCGCCGACCTTGGCGTCCGCATTGACGCGACCAACCCCAGCCAACTCGTGATTTTCCCAGAAATGAATCCCTCCGTCAATGTCCCCGAGATCACTACCGGCTGCTGGGACATTCTCGGCCAGTCGCCCGCCGACATCATGTGTGCCTCCTCACGCATGGTCGTCAAGCGCAAGGGCGCGGATTCTCCAGTCGTGCTCTCCTGTACCCTACTGCCGTATGACGCGGCCTTTGAGACGGGCCAGACCCTAGCCGAAGCCTGGGGCCCGGTGAAGCTCAACCACCCGTACTGCGCCCAATTCTGCGTCCTCGGGGGCGCTAGCTGCTCGGTCTGACTAATCCAGCAACTCAATCTGCCCGGACGCACTCTCCCGCTGCACGCACAACAGCAGATCGCCGCGTTCCACCCTTATCTCGACCGGGTTATCTACTACCTCGTTGGAGATACCGTCGCGCACGCCCGGGATGAGGTTCTCGGATCGCAAGGCCCATTTCAGCCCCTCAGTGGTAATGCCTTCCGCTGTGCCGTCGAGCGGGCACAGGGAAATTTTCTGGCCAATATCGGCGCGGAAGCGAATGCAGCGGTCGATGAGGCGGATATCGCAGTAGTCGTCAACCATTCGCAAGGCGAGGCGGTCGGCAAAGGTCTTGAGCAGACTCAAATTGCCCAGTAGGTGATCGGTGCGCCGTCCCGTAAAACCGACGAGCACGGCTTCAGTAACGCCCAAGGCGACGGCGTGGTTGAGGACTTTTTGACCATCTGTGCCCACATTGCCTTCGGGGTCAACGAGGACGACGCGGTTGGCGGCGAGGGCGGCCTTGCTTTGGCTGCTAACCGAGTCGAGGTCGCCGACGATGTAATCGGGCGCGTACCCGTACGCCGAGGCGGTATTGGCCCCACCATCAGCGCACAGAATCAGCTCAGCTTCCCGGGCGCAGGCGGCAAACAATTCTCGGGAAGGCGGCTCGCCATTACCGACGATCAAAGCAGACCGACCGCTCACGGCTTCAGTTTCCCAAGGAAGAAAACTGCGTCGTCAGCCGCACGCCGACTTGGCGCGGGTCGCCGTAGGTTTTGTACAGCTTGTCGGCGTAATCCGGCGGCTCTAGGCCAAAGTAGAAGCCCCGCACCCCGTAGCGCTCGTCGAGCAGGTTGCGGCCCCATAGCTGCACAGACCACGCTTCCCACTCGTAGGCAATGTGGGCGTTGACCAATCGATAAGGCTCTGAGACTTGATCGTGACCATCGGAGTAGAAGAATTGGTCCATGCCGATCAGGGCCAGCCGCGCCCCCAAACCCGACGGATGGTGGTATTCGCCGCCTACGCTAAAGGTGTAGTTGGGGGCGTGGGCTGCGGCCCGATCGCCCAGCGTCACTTCCCCATCTTCCGTGGGGAAGGTATAGGTATCGATGTGGGTAGTAAGCAAGCCTACAGAGCCGAAGAGTTCGACTTGAGGCAGGAGGCGGACGGTATGCTCCCATTCCAAGCCACTGTTGCGGCCCTTGACGGCATTGGCCGTGAAGTAGAAAAAGCTGTTGGGGTCGCCCGGGTCCTGCTGGCTCGACAACTCGACTTGCTGATCCGAGCGCAGAGCGTGGAACAGGGTCAGTCCGATGGAAGAGCGCGGTCCGCGGACCCGCCAGCCGAGTTCGAAATTGACGATGTACTCGGGGTCGTAGGGACGGTTGTCCGCGGCCAAGTACGGGTGCTGGTTGACCCCCCCAGAGCGGTAGCCGCGCGAGGCCGAAGCGTATAAGGTATGGCCCAAGCCCCAGTTGTAACTGAGGGCCGCTTTGCCACCGCCCAACCATTGATTGACGGCAAACGCAGTGCTCGTGCTATCGGCCCCGTAATTCGCTGTCGTTCCCTCATAGGCCGTGTCGTTGCGGTCGAGCCGTGCATTGACTTCCAGCCGCAATTTTTCTCCCATGGCTAGCCCGTACTGACCGTAAAAGGCTAGGTTGTCGATCTCGTAGCGCCCATTCAGATCCGTAGCGTCGCCGCCGAACAAATAGCCGGCGGCATTGTCTTCCTCTTCGAGCCGTTTCCAATAGGCTCCCACCACCAGTTCCTCGACCAAAAGCCGGGCCTCCTGGCTCACAACTGTGCGGTCGCGCACATTGCGGTCGAAAAAGTCGTAGCTCCACCCCTCGACGTCTGGATCGAAGTTGTACGGCGCTTGCAGCCAGTACTCGTCGTTGCCCCAATCACCGTCGAAGCTGTGCTCCAATTCGCTGCGCGAAAACGCGGTAATCGCGACCAATTCAGCGCCGCTCGTGCCCAGCCCCCAAGTGCTCTTGAGCGAGGCCCCGGTCGTCTGCTGGCGGTCCTTGCCCGGCTTGTCGGAATAGGTCGTCAAGTCCTCGTTGTTGTCGGGCACCCAAGCGTCGTACCCATTGTCCATATCGGCCCAAAAGACGGTGCCCAACACCTCGGGACCAGCCGCCGGGGTCCAGCCGACCTTGGTGCGCAGCATTTGCTCGCGACGGCCGTTGGTATCGTCGGCGTCGAGAAAAGCATTGCTGCGAAAGCCGTTGGAACGGCCGTTCTCGTACCCCACGCGCAGCGCCAAATCGCTCCCGACCGGCAGATTCACTGCCCCGGAAAAGCGCCCTAAGCCATCGCTGCCCATCTCGGCACTACCCATCCCGGCAAGCTCCTGCTGGGGATCGGCCGAGCGCAAATTGACCAGCCCGGCCAAGGCGTTGGGCCCAAAAATGGTTGACTGGGGGCCTTTGAAGACTTCGACCTGATCGACGTCAAAGAGCAACCCGGCCGTACCCATGCCGCTCAAGTCAACGTCGTCCATGACGAATCCCACCGAAAAACTGGGCGGCCCTTCGCCGGCGTAATGGCTGCGCTCGCCAATGCCGCGGATCTGGAAATAGCGCGGCCGGGACGAGCCGCCAGCCCAATTCAAATTGGGCACCGCATGGGTTGCGTCCTGCAAGTGCCCAGCCCCGCTGGCCCGGGAACGATCCCCCTCTACCACCGTGACGCTGGCGGCCAAGCGGTCGAGCCGCTGGCGCACCAAGCCGCCTTCCACCACCACCTCCGGCACTTGCAAAATTGCACGCTCCAAGGCCACGACTAGTGGCAAGACGACCGCCACTCGCGCACTCTGGTAGCCGATAAAAGAAATGTCGAGCGAATCACCTAGGGCCGCATCCACTTTGAAGCGGCCCTGAGCATCCGTAGTGGTAGCCCTATCCCCGGCCTGCACATTGGCCCCCTCCAAGGGGCGGCCCGTGGCTGCATCCAAAACTTGGCCGGGCACTTCCTCAGCCTGCGCCCAGGACAGCGCCGACAGTGTCAATAGACCAGCCAGCAAACTAGCCGCCGATAGTGAAATTCTCATAGATTTGCTCCCTCGTCTCGCAGTTGCGGAATGACTCCGTCGAGGGGCATAAAAAAACCGCTCGCCCTGGATGGGCCAGCGGTGCGTACGCGGTGCGTGCGGCATCCGTTTTCCTACGCTGGCACGATCCAGTTCAGGTTCGAAGGGTCTCAATCTCAGGCCCGCTGCCGGGCCACCCCCAACGGAAGCTATCTACTCAATGTCTTTACAATATAAGACGCGCCCTCACCCGGGGCAATGTGCGCTCATAGTTTCGCCCCGCAGGACTCCCGCACAATCAGCGGCGATTGCAAAGTTATTTGCCGAGACTCCTGCCCTCCCTCAAACTGTTCCAGCATCAGCTCCATCGCCGCATAGGGCGTGGCCAAGGTCGTCAGCGCCGGTGTCATGCTCTCCGCCAAGCCTATATCTCCGTTCCCCACCACAGCCACATCCTCGGGCACGCGAATCCCGGCTTCGCGCAGCCCGTGACAAACGCCGATCGCCGTATAATCGTCTCGGCACACAAGGGCTGTAAACCGGTCGCCGAGCATTTTTCCCTGAAGATACCCTCCTTTCGCATAGATGCCCGAGGCGGGTGGAAGTTCGTGCACTAGGTCGTGCTTTTGCATCGCTAGTGAGCGCCCCTTGGCCTTGGCTAAAATCGGGCTCGCTCCATTCCAGTCCGGGCCGACAAACCCAATTCGCTCGTGCCCCAAGCGGCTCAAATGATTTGTGGCCTCGTAATAACTCGCGGCATCGTCTAGCACGACTCCGCTCAGACTGGCAGTTGGCCGGTTAAAGGTCACCACTGGCACTCGTCCCCGCACAGTGTTCACTATGCGCTCGGACTCTTTTTTGTCGCCCCGCGTATGAATCAAGAGTCCATCTATGCCTTGGGATAGCAACTGCTTGATCTCCCTAGTTTGGTCGTCTAGCGGCTCCCGCGACGTCCGACTAGGAGCTATACTTATCAAGACCTGATACTTCTGCTCGTATGCCGCTCGCAGAATTTGATCGATCTGACGGCCAAACGTCTCGCGGGAAATCTGGTAGGTTAACAGCCCTAGAGTATCTGTCAATTGCGTCGTCAAATTTTTGAAAAAAGATTATTCACACGTTTGCATAAAACTTTAATGAATATATTCCCCCTTTGCCATCAAGTCAATCACGGTCCGCTTAGCTTTACTGCTACCTGCGCCCCCCGCAGGATTTCCGGACAATCAGAGACGTTTGCAAAGTTATTTGCCGGGGTGGCCGGGGTGTATCCTGCCCCTCAAGCTGTTCCAGCATCAGCTCCATTGCCCTCTCGGCAATCTCCTCGTAGGGAGTGGCCAAGGTCGTCAATGGCGGTGTCACAAACGCCGCCACCTCTAGGTTACCGTATCCTACCACAGCCACATCTTCGGGCACGCGAATTCCTACTTCTCTTAGCCCACGGCAAACGCCTATGGCCGTATAATCGCTCCGGCACACAAGGGCCGTAAACTGATCGCCGAGCCTTTTTACTAGGTCATATATCGCTCTTGCCGGATAGGTTCTACCCGGTATGAGTTGGGGGGCCAAGCCGTGTTTTTTCATGGCGAGCAAATACCCTTTGCCCTTGGCTGAACCCACGAAGTCCGTGTTCCAGTCCGTGCCGATAAACCCGATCCGTTCATGCCCTAAGCGGATTAAATGCTCTGTCACCTCGCAAAAACTCATTATCATGTCCACGACGATCCCACTCAAGTCTTTAATCGGGGAGGTAAACGTCACCACCGGTACTCGCTCCGACACAGCGTTCACTATGCGCTCGGACTCTTCGGCGTCGCCTCGCGTATGAATCAAGAGTCCCTCTATGCCCCGGGAAATTAACTGCCTGATCTGTGTAACTTGGTTTTCCAGTGGAAACTCCTGTCGCCGGTTAGTGGCTAGGCCCATCAGGACCTGATATTTCTGTTTGTCAGCCGCTTTCAAAATCTGATCGGCCTGACGAGCAAATGTCTCCCAGAAAATCTCGTAGGTCAGCAGACCCAAAGTCCCCGTCTTGCCCGTTACAAACCCCTGTGCCATCAAATTGGGACTGTAGTCCAACTCGGCGGCTTTTTGTTGCACCCGTTTGCGGGTCTGCTCAGCCACCAATGCCGATACCTTCTGATCCTCAGACAGCGCCCGCGAGACCGTTGAATGCGAAATCTGCAACTCCCGGGCAATATCTTTGATGGTAGTTTGACTTTTTTGCATCATTAATTAATCCTATCGCCAATCGGGCTATATAAGTCGCGCAGGGGCAACGCGCCCACTGCCTCAAAAGGAACTTCCATCGCTGCTGCTGTCAAGGCACTAGCCGGAGATTGCAGCCGCTTAAAACGCGTATTTCAGAATGCCGCCCGCCACGTGGGAATTGTTGTCTTCTCCTTCGACGTACGTGCGGTAAAACTGCCACCCTAAGTCCAAGTCTATGTTGTTAAAAGGCACCATTACGCCCGCGCGCAGAGTCAACTGAAAATCCGTTCCGGTGTCGTCTATCTTTTGCGGTAGCAGTTCCGCAAAACCCAATTCCTCCAACGCCCCGATAAAGGCCTGCGTCGGCGCATCCTGTTCGATATCCACTTCCACGTTTGATCGCACGATTCCCCCGCCGCCGCCCAAGTAAGGTTTCGCGCCATCGTCGGAACTCATGGCCATCTTTATCGGGCAAACCAGCAGATCGACCTTCGACTGCAGTACCACTACGTTCCCATCATATCTGAAGCCAGAAGGCAGCTCAAAATTGCTGTTGGAGAATCCTTGCGTCAAAATGGCGGGCAGGGAAACTCTCAGATCGGCTGGCTGCTTCGACCAAATTCCGGTGAGTTCAAGCGCCGCATAAGTGGAAATTTCTTTTCCCAAAACAGCCGCAAAACCGATTCCGTAGCCTATTTCCATATCGCCGGCAGCCGACATCTCAACACCGGGAAAGATCGGAGACGCTTCCGGCAAGGTAAAAGACGTTTGATGATGCAAATCTTGAGCAAAAGGAACGGCCACCATGGTGCCGACGTACATCCTTCTTTTTGCATCACCCGTCTGCGCTAGCCCAGGAACGGCCTGCAGAACGCAGAACGCAGAAGCAAACACTAAAACGGCAGCAACACTTCCTCTCAAATGCTCCATTTTATTCTCCTTTGACTGCGGTCACGGTCTCCCAGTGCCGCTGAGTAGCGGCTGCGACTTCGGAGTCGTCCCATTTTTCTATAAGAGGGCACTGGTCAGCGGGCCAGTCAGATAGGACGTACGTATTGGCGGCAGCCACGTACGCGTAGATGAGCGACCAACGCGGCTGCAAGCTGAGGTTTGGCGCTGAGGCATGCAAGGTGTTGCCGTGAAAGGAGGATGAGGTAGCCGGCCTCGTCAAACTGGCGAATCTGTTCGGCACTCAGGGTGAGATCGGTCATAGTTTCCCTCTGTCTCGACACAGGCGAAGTGCGCCTCCGGTCCATCAGTAACGCATGGGCATAAGTGATAATCTGTCAAAATGGTGAAATGGTGCGCAAGACTTATGGTCAACCCTCCGCGATAGTTGACGGGCTGACTTTCTTGGCGTAAAATCGAGCATCCATCGGCCACGCGCTTGCGACTGAGGCTTGTCCTCATCGGTCAGTTCGGCTTAGATCAACCCGTTGCGGATCGCCTAGCCGGGCAGTTCAAAGCACTAAGTTGAATTTTTGCGAGTCAGCGACATGCCAATCAGACTGCTGCTTCCGGTAATCGTCAGCTCGCTCATCTCCGCTTGTTCTGAAGTCCCCCCCGATTGCCGAATCGGTTGCGGAGTTACCCGACGAGTTTGCCGGTAGTGAGGTTCCCGGCTCATACGAGCCGCTGGAGTGGTGGAGGACATTCGCCGACCCGGTGCTCGACCAAGTAATCGAAGCGGTGCTGGCCTCAAACTTCGACCTAGCCGAGGCGGTCGCCCGGGTCGATCAGGCCAAGGCGCGGGAACGCATCGCCAAATCCTCGGCGTTTCCACTGCTTCAGCCTTCGGTTGATGTCAATGATTTCGATACCCCTACCAATGCGGGTATCGGTGCGCAATTGGACGAATTGGGGCTGGGTTCCGCTACAGATAGCGCAATCGGCATCGCGCTCCCCGACCGGCTCGGCCTTACTACCTACAACATCGGCGCGGAATTCGCCTACGAACTCGACTTCTGGGGCCGCAATCGCAACGACGCGCACGCCGCCGGAGCCGAGCGACTGGCTTCGGAAGCGGACTACCTGACGGCCCGCATGGGGGTGCTGGCCGAAACCGTGCGGACCTACCTAGAGATCGCCAACCTGCGCCACCAACAGAGGCTAGCAGGCGAAATCGTGGAAGTCTTTCAGCAGCGGCAGTCGTTGGCTGATTCTCTTTACGACCGCGGGCTGACTGATACGCGCGGCCTCTTTACGGCGCGACGCAATCTGCGCAATACGCAAGCCGAGTTGCCGCAAATCGAAGCGCTGCTAGCAGATGCGGAGGGGCGACTCTGGGTGCTTTTGGGCGGTTACCGCGCTGACCGCGCGGATTTGCTGCCCGATTCCCTAGCATCTTCCGCAGCCCTCGACCCCGTTCCAACCGGCATTCCCGCCGATCTCTTGGTACAACGGCCTGACGTCAGCGCAGCAAGGCAGCGGGTGGCAGCGGCCCGCTACACCGTTGGTGCCCGCCGTGCGGATTTGCTGCCGAAACTGTCCCTGTCCGGTGCCATCGGGCTGCAAAGTACGGAAGCGGGAGAGTTATTCGATCCTGAGCAATGGTTCCGGAATCTGAGCCTGAACCTGCTCGGCCCGGTATTCCAAGGCTCGCGGCTGCGTAGCAATGTTGCGCTTGCCGAAGCTAGATTGAATGAAGCGGCCGCCGCCTTCGGGCGTTCCGTGGTAACCGCGGTCAACGAGGTTGAGGCCGCCCTTGTGGGGCTGGAGGCCAGCCGCCGCCGTCATGCGTTGCTCGCTTCGCAGGCGGAAGAGGCGCAGGCGGAAGCTGCGTTGCAGGAGCAGCGGTATGTCTCTGGCGTGGGTGACTACGAGTCTTTCCTGACGGCGACGCACACCTTCCTAGGGACGCAATCCGTACTGGCGACGGCAGCGCGCGATCTGGGGTATGCGCGTCTTGCGCTGCACCGCGCCCTAGGCGGTGCGTGGACCGCCAACGCAAGGGAAGCCCTCCAACAGAGGCCCCAGTCGAGTATTCTTTCGACCTCCACGGAGTAAATCGCCATGTCCCGCATATCCAGTTTTATAATTGCCGGCGTCATACTCATAGCTTCCGTTGCATTAGCTGCTTTTTTGATTTCACTAGCACCCGAACCGACCCGCACCGAACAGCCTCCCCAGGTGCCGTTCGTGCAGACTAGCCTAGTTACAGACGGTACTGGCCCCATACCGGTATTTGGCTCCGGTACCGTGAGGCCCAGCGCGGAGATCGATATCGTTCCGCAAGTGGGTGGCAAAATCGCCTGGGTGGATCCGGGATTTCAAAGCGGAGGACGAATAGCGGCGGGCCAAACGATCTTCCGCATCGAAGAAGTCGATTATCAATACCGCGTGCAGGAAGCAGAGGCCAATCTCGCGGCCAGCCGAGTGGCTTTACTCAAAGAGCAGGAACAGGCATCCATTGCCCGCACACAATACGAACTTTACTCAGGGCGACGAGAGCTAGCCACGGCGAATACGCTCGCGCTCAGGGAGCCCCAGTTGAACGCGGCGCGGGCCGCATTTGACCGCGACGAGGCTAGGCTCGCCGATGCGAATCTCGCCCTCTCCAGAACCAAGGTAACGGCTCCTTTTGCTGGTTTTGTGCAGGAAGAATCCGTGGAGGTGGGACAAATCGTGGCGGCCGGCCAGCCTGTCGCACGGATTTTCGCCACGGATGCCGTGGAAGTAATCGTGCCCCTGTCCGATTCAGATGCGGCTTTGATCCCGGGGCTGTGGTCTCTTGCGGCGGGTGACGGGAATCGGACCGTGGCTGTGCGCGTAGTCGCTCGCTACGGCGACGGCACCTATGCTTGGGATGGCTATGTGGACCGTGGCGAGGCATCCCTCGACAAGCAAACGCGCACCATCGACGTGATCGTGCGCGTACCAGACCCAATTCATGCAGGCAGCCCGCTAGACGGAACAGTGCCCCTTGACGGCAGTCCCCCGCTCTTAGTTGGCGAATTCGTCGAGGTGGAAATAGAGGGTCTTGAATTGGCTGGCTACTACCAAGTGCCACGCGCGGCGCTGCAATCCGGCAACGAGGTTTGGATCGTAAACGATGACGGCGTGGTTGGTATCGTTCCGGTACAGGTACTACAACGCATCAACGACGAGGTCTATGTGATCGGTGCTCTCGCAAGCGGCCAAGCCGTCATCACCGGTGGAATCCAGTTTGCCACCGAAGGCATGCGTGTCCTAACGGGAATTGACCCGACACCATGAGTCCTGACAACGGCAATCACAAGGAACCTTCCGGCCCGATCGCCTACATGGTCGGCAACAGCATTGCCGCCAATCTGTTGATGTGGGCTATCATCGCCGCCGGGCTGGTGTCGCTGACCGGCCTAGAGCGGGAAGCATGGCCGACGGTCCCTTTCTATCATATCGAAGTCTCGATGGCCTATCCCGGTGCCACACCAGAGGAGGTGGAGGAGTCGATCGTCGTCAAGATCGAGGACCAAGTCAGCGGGTTGGATGATGTAAAGACGGTCAAGTCCGTAGCGGCCCCGGGTATGGCATCCGTGCGGATTCAGATGGATTCCGGTACGGACATGGCGCAGGCGTTGGACGATATCGAGTCTGCCGTCAATCGCATACAGTCTTTCCCAGCCAGAGCCGAACGTCCCCAATTCTGGGAGATGACCAACCGCCAGAGCATGATGCGGCTCATTGTTTATGGCGATGTACCTGAGCGCTCGCTGAAGGAATTGGCGTACCAGATCGAGGATGAACTCACGACGCTTCCCTCCGTGTCCCAGGTCGAGGTCAGTGGTGTGCGGAAATACGAAATCTCTATCGAGGTGCCGCTTCATCGGCTGAGATCCCTTGGACTTTCACTCACCGACATCGCCAACACGATTCGTCGCAGTTCCCTAGACTTGTCTGCCGGCAGTATCGATACCCGAGAATCCCAAGTGAGGGTTCGCACCCTCGGCCAGAACTACGACCAACAGGATTTCGAAGAGATCGTCCTTCTCACAGGCACTGACGGCACGGTTTTGCGCGTCGGCGATATCGCCGAGGTTCGCGACGGTTTTCAGGAAACTGACCTGATTGTCCGGCATCAGAACCATCCCGCTGTATTCGTGGAGGTCTATCGGGCTGATGGCGAACATGTGATGGATGTCGCCACGACCGTCCGAGAGCACCTAGCGAACGAGGTGATCCCGGCTCTACCAGACGGTGTGGGCATCACCATGTGGAATGACGAATCCCAAGACTATGAGGAACGCGCCGCTATTCTCCTCAAGAACGGTATTCTGGGTCTGTTGCTGGTGTTGATCGCACTCAGCCTGTTTCTCGAAATTCGGCTGGCCCTGTGGGTCGCCGTCGGCCTCGCCGTTTCGGGTATCGGCACCCTAGCAGTCATGCTGGTACTCGACGTCGCGATCAACGCCCAAAGCCTGTTCTCTTTTGTCCTCGCCATAGGTATCATCGTCGACGATGCCATCGTCGTAGCCGAGCACATCCAATACGAACGCAAGCGGGGAACACCCGGGGTCGTGGCTGCCATCCGCGGCGCACGGCGGATAAAAGTGCCGTTGACATTCGCAGTCCTCACTTCGGTGGTAGCGTTCGTCCCACTACTATTCATCCCCGGTGGCATCGGTGAGACATGGCGGGCACTGCCGATCATTATGATCGCCATCCTGCTGATTTCTCTGGTCGAATCGCTGCTGGTATTGCCCAACCACCTGTCCCATTTGCACGGCCCAGAATGGGCACCGACAAATGCTTTCGATCGGTTCTTTGCACGGGTCCAGGGTCGTGTGGATGTGCTGCTGAACAGGTTCGTGCAAGGTCCCCTAAATCGGGCGCTGCGGTTCGCGACGGACCAACCCGTGGTAACGCTGGCGGGGGCGATAGGAATGCTCGTACTTAGTATATCTCTAATTCCGGCGGGTATCGTCCCTACCACATTGGCCGCTGACGTCGAGGGGGATTACGCAACGGTCACTCTGGAGATGCCCGATGGGGCGACCGCGCCGCGGACGTACGAGGTGGCGAAAGAACTGGAGGCCGCAGGCCACCGGATTATCGAACGATTTTCGCGCGACCGGCCCGCGGATGCGCCTCCGCTGCTGACCGGTGTAACCGTGATAGTCGGACAGCGGCCAAGAGTCCAGGGCGGGGGACTTAATCCAAAGCCAACCCTCAATCCGGAAGCCAATGTCGCCACCATCGAATTCAAGCTCCTAGGCGCGCAGCAAAGACAGATCTCCACCGTAGATTTCGTGCAAGCGTGGCGAGAGGAAGTGGGTGTGCTGCCCTACGTGCGCGGCATCACCTTCAGCGGCGAGGTCATCGACTTGGGCAACCCTATCGAGGCCGTGCTGTCGCATCCAGATCCGGAGCGCCTCGTCCAGATCACAGACTCCGTGGTCGATGGTCTCCGTGGGATAGGAGGCGTTTACGACGTGCGCTCGGATCACACCCCGGGCATCCCAGAAGTTCAGCTTGAACTGCGGCCGGAAGCGCGGACCCTCGGTCTCACGCTTGAAGCGTTGGCCGGGCAAGCGCGTGCCGCGTTTTTCGGCGCAGAGGCCGTCCGGGTGCAGCGCGGCCGGGAAGAGGTCCGGGTTTACGTGCGCCTGCCCGCGGATGAGCGGAATTCCATCACCGATGTCGAAGGGTACCTACTCCGTACGCCGAGCGGGGCTGAGGTCCCGGTTATGAGTGTGGCCTCGCTTAACTCGGGCCTGTCGCCGCCGGCCATTCCCCGGAAGGATGGTCAGCGCGTCGTCACGGTTACTGCGGACGTGGACCCTGCGGTTGTTTCCGGCGACGAAGCCAACAACATTCTAGAAAATTCGATCCTCGCCGACTTGACCGCCGTACACCCGGACCTGACGTACACGTTTGGCGGTGAACAACAACAGCAACTCGAATCCTTGGATGCGCTGTATCGCGGGTTTGCGATTGCCCTGATCATGATTTTCGTGCTGCTCGCCATCCCCCTCCGCTCCTATACCAAACCGTTCATCATCATGGCCGTCATCCCGTTCGGGTTCATCGGCGTGATCCTCGGTCACTGGGGCCTCGGAGTAGCCCTGAGCGCCGTATCTTTTATGGGTATCTTCGGCCTAAGCGGCGTGGTTGTGAACGATTCCCTCGTTATGATCGATTTCATCGATCAGAAACTCAGGGAAGGCACTCCGGTGCGCACTGCGATCATAGAGGGCGCTAAGGGTCGTTTTCATCCTATTATGCTCACTTCCCTTACGACTTTCCTCGGCTTCACACCTCTCATTCTAGAACGCGCCATTCAGGCTCAGTTCCTGATCCCCTTTGCCGCATCGCTCGGTTGCGGCATTCTCTTTACGACGGCCATACTCATGATGGTCGTTCCCGCCCTTTATATCATCCATCTACGTCTGATTGCTGCGTGCGGCAGGTCTGGCGTCCGCACCGCGTCGCAGATGCATATGCAGGGAGGCCAAGGTTGATGCCTGATACTACCAAGGGTTTGAACGCTCAAGCGCTCAGTTTGCTCGAAGAGCTCATCCTGATGCTCCTCAACGAGGAGAACGGCTACTTTCACCAAGTACCCGGCTGGGATCTGAACTGCGCTGTCATCGGCGCAGTACTCGCGGAGCTTTCCCTCCTGTCGCGCATCGACACGGACATGGAATCCCTGTTCCTCGTGGACCAAAAAGAAACGGGCAACCCCGCTTTAGACCCCATTTTGCAAGAAATTGCCAGCGAACCTGTTCAACGGAACGCCCAGTACTGGATTGAACGGCTCGTCTCCCGTGCGGAGTCGGTCATTGATTTGACGCTAGATCGCTTAGTCAACCTGAATATCCTCGATCACCACGACGGCGGGTTCTATACGCTGGCTCGTACCCGCTGGCAGTCCAGCACCTCTATAGAAGATACGGCAGGTGAGTTTATCAAGTTGCGTATCATGAGGTATATCTTTACCGACGCGATACCCAGTCCGAGAGACATCATCATTATTTGCCTCGTTAATACCTGCGATGTCTTTCGCTTCATATTCCAACTTGATGACGAAGAAGAGGAGCGCATCGAATCCATCTGCCAGATGGATTTGATCGGTCGTTCCATAGCCACTGCGGTCAAACACCACCAGGCTGGCCCGCTGCTGCAACATTCCCGCCTGACCAAGCAAATTCCGACTGTCCCGCTACGTCAGTTGCTGCTCAATCCCCATGTGCGCGATGGCAATATTCCCGCACTATTCGCAGATCTTACGCAAGAGTATGGCCCGGTGTTCGAGATCCGTCCGCCATTCGCACAACCCCTGACCTTCCTCGCCGGACCACAGGTAAATCGCTGGGCGCATCGACACGGGCGGATGTACCTGAGGGCCGGAGACTATTTTGCCGACTTCGAGAAAGTCTATGGGGCGCATGGCGTATTACCCTCCATGGATGGCACCGATCACTTCCGACTTCGCAAAGCTATGGGGCCAGCGTATTCACGCGGGAGACTGGCAGGGCAGGTGGACCAGGTCTTCCATCAGGCCCGTAACTATATGGCAAACTGGACCGTTGGTGACTCATACGCTGCAAAGCGCATGTGCCGACGGATGATTAACGCGCAAATCTCGCCCCTCTCCGTCAGCGTTGATTCGCAGGATATCATCGACGATCTAATGACCTACAAAGAGCGAGCACTCAACACCCACATCATAAAAATCCTGCCCAAATTCCTGCTGAATACGCCGGGCATGAAACGCCGGGCAAAAGCCGTAGATACGTTGCTGGAACGGGTGCAGAGTGTCCATACCCCTGCCCAGCGGGCCGGTTGCCCGCGCAACCTTGCGGATGACTGGCTAAGCCTGCACGCGAGCGATCCGCAATTGGTGCCGGAGTCGAATCTGCGTTTCGCTCTATCAGCCGCGCTGATTGCCAGCGTGTACCTTGGTGATGCGCTTAGCTTCGCGGTTTACGCCATGGCGTCACAGCCGGCGCTTTACGAGAGAATCCGCCGTGAAGCCGATGCCCTGTTTGACAACGGCGACCCGGATGGCGAGGCCTTCACCCCATCTGCTATAGACGTCACGCACCGCTTCCTCATGGAGTGCTTGCGCATGTACCCCATTGTCCCGATGTCTCTGCGAAACGTGATGAATGCCTGTGTCGTCGAGGGCTACGAAATACCGGTGGGGACACGGGTCGCCATTGCCCAGACGGCTCCGCATTACATGGACGACGTCTTTCCAGAGCCTTTCTCATTCGATATTGACCGCTACCGGCCGCCACGCAATGAGCACCGCAGTCCCGGGTACGCGCCGTATGGGCTGGGGACGCACACCTGTCTCGGTTCCCGGTGGATGGAACTGCAACTGGCCGTCAACGTGCTGATGATCGCACATTACTTTACGCTTGAGGTGGCACCCGCCAACTACAAGCTCCGGTTCGATCCGCTGCCGTCGATGAAACCGAGCAAGAAGCTAAAGTTTCGCATCGCCGAGCAGCGGCGCGAACTACCCGTCTGACGCACCGTCGTCAACATTCTGCCCGGCACCCTCCTGAACCGCCAACCGTACATGATGCGCCCGTAGTAATCGAACAAGCGCCTTGCTGCGGGATCGTCGATGTTGCTTCGGCCTCTTGTCCTGCGCCTAGTCGGCGATCGAGTCCCTACTTCCCGTCGCAATCGTCAGATCGGGATAGAACTGCCGACAATAGCGGCGATATTTCCCTATAGGTCCGCCCGCCCGGCACAACTTGGGGGGAGTTTGATACCCCTTCCGTTCCCAGATCACCACATCCTGCTCCCCGGAAACGCGTACGTCTCCAACGCCGCCTCATCCACCTCAACACCTAACCCCGGCCGATCCGTAACTTTGTAGTAGCCGTTTTCGGGTTCGTACGGCTCCTTGAGGATCCGGCTCTTCATCGCGTTGGCGTGATGGGCGTGCTCCATAATCATGAAGTTCGGACACGACGCCGACCACTCGACGGTCGCTGCCACCGACAGGATCCCACCCCCTCCGACATGCGGCGCGACCGGAATGTTGTAGGTGTCGGCCAGCGTCGCAATCCGGTGCCCTTCGGTAATCCCCGTCCGCGCGATGTCGTGCATCAAAATGTCGTACGCCCGGCGCTCGAATTGCTCGCGCATTTCGTAGCGAGTGCGCGTCCACTCCCCTATCGCCACCGCCATATCCAACGCCCGAGTTATCTCAGCCTGACCCGGAATATCGTCCGGTATGATCGGCGCCTCCAGCCAAGTAAAACTTAGCTTCTCCAGTTCGCGCCCCAGCATTATCGAGCTTGCGACCGTCTGCCGCATGTGCGTATCGACCATCAGCATGATGCCCGGCCCGACGCGCTGCCGCACGGCGCGGCAAATCTCCGCAACGCTCTCTACATCCAACAGCAAATGCAACTTCAACGCCTGGTACCCTAAGCCCACATGTTCCTCAGCCGCATCCGCAACCTTCACTGGGTCCGTGCCACCGATTCCTGCATAGAGCAATATCTCCTCTCGATACCGCCCACCCGCAATTTTGTGTACCGGCTTCCCGATGGCCTTTCCCACGATATCCCACAAGGCGATGTCCGTCCCTGCGAGAGCGTCGATATAGAACCCCGTCAGATGTCCGCGCTCTCGCATCGCATCGTAGTTGCACGTCCAAATCGCCTCGATGTCGAACGGGTCGCGCCCCATCACCAACGGCCGCACCAATTCGCGCACTATCGTCGCCGTGGTGTTCGGCGACACCGGCGACTGCGCCTCGCCCCACCCGACGATCCCGTTGTCCGTCTCAATCCTGACAACGGTGGTTTCGTGATGGGGCGAGTAGATCGTTATGGACCTCGAATGGTCCACGCGATAATCGCCGCCCGCTCGCGACGCCTCTTCCGACTTACCGATCCGCAACGGGAATGCTCTAATGTCAGCTATCTTCATCTATCTGCTCCGTCGTATTTTGTCGATTAAAGTACAACCTATTCAAAGGGCGATTTTCGACAGCGAAATATGACCATTGAAACAGTAGTCTACGTCACTGCCGGGTTGCCGCCAGCGCTCTTGATAGATTCCGGTGTATAGAAAGCCGTCGCTGGTCTGCGAGAATGTGGTTTTGTGGGGGCTCGTGTCCACCGGAGCGTGTTTCGTTTCCAAGCACGTCCGGTCGTGTTCGGGATGAGGCAGATTCACGTTCAGAAAATATCCAGCGTCCAGCGTCCCGTTCAGCACGTCGTCCAAAACCGGCCGCAGCCGTTCGGCGGCCAGCGGCCAATCGACCGACCGGCCCTTTACAGTATAGTGGGACAGAGCGACGGCCTTACAACCGTGAATAGCAGCCTCTCTGGCGGCGGCTACCGTGCCGGATTCGTACACATCCACCCCAAGATTGCCTCCGTGATTGATCCCGGAGAGCACCCAGTCCCCGTCGGACGCTAGGCAGTTGAGCGCCAGACGGGAACAGTCGGCTGGCGTGCCCCATATCCTGTAGCGTTCTTCCGCCAGTTTATCCACGCGAATGGGCCTGTCGGTTGTCAACTGATGTCCAATGCCGGACTGAGGCTCGGCCGGCGCAACAACGACTACCTCGCCCCATCGCGATGCTAGACGGGCTAGGGTCTGTAGGCCCTCTGCTTCGATGCCGTCGTCGTTGGTGATGATTAGTTTCACTGTGGTTTATTTACTCTTCTGATGGATTGAACTCAGTGAAAAAGTCAAAAATTTCACTTAAACAGGTGTTTTCAGCAAACAGTGAAAATCCTGATTCGAGTGAAAACTATCAATCGCCAGCACTACCGCCGGGGGCCGGACAAGTTACATTCTATGAACGATTGTCCGCTTTCGACACAACTTCCGACACAACGATCTCCAGATGAAAAATCCACCCCATCCGGGACTGTCCATCCGTCGCGATTGCTTAGAGCCGTTGGGACTCAGCGTGACGGAAGCGGCAAAAAAACTTGGAGTCAGCCGGAAGCAGCTATCCAATGTCGTAAATGGTCATTCGGGGATCTCGCCTCAGATGGCGATCCGCCTCGACAAGGCATTCGGCGGCGGAGCGAACACATGGTACCGACTGCAGGCGGCCTACGACTTAGCTCAAGCGATGGAACAGGCCGACCAAATCAAGGTCGAGCGGCTATCGGCGGTGATGTAGGCAGACGAGCGAGAAAACACACGCCCATCACTTCAGCTTTGAAGGATGGGCAACGTAGAGTCAGCATTGTCGATGTGGCTCTTATTTGGCTGGACTGAACTGCCGCGTGAATCCTTTTCGTCTGCGTCTCGGTGGCATATAAAGCAAATCAATTTCTCCAGGCTTTGGTTCGTGGTCTCCGTATAGTGCCGTCTGAGTACTACCTAGATATGGCGCTGGATTCTCGTAAGGTCTGTGGTCAGGCAGCAATTCGCCCATGACGGCAGTGATAATTTTTTTTGTCTGTAATCTGGCGTCGGAGCGAATATACCAGATGGTACGCGGATGGGTCCTTTCTTTAGTCGCTGTCAGGCATTCCCTTAGCATACGGCGATATGCTTCTGGATTGGCAAACTTTTGCTCTGGGTTCCAATCCGGTAGGCTTGGTCCCTCTCCAAGTGCCCACAGCCTGAGCCAGTTGTCAGCTCGGTAGTTGGTAACGTTGCTGTATGGTGGAGAGGTCAGGACTAGGTCGGCGGGAGCATGGGTTTCTGGTAAAGCTGCGGCGGAATCTCCGAGGGTGACTATCGGAGTTTCCCCACCGGATGGTCTCGGAGTGCCTTTGGCGTAGCGCCAATCGGCTCTCTTGTGTAGGAATTTCTGCGGGTCTATCTCCGGGGGAGTGGAGTACCCATTCCGACACCACCATTCAATACAGTAGCGTGGTGATAGAGCACGTGAGTGGCGCATCTGATTGGATAGGCCGTGTCCTTTTTTGTCGTGCAAATGCTGGATCAATAAAGTTGCGACGGTTCGATCCAGACTGCTAGTGCGCCAAGCCAATTCCTTACGTGCTATTTTGATAAATGCCAGTACGCTAGGGCAGAATGCCATTTTCTGAAACTCGCTCTCCGCCTTGCCGTCATCTGGCTCTGCGGCTTCCTGTAATTGGCTGATACGGAATTTCACCTCTTCCATACTAGGGTGGGGGTCAGTTTTGGTCTTGGCGTACAGCCAAGCTACTGGATTGACGTCGCAGCCGATTGCCCTGATACCGTTCACCATTGCGATGAAGGGTACGGTTCCCCGTCCGCAGAAGGGGTCCATCACCATCTGTCTAGGTTTTGTATAGAGACCGAGGATGTTCTCGACGAAGGGTATTGGAAACATTGCGTAGTAAGGACCGAGCCGGGCCCATCGTCCCGCGGCTGTGCTATAGGAGAGGTCGGCACGGTTTGACTTCATTACGGACGTGAGTTCGTATCGTCAAAGAGGTTGGCAAGGATGCGCTGACCTTGCCGTAGTGGTATTGCGGCATGGGCGTTGGCGCGTATCAAAGGAATGAATCCGTCCTGGTACAGATGAGTGTAAAGATCATCTACGATGTCGAGGGCTTCACCTAGGCGTGGGAAGGCAATCAATTCAGTGCCGTTAGGTTCCCGTCCGGCGGAGTTGACGATAGGTGTCATCACTACCGCGTGCTGGCCTGTCTGGTTTTTGTAGAGGATTTTGCGTCCATAGTAAACGGCTTGCCCATATGCTTTCTTGGTATCAGGATTGGGCCTGATGTGGCGGTAGATGTACTCGGTGGTAGGTGCTAAGGCAGTGCTGTTTTGCAACCGCTGTCGGGGCCCTTGGGATTGATGCCAATCCAACTCTTCCAAATGATCTAGAAACTCGCCGGTTTTCTCCATACCCATCAGGAGCAGTCCTGCGTGGCCTTGTTCTACCAAGTCGTTATGAATGTGTGCTATCTCGGTCTGGATGTGTTCTTTTAGCCAAGCTGGCATCCCAAAGATGGCTAGCGGGCCATCCATAACGAATGCTATCTCGTCGAACCATTGTGGAGGATGGTTCTGGTGGAAGTATCTCAGAATATTGACCATGAGGAGGTGTTCGGTCACCATACGGAAGGCCGTGAACGCCTGTTCGCTGCTACTACTATCGTAGAATCGCTCGTGTGTGCGCAGGCTGTCCGTCGGATAAAGTTGCTCACGATTATCGCAGCAGCAGACGGTGTCCTCTCGTGGTCTAGAAATTCGATGTTCGCAGTCCTCCAATGGGCACTGGAATTTTTTATCTTCACCAATGTGGTCTCTAGTGATGGCAAGAAATGTTTCCAGCAGTGATTCATGCTCCGGGTCTAACTTGAAGTTGAGCTCTTCCCGGATGGTTGAGCGAAAGAATTTTTTGGGGGTGTCCTCCCCTGACTTTTTTCCTACTACATTAGGGCCGGGTAGGACTGCACTCATTGTGTTGACTTTTTCTAGATTGCGGAGTTGACTAGGACTGGGAATGTAGTCACCGCCAAATTTACTGAGTTCGTCGGTTTTAATTATGATGACGGCAGCGTTGAACAGTGCGGCTTCGGCTTTAGGAAATCCGTTCTGTACTGTTTTGGTAACAGTGGAACCGTCAATAGCTACGATCCTTTTTATGGTTCTCTGCCTGCGTGGAGGGCAGATGACGGGGGGAAGCTCATAGGATTTCTGTAGGTTCCTAGTGCGGATGGCACCTCTAAAACTCTGGACACTTTCGTTGTCCTCCAGTCGCCATAGGGAGTCACCCGTTGCTTTTTCGTTTTTGTATGGCATGGATTGGTTAGCTATCTGCTAGAATGGCAGCTCGTCTTGTTCCTGCGGACGAGGATGGCTGTTTACTTGGTCATCCTCCTGTGGAGGAGCCGGTGGTGCGGTGAACATGTCCATCTGGACGGGGATAGTGTAATAGCTGGAGCGGGTTCTGATTTTGATGAGACCGGCTTCGGCTACGTTTATGATGCTGTTGGTGAAGTCGTTGAAGTCGTTGAATTTGCGTATCTGATTGGTTTCGTCGGTGTTGTTCAGATGGGCAATGAACCAGTTCTCAGTATTCTTGAGGATGTTGGGCTGGAGCGATGATGGTTCTTGGGTGGAGTACACCATCCCGATATTGAACTTGGCACCTTCTTTGGCGATTCTGGCCCATATGTTGCTATTGTCGTCTTCGCTAGCCCTCGGTAGTAGGGTATGTGCTTCCTCGGCGTAGACGATGACAGGCGGTGGCTTGATTATTTCTTCTGTGTCGGGGGCTACTTGTGGCTGGCTGAAGGAACGCTGTTGTTCTTGGAACAGCCGACGGACGATGCGTTCGGCGGCTTGGCGGTTCATGTCGGGGTCGCCCAGCAGTTGGTCAACGATGACCAGTTTTCCTTGCCGGACTTGGCTTACGATCTGGTCGGCGTAGTCTGCTGTAGAGCTCAAGTCGTGCCAGACGCGGGTGCTTTGGATGATAGAACGGGCACGGGTGTCATCATAGAATCTGAGCAGTCCTAGCAAATGGACATCACTCCAGTTCCGTCCATCGTGGGATGACGCGTAATCGCTGTCGAAATCCCGGAATGGTTTCTCTTTGATCCATCTGGCGAGTTCTTTGGTGAAGTTACCAGCGACTTCCCAAGACATGTCGCCAGACTCCAGCGGGCCGACGTACTGTTTCATGTCGTCGGACTCGCTCATTAGGTCGCGTAGTTTCTTGCTGAATAGACCTTTAACATTGGCAGTGCCGTCATCGTGTTGAAATCCGGTTTCGGCCAGTATACTGCGATATACGAACAGCCGACGTCGGAAGCGAGTATATTCGCTGTACTTGCGTTCTCTCCCTTCAGTGGTTGATACGTCGGCGTTGCTGACTGCTTTGATGTAACCTTCGGCTGATACGTCGGCATTACAGAATGCTTTGATGTAACCGGCACCCTCTTCGGCCAAGGCGTCGTTGATTATCTGTTTCCCTTGGTACAAGGTGTGCAGGTACCTGTTCAGCTCTTCTTCTTTGCTGGGCGGCGATGTCGGTTCGTATGCGCCGTAGAAATTGAACTTGGTGATATGCCGACCGCGGTCATAGGGATGTTCAAATGACCCATAGGTGTGGACTTCGCCGGCAAACTCTGGACTCTCGTACTTCAGATTGCGGATGCAGCCTTGGTCTTGGGGGTTGTCGTTGGCGTACTCGCCGTTGGGGTCGAAAATCAGTTGACCAACGCGTGTTTTGCTTGGGGGTTGTCTGAGTTTGAATAGAGCGGCGGCGATGGTCTTGGTGGTGTTGGACTTGCCTGTTCGAGTCATTCCGAATAGAGCAGTCCGCTGGGCGATAAAGTCTTCTGCCGTGATTTTAACAGGCACTGATTCGGGGGTGGTCTCCTCTTTTATAGCGGCAGAGTAGCGGAGGCGGCCGATTTGCGTGGGCGTGGGCGGTATTTGCCCCGGCCCATTACTACGGTAGTTGACAATTTTTTGTAAAGCGTCTCTGTTTGGCTTGTAAATCTTCATGCCCTGTCCAGCATAAAAATTGTCGATGTCGGCACCGAAGTGTAGTTGCCATTCGTCGTTCTGTTCTGGCTGATATATCCGAAAAGTTCCCAAAATGCGGCACTTTACACCGGCGTACCGGAGGAGGTTCAAAGTGAACTGGTCCGTCTGCTGAGCGTCGTCGTAATTCTGCTCGGTGTCGTTGGAGCGTTGTACAATCTCGAATCTGGTTTTGTCGAGGTCGATATCCGAGTTGAGCTTGGTGCTACCGGATACTCTAAGCAACAGTAGAGATGCACGGCTGTCCATTAGGTCCGTTATGGGCGGATCATCAGGAGTTATCCGGCTTGCGATAAGCAAGCAGCCATGAGGTACGCCATTCACGCGGGTCTTATGGCTGTCATGGATGAGTATATCGGCGGAATCGTAGTCTAGGCTAAGTAGATCGCCGATGTATTGGTCCGGCTTTATAAGGCTGGTGAGTTCTAGCAAGGCCTTGGATTTGTTATCCGCGGCTATGTCATTGCTGACTTTCTTAAGGAATCCTGGCTCTGCGTTTTCCAATGTGGTCATGTGTTTTGCCCCCGCTACGAGAATAGATCGACTAAGACTTGCTAACGTATAGGCATAATAAGGTGGCTTTTATAGAATTCGGTCAAGGAGAGTGCATGAACGGGTTAGACAAAACCCCCTGAAGATCGTTTGCGGTCTCTCAGGTCCTTATAGGAGTGCGGGCTGACTATCGCCGAATACATCTCCACCATCCCTACAAGAAAAACGCCGCAATCCCAAAATAAAGCAGCAGCGACAACCCATCGTTGAGCGTCGTGATCAGCGGTCCCGAAGCCACGGCCGGATCGACCCCAATGCGGCGGAAAACCAACGGCACCACAGCACCCATCACCGCCGCCAGCACCACCGCCGCCCCCATCGCCAACCCCACACATCCCCCCACGCGCGCATCGCCGGTCCACCAGCTAGCCACGCCCCAAGCCAAAACGCCCAGGATACCCCCCAAGCCCAAAGCCACCCGCAATTCGCGTCCCACCAAACCCCATTGTCCCTGACCAATAGCCAAGCTCCGCACAGTCACCGTGGCAGTCTGGATGCCTGTATTGCCGCCCATAGCCATGACCGCGGGCACGAAAAAAGACAGGGCAAGAACCTTGGAAAGGGTATCGTCAAAGCCCTTGATCACCGCGCCCGCGAGCAAAGTGCCCCCCAAGCAAACCAACAGCCACGGCAGCCGCAGGCGCACCACGCCCGCAGCCGGGCGATCCGTGCGCTCCTCCGAGGAAATGGCCGCCATCTCGTACATATCCTCGGTGGTCTCCTCTTCGAGGACGTCGAAGATGTCATCTACAGTCACCACGCCCACCAAGCGCCCTACATCATCCACCACCGGCAATACCAACAAATCGTACTCGGCGAAGATATAGGCGATCTCCTCTTGGTCCATATCGCTCCGCACCGCAATCGGACTGCGATTGGCCAAGGTGCCAACTGGAGTATCGGCCGAGGCCAACAACAACCGCTTGAGCGGCACCAAGCCACTCAGCAGCCCCTCTTGGTCGATCAAATAGAGATAGAACACCTCGTCTTCGTCTTCGGTCTAAGCCCGCATCTGCTCTATGGCCTCGGCCGCGCTCATATCCTCAGTCACGGCGATAAAGCGCGAAGTCATCAGCCCGCCGGCCGTATCTTCGGGATGCGCCAACAACTCGCGCACCTGACCCGCTTCCTCGCCTTCAAGCAAATCGAGGACCTCGGCGCTTTGCTCCTCAGACAAATCGCCCAAGACATCGGCCGCATCGTCGGGGGCCATTTCATCGACCAATCCCGACAAATCGTCAGCAGGTATATCCTCGGCCACCTCGCGCAGGACATCCGCGTCCATCTCGGCCAAGACCGCAGCGGCCAGCGGCTCGGCCAACACCTGCAATGCGACGGGCTGCTCCTCGTCGTCTAGGTGGCGGAACAAATCGGCTAAGTCCGCCGGATGATAGTCGTTGAGGATGAGACGCAGGGTGCTTAGATCCTCGGCCGCAAAGGCTTCTTGAACCATGCGCCGGAGCGCGTCCCGTCGCTCCTGCACTTCCCCTTCGGCCAAGACTTCCTCCGGCGAGAAAGGTGGTATATTCGTCAAGTGATTCTCCTTTATCGCCTGTTAATCGCTTGCCTAAGTACACGACAGTAGAGCGGTATGGGATGCTTCGCTTCGCTCAGCATGACAACAGGAGCGTCATCACCTGTCATGCTGAGCGGAGCAAAGCGGAGTCGAAGCATCTCAGCGCTCCCATGCCTAACGTCCACTCGATTACTGTCGTGTACTTAGATCGCTTGCTTTAGCCGCTCGACGCCGGTGCCGTGCGTTGCCACTCCATCCACTCGGTAAGCTCGCGCTGAGTCTCGTCGAAGCGAGAGCGCACCGCCGGTGGGAACACGTAGTGATTCACATTGCCTTGATTTCCCGCCAGCAGTTCCCGCATCGCCGGGTTGTAGGTGGCGTCGATGTAATTGAAATAGAGGTTCGTGCGCTGACGGGAAGAGCTTTTGGTCGCGCCGGTGTGGAGCAGCGTCTCCGAAAACATGACCATATCCCCCGCCTTGCCAGTGACCCGCACGGCCCCAGGTAGGTCGCGGCCCCGGTACTCGGCCATGGGCAGGTCGATCTCCGACTTGTGCGCCCCGGGCACCACCGTTAGGCAACCGTCTTCTTCATCGTTGTCCGTCAGAAAGTACACACAGTTCAACATGCGCGTGCGGATCTGCCCTCGGCGCATGGTGTAATCATCCGGATTTAACCCCCGGTGCCACCCACCCCAAGGCGTGCCCTCCGTCTTCTCGATAGCCCAAGTGTTGACGAGTTGGGGATGCTGCATCCAGCGCCGCAAGCGCTCCACCACCGGCGCAAAGCTGATGACCTCGTCGAACACTTCCGTCCACAGCGGCAGGCCGTTGATCCGCCGCTGGCCTTCCGAGATCTGCACCGTCGTCTGCCCGCGCACTCCATCGTGCAGCCAAGGATCATCGTATTTGCGCGCAAACAGCCGCTCAAGCTCTTCGAGGTAGCGCCGGCAGCGCTCGGCGTCAAAGACGTTGCGCAGCATGAGAAAACCCTGCGCGTCGAACTGGAAATCCTCCGCTAATGCGAGTTCGTTCATAATTACTCCTCTCCAGACTGTTGCCCTAGTAGGGGGCGGTTTCAAACCTCCCCCTACGGCCACCGCCTCGTCGGATCAAGGGCGTCCTGCCCGCGATCCCAACGAGAATCGGGCCGAAAACCAACGAGAATCGGGCCGAAAACCAACCACCGGCCACGTACTGCGTAACATCAGTTACTTAACTGGAGAAGGAGAAGGCTGCGCTACTGGTCGTCAACGGAACACAGTTTCGCGCATATGTATCAGGCAGGGGCCATGCGTCACTTGACGAGGACCATGGTTCGCGTTGACTGCGAGGTTTCCGTCGTCAACCGATAGAAGAATATCCCGGAACCAGCGGACTCTCCGCGATCGTTCCGGCCGTCCCAGGGTATCCGGTGTCTGCCCGCTCGATAAACGCCCTCCATCAGGGTGGCCACCAATTGGCCGGTCACGCTGAAAATTTCCAGCGAAAGATGCTCCGTTCGCGGTAGGTGAAAGGCGATGTGGGTTTCGCTATTGAAGGGATTGGGATAGTTCTGCAAGAGGTTAAACGACTGCGGTGTGCCCTCGTCCGTCTCGCTCGCGACAGATGTAGGTGGCACCAACACGCTGTTGGCCCGCCCCGGAGTGCCCCCCACCGGGATGGAAGCCCGCCAGTGCATGGGGTCCGCATTGTCCAGGCTATAGTGAAGCAACTCCAGCGTGGGACCGTCGCCGTCCGCCTCCACCGGCCACGGACTCTCGTCTAGGTAGGTAAAAGAATCGACCAGTAATCCATCGCTGTCGAAGAGGCGAACCAGCTCTCCACTGTTCCTCAATCCGAAATCGAAGTCTCCGACACAAGAGGCCCCGAGGAGGGATTCGAGAGCCGCACCATCTCGGCACAACACCAAAAATCCGCGCGGCTTGATGAGCGTCCCATCGGGCAGCACAAAGGAATGGTCGTCATCGTCGTCTTGAAAGTTCCAACCGGAAAGATCGACGGAAGCATCGTTGGGATTGTACAACTCGACCCAATCTCCCGTATCCAGATCATCCGCTGAATGATAGTTGATTTCGTTGATCACAATGGATGGTATCGGAAGATCGACAGCGCTGTAGGTCTCGTTGACGCGAGCCGTCATCACCGTCAGTGTGGGCGTCAAAAGCTTCATCGTGTTGCCTAGCGAGACCTCGAAAAAAAGGTTGCCGAAGACGGGCGAGTCCGGAAACAGGTCCCCGGCGGCATCTCTGTTCGAGGAAAGGATCAGGCTGGTGCCCGCCTCGATGTTCGTCCCGGGCGGGAACATGAAGCGGTTGAAATACTCCCCGGCTTCAAAGCTGCAGTAGGAAAGGTTCAGATTCAACTCCCCGGCATTGATGATCTCGATGAAATATTCATCGCGTATCCGATGAACGTCTCCGATCTGCAAGTGTCGATACTCCTCGATATCGGCGTGATTCACATTCAAAGCGAACGTCTTCGTGGCCCTGTAATTGATGTAGTATAGCCCGTTGGAGGGATAGCTGTAGTTTCCGGCCCTGAAAGCATAGGGCACGAGGCCCGTGTGGTTTTTGGGCAGCACGAGACGATTGCCGTAAACGAGATCCCCCGCCTGTAGATCATCGTGTCGGCCATCGTCGAACAGCGCGAGTTGCTTGACCGTGATCTCTTCTCCCCGTGTCTCGTAAGACGACAAATCCATGATGTATTCGACCACGACGGCCTGGGGGCTGCGCGAAGTGGCTCGAAACACCACGCCGCGATCATCGGCATTGGGCGAGGGAAACGGATCGGAGCAGTACAAGTCCGCTAGAAGGTCCTTTTTCTTTTCGACAAAGGGGAAATCCGTCAGGAACGATCTCCTCGCCGTTAGAAAGCCTTTCAGGCGTGCGATATCATCGTCAAATTCGGCGTTGGTGCCAACCTTGGCTTTGTCCAGATAAACGTCCGACTTGATCAACTCGTACGTTGAATCGATCTCGGCCTCCACCGCGGCGAATCCGTGCTCAATGACGAAACTGACCTTGCTCCAGAACGACTCGCGCCAAGCGTCGTATTCCATCAACCGCTGAAATAGAAGATGGTGGTTCAGATGGGGGTGTTCGGAGACCGTTTCAAAGTAGGGCCGGTATTCCCCGGTCCAGTGATTGCCGAAGGAAGCGTCGTGATCCCAGGGTAAAATTTGCTGCAAGCGCCCGCTCAGGTCGAAATAGAGCAGCATATTCTTCGTCACGGCGTCTGTACTGGAGATCGCATAGGCGACTGCAAAGTATTGAAGCACATTCTCTACATCCACCAGAAGGGAAATCCGCTCTGCAAAATCCTCATACGTCAGATAGAGAAGCTGATTGAATAGCCGTTGCCCATTGATATAGTCGGATTCACCTCCCACCTTCTTGTTCCACGAAAAAAGGTAGGTGTCGTAATCCAGCAATGGCGCTGTATTCCCACCGTGATCCTCGGCTTTGTAGAGACTTCCGAGCTCGTAGTCGTACCGCCGCAGAAGATCCTGATCAGGCTCCTCTACCTGGACGAAGACGCCCATGAAGTCATCGTTGACCATCAGGCTGATGTGCTCGGTATTCGGCGCTGGATGACCGATGAACTGATACAACCTCATGGCCAGCGCGTTGCGCATCAACGAGAGATCCGAGTATTCCGCTTTGAGGTTGAGCTCCCTGACTCCAACCGGATTGGCTGAATCCTCAAACCAGACCTTCCAGCTTTTCTTTGGGTACTCGCGGGACGACATCCCGCCCCGGAATCGCACCTCGCACTCGAGAACCTCTCCCGCGAAGGAAAATTGGGCGGGATAGCGGACATTGCTGTGGGGGGACTGGTAGAGGGCACTCAGGTCGGCGGGATCGACGGTCAGGTGATAGGTTGGAAGCTCGAGCCGTTGATCTTGGGCTTGGAGAGAAGACGCGTACATGAACACCGCAACGAAAACGAGCGCTAGCTTCCTCATGGTCACAAAGCCTTGATTCAAGGAATTTAGATGACGCCACTTCACCAGTTCGGGTAAGATGCCATGAACCTACCCTCGTGGCAAGGGTTGCCCGGTAAGCGACAAAACCCTTGTCGCATCGCTGCTGCTTCGGACGCGAACGCTTGCATATTTAAACATTATTATTGCGTA
Organism: Gemmatimonadota bacterium; assembly: GCA_009840005.1. The sequence continues at coordinate 47,565 of VXOR01000103.1, forward strand.
AAAGATAATTATATTTTAACTTATTTAAAAATTAATTGAATAAAAATGAATCATATTGATCCAATACAAAACCCACGCTTGCCCACCCATTGCCCGAGTTGTGCCGCGGCCCTGCAGGTCGCCCGCCTAGACTGCACCGAGTGCGACACGGCCGTGCTAGGGGACTTTGACCTACCGCCGTTAGCCCGCCTTGCCCCAGAGGACCAGACCTTTGTGCTCTGCTTCCTCCAGACCGGCGGCAATCTCAAGCACATGGCCAAACTCTACGGCGTCTCCTACCCCACTCTGCGCAACCGCCTCGATACCCTCGTCGAGCAACTGGGGCCTTTAGAAGAGGCGGAAAGCCCAAAGGACACGCCCGGCAAAGTCGAGCAAGAGTGACGCGCATTTCACAGAAAGAAGCTCGCCATGGACGCTCCCCACACCCGCACGACCTCAGCCTGGCACCTGTGGCTGTTCAATCCCTTTCACTTCCTGGCCGGCGGCCAAGCCCTAGCCTGGGGCCTAGCGTGTATCGCTTTGACCGCCTGGCTCGGCGGCATCTTCGATTTCCGCTTCACAGGCGTGATTTCCTTCCAGCGCACGGCCCCGGCCCCGCTCTGGCACGCCATAGCACAGGGCTTCATGGCCTGGGCCATCCCCAGCGCCCTGCTCTACATCGGCGGCCGCCTGATCAGTCGCAGCCGCGTGCGCCCCATCGACGTCTTCGGCACCCAAGCTCTGGCCCGGGCTCCCTGGCTACTCATAGCCCTAATCGCGGTGTCGCCGCCCTTTCGCAGCATCACCGCGAAGTTGCTCACCGAGCCCTTTCTCGATCTCTCCGCGTGGGGAGTTGCCTTCATAAGTTTGGTGGCCCTAGTGCTGATACTGCTGCTGGTCTGGACGGTGTTCCTGATGTACCGCGCCTTTGCCGTTTCGTGCAATGTCGCCAGTGGTCGGGCCATTGCCGTATTCATCGCCGCTATCGCCATAGGCGAGATCGCCACCGGAGCGGCGGGACGCCTGCTGCCGGGGACCGCAGCCCCCCAGCCCCTTACCAGCGCACCCGTTCAGTCCGAACAACACCATCTGGCCGCACAACTGGCCACCCAAATCCTCCAGGCCCACGAGCAGGGTCGCTTTGAAGCCCTGGGGCCAGAGGCCGCCGAGGGCTTTCGCAAGGCTTTCACCGCAGAAATCCAGCGCCACAGCTACCAACAACTCCGGCAGCTCTTCGGCACCTTTGAGGGCCTAGACTTCGTCGAGACCCACTCCATAGAAAGCCAGCCGAACCTGTTGATCCACCGCTTCAGAGGCCGGTACAGTACCGCATCACCCGAAGTGCGCGTCGTCCTCGACCAAGACGGCAAGCTGACGGGCCTGTGGATCAAGCCCTGGCAGGATCAGATGCAGTGAACACCTACCGCCACACCCAGTTCGGCGCGGTCATCGTCATCAGCATCGGCACGGGCATCGCCGTCATCATCGCCTCGGCCGCCATATCGCTGGCCGTCTTGCCCGCGTCCGCGTGGGTGCTCGAAACAGCCACCATCGCGCTGCTAGGCAGCATAGTGGTATTCCTCGCCATAGTCTTGGCCCTGTTCGCCAGCCTGACGGTCGAGATCGATGCCGAGTACCTCCGCATCCGCTTTGGCATCGGCCTGATCCGCAAGCGCTTCCCCCTCGATCAAATCGACACCTGCCGACCGGTGAGCAACCCCTGGATCTACGGCTTGGGCATCCGCCTGACTCCCCACGGCTGGCTCTACAATGTCTCGGGAGTGGAGGCGGTGGAGCTGAAAATGAAGAGCGGCAAGACCTGCCGCATCGGCACGGACGAGCCCGAGGTCCTAACCGCCGCTCTCCAAGAAGCACTGGACAGCTCGAAGCCAGTGTCGGAGTGACTTACCTGATCATCCCGCTCGTTGATGACGTAGATGCAGTGGTATCCAGCATGTACATCAGCGAATATCGTCCCGCGCATCGAGCGGCGGCTGGTGTCGTGCTGGTAAGGAGCCACGCGAGTCAGAGTTGAAGTACTCGCACCAGTTCTTTTTACGCGGACGTAGGGTGAGCTGGTTCTTGGCTATGCCTTTGTAATCCGGTATTTTACTCATCGTTTTCACTTCTCAGAAAAATGATATATCTCAGGATGTACTACCTTGGTGCATCCGTCAAGGGTGCAACTCGGGTAGCGCCGGGCACTTCACCACGCCTGTCCTATTCTAAGAGGTAGAGCATGACAGACGACGAAAAGTATTTCTTCGACCTCAACGGCTACCTCGTCCTCAGAGATGTCGTCGATCCAGACACCATCCGCCGCTGCAACGAGGCCATCGATCACTACGACGACCAGATCGAAGTCCACGAGCGCCGCTTTGAAGGCGAGTCTAAAGCCCTGACCAGCGATGTCCGACAACGCTGGAGTGACGAGATGGTCGCCTGGGAGCGCCCCTACTGCGAGCCCTTTCGCCAATTGATGGTACACCCCCGCCTCAAACCCTACTTGCGCGAAATAATCGGCGACTATCACATGGCCACGCGGCCGCGACTCATTGTGATGGACCAAGGCTGCGCTGGTCACTACCTCCACGGCGGCCAACTCGATCGGCTGTCCTATTCGCTGACCTATCACTGGAAATTCGGCAAGATCTACAACAGCCTGACCCTAGTGGAATTCCCACTGGCCGACGAAGGCCCCGGCGACGGCGGCTTGGCCGTAGTCCCCGGCGGCCATAAAGCCAACTATCCGATCCCCGAAGCGTTGCGCGATTGCGAGGCTTTCCAAGACGAAATCGTCGAAGTCAACGTGCGCACCGGCGACGTGGTGATCTTCGCCGAAACCACCATTCACGGCACCCTAGTCTGGCAGGCGGACCACCAGCGCCGCACCCTGCTCTATTCCTACTGCCCGCGCTACCAAACCCTCACTCCCCCAATCTCCGAAGTATCGTATCCTTCCTACGTCCAAGACATGACGCCAGAGCAACAAGCCCTCCTCCGGCCACCGCACTAAAAGCGAACCCAAAGCCCTATGAACGACGACGATAAATTCTTCTTCGACCTCAAAGGCTTCGTCCACCTCAAGGGGGTGCTGAGCCAAGAGGAAGTGGACCGCTGCAACGCCGCCATCGACGCCCATGCCGATCGCTTTTTCCAGCCCGAGCGCACCCTCGAAGGAGACTCCAAGGTCCTCGGTGGCGTGAACAAGCAAAAGTGGATGGAGGGCATGTTGGAATGGAAGCGCCCGCACTGCGAGCCTTTTCGCGACCTACTCGTCCACGCCAAAATACAGCCCTATCTCAACGAACTGCTCGGCGGCGGCTATCGTTTAGATCACGGCCCCTTGCTCATTGCCATGGACAAAGGCGACGGCGGCCACTATCTCCACGGCGGCGGCGTTGAGCGCCAGGACTTTTCGCAGACCTACACCTTCAAATACGGCCAGATGTTCTGCGGCCTGACCGCGGTCGAATTCCAGCTAGCCGACGAAGGCCCCGGCGACGGCGGCCTAGCGGTCATACCCGGATCCCACAAAGCCAATTACCCCCTACCCGAGAAGCTGTCCCTATACGAAGAACACCGCGAGTACGTCAAAGAGGTCCACAGCCAAGCCGGCGACGCCATTATCTTCACCGAAGCACTGACCCACGGCACGCTGGTATGGCAGGGCGAACACCAGCGCCGCTCGCTGATCTACAAGTACAGTCCATCCTTCCAAGCCCACGCGCCCGGCTACCATCAGACGCAAGTTCCCGATTACATCCTCGACATGAGCGACGAAGAACGCGCCATGCTCAGTTAGAGGCCTGAATCGGCTTCTCACGGACGGACAGAGTTACTCCGGCTCCTCACCAATACTCGCCAGCCGAGCCTTTGCCTCCGCGTAGAGAGCCGCAGGCAGTGGCCCCGCCAAAGCCGCAGCAACATTGGACTCCATGTGCTCGAGGTTCGTCGTGCCGACAATCGTCGTGTGGCACGCTGGATGCGCAAGAGTGAAGCGCAGGATAAACTCGTGGCGACTCATCCCGCCGATAAGTTCGTCCAGACCGGACTGATCCCACTTCGACTGGCGCTCCTCATTGGCTCGGTGCCCCAAGCTAATGCCGCCGCGAATGAGAATGCCGGCCCCGGCGTCGGCCGCTTCCTGAATCATTCTTTCGTGCTCGCGTTCAAGGGCGGAGTAGGGAATCTGAAACACATCAAACGCACCTGACTCCACGAACGCGGCCAAGTGCGGCAGCGTGGAAGACACGCCGAAGAAACGGGTCTTTCCCGCCTGGCGAATATCCTCAAGCACTTCGATCAGCCCTCCTAGTTCAACGTCTTCCACAGTGGGATTGTGCATCTGTAGCAGATCTACGCAGTCGGTCTTCAGGCGGCGCAGGCTCTGGTCGATGTTGGTGCGCAGGCGCTCGGCCGTCCACAGGTGGCTTGGGTCCAGTCTGTTCCCCTCCTCATCGATGTTGCAGCCGCACTTGGTAGCTAGAAAAAACTCGTCGCGGCGATGGCTCAGATACTTGCCGACCCGTCCCTCGCTCGCACCGTAATCCGGAGCCGTGTCAACGAGGTTGATCCCAGCATCAAGGGCCGCATTCAATACGCGGCCAGCCTGATCGTCGTACTCCGCCTCATCCGGCAAGCCGCGCTCAGCCGCTCCAAAGCCGAGTTGCGAGACCTCGAGGCCCGTGCGACCCAAAGTGCATTTAGTCAAATTGTCCATGGTTCCTCCTCAAGTAGGTGTTACTAATCTCTGCTTGGAGACAGGTCAAGAATAATCTAAGTTACATGTTACAAGGGAGAGAGGGGAAGACCTACTTGTCGCCGAGCCTCATAGAGCGCATAAGAGACAAGATCCGGGCTCGCCAATACGATATGTCCGCTCATGCTATGGAGGAGATGGCCGAGGATTTACTGGATATTGTCGATGTCGAGACAGCGGTATGGAACGGACAAATTGTCCGTACGGAAAGGGACGATCCGAGAGGAACGAAGTACATCATAGAAGGCACGGCTGTCGATCAGAAGATGCCAGTCGGCGTTGTCGGGCGTTTTACTGGAAACGACCGCTTCCTGATCATTACGGTCTACGAAGTCACCGAACTTGAGGAATAAAGGCTATGTACGGATACAATTGCGAATACTGCGACGGAACGGTTAAACCACGTCTTGTCGCGCATGAGGCGTTCAAGCACAAAGATAGGTTTGTGATTCTGGAAGATGTCGCGATAGGCGTCTGCGATTCGTGCGGCAATCGGTATTATTCCGCCGATATCCTTCATGTAGTGCACGAAATAGCCACGGGCAAGAAAGCAGCTAAACGCAATGAGGTAATTCCAGTAGGGCATTTGTTTTGATCCGCAGTAAGGCCCTGCGCCCGCACACTTCATCCGTCACGGCTTTGAGCGGGCGCAGGGTGTAGTTGGGTGAGCTTGGCACCTACTTTCGTTCGCCGAGAATTTCTATGACACTCTCCACGGCCTCGACTCGCGCGTCCTGAATCGAATCCTCGCTATACCAAGCCGTATGGCTCGTCAGCAAGATATTCGCCGCCGTCCGCAGCGGGGAGTCGCCAGGGAGGATCTCCGGTTCGAAGACGTCCAGGCCAGCACCGCCGAGCCGCCCCTCGTTCAGGGCCGCGGCCAATGCCTCGGCGTCCACCAAGGCACCGCGCGCCGTGTTGACCAACAAGGCGGACTTATTCATCATCGCTAGGGTCTCGGCGTTAATGATACAGCGCGTCTGGGGCGTCAGCGGCAGGTGGAGCGAGACCAGATCCGCCGTTCGCAGCAGCTCTTCCCGCCCGATCCGCGCGGCCCAGTCGATCCCATTGGCCTCCACTTCGTCGAAATAGACCACGTCCCGCACTAAGGGCCGCATCAGTTCGCCCAACTTGCGGCCGATGCGGCCGAATCCCAGCACTCCCAGCCTCAACCTGCTCAACCGCCGGATGGGAGCCGGCGTTCTCAGCGACCACTCCCCGCAGAGCAGCCGCTCCTGCGTCGATCCAAGCTGGCGGTGCAGGGCCAGCAACATGCCCATGGCGTGGACCGCCACTTCCTCAACGCAGTACTGCGGCGTATTGCGGACGCTCATGCCGCGTTCGGCGGCCGCTTTTAGGTCGACGTTGTCGAGACCCGTGCCATATCGCTGCAGCAGCTTACAGCTGTCGGGGAGCAGGCCGATGATTTCCGCATCTATGGGGGCGATGCAGAACATCAGCGCGTCGATGCGGGACGCCGAGGCGATCGCCTGCTTCAGTTTGCACCGCTTCTCATCCACTGAATCGGTAACCGCGATTCCCGCAGAGGAGAGCGCAATCCCCGCCCGTCCGAGCCGTTCCCTTTCCGGATCGAGGTCTTCGGACACCCAGTCGCACACCAGCACGTGCTTTTCCATTGGCATCGTCTCACTCATCTCCGGTCTCCCACCTTTCTCGGTGTTTTTGAGCCTGCACCTTTTGTTGTGGGTGCACGCTGCTGTGAGGATTACAACGCCGTCCTTGAATTTTAGCCACCCGAAGTCGGAACGATCTAGGGCATCAGGACCGGCTGGGATCCCGCTCTCGCACCATCTCGTGCCCCTCAAACAAATCCCGCGCCACCGTCCCCTGCGCTTGGCGCGGCGGCTCGGCCCCCAGCATCTGGCAGAAGGTGGGCACTACATCGGCGGCGTGGATGTACCCCAGCGTATCCACCGGCCGCTCGTAACCCCGCTTTACGCCCGGCCCGGCCAGCAACCACGAGCCAAAGCTGGACGAGGCCTCACTTTGGGTCGGCAGAAAGCCCCCGTGGTGCGCTCCGAACACATTGGGCGCACCAACGCAGCCTCCGTCGGCAATGCCGCGCCACTGGCCGTAGTACCCGCTCACGTACCCGTGGTCCCAGGCAAAAACCACATCGCCGCACTGGTCCCCCCACTGGCCGAGGATATACGCATCCCGCCGAGGCAGGGCTATGGCCACAGGATTGCGTCCCACTTCCTCGTCAACCCAAGTGCGCAGGGCCAGCAGCAACTCGGCCTCAATGCGGTCGAATTCCGGCCCCGGCTCGGCGTTGATGAAAATGTCGAACCCCTTGTCGTCCTTCATATAGGCCCGGGTGTGCTCCCAGTCGATATCCTCCTCGCGCACCTGATCGCGCACCAGCATTTCTTTCCCGCTACTCTTGAGCGCCAGAAAGCCCTGCTCGTGCAAAAACTGCCGGATATTGGCCACCCGCACATCGGGCGAGCACCCGTGGTCGGACACCACGCCCACGTACGTATGCTCATCCGCGTCTTCCCACAGCCGACCCAAAATGCGATCCCCCACCTGATAGGCTCGCCGGAAATAGTCCACGTACTGTTCGGCGCGCTCAGCTTCGTACCCCGGACACACCGGATCCACGTCGCCAAGGTGGATGTGGTTGAGATAGTCGTACAGATGCCAGTGGCAGATAAAAAAGGAACAGCCTCGCTCGCGCAGCATGTAGCGTGCTACCTCGGCAAACCACATCCCTTGGTACTCGCATTCTTCCAAGGCCGTGTCAAAATCGGCCATTCCCGAAGTGTAGGGCAACATGGAGGCGTGTTCCTGATACGGCCCAAAGCGCTCCACCAGTTCCCCAGCCAACTCGTCGGGCAGCGTGAAGCCGTCGGTATAAGTCACCTGAGTGCGGTAGAGCTTGAGCCGGCTGCCGTCCGCGGCCAGTTCCATCAGCTTGAAGCGCACCGAAGCCGAGCGTTTGTTCCCGTCCATAGCAAAGTCCTCCACCGCCCACTCGCTCCATTCTCCCACCCCGGCAGCAGCTATGCAACTGTCCCCGTCCCGGTCCCGACACACCAACACCCGGTCGTAGCCCCTACCCGCACTGTCCACCGCCAGCAAGTAGAACGCGGTCACATCCCCACCCAACCGAGCCACCACTTCAATGCGGCTCTCCAGCGGCGGAGCCTCACTCGCGGGCAGGTTTTGCCACTCCTGCGCCGGTCTCAGCGGCGGAATCGGCTCGACGCTGCGTTGTTCCTGCCGCACGGCCGTGCCGTCGTGGTCCATTTCGATAGCCTCCTCTAGCGCGGCCTCCGTGGTATAGGCCTGGCAAATAGCCACCTCAAAATCCGTGCTGCGATGCCCAGGATGGCCAAAGCCGTCAACGACAAAACCCGTCTCCACCCCGGAGGGATGGGCTGCCGGATAGTGGACGGCCACGCTTTGCATACCTGCCCGCTCCAAAGCGTTCCAGATGCGCTCGGCATTGTTGGCCCGCCCGTCGAAACTGTCGATTCGCTGGCCCGGCGCGACTTCCACCCGCCAGCGCGTCACCCCGTGCGTGCCCGTGTGCGCCCCCGTCGAAAGGGTGGCCCAGTTAGTCGGGGTCCACACCGGGAAAGAGGGCAGGGTCTGGTTGACCGTACCCTCGCGCAGCAGGCGCTCGAAGTGGGGCAAGGCCCCTTCCGCGGCGAATCGCTTCATCATCGGGACGATAAAGCCGTCCATGCCAAAGGCGTACATTTTGCGCTCCATATCTCCTCGTCTAAGAATTAAGAATTGAGAATTAAGAATTAGGAATTGGTCTTTCAAATGTGTCTATGGCCTCAGAAGCCAAGCGGATCAACGAGGGCCTCTAAGAACATTTCTCAGATAGTTAGCGGCTTTTTCCCGCAGACAGCAACCAGACCGCTGCCATCTCTTGTCGCGGAGTCAGCCGTTTATTGACGAGTATCCGCGGATTTGGCTACGTTTGCCAATTCCTAATTCCCAATTCCTAATTCCTAATTCATGCTCCCAGATCCCCGACCCTCCCCCACAATCCGCCTACCGGCGATGCTGACCGGCCTCGGACTCTGCGCCCTGATTGCCGTGGGCCTGCCCTACGGAGAATTCGTGATCAAGGGCACCCGACTGGGCCTGAGCTCATCGACGCCAGCGGCCTTTTTCCTGCTCTTCTGTTTGCTCGCGTTGGTGCAACCGCTGCTAGGGCTAGTGCGGCGGCACTGGGCCTTCAACCGCGCCGAACTGCTGCTGATTACCTCAATGATGATGCTGGCAACGGCGATCCCGTCGCGGGGTTTCACCGGTGCCGCGCTCCCCGCCATTTCCAGCGTGCTCTACTACGCGACCCCAGAAAACAACTGGGTGGAACTGCTGGTGCCCCACATCCCCACTTGGATGGTCGTCCAAGACGAAGTGGCGATCAAGCAGTTTTACGAAGGACTCCCCCGAGGCGAATCCATCCCCTATGGCGCTTGGGTCGAGCCGCTTTTTTGGTGGTTGCTCTTTATGGCCGCCTTCTACCTCGTGCTCATCTGCGCGATGGTGATTATGCGGCGGCAGTGGATGGACCACGAGCGGTTGCTCTACCCGCTAGTCCAAGTGCCGTTGGGGATGATTGAGGACGGCCCGCGGCCAGCGCGCATAAAACCCTTTTTGTGCAATCCAATAATGTGGGCCGGCTTTGCTGTACCGGCGATCCTCAACACGATCAACTCCTTTAGCCACTACTACGAATTCGCGCCGCGCGTCGATCTCAACCTTCCGCTAGCCCTGGGACACGACGCGGTCGTCTTGCGCATCCGGCTCAACTACCTGATGATGGGCCTAGCCTATTTTATCAACACCGGGATCTCCGGCAGCTTGTGGTTTTTCTATGTATTGGCCAAAGCCCAAGAATGGGCCTGCTCGACCCTCGGCATCTTCACCACCGAACAGCTCGACGCCTTCAGTCACGCCGGCCCCACCACGGGCATGTTGAGCCATCAGAGCATGGGCGCGATGATTGCGCTGGTCGTCTTGGGGCTGTGGACGGCGCGCGGGCATCTAAAAGCCGTGTGGCAGCAAGCCAAAACCGGCGGCAGCGCAGCCGGGGAGTTGCTGTCCTATCGGACGGCCGTGGTGGGCTTGGCCGTGGGGTTGGTCGTCATGGGCTTGTGGCTGGGGCAGACGGGGTTGCCTTGGTGGGCGGTGGTGCTGTTTCTCGGCGCGGCGTTCGCCATCTTCCTCGCCCTCACCCGCGTGATCGTCGAAGCCGGTCTCTCGTCGGCCGTGGAGGGGCTGTCGGGTGCGGGCTTTGTGGTCTCGGGCGTCGGCTCGTCAGCGCTGGGGGCAACGGGGATGATGGCGCTGGGCTTTACCCTCGCTTGGGCGGGCGACCTGCTGGTCTTTATGATGGCTCCCTGCGCCAACAGCATCCGCATGTTGCACGGCCTCAAGATCGGGCGGCGGCGCGTCCTCGCGATGCTAATGGCGGCGCTGGTCATCGGCCTTTTGGGTTCGATCTACGCGACTCTGAACTTGGGCTACCAGTACGGGGCGCTCAACCTGCACCGGCAGTATTTCTCCGGGCTTTTCGCCTATGAGCCGTTTCGCTTTGCCGCCCGCTTCATCGAGACGCCGACCGGGCCCTATTGGCTGGGGTGGCTCTGGAACGGAGTGGGGGCCGCGGTCATGGCGCTCTTGCTGTGGGCGCGTCACCACTTGCTGTGGTGGCCTCTGCACCCCATCGGCTACGTGGCTAGCGGCACCTGGATCCTCGGCAACGTCTGGTTCAGCATCTTCCTAGCTTGGCTGATTAAATCCGTCGTCTTGAAGTACATGGGGCCGAATGGCTATCGCTCGACGCGCTGGTTCTTTTTGGGGGTGATACTCGGACAATTCGCTTCGGGCGGGGCGTGGTTGGTGGTGGATGGCTTCACCGGAATGACGGGCAACGTGATTCGCATGTACTAAAGACAAATAAAGCCAAGAATTACATACAGTTATTCGTATTGGCAGTATTGGCAAAAACTTGACACTCGCCTAGCCGTTGATTAAATCAAACAGCATGTTTATCGCTACTTCCCGCTTCCTGTGGTGCGCTATCGCCCTCTTGGCCCTGTTCGGCTGCGCGCCAGACGACCCAGTCGTGGCCCAAGTCGGCGATGTGACCCTTACCAAGGCCGAGTACCTGCGCTTTGTCGAGCGCTTGCCCCCAGGCTTGCAGAGCGCGGACGCGCGCGACCACCTACAGTCCCTCGTCGATCAGGAATTGTTGCTACAAGAGGCCCGTGCTAGAGGAATCGAGCAAAGCGACGAAGTTCGCTACCAACTAAATGCCCTCGTCCGCAAGCGGTTTTCCCAGCGCTACCAAGCTGAAGTGCTCGCGCCGCAAGTCGAGGTGACGCCCGAGGAAATCGAGCGCACCTTCGTCGAGATGGGCTTTGACCGCGAGCGGCTCTTTGCGCGGATTCTGGTGCGGCAGCAACAAGAGGTGGACCGCGTATTGCAGGCTCTGCACGAGGGAGAGCCTTTCGCCGAACTAGCGCAGCGCTTTGCGGCCAACGACCTTTTTGCCCCGCAGGGCGATGGCGTTGTCGGTTGGATTGGGCGCACCCAAGCGCAGCGCTTTGCCATTCCGCCGCAGATCTTCCTCTCCCTGCCGGTCGGCCAAGTCGCCGAACCGTTGCGATTGGCGGGCGGCTGGCAAATCTATCGCTTTATCGAAGACCGGTCAGCCGACAAGGCCGACTACGCAGAAGAAGCCGCCAGTGCGGCGCGGCGCGAAAAGTGGCAGAGTCGCCTGCAAATCGAAGTGGAAACCCTGAGCCGCTCCTTGGGCCTCGAGTTGGTCCACGAGGGCCTGCAAGCCTTGCTGGCCGAGCCGACTCTCGCCGACTCGCTCGCCGCACTTCCGCTCTACCGCTTTGACGGCGGAGCAATTCCCTTGGGCGAATACCTCCACGATCTGCGCTCGGTCGGCTTCCGGGGTGCGTTGCAAGACAGCGCACAGGTCGTCTCGTTGGCCCGCGCCGCGCTCTTGCCGGCCTATCTGATGACAGCGGCAGCCCAACGGCGCGGATGGGACCAAGAAGCCGAATTCGCCGAGTGGCGCGAGCGTAAGCGCAAGGCCCTCGTCTTACAGCAGCTCACCAAGGTAGAAACAGCGACAAAGGCCGTCCCCAGCGAGGAGCAAGTCGCCGCGTACTACGAGGCCAACAAGACGCGCTTCCGCACGGCCGAATCCGCCCACATCAACCAACTCCTCGTGCCCACCCGCGAGCAGGCCCAAGAGTTGCGCGAAGCCCTTGCAAACGGCAGCACCGTCGCCGAGTTGTTGGCCCGACCGGGCGTAGAGACCCACGGCGACCCACGCGCCGACGGTGCGCTGCACCTGCGCAAGGTGGTGCGGGCGCGCTACCCCCAGCTTGTAGATGCGGCCTTTGCTGCAGAGATCGACGAATGGGACGGACCAGTAGAGGTGCTAGACCAATTTGCCGTGTTCCGGGTACTCCACAAGGAAGGCGGCGACATCCAACCCTTCGCCCAAGCGCGGGCGCAAGTGCGGGGCATCTTAGAAGCAAGGCGTCAGAACGAGCTCATGGACGGGCTCATCCAACGCCTGCGCGCCGAGCGCGCAAGCCAAGTCGCCTTATTCGCCGAGCGCCTGTAAGGAGGTGCCATCTTGGTAAAAGTAAAATGGGGTGCCATCGCGTACTGCCTGTTGTGGGCATGGCTGCCGGCCAGCGCGCAGCAAGGGTACGACATCGTTGACGACCGCATTGTCGTCTCTGGGCGCAGCCACTGGGAGCACTGGAAAAAACCCGAACACCTGACCACCATCGACAACTCGGGCGCGGTGCGTCCGCGGCACCTGCGCTCGATCTACAATGTCCTCGCCGATCCCAGCATCGCCCGTCCGGTCGTAATCACCAACAAAGACCCGCGCATTCTCAATGTAGATAGCACCCTGAAAGTAGATGTGCTCGGCCGACCGGTCCAAGACACCCAGAAAAATTTCGTGTACGACTATCTGGTGCGGGCCGGGGTCAGCCGCGCAGGCTCCAACATCGAGATGGCGGCCCATATCATCGACGGCGACCCGACCACCTTCTGGGAGCCCGACCCGCGCGATCCCATCGAGCAGTGGTGGGTCGAGGTCGATCTGGGCCGCGCCTTACCCGTGGAGGGCATTTCCGTGCGCTTCGTCGAAGAGGGACTGGGCGATCCGTTTTTCAAGTACCTCCTCCTCTTGGCACGGAACCAGACTCTATCATTTACCGACGACCGCAAGGTTAGCTTTGAGCTGTTTGTCCCCCACGAAGGCCCCAATACCCAGCAACGCGCCTTCTTCTTTGAAAGTGCAGCCGCAACCGAGGGGGCACTGGTCAACCTCGGCCTCGTAGATGCCTCCGGCGGGATCAGCAGTGTCAAGAAACTGCACCAAAACAGCGCCGACCCAGCTTGGACCGGCAAAGTCATCGAAACCATCCGCATCGTAATCACCGACACGCGCGGCGGGCGGGCCGAGCAAATCGACCAAGCCGCGTGGGAGACGCTGCCGGTGCATGAACGCGGCGACATCGTCCACTTCGTGCGCGACTTTGCCGGCCGCGAAGAGCCGGTGGACGCCGAGACCTACGAGTCCTTGGAGGAGGAGCGGCGCGGGCGGCGGGAATTCTATCGCCGGGAGTTGCCGCGCCTAGCCGAGGTCGCAGTGTGGGGCTGGGGAGACAACATTAGTCTCGGCCTAGTCGAAGGGGGAGGCACCTTGGACCTGACCTCGGCTGGCAAGACGCCGGCACCGGCTTTCGACGGGGATATCAGCAGCCGTTATCAGCAACCCACCCGAGACCCCCTCGACCCGGGTGCCAACGTGCTGACCATCGACATCGGCGGTACGGTGTGGCTGGACCAAATTCGCGTCGCTGGTAGTAATATCCGCGGCTATCAGATGCGGTCTTCTACCGGAGAACGCGACGCCCAAGGCAAGCTGCGCTGGCGCGCGATTACACCGCCGGAACGGGTAAAAAACGTCGATCACGGGGAATTCAGGCACCTCAACGATGTGCAAAACCCCGTGCGCAAGGTGCGCTTCCTCGACCTGTTGGCCTTAGCCAATTTCATCGGCGACACCCAAAACCGCACCGACCGCTTCTGGCCTCAATTCAACGAACTCATGCTGTTTGCCGAAGGCGTACCCGCGGAAATCGAGATAGAATCCGCTCTGATTGAACTGCCTGGGCTGGTGACCTTGGGCAGTATCCACTGGGAGGCCGACACGCCGCCGGGCACCAAAGTCGAGATCCGCACCCGCACTGGCGACCAGCTCCTCCAGCGGATCCGCTTCTTCGACAGCAATGGCATTGAAAAGACCGCGGCCGAGCACAAGAAGCTCCTTGCCTTTCTCAAGGGGCCAATCGACACGTCCTTTGCCATCGGCCCGGGCTGGAGTGCTTGGAGCCAGCAGTACCAGCAGCCCGGCGACCCGGTAACGTCGCCCAGCCTGCGCAAGTTCATGCAAATTCAGGCTCGCCTGCTCAGCGAAGACCGCCAGATCGCACCCGCGCTAGAGCGCATCTCCGTAGAGCTGCACACCCCGGTCGCTCTCGGGCTGCGAGCCGAAGTCTGGCCGCCCGAGGCCCAAGTGGGGGTTCTGGATACTTTCGAGGTTTTCGTCCAACCCCAGTTCCTAGAGCGGCCCACCTCGGTCCGCAGTCTCGGGTTCGACGAGCTGCTCATCAGCGCCGATCCAGGGCTCGATATGCAGCTCGTTGATGTGGCAATCGGCACTGAGGAGCAGTTTGCATCTGGAGCACCACAATCGCTCTTGGACCTAGCAAGCACCGACGGCCAAATGCTGCAAGGCGACTCGCTCCTAGTCCGCCTCCCAGAAGTCGCCCGCAGCGACACCGACGAGTTGCCGCAGCTATATTTCCGCACAACGGCCGATGGCGAGGAAGTGCCCACCAGCATCGACGGCCAGCTTTTGACAGCAACCTCGCACGCCCTGCTCCCAGACGCGGTGCGCGGCGCGGTGCGCTACTTCCGCATTGCCGGAGAAGAGCTAGTGGAAGTAGATCGCGCAGCTTACGATGAACTGCCGCCCGAATCTCAAGGCCCCGTGCGCTACTTCCGCAAGGTCGTAGGTTTGGGGACCCAGACGCTTTTCGACGAGGTCGGCGATACGCTCAGCGCAGCCCAATACAACCGGCTAGGCCGCGCCAGAGGATGGGTCGTCGGCCACGGCCGACTCGTGCGCCTGCGCTTTGCATCCAAGGTATTTCTCCACGGCACCAAGCTGAAGGTGGCCGTGCGCAACCAAGCGGCTAGCACGCCCTATCAGCCCGCCGACGCGGCCGACGCTACCGCGCTGCGACCGTCGCAAACCCTGTCGATTGCCGCGCTCGGTGCCACGCAGATCGTCGCCAATATCTCGGTGGCACCCAATCCGTTCACGCCCAATGGCGACCTCGTAAACGACGTGGCCCAAATCGAGTTCTCGCTGTTCAAAGTCTATGCCGAGCGGCCAGCCGCCGTCCGCATTTGGGCACTCGACGGTCGGCCCATGCGCCTGCTAGAAGGCACGGCCCAAGGCGGGCATCAGCGCTTTACTTGGGATGGAAAGGACGACCATGGCCGCGTCGTGCCGCCCGGGCTTTACATCTGCCAGATCGACGTAGAAACCGACGCCGAAGACAGCGCCGGACAACGGCAATCCCACCTTATCGCGGTAGCCTATTAGGGGCGAAAAGAGAACCCATGCACACTGTTACCATTAGAATAAGCGTCGTTTTGCTACTCGTCGCCGGAGCAGCCCAAGAGGCGACCGGCCAAGTCGATTACAGGTCTCGCTTAGGGCTGCAACAAGGCGACGAGACCTCCTTTGCGCCCCAAGGGCCAGACGTCATGCTCGGCGTCCTCGACCCGGCCGTGCGCCGCTGGTACGTGCCGCAGGAGCTCTACAAAGAGTACCACTGGCGCCAGTGGCAGTACACCAACTACGCCCGCAACCCCTATCAACGCTACGTCGATATCAGCCTCGAAGGCGACTACTTTTACGACCTGTACGGCAATTTTCTCACCCGTGGCTGGCTGATCTTCAACAACTCCCAGAGCAAGCCCCAGCAGTTCGGCAACTCGCTGCTCAAATCCAGCCGCTTCCAACAGTGGTTTTCCGACGTGGTCATCGCCTCAGACGCCAAGGGTCAATACTTCTACACCTTGACGACGAGTGCACAGATGCGCTCGGTGATCTCGCCGATGGTCTTTTCCAAGCCGCGCATGGACGGCGTGCAATTCGACCTCGCCACCGACCGCTACGAAGGGACGCTCATCTATTCGCGCTTGAGCAATCCCGGCGGCTCTACTACCGAAGACCAAGAAGTACTCCGCACCAACAACACCACGCTGTTCGGCGGGCGCTTCGCCTACCAGCTCAGCGACGCCTTGCAATTGGGCCTGCACGCGGTCAACGCCCACCAGTCGAACACGCTTTCGGACCGCCTAGTGGGCAACCCGTTTTCCGGTGCCTTGACCGTGGCCCAAAACAAAACCGTGGGTCTGATTCAGATCGTCTTGCGCGACGATTCCCCGGGCGACGGAACGGGCGGAGCCGCCTTCTTCCAAGCCGGCTCGGACGTGCTGATCACCTACGAGGACGGCACCGTCGATGCTGGCAAGGACATCCAGTTTGAGCCGGTCATCGAAGGTGGCTTTGTCCAGCAAGGCTATATCGCCGCCAACGGCCCCGAGGAAATACGCCTGAGCTACGACTTCGACAGCCCGGCCTTTGTCGATCGCGCCTCGTTTCCCAAAGAGGACATCGTCAAAGTCGAGTTCCGGCTCGTGCTGGGCAACGACTATCAGGTCTGGATGACGTCCGATCGCCAAGTCAACCGCGACGGAGAGGCCGTGCTGCTGCTCGTGGCCCAAGCCGACGGCAATGTGCAAGACATCACCAATTTGCAGACCGTCCGCTTCGAGTACGGCCTGCCCACGGCGACCCACATCTTCGGCGGCAACATCGAAATTCGCGACTACAAGGGCTTCGACCTATACGCCGAATACGACCTGAGCGTAAGCTACCGCAAATATCCCAACGTCCTGCGCGACGAGCACCACACTACATCCGGTATCGGCAGTCGCCGCCGAGCACCGGCTTGGATGGTGAACGCGTCCAAAAAGGCTGACCCCTTTTTCGTCTTTGGCGAGGCGTACAGCATGGATCCGCTCTACAGCACGCGGACCTTCGTCACCACGGGAACGGGCGAGATCGAATACGACAGCGAGCGCGAGGGCATCGTCGAACTCGTCGAAGACAACGACGACCAAGACCGCTACCCCGACACCGTGCGCTTCGACTGGCTCCAGGGCGATTCCCAAGTCTTTCCGGGCTGGGACCAAAACAACGACTTCGTGCCCGACATCAACCAAAACGACAACTTCGTGCGCTCCAACGCCGTGCCCGACTACGAAGAGCCTTTCCTCCGCTTCCATTCCGACCGCCCGGAATTCCTCTTCGGGATGGACATGAACAACAACTTCTGGATCGACCAATACGAAAACGACGAAGAGCCAGATTACCCCTACCGCCGCGACCATCGCGGGTACAATGTGTACGGCGGTGCGGACCTGACGCCGCAACTCAAGGTGATGGTCGGCGCACTGCGCGAGCAACTCATCTCGTCGAACCAGCAAAACAAGAGCACCTACGCCCTCGTGACGTACGACAACAACTCCCCGCGCTTTGGGCGCTTGCGCTTCTTTGAAATGAGCAAATTGGTGGAGGACGACATCCCCAATCCCCTCTTGCAGTGGGCACCGGACAACACCCTGCGCGGCGGCGAGTTGACCAAGGTCGAAGACCCCCTGTTAGCCCGCGATACTTGGATCAACCAGCTCTTTGTGGGCCATAACTTGCAGTCGGCTTCCTTTAAAGTGCAGACCAAACTCAACTACGTCCGCTTCCGCCAGCTAATGAGCGAAGCGCGGCGGCAGGCTCTAGAGCTAGACGAACAAGATTTCTTCTTTGGCGTAATCAATAAGGCCAGCTACCGCTATACCTTGGGCCGGCTGAGCTTGGAGCCGCGCTGGAAGAGCGAGTTTCGCAAGCAGTCGCGTAGTCTCTTTGCCCTAGAGCATTCCACCAGCCTCTACGAACTGTTTTCGGCCGTCGTTGAAACGCGCCTCCTGCGAGCCACCCAGCTCCAAGCGGGCATCGAGTACTTGATTTTTAACGACTTCGACGTCGATGCCAACGACTTCAACTCCATTACCGGCGCGGTTCAGTTTACCAATCAGTCGCAGTACTTGGGTTACAGTCTCCACGCCCTAGCCGGGCTGCGCATCGAGCGCCAAGATTTCAAAGAGCGAGAGGCGCGGTACACAAGCCAGACCTTTATAACGATCTATGCGGGATTGGAATAGCGCGTGATTTGGCGCAACGACAACTTCGGCGCAGCCGTCATCGGCATTGCGCTGGTGGCCCTTTGGCCGCGCCTGACCTACTTAGATGAGGTCAAGCAAAACCCCTCCTTGGAGGTGCCGACGACGGCGAGTATGCCCTATATCGAAGCCGCTAGGGGGGAGGGGAACGCCGCTGTTGCCAGCCCCTTGTACCCGTTCTTTTTGCGCGGTCTCGTCACCGTCGGCCTCGCACCTCGCTACGTCCAAGTCCTGCTAGGCGTGGCCAGTTGTGCGCTATTGGCCCTAATCGGCCGCACACTCTGGGGGCCGGGCACAGGACTCATCGCGGCTTTGTGCGCGGCCCTGTATGGACCAGCCGTCTATTTCACCGGTTCCTTGCTGCCGCCGGTCCTTGCGGTATTCCTAGTGCTCTCGCTGTTAGCGGCACTTTTGTGGACCGACCAGCGGAGCAATGGGTGGGCGTTTTTAGGAATCGGGCTTTTGCTAGCACTTTGCTTGCTAGCCGCGCCGCAAGTCGCGCTCTTTGCGCCGGTCGTGCTGTGGTGGCTGTGGATAGGAGAACGGCAGCGGGCTTGTTGGGCCTGTGCGCTGGGGACGGCTTGTGCGCTCGTGCTATGGTATTTTTTAGGAATGGTCACAAATGCGGGCGGCTCGCTCGACCTTCTCGTGCGCGGCGGGGAGCACTTGCCCGCGCTGGATATGTATCACGCGCGCGGCGATTCAGCCGTCCTAGCGGCCCTGCTGTGGAAATGGGGGTTTGCGTTTCCCTTTGGCTTGGTCTTGCCGCTCGCGCTACTAGGCATGGGTTTTACCTTGGCAGCACGGGAGCGGGGTGCTTTACTCGCCCTGCTGTTTGTCGGAACCGGCGCGGTCGGAACGGCGCTCTACGGTGCCCATGCCGAGACGCGCATGGTGCTGGTTCCCGTGCTCTTGCTCTTTGCAGTGAGTGGAGTCGGGCAACTGGCGCAGTTGTCTTGGGCGGGGCGGGGAATAGCCGTGGCGGGATTGGTGCTAGTCGCAGGATTGGTCAACGCCAGTACGCC
Organism: Gemmatimonadota bacterium; assembly: GCA_009840005.1. The sequence goes on from VXOR01000103.1 coordinate 66,747, forward strand.
AGCCATGGACCGCGCAGCGCAAGCCTCGCAGCATCGCTATTTGGGTCGCGCCTATGCGGAGTTGGGCATGACGGCCACGGCGATTGCCGCGTATGAACAGGCCTTGACTGCGGGCAGCATCGACAAGGACGTGTATTGGGCCTTGGCGGCGCTCTACGACGCCAGCGGCAAACCCGAGCGAGCACTCGGCATTAGCCGGGCATTCGTCGCACGTTGGCCCGCCGACGAGCGCGGGCAGCGGGTACTCGGCGATCGCTACATGGCGGCAGGCCGTCCCCAAGAAGCGTGCACAATCTACCAACAGCTCGTCACAAGCGGCGGGCAGGAGGCCCTACTCGGGCGCTTGGGGGATGCGCAACTGACGAGCGGCGCACTCGCCGAGGCCGTGCAATCCTACGAGCGGCTGCTAACGTTGAGCCCGGATAGCAGCCGGGTGCGCTACCAATTGGCGCGTGCCTACGCTGCGGGCGGGCGGATGGAAGACGCCGAGCGATCCTATCGCCAGCTCCTAGACAGCCCGACCTACGGCGTGCAGGCACGGCTGGAAGCCGCCGCACTCTTGCGACACAATGGCAAACTAGCAGCGGCCGAGCCGCTACTCTCGCAAGCCCTAGCGCTAGCGCCAGACTACCGTGCGGGACTGCTCCTACTCGGTGAGGTACTCCTAGAGCAGGAACGGCCCGGCGAAGCCCTGACCCATTGGTTGCGCCTCGCCGAACTAGAGCCGCACAACTGGCGGGTCCAAGGCCAGTTGAGCAAGGCTTATAGCTTGTTGGGGCGGGACGCAGAAGCGCGAGACGCAGAAGCGCGTTACCAGCGGGCAAGGCAGCGCGCCCAGCTTCAGCAGCGAGTCGAAGCTGAGCAGAAAGTATTGGCAGAAAAAATTCTCGGGGAAAACTTATGAAGCGCTTGCTTCTCATAGGTGCAATAGTGCTTTTGCACGGCAGCGATTCACAGGGGCGTCAAGTATTGCTCATCGGCCAAGACGGCCAGATTAGCTGGGAGGGAGATGTGGAGGCTGGGAGCGCGGTGCAAACTATTGAGCCGGAGTACCGCTCCACTTTGGATCCCAACGTCACCGAAATCGGCGTCGCGCCAGTCAATCTCGTCGATTTCGCCAGCGCGGACTTTCCCAGCAGCATCCTGCCCCGCCGCGTGCAAGAGGGCCAAAACCTCGCCGCTGAAATCGCCGAGCGCGGTGGCAGCATCCGCGCTCCGACCGTTTTCGACCTTGCCGAGTCCCAGCTAGAAAACATCCTCGCGCAGATTGTGTCGCCCGACCCCACTGGCGGAGCCTTCGAGCGCAAGGGACGGGACGTGTTGGGCACCTTGCTCGTGCTCGATTTGGGCGCGCGCTTTGGCGTCAACCAAATCCGCTTCTTCCCGCGCAATACGGTCTTTCCGTCGCCATCGACGCCCTTTCAAGAGGACTTTCTCAAAAACTTCGAACTCCAAGTCAACGACGGCCAAGTGTTGACCGAGGCCGGCAATCCCATCTGGGAGAGCTTTGCGGTGCGCACCAACAGCGCCGATCCGGTCGCCACCATCGAGATCGACCCACCGCGCTTTTTGCGCTTCATCCGCCTGCGCGCCACCTCATCCATCCCCTTTGAGGTGGAGAAATTCCAAGTATTTGGCGAGGGGTTCTTCCCCACCGTGCAGTACATTTCGCCGCTCATCGACATGGGCACCCCGGCCAATTGGGGACGCTTGCGCTGGCTAGAGGAGACGGTTGGTCAGGCGAGCGCCGTGCAGATGAACATCCGCACCCGCAGCGGCAGCGACACGTCGCCCTTCGCCTATACGCGCAAGCGCGTGGGGCGGCAAGACGCTGAGGAAATCGCGTTCTCAGTCGATAACCCCGACCAGCCGCTCTTGCGCGACGAGTACCTCGATCTGCCGGCCAAGGGAGGCCCCGCCGATGTGTGGGAACGCGGTCCCGTGCGCGACGACTTGGCCAATTGGAGTCCGTGGACTTCGCCCTACGATCCGGTCGCTGGTACTAGCAGCGAGGGCGCATTGGTCCTCTCGCCCGGACCGCGCCGCTACTTCCAGTTCCGGGTTGACTTTCAGTCCGACGACCTAGAATCGGCCAAAATCCTGCGGCAGTTTTCCTTTGACTTCACCACGCCGCCATTGGCCGATGTTCTCGTCGGCGAGATCTTTCCGCGCGAGGTGCCCGCAGCCGCAGACATTCCCTTTGTCTATGCCGTGCGCGCCGAGATGGAAAGCGGAGATCTGCAGGGCTTCGACGGGTTCGAACTGGTCACCGGCAGCCGCATAGATCGCATCGAGCGCATTGAAATTATCGACGCGCAAGGCGAGTTCCTTCTAGCGCACGACTTTGCGGTACAAGACGCGGTCACCGACGAGGGCGATGTGGCCATCACCACCATCGCAGAGCGCAGCTTTGCGGTTAGCTTCCCGAGGGTGACAGCGCACAATGCCGTACTAAAGATCCACTTCGTCAGCCGCATCCTCTCGTACAGCACGGCCTTTGAGGGCCGGGGATTACTGTTGGAAGAAGACGCCTTCCAGAGCGTCCAAGCTGGCGACGCTACCGCACTGGACGAAGGCGACGTCTCGTTTAAGTCGGACACTACCGTCTTGAGCCCGGCCGTCAACAGCGGCAGCCTAGTGGGCAGCTTTGACCTCGCCGCGTCCGTTATCACACCTAATGGCGACGGGATCAACGACGTCTTGGATATGGAATGCGAGGTCCTCGCAGTCGACGGCGGACAGATTGCGGTCAATATTTACGATCTAGGGGGCCGCCAAGTGCGCCGCCTTTTCAACATCGAAGGTCAGAGCGGCGTGTACAGCTCGGAAAACTTGACCCAACTGCGGTGGGACGGGACCGACGATCAGGGTGATAATGTGGCCCCTGGCCTCTATCTAATCCAACTCAACATCGAAGGCGATGCGCGCGCTAGTGCCAGCACGCGCACCGTCGGCGTGGCCTATTGAGGGAGAAAAGATCGTGTTAAAGCGAATGTTGTTGAACGTAGTACTCGCGGCTTGGGGCACCAGTGCTGTGTGGGGCCGGGCCGAGTTTCACATTGGCGGGCCGATGGGTACTTCTTGGCAGGGGCTGATCACCGACCAGCAGACCGAGTACGCCATCGTTGACGGCCAAGGCGAGGTCTTGAGCACGCTTCCCATCGCCATCGGTGCGGAGGAAGCGGGCGTCGATACCATGATCGCCTACGACGACAACGCCATCCGGCCCATATGGGTCGATCCGTCCGTCAACCTCGCGCTAGACGTGAACTTGACTCCGCGCGGCGGCAACCTCTTCACCAGCGTCTCCACCGGCTATACCCGCGAGGCGGCCAAAGAGGTCCAGGTGATGATCGACGGCGACCCGGAAACGGCGACCTTGCGCCAAGTCGATATCTCGCCGCGCCTAGCTGGCCTCAATATAGGCTACGTGAAAAACACGGTCATCAATCTAGGAGCCGAGATGCCAGTCAACCGCATCCGCTTTTATCCGCGCCCGGGCTTTGAGGAAAACTACTTGGCTTGGTACGAAATCGGCGTAGCCGACAACGCCGCGCCTTTTATATCCTCACCCCAAGAGAAAGCACCGGGCAAGCGCTGGTACCGAGACATCAGCCGCTCGCTCACCTCGACCAACGACCCGGAATTCGACATCCTAGAGCGCAACGTTGAAAACCTCGACCAAATCGTGGATTTGCGCTTTCCCACGCGCGATTTGCGCTGGGTTGGCATTCGCCCGATCAACCCCGAGCGCACTTGGGAGATCGCCGAAATGGAGGTGTACGGCGAGGGCTTCGTCACCAAGACCTCCTATCGCACGGGCGTGTTGGACTTTGGTCGTCCAGTGGCTTGGAGCAAGATCCGCTGGCAGGGCGAAGTGCCCGAGGGTACTCGTCTCGTATTGCGCACGCGCACCGGCTCCACGCCACAGCCCAATTTATTTTGGAAAATCGGCAGCACCGGCAACTTTGAGCGGGTGTCCAAAGACGAGTACACCACGACCTACCAAGTGGGTCGGTTCAACCAGATCCAAGCGACGTATGACGTGGACAACTGGAGCTTCTGGTCAACGCCCTACGACTTTGCGGCCGGGCTGCGCAACCCAGAGGCAACGGACTGGGAGGACGGAACGCCCCTCCTATCGCCCGGACCCAGCCAGTACTTGCAGCTAGAAGTGGTCATGTTTTCCGACGGAAACAAAGCACCGCACATAGACGAAATGTCCCTGCTGTTTGCCGAAGATCCCGCAGCCCAAAGCGTGATCGCCGAAATCTGGCCAGTTGAGACCGAGACCTTCGAGCCGCAGACCTTCACCTATGTGGTTCGGCCCGTACTCAAGGACGGAGACCGAGGCTTCGACCGGCTGGAGATCTTCACCCAAGTCCCGGCTGAAGCCGTGCATTCGGTCGCGATCGATGGCCGGGAAATTATCGACGACTTCCCGCCACAGATAGAGGAAGATCGGATCGTCATTAGCTTTGAGCCGTTTGTCGCGCCGCGCGACAACGAGCGCCGCATCGAGGTTGTCTTCGATGCCAAGGTGCTGCGCTTTGGCGCGGAATTCACCGGTTGGGTGTACGACAGCACCGAGCCCGAACTCAAGCAACAAGTCCGGCCCGGCAACTCAACTTTCCGCTTTGCCGGCGACGCCCTATCAGTGCGCACGCCCGTCGGCGGCGAACTCGTGCGGAAGGTCACCGCGCATCCCGCGACGCTGACGCCTAATGGCGACGGGATCAACGATCAGACCATGATCTCGTACGATCTGCGCAACATCGGCGTGCCGCGCCAGATCGCTCTGCGGATTTTCGACCTGTCCGGCCGACTGGTGCGCGAGGTGATCTCCACGCCCGCGGTCAGCGGCAGCTTTGCGGCGGTTTGGGATGGCCGTCGCACCGAGGGAGATTTAGTCGCCCCAGGCGTGTACCTCTACCAAGTCGATCTAATCACTGACAAGGGCCTCTCTGCAGCCGCAGGGACCGTAGCTGTAGCCTACTGAGCAAGCAATGGCAGGAACTGTGAAACACATCTGCAAGGTCGCCCTATTTTTATGGGCTATTAGCGGCGGCTCGGCCGCGGCCCAAATTGGGCTGCAATCGCTGGCCTACCCAGGTGCGGAGGCCCTCGACCCAGCGATGCGCCGCTGGTATGTGCCCCAAGAGCTGGTCGCCGAACACCACTGGCGGCAATGGAGCGCCACCAACTATGCGCGCGTACCCTACCAGCGGTATGTTAGTCCCAGCATCGAAGGAGATTACTTCTACGACTCCTTTGGCAACTTCCTCAATCAGGGCTGGCTGATATACAATGTATCCCAGTCCAACCCCGAGGAATTCGGCACCGTACTGTTTGAAGCCCAGCGCTTCCGCAACTGGTTTTCCGAAGTCGCCGTAGCCTCTGAGCAAAAGGGTCAATACGCGTACGCGCTGACCATCAGCAGCGACCTCCGTACCACTCTGACGCCCATGGTGCTATCCAAACCGCGCCTCGACGGCATACAGTTCGACTTTGCCATGGACAAGTACCGAGGCACGTTCCTCTACGCGCAGGCCAGTGCCCCGCGCGGCATTACCGATCAAGAGCTGCGCCGCACCAATTCCACCACCCTAATCGGGGGGCGCTTTGAGGTGCAAATCGGCGACTTCGTCGAACTCGGCGTCCATACTGCCAACGCCCATCAAGCCAATTCGCTCTCGGAAGAGGCTCTGTTGAGCAATTGGGTAACTGGGTCGCTGACCCAAGGCCAGAACCGCACCATCTCCCGCCTCGAAATCGCCCTGCGCGACGACTCGCCTGACGATGGCGTGGGCGGCGCGGCGTATTTTCCGGCTGGCTCGGACATCTTCATCACCTATCGGGATGGCCGCGTGGATTCGGGCCGCGAGATCCGCTTTGAACCCGTGGTAGAGGGTGGCGCGCCCAGACCGGGGTATATCGAGGCCAACGGCAACGACGAAATCCGCCTGCGCTACGACTTTGACAGCGCGAGTTTCATCAATCGAGCTGCGGCCGATAAGACCGAGATCGTCAAAGTGGAATTCCGGCTGGTGGTAGCCAACGACTATCAGGTCTGGATGACTTCTGACCAACAGACCAGCGCTGGCGAGCCCGTGTTCCTGCTAGTGACGCAAGCGCCGGGCAACATCAAGGACTTATCTAACTTGCGCGTCATCAGCTTCGAGGCCGGGCTGCCGACGGCAACCCACATCCTCGGCGGTACGGTGACGGCCACCGACGTGATGGGCTTCGACCTGTATGGCGAGTACGACCTCAACTGGAACTACCGCAAATATCCCAACATCCTCGTCGAAGAACACCAGACCGCAGCCGGCATTGTCGGCGCGCGTAGCGCACCAGCCTATATGCTCAATCTGTCGCGCCAGTGGTCCCGCTTTTTCATCTACGGCGAAGCCTATCACATGCACCCGCGCTACAACACCCAAACGTTCGTCACCCGAGACGACGGCAGCATTGACTACCAAAACGACCGCAGCCTCATGGATCTGGTGGAAGACAACGACGACCAAGACCGGGTGCCAGACACTTTCCGCGCTGACTGGGCCTTCCCCGACCGCCAAGTCTTTCCGGGCTGGGACCAAAACAACGACTTCGTGCCCGACATCAACCAAAACGACAGCCGAGTGCGTACCAACTCGATCCCGGACTACGAAGAACCTTTCCTGCGCTTTGCCGTAGATCGGCCCGAATTTCTCTTCGGCGTTGATATGAACAACAACTTCTGGACCGACCAATACGAAAACGACCAAGAGCCGGATTACCCCTACAAGCGCGACCACCAAGGCTACAATGCGTACGTCGGCACCTACTTGGCTCCGCAGCTAAAGATCATCGCCGGCCTCCTGCGCGAGGACCGCATCTCTTCCAACCAGAAAAACCACAGCGCGTACGCACTCCTGCGGTACGACCGGAGCTGGGCGCGCTACGGTGATTTGCGCCTCTTCGGCATGACCAAGCGCGTGGAGGACGATATCGCCGACCCACTCTTGCAGTGGGCACCCGACAACACGCTGCGCCTCGGCACGCTGACCGAGATTGACGATCCACTGCTGGCCCGCGACACTTGGATTAACCAGCTTTTCCTCGGCCACAATGCGCACGCCTTTTCGCTGAACCTACAGAGCAAGGTCAATTGGGTGGTCTTTCACCAGCTCATGGACGCCGAGCGTCGGCAGCGCTGGGCCCTAGCCGAGACGGATTTCTTCTTTGGGATGGTCAACAAGGCCCACTACCGCCATGCGTTCGGTCCCCTCTATTTAGAGCCGCGCTGGAAAAGCGAATTCATCAAGCAGAGCCGCGACCTGTTCACGGACGAGCGCCGGACGACCCTAGCCGAACTCTTCTCGCTGTTGGCGGGTACCGATGTCCTAGAGATCACCAAGCTACAAGCGGGTATAGAGTACCTGATCTTCGACGATTTTGACGCGGATACCAACGACTTCACGGCACTGACTTGGGGCGTTCAGTTCAAAAACGAATCGGCCTACCGAGGCTACAAGCTACAAACCGTGATCGGGCTGGTGCTAGAGCGCAAGAACTTCAAAGACGCCCCATCGCGTACCGAGACCCAATCCTTCATCGCCATTTACGCGGGAATTTAAGCCTTGACGTACACTTTTGTAGGCGTGTATATTGAACGCTTTATCTCATTGCGAAACGAGAAGGCGGCCGAGTCGCCGCACCTTCTCTCTTTTTTCAACCCTATCTCGTGGAGGTAGTTTTACCATGAAAAAGATTCTTACCACCGCCTTAGCCTCGTTGGGCCTTGTGGTTGCGGCCCAAGCCCACGAGCCGCCTGGCGGACTGTTGGTCGCCGTGAACTTTCCCGATGCCAACGTGCCCGTCATCGATGGCGACGCCGGCGAATGGGCCCCCGTGCCCCTCGACCAGTACGGGATTTTCAGCGAGACCTTGTATTCGATCCACGGTTTTGCCGGCGAGAACGTCCCGCAAGGCGGGCTGGACGCCAGTTCGATGCAGATCCGCCACATCATGGGCTGGAACGACGCGACCAACAACGTGTACATCACCAGCCGCGTCTTCGACGACATTCACATCACTCAGCGTCAAGACCCGGGCAAATTCTTCTGGGATGACAGCGTCGAGTACGAGCTCAACGCTGCACACCAAGCCCGCGACGACCTGAATCCCGGCGACGATGCCACCAGCTTCAGCTACAAGTTCGCCTTCCCGGTCTATCAGGAAACCTTTGAGTGGTATCGGCCGATCGTCAACCTGCCGTGGATGACCAGCGGCTCGCAGTGGGTCGAGATCGCCTCCAGCCACGAGGGCGAAGAGTTCGGCGAGAGCACGTACACCTACGAACTCCGCATCCTGCCGATCGAGCGGATGCCGCGCTCGGATGAAGCTACCGAGGATCAGGTCGAAATTCACGACCTGACCGAGGGCAGCATTATCCACGTCACGGCGACGGTCAACGATGTTGATGGCGGCGACGGCGACGGCGACAACCGCATCGGCATGTGGAGCACCAACCCGATCTCGTGCTGCCACGCTGCCCAAGACTTGCTGCTAACTCCGGCCGATCCCAACATCGACTGGGGCGCGGCCACGTCCGTCGAGGCAAATAGCTGGGGCCGGATCAAGTCCCAGTTCTAGGCAGTTTTATTTTCATCGCAGTACCATTCCGGGCAGGTCTCGTCTAGATGCGGGGCCTGCCCGAATTTTTAGGAGGCTATATGCTCACCCAGGAACAGGTCGATTTCTACCGCGAACACGGCTATCTCGTCATCGCGGATGTGTTGCGCCCAGACGAGTTGGAGGAAGCACACGCCATTGTCGATGACTTCGTCGAGCAGTCGCGGCATGTCTCCGAACAGAGCGGGCATTTCGACCTAGAGCCAGATCACACCCCCGAAAACCCCAAAGTGCGCCGCTTGAGCTCGCCGGCGAGTTATCACCCCTTCTTCGACAGCTTGATGCGCGACAGCCGCATCCTAGACCTCTTGACGCCTCTGATCGGCTCGGCCATCCGCGCCCAAGGCGACAAGCTCAACATGAAACCAGCCGACGGCGGCAGCCCAGTCGAGTGGCACCAAGACTTTGCCCACTATCCGCACACCAACGACGATTTGTGCGCCGTGGGCATTTCCCTCGACGATGCCACGCGAGAAAACGGCTGCATGATGGTAGTGCCCGGCTCTCACCGGGGACCGATCCTCGATCACCACCAAGACGGCTACTTCATTGGAGCCATCAGTCCCGACCGCGACCATATCGACCTCACGTCGGCCGTGCCCTTAGAGATGAAGGCCGGTTCGCTTTCCATCCACCACGCCCGCACCTTGCACGGCTCGGCACTCAACCGCTCGGGTATGTCCCGACGGCTCTTGCTGTATCAGTACGCGGCCGTGGACGCCTGGCCGCTTGGCGGAGTGGGCAACTGGGATGCCTTTAACGCCAACATTCTGCGCGGCGAACCCACCTACGATTTTCGCCTCGTGTCGATGACAGCTCGCACTCGCATGCCAGCCGGGGCGCGCAGCGGCGGCGGCATTTACGAACTGCAAAAGCCGCTGCAAGAAAAAGTATTCGCCGCCGGCTAGACCACGCCTTGCCGCCGTTTGTTCGCTTGGGGATCGTCGCGGCACTAGCTGCCGGGGCACTCTGGGCCGTCCTCTCCATTCACTGGTACCCGGCCGAAGAGGTGCTGACCATGTGGGTATATGGCTCGCCGCAAGAGGCCGAGCTGTACCGCAAGGTCGCCGCCGAATATCGCCAGCAGCACCCAGAAGTTCGCCTACGCTTAGAGGTAGTGCCCGGCCGCAGCGTCGTGCAGAAGCTGCTGACGGGCATGGACGCCGGGCACGCCCCCGACATCTGCGTATTGCACTGGCGGCAGATGCCCCAAGTAGCTAGCACCGGGCAGCTTTTGCCGCTCGACGACTTGGTGCGGCGCGACCAGCTCGACACCGGCGATTACTATCCAGTAGGTCTGCAAGCGTACACCTACCACGGCACCCTCTACGGCATTCCGGTCAAAGGCAGCACCATCACCTGCTTTTACAACAAGAACCTCTTCGACCGCTACGGGATCAGCTATCCCACCGACGACTGGACGCTTGACGATCTCCTAGTCAAGGCCAAGGCCCTGACCATCGACGAAGACCAAGACGGCCTGCCGGACATCTACGGCTGTACCCCGTACGACATCGCCAGCTACGTGTGGAGCATGGGGGGAGACTTCCTCCGGCAGGAAAACGGGCGCTACGTCTCCAACCTCGACGATCCGCGCATGGCCCAAGCAGTGCAGTTCTACGTCGATCTCTACTTTAAGCACAAGGTAAGCCCGCCCCGGCCCGGCGTGCGTAGCGACAACGCCATGAGCACCTTCACGTTTGAGGCCGGCCGCATCGCCATCGGCATTATGGGGCCGTGGATGCTGCCGACCTTTCAGCTTTTGGACCGCTTTGAGTGGGATGCGGCCCTCTTTCCCCAAGGACCGGCCGGCCGGCAAACGCGCTACGCCAGCGTCGGTTTTACGATTTGGAAGGGCACGCGCGAGCCAGAAGTCGCTTGGGATGTACTCAAGCACATGGTCTCGGCCGAGGCGACAACCAAGATGGCCAAGTTGGGCAGCGACCTGCCACCGCAGCGCTCGGTGGCCCGCAACACCTATCCGCGGGCGTCAACGCCCTATGAAGAAGAGGTCTTCGTGCGCTCGATGGACTACAATGTCCGGCTCTTCCCCCAAGAACTGTGGTGGGAGGACCTCTACCGCCGGATGCTCGACGAACTCGACGCAGCCCTCACCGGCCGCGAGAGCGTGGCCGAAGCCCTTGCTGAAGCCCACCAAGTAACCAACTCCTATCTGCAGCGCATGTACGCCGAAGAAACTCCTCGATGAAGAGCCAAAACAAAGCCGCGTTCTTCTTTCTGCTGCCCAATTTTGTCGGCTTTCTCATCTTCGCGCTTGGGCCGGTTGTAGTGGCTGCGGGCATGGGCTTCTACCGCTATCAGCTCGCTTCGGGCGCACCCGTCTTCATCGGGCTGGATAATTTTGCGGATCTAGTGCTGTTCAAAAAGGTTGATGGCGAGTGGGTGGCGCGCGATCCATACTTCTGGAAATACCTCGGCAACACGCTCTTCTTGATGCTCAACATCCCGCTCGCCATGATCGGCTCCCTGCTCTTGGCCGTGTTGTTAAACAAAGAGCTGCCCGGCCGCATCTTCTTCCGCACCCTGTTTTTTATTCCACACCTGTGTACGGGCATCGCCATCTACATGGTCTGGAAAATGCTCCTGACCTACGAGCCAAACGTCGGCATCATCAACGGACTCTTGTGGCAGGTCTTTGGAGTGTTGGGCATCGCGCCCGAACGGGCCGCCGCACTCCTGCCGGGGTGGTTAATCGACGCATCTTGGGCCAAGCCCGCGTTGATCATCATGTTCATCTGGGCCAGCGTCGGCGGCTACAACATGGTTCTCTACTTGGCCGGCTTGCAAAACATCCCGCTCGAACTCTACGAGGCCGCTGAAATGGACGGCGCTGGCTGGTGGTCCCAGCTCATTCACATCACCGTGCCCCAGCTAGCGCCCACGACGTTTTTTATCCTCGTCACCAGTATAATCGGCGGCCTGCAAGGCGGTTTTGAAGCTGCTTATGTAATGACCGGAGGCGGCCCCGAGGGATCGACGACTACCATGAGCTACTACATCTACACCCAGGCGTACGAGCAGCTAGAAGTAGGGTACGCCGCGGCGATCTCAATGGTGCTCTTCGCGCTGATTTTCGCGGCGACCTTGCTCAACTGGCGCTACGGCGGCAAGCGGCTGGAGGCCGTCTAATGGCGCGCTGGCGTCAGTACCAATCAACCATCTTGATCTATGCGATCTTGCTACTCGTGCTCAGCGGCATGGTGGTGCCGCTGGTGTGGACCCTGCTCACCTCCTTCAAGTACAACGTCGATGTGACGCTCGGGTGGATTCCGCCGCGCTGGACAACGGACAACTACACCGGCGTGTTCAGCGCCTTCTCCTTCCTCCGCTACTACGCCAATTCGCTGTTCATCGCCACCGCCGTCACTGTGGTCCAAGTCGCCACTAGCGCACTGGCGGCATACGCCTTTGCCCGCTTGCAGTTCCGGGGCCGCGACGTGCTCTTCCTCGGCTACTTATCGACGATGATGATTCCGGCCGACGTGCTGATGATCCCGCAATTCGTGCTGATGAAGAAAATTCCCGAATGGCTGAACGCGGTGTTAGCAACGGATTTTTTTAGCGGTTTCCTCTACTTAAAGAGTCACTACATCGGCCATCCGGTGGGACTAGATAGTTTCTTCGCCCTGATCGCGCCGGGGTGTTTCAGCGCGTACGGAACATTTATGCTGCGGCAGTTTTTGCTGGGCATTTCGCGCGAGATTGAGGAGGCAGCGCTCATCGACGGGTGTTCGGCGTGGGGCGTGTTCTGGCATGTGGTGGTGCCGCTGGCAAAACCGGCGCTGGGGGCCTTGGCGATTTTTACCTTCCTCGGGCGTTGGCGGGCCTTTCTCTGGCCGCTGATTATGACGGATTCGGATTCGATGATGGTGCTGCCGGTGGGATTGGCCAAGCTGTCGGACCTGTATGTCAACGACTACGGGCTGATTTGCGCGGGGTCGGTGTTGATGCTCGTGCCGATGATCGCGGTTTTCGTCTTTTTCCAGCGCTGGTTTATCAGCGGGATTCAGCTAGGGGCGGTGAAGGGGTAAAATCGCACTTGCCACTATCAAAGAACCCTCTATAATTCCCGTTATAGCGTCAGTTAAAAATTTACTCCCCAAAACTGAATCGAAAAAAAATCGCCGTCTTCGTCCGGATCTGCTGTCAACAGGAGACCGACTCATGACAACAATAAAACTTCCGCAGTCGTTCAGGGACCAAATAGGCGAATGGCTGTACGTGATGCGGTGGACGACCAACAAGTCGAGGGAAGCCTCTCCCTCCCTATTCGTGGCCCGCGCCGTTTTCTTCGGTGGTCCAAGGACTGTTTGTCATCCTGCGTTGCATTGCCATCTGGTGGGGGGTGGACTGGCTCATGGTGGCGCTCGAGGATCCGCAGCAAAGCGAATCAATGCTGACTCGGCTGGCACTGTTGGCTGGGGGCCTGCTGGCGGCGGAAGCTGTCGGGCGACAGATCTCCTATTGGCTAGGTTCGCGGGCGAGATTTCACCTTGAAATGCTTCTAAAGCGCGAATTCATCACCAAATCCTCGGAACTCGACCTAGCGGAAATCGAAGCCGCGGGCGAACGAAAGCTGCTGGAGAACCGGCACTCACTCGATTACACTGTCTGCGGGGTGATGGATTCGATATATGACTTCACCTTCTTTGGCGTGCAGGTGGTGGGGCTGGTGGTTCTCTGCACCCTGATCGGCTGGCCAATTTTTGCGGCCGGGGCGGCCCTGCTGGTCGTGCATCTCGTCAAATGGCTGACTCGGCAGAAGAAAAAATCCCGGGATGAGGAATGGAACCCCCTATACTACTTCGAGCACCTGCTCTCAGACGAGCATCCTGCCAAAGAGATCCGTCTGTTTGGTCTCGTCCCCTATTTCAAAGGCATGGCCGAGGAGTTGGCCGAACAGTACTACCGCAAACAATTGTTCACCGTCAGAAATGCGGCCAGAAACTTGGTTTTCTACCTGCCTTTCCTAGCAATCGCCCTCAGTTTTGGCTACTGGCTCGTCGAGCAAGTAATGACCAAAGAAATCTCCCTGGGACTGGCCCTCATGGCCCTAGTTGTCATCTTCATTGCCCATCAGGCCGTATCGGGCATTTCTAGGATGACGTGGGCTTGGGAACGCTCACTGGAAGGCATCCAAGGCTACCAAGCCTTTCTCGACATACAGCCGCAAATCAGACCTGAACCGAACCTTCCCGCGGTGCCGACCGATCTCGGCTCGGGCATTGTGTTCGAAGACGTCTCCCTGACCTATCCGACGAGCGACCAACCCGCAATCGAAGGGGTGTCGCTGACCATCCGGCCCGGTGAGCGCATTGCGCTGGTGGGCGAGAACGGCTCTGGCAAGACGACCTTTGTCAAGCTGATGACCCGGCTCTACGATCCAACCGAGGGATGCCTTCACCTCGGCGGCCGCGACCTGCGCGAATACAACGTGGAAACGTATCGCCAGCGCTTTGGCGTCATCTTTCAGGACTATATGCGCTATCACGGGACGGTCGCCGAGAACATCGGCTACGCGCAATACGAGCGACTCGACGATTTGGACGGCATCGCGGCCGCGGCCGAGAAAGCTGGCTTGCGCGAATTCATCGAAACGCTGGACGGGGGCTATCAGACTCGCATCGGCTCTTGGTTCGAGCGCGGCACCGACCTGTCGGGCGGACAGTGGCAGAAGATCGCCTTAGCGCGCGCCTTTTTCCGCCACTCCGACATTCTCGTTTTGGACGAGCCGACCAGCGTCCTCGATGCCCGCGCCGAATACGACATTTTCCAGCGCTTCCTCGAACTGACCGCCGGCAAGACCACCATCCTCATCTCGCACCGCTTTTCGACCGTCCGCATGGCGGATACGATCTACGTGTTTCAACAGGGACGCATTGCCGAGCGAGGCAGCCACCGAGAGTTAATGGCCCAAGACGGACTCTACGCCGAACTATTCAACATGCAGGCCGAAGGCTTTTTACTGGATAGTCAACGAGCCGCTGGATAGGAGCATCGAAGCGGCCTTTGTCGCTCTCTACTCGTATTGCGCTGGCCTCTGCAAAGCTACTGTGAGCCAGACTGGCAGTGCGGCCCGAGGGTTCTCGTTCCAGTCCAACAGACGCTCATTAGTCCCCGACAGATATGAAGAGTCCTGCCAGTATCTTGAATCCTCGGCTGGACGCTCCAAAATTTGCCGCAAGATAAATCCCGAGGTCGCCACGGGGTTGAGAATGTCCGCCAGTGTCCAGTTAAACTCAAATGTGCCATCCTTCTCACTCCCAGTAGGCCCAGTTTCCCAATAGGACTTCTCAACCTCAAGCGGTCTAATCTGATCTTTCCAAGGCCGCTGGAACGGATGAATATCATAGAAGACGTAGTGGCCCCCTAGACGCAGGATGCGCAAGATCTCATTGAAGACCGCGTGCAAATCTGCAATCCAAACGAAGAATCCATTAGAGGAACAGACCAAGTCGAACCCCTCGTCTCCTATAGACTTTAGGTCGGCAGCATCGGCCTGCACAAAGGCGATAGATAACCCTAGCTGCTCCGCTCGTCTAGCGGCCACTTCTAGCTGCTGCTCAGAGATATCTACCGACGTGACGTTTGCCCCCATTCCAGCAAGAGCAAACGCCGCGTAGTTATCGCCGCTGCCAATGACGCACGCGTCCTTGCCCGCTATATTGCCAACAACCTCGCGAATCAGTTGAAGCGTACCACCGGCAAAGCCGAGATCAGGCTCGTTGGGGCAACGCTGCCACAATTCATCCTTGTCGCGAAGCTCCTCCCATCGCTTAGCGGTTTCGTTCCAGTGACGTCGGTTGGAATCGTGCATGTTGTTCATGGCCAGTTCACCTTGGCACCTGAATCTTGATCCCCCAAGACAAAGTGGAACATCTGATCGTCTCCACGGAGAGGCCCAGATTGCGAAGGTAGCTGACGGACGCATCAACGTGCCAAAAGAACTCTTCTTCAATGGCGTCCGCCGTAGCGTCGTCACCAATGGAACGATAGCGATCAATCAAAACCCGTTCTTCTTGTGCGTTCTCCAACATTAGATCCCCAAATAGCGCACACCCCCCAGACAATAGGCACCGCACGAGCTGGTCAAATAGAAGTTCTTTCTCCTGCTGAGTGAGATGATGTACGACGTATGTACTAAGCGCGACATCAAATGGAGTAGGACCGGCGTCGAAGTACTCCAGTATATCTGCTTGCACATACGAAATATGGGATGCGCCATCGAGCTTTCGTTTGGCGATCTTACTCATTTCAGCAGAGACATCGACGCAAACAAGAGACCGGCACGGCGGTAAGCGAGTGGTCAAATTTCCAGTCCCAGAACCAAGCTCTACAACGGCCGAACTCTGGGTGATACCGGCGTTCTGTGCGACCCAATCGAGGATCTCGGCGTATCCCTCCCGAATAGGATCCTCAGACCGAAGCACATCCTGATCATATGTGGCCGCATCCTCGTCGTGATTGTAGAGATCTACGTGGCTACTTCTCATCTCAGGTATCCTTCTGACAGCATTTCACTAATCTAAGCTGATAACCGAAATAGTCGGAACCAACGTCTTTTGTATTGCTACCCACATTTCCTTATTTGAAGCACATAATAAGCCCTTGCGGGAATCTAGCGGAGAGTATTCAGTTCCATCGAATCTACGCACGAAGCCCCCCGCCTCTTCTGCAATCAAAATCCCAAGAGCGTGATCCCACACCAACGTCCGATAGTAAAACAGAAATTGCATTTCGTTTTTCGCAAAGGCATTGTAATCATAGCCAGCGCATTTGCTTTTTTCGATACATCGAAAGCAACTGGATGCTACTTCGGCAGTGGATCTTAAGAAATCTGGCAAAAATCCCGTCAGTAATGCTCCACGTAACTCGGATAAGGTCTGAAACACAAACTCAACTTTTAAACGCGTACTGCCTTCAAAGGCCCCACTCCCTTTCTCCGCGCTCGTCAACGTTCCCTCTAGCGGATTAAGCATCCACGCCCCGAGCGTTACACCGCAATGAACGAGGCAAATCATTATAGCGATAGGTGGTTTTCCTAAAACAAAGTTTCCGGTTCCATCCAAGGGATCGATGATCCAGACAGGTACATCTGAGTACAGTGCCGACAACAAACTCGGATTCTCGTGTACGCTCTCTTCACCTAAGACTAACGATCCCTCCATCAACTTGGGCAGATGATCCATTAAGAATGACTCGCAGCTTCTATCCGCTATAGTGACGATTTCATCGGGAGTCTTTTCTGCGACATCACCCTGTCTGAGATTTTGCCAGAGAGGCATGATTTTTTGCTCGGACGCTTCGCGCAGAAGTGCCTCGACTTGTTTATGAGGGATTTCCATGGGCTCCTAATCGTCTTGCTTTGACACGGTTTATGAACATGTATAATCTAGTTTGAGCACAATCCGTAGAGCGCAAATCGGACAATTAAAAGCGAGGAGCAAAAACAGATGACCCAACTTCTGCAAAAGGCTTTCGAGAGAGCCGCCAAACTTCCACAAGAGGAACAGGACAAATTTGCGCGTTTCCTCCTAGCAGAACTTGAATCGGAGCGGCAATGGACTGAGCTATTTAGCCGTTCCGAATCAGAGGATTTGCTGGAGGGGCTGGCCGATGAGGCCCTAGCAGCGCACCGAACAGGACGAACTCAGCCTCTCGATATAGAAGAATTATAGGCGTGCGTTCGTTTACACTGACGAGTTTCTGGGATGCCTATCATCACCTTCCTGAACACGTACAACGGCAAGCACGCGAATCCTATCGGTTTTTCGTGTCGGATCCTCGTCATCCCAGCTTGGACTTCAAGCGTGTGAGTCAGCGGCGTCCGGTGTACTC
This sequence comes from Gemmatimonadota bacterium, assembly GCA_009840005.1. The sequence continues at coordinate 84,282 of VXOR01000103.1, forward strand.
GGTACGCGTAAGCATTGACTATCGTGCCCTCGGCGTCCTAGACGAAGGCGATATCGTGTGGTTCTGGATTGGTCCACATCACGAGTACGACCGACTTCTCAAGCGAATATAGGAGCAGTCAATCCACCCAACGTTGTGTCGCCAAGTACTCGTCAAGCTCCTTCTGCGCTTCCAAGTACCGCAACTCCAATTTCCTAGTCGTGTCGGCCGGCGCATTCGACAGCTTCATGTTTTCAACCTTCAGCCTCAATATCTCCGCTCGACTGACCAATCCATAGCCAGTAATACTCAGCATTAAGTTCTCGAAGCCTATGTATTGCACAGCCCAGTCTAGGATGGAGTACTCATCGAGTTTCTCTAAAGGAACCTCGAAAATTACTGTCGTGTCCTTCGGCAGTCCGTACGTATCGAATAAACCCTGCTCGCGCACCTTTTCCAAATTGCAGTGTTCAAACAGCAAACGGGTGAATTCCCGAAACTCCATCAAGCGACTTCTGGTCCACTCCACAGACTCGGCGAATTCTTCGTAGCTAAGCTGCTCAGCCCTTACGCGATGACGATCGATATTTCCAGTCTGAGCTTGCGTAGGAAGAGCCCAATAAAAGGACAAAAATAAGACAAAAGCGACGAGTTTCATGGATGTGCTCCTCTCTCACAGTTTTTGTCGGGAACGGGAAGAACGTCTCGTGCAATCTCCCGAACTTTCCCGGGAAACGTTCGTCCTCTCACCCACATAACCGGCTGACCTTTGCCCGCTTTTTCTGGATCAAACCATTCTGCCTGTGCGCTTAAGTAATGCGACACATAGCTGCGTCTAAATCGCTGGCTGTGGTTATTGGTGCTTTTGTGCAACAGGTGAGAGTGAAACCAGATGACCGCACCGGGCGGAACTTCCACGGCAATGCCGTCCTCGTCGCGGGCATTGCGGGCCAGTTTGAATTCCATCTGCTGCGACCCCTCAATATCGTCGTGTTCGGCAATGGCCTGTTTATGGCTGCCGGGGATCACGTATAGGCACCCGTTTTCGCGGTCTGCGGGGTCGATGGCCGTCCAGGTGCCGACAGTCGTTGCTGTTTTGAACCGCTTGCCAAAGTAAAACTTGTCTTGGTGCCACGGGAAGCCCAAGCCGATTTGGGGGGCTTTCCAAATGAAGAGGTTGTTGATGCCCAGAATGTCTGGGCCAAGAATATCGACGAGCGGGTCGGTCAGGCGCGGATCCCGCACGCGGGCGAGGAACTCCGGGATGTAGCAACTGGGGTGATGGATCTTGTGCATACCATAGATCCCGGATCGCGCGTCTTTGCCGTCGCGGATAAGGGCATTGCGGTCGATGTGGGCCATGGGCATTCTGCGCTTCCCGGCGACAATGTCTTCGGCCACTTGCCGCAGATGGTCGTTTTCCTCGTACGAAAAAACGTTTTCGCGCACAAAATATCCATTGCGCTCCCAACGCTGGATTTCGTCAGAGGTCATTCGGAAGGCATTCATTGGGATAAGTCTCCTAATCGTCCTGCTTTGACACGGTTTATAAACATGTATAGTCTAATGAGGGCCTTAGCGGCCCTCCAAACAGCGCATGAGCCTCAATCCCTTCAAACCGTTCGCCTCGTACCTCCGCCCCTACCGCTGGGCCTTAGTCATCGGCCTAACCTTCTTGCTGGGCGAACAACTCGTCTCCGTTTCCATCCCCCTCGTCCTCGAACGCGCCATTGACCAAGCCCGGGCCAGCCTAGATCAAACCACACCGGACCTGACTTTCCTAACGCGCTACGCTGCCCTCATCGTCGGCCTAGGTCTGGCGCAGTGGTGCATGGCCTTTGGCATGCGCTGGCACTTGGCCTCCACTTCGTACCGCGTCGAGCGCGATATCCGCCAGCGCTATTTCGCCCATATACTCACTTTGCCATTGGGCTATTTCCAACAGGCCCGCACCGGCGATTTGATGGCCCGAGCGACCAACGACGTCGAAGCCGTCCAGCGCTACCTCAGCCACGGCTTCCGCATGTTCCTGAGCGCCATCCTCGGCTTCAGCTTCAGCATGGTAGCCATGTGCCTGTACGACGGGGAACTGACCCTGTACGCGCTGTTGCCCATGCCCATTATGACCGTGATCCTGCGCTTCGTGGGCAGCAGAGTGCGCCGACGCTATCGCATGGTGCAAGAGCAATTTGCCGCGATTAGCACCTGCTTGCAGGAAAACCTCGCGGGCGTGCGCGTGGTCAAGGCATTTGCCCGCCGCCGCGGCGAGATTGACCACTTCACCCAGCTCAACGACGAGTACGTCGAGCGCAACCGCAGCCTGATCTACCTCTACAGCACGTTTTTCCCCTTCACCTTCCTCATCAGCGGCCTGTCCATGGTGTTCATCTTGTGGCTGGGCGGCATCCGCGTCGTCGAAGGGACGCTTACCTTGGGAGCTTTTGTCGCCTTCAACGCCTACTTGATCCGCATGAGCCGCCCGATGATGATGATGGGCCGCATCGTCGATGAATACCAGCGCGCCATGGCTTCCATGCTGCGCATCGAGTCCGTGTTCAAAGAACAGCCCCAAGCCGACCAGTACCGAGACGACGACTTAGTGATCAAAGGCGAAATCGAATTCCGCCGCGCCTCCTTTGCGTACAATGGCCAAACCGTGCTGCGCGATATCGACGTTCACATTCCGGCCGGCAGCACCTTGGCCATCGTCGGTCGGGTCGGGTCGGGCAAGAGCACGCTGGCCCGGCTCATCCCTCGCCTCATCCAAGCCGGCGAGGGCCAAATTCTCATCGACGGCAAATCCATTGAACAAATGCCCCTGCGCGCCTTCCGCGACGCCATCGGCTACGTGCCGCAGGACACCTTCCTGTTCTCCGAGAGCATCCGCGACAACATCGCTCTCGACTCAGTCGATGCGGACGAGGTCAAACGCGCCCTTGAGGTGGCCCAACTAGCTGCGGACCTCAAGACCTTTCCTCAAGGGATGGACACCATCGTCGGCGAGCGCGGCGTCACCCTGTCGGGCGGGCAGAAGCAGCGCACGGCCCTGGCCCGTTCGGTCGTGCGGCAACCGAAAATCCTCATCCTCGACGACGCCTTGGCCAGCGTTGATACCCGCACCGAAGAGCAAATCCTCACGCGCCTGCGCGACATCATGGCCGAGCGCACCACCATCCTCATTGCCCATCGCATCTCCACCGTCATGGCCGCGGATCACATCATCGTGCTCGACGAAGGGCGCATTATCGAAGAAGGCACCCACGACGAACTGCTCGTGCGCGATGGCCTATACGCCGACATGTACCGCCGCCAACACCTCACCGAGGAATTGAGCGACCTCTAATGCCGCCAACCATCCGCGACGAGCAAGAAATCGACAAAAAATCCATCGACCGGGGCTTACTTGACGAGGTTTGGCAGTTCGCGTATATGCTAGCAACTGTGCGCCATCGGTGCCTGCCTCAAATCGACGCCAGCAAAGGGCAAAATGACGCTCGGACAAACAAAGAACAAGGCGAGGAGACGAGATGACCGATCTGAATTTCAAGGGCAAGGAATTTGTCTATAATCATCACCTTGCCGTACCCTTCCGTCCGCTCGTCCCGGACGAGACCAAGGGCATTGGCCCGGTCGCGCTTGACGGCAACCTGATCATTCACGGTGACAACCTACACGCCCTCAAGGCACTTCTGCCGCTCTACGCGGGCAAGGTGGACTGCATCTACATCGATCCGCCCTACAACACCGGTAACGAAGGCTGGTGCTATAACGACAACGTAAATTCTCCCATGATCAGGGAGTGGCTCAATTCAAATCCGGTAGGGATTGAGGACGGTCTGCGCCACGACAAGTGGTGTGCAATGATGTGGCCCCGTCTGCGGCTGTTGCATGAGTTGCTTTCGGAAAAAGGCACAATCTGGATTTCCCTCGACGGGAATGAAGTTCATCGCGCAAAGCTGATGCTAGACGGAATATTCGGCGAGGATCACTATCTGGGTACTCTTGTTTGGGAAAAGTCCGACAGTCCGCGGATGGATGCTCACACCTTCTCCTCAAGTTATGACTTCATCCTAGCCTACGCCAAGAATCCCAACGAAATGATTTTCCAGCGAATCGAGTTGGAAGAAGAAGAAACTCCCGATCATTACAATCAGGTCGATGAAGCTGGTCGAACTTATTACCTGAAACCATTGCGAGCGATGGGTGGCCAGGGTGAAACACGTGAAGCGCGTCCAAACCTATTCTATCCTCTGAAGGCCCCAAGCGGGAACGAGGTTTATCCCAAGCGGCAAGATGGCTCTGACGGTGCTTGGCGATGGAGTCGAGAGAAAGTCGAGCAAGAAGTGGCCAGAATCGAGTGGCGAGAAGGCCGAGGCGGATGGACACCTTACTTCCGCATCTATGCCGATACATCTGGCGGGCGGCCGCCTGAAACCATTTGGTATCACAGCGAGGTCGGCAGTTCCCGGACTGCCAAGGCTCAGATAAAGCAGATATTCGGCGAAGCAGCTTTCGATACCCCCAAGCCGCTCCAACTTGTTTCGCGTGTGGTTGAGATCGCCGCCGAACCCAATTCTATCATCCTCGACTCCTTTGCTGGATCAGCCACAACCGCTCATGCGGTTTTGGAAGCCAACATGAAAGATAGAGGAAATCGCCGCTTCGTCCTTGTCGAGATGGAGGATTACGCAGATCGGCTGACCGCCGAGCGTGTCCGCCGCGTCATCAATGGCTATGACTTCAAGGGAACCCAGCGAACAGAGCTTCTTCGCACGACTATCACTTATACCCACCTCAAGAAGGCCCACAAGTTGGTGGAAAGCGTTGAGGCCATCAAAAACCTGTACGGCCACGAATATGACGCTATCAAGAAGACGATCAAAGACGGCGACCTGATCGTCACTGGCGAGAAATCCGTGCCTGAACATACAGAAGGGCTGGGCGGCACCTTCACCTATTACACCCTAGGTGCACCGGTCGAACTGAACAAGGTACTGAGCGGCGAAACGCTGCCCTCCTATTTGGGAATTGGTGCACCCCTGTTCCACATGGCGACCAACAGTGCCCTCACTCCCGAGACCGTGCGCGAGGCGGACTTCTATCTCGGTGCGACCGAGGACCAGCATGTCTGGCTGATATACAAACCCGATCTCGACTGGCTGAAGTCACCTGACTCCGCGCTGACACTCACACGTGCCAAGGAATTTGCGGAGACAGTCCCGGACAAGCGCCACCTAGTCTTTGCCTCTACCCGCTTCGTGAGCCAGAAGATGCTGACCGAGCAGAACATCCTCGTGGAGTTCGTGCCCCTCCCCTACGCGCTCTATCGCATAGACCAGAGCTAATGACATGTTTCGCCAACTCGACTACCAGGACCGCGTCCTTACGGCCATTGACGCTCATCTCGACCTTCTGAAGGAGAAAAAGGTCCGCTCCGACCAGATCGTCGCACTTGCTCTAGAAAACCCCGATCTTGACCTTCCGATCCCGGATTTCGCCAAGGAGGCATGGGAGGCCCTGAAAGCAAACGGCAAACTTCCGGCCTCCCGTGCAGCGATTCCTTTCTCGCCCCGCATGGACGGATGCGACCGGCCCATACCAAACGCCGTCCTGAAGGTCCCGACGGGCGGCGGCAAGACCTGGCTCGCGATCTCCGCCGTTTCGCGGATTATGGGCCGCTATCTCAACCGCAACACTGGCTTTGTGCTCTGGATCGTCCCCAACGAAGCGATCTACACCCAGACGCTGAAGCATCTGAAGGACCGCCAACATCCTTACCGGCAGGCACTTGATCGCGCCGCCGCTGGCCGGGTGCGGATCATGGAGAAGACCGACCGCCTCAATGCCCGCGATGTGGGAATCAATCTCTGCGTCATGCTCTTGATGCTGCAATCCTCGAACCGACAGAACCAGGACTCGCTGAAAATGTTTCAGGATCGCGGCGATGTGCATGGCTTCTTCCCGCCCGAGGGCGAACAGCAGGCCCACAAGGCGGCACTTGATCAGACACCCAACCTAGACGGCTATAACGACATATTTCCGATGGTAAAGGATTCGCTCGGGAACGCCCTGCGGATCATCCGCCCCGTCGTGGTGCTCGACGAGGGGCACCGGGCCATTTCCGATTTGGCGTTTCAGACGCTCTACGGTTTCAACCCGTGTTTCGTGCTGGAACTCACGGCGACGCCCCAAGACGTACAGCCGCGTGGCGGCAGGAACCCCCGTGCAGGCCGATACGCGAATGTTCTGGTCGAAGTGACGGGGCGCGATCTGGATCGTGAGGGCATGATCAAGATGCCTCTCAATCTCGATCCCCGGCAGGGCAATGACTGGAAGGCGACCTTGAACGCCGCTGTCGCCAAACTCTGCGATCTCGGCAATGAGGCTCGGAAGCTTCAGACCAACACGGGGCGCTACATTCGGCCCATCATGCTGATACAGGTGGAGCGCACCGGCGCGGACCAACGCGAAAGCGGGCAGATCCATGCGGAGGACGTGAAGGACTGGCTTCTAACGGCGGGCTTTGACGAGGCGGAAATCGCAATCAAGACGGCTGAACAGAACGACCTGAACCAGCCAGAAAACCAGAATCTTCTGTCGCCAACGAACCGCGTCCGCTTCATCATCACTAAGCAGGCGCTTCAAGAAGGCTGGGACTGTCCCTTCGCCTATCTACTTTGTGCCTTGGCCGCCAGTTCCGACCTGAAGGCTATTACCCAGCTCGTAGGGCGAATTCTTCGTCAGCCGGGTGCGATCAAGACCGAGGTGACGGCACTGGACGAATGCCACGTCATAACCCATCGCACTGATACCGCAAAAGTCGTGGAGGCTGTCAAGAATGGTCTTGAGAAAGATGGTCTCGGCGATATGGTCTTACAGGTCTCCCAAGACGACACGTCAGGAGGCGGGCGGGTGGCAAGGAAGATAGATCGGCGGCCGGCTTTCGCTTCGACGGAAATCTATCTGCCCAAGGTCATGATTGTGGACGGAGCCGAGGTGCGCGACCTAGACTATGAAACTGATATGTTGTCGTGCATTGACTGGCGAGGCTACGACCCGAAGGACATCTCGGCCCGTATTCCCGACAATGCCCAAGCTGCCGAGAGCCAACTTCAGCGCATCAAACTCAGCGATGACGGGGACGAATTGTTCGTCGGTGAGACGGTCGCTGAGAATGCCGAGACTCTCGCCCTTGACCCCGCGTATGCCGTTAGGATGATATCGGATATTGTGCCCAACCCATTCGTCGGGCGGGAAATCGTTGGCAAGCTCTTGTCTGCCCTAGAGGCACGCGGCTTCGATGAGGTCAAACTTGGTGGGCTTGCCAGTCTGATCATTGAGGAACTGCGCAAGGGATTGGATACCGAGCGCACCGTGCGAGCCGAAGCCTTGTTCAAGGCGGAGGTGAAGGGGGGCCGGATTCAGTTCCGACTGCGTCTTGACGGTCGCAATTGGCGCATGCCGTTTATCACGGAGACGATGGAGCCCGAGAATGCCCGTCAGCTTGTGAGCACGACAGGGGGGCCGTTGGAAAAGAGCCTCTTCGCGCCGATGTACGAAAACGAATTGAACCAAGACGAGCGCGATGTTGCGATCTACCTAGACAGTGAAGACGCACTCTCATGGTGGCATCGCAATGTTGCGCGTACTCAGTACGGTATTCAGGCTTGGAAGAAGGCCAAAATCTATCCCGACTTCATCTTCGCCGTTCGAGGTAAAGGCGTCACTGTCCTTGAGACCAAAGGCGACCATCTCGACAATCTCGATACGGCCTATAAACGTGAAGTCTTATCCTTCCTGTCCGACAACTTCGGTTGGAACGATTTTACCCCAGCCGGCGAGCTGGAGCTTATCCAAAGCAACGGCGAGACGGTGCAAGGCACTCTGATCCTGATGAGCGAATGGAGGACCAAGCTGCCGGAGTATTTGAGAAGGGGTTGACAAGGACGCATATAATGCCGCCGATCATCCGCGACGAGCAAGAAATCGACAAAAAATCCATCGACCTCCGCCTGATGGCTAGGCTGTTGGGTTTCTTGCGGCCCTACTGGCCTTGGGCGGCCTCGACGTTGTTGCTCATCCTCGCAGCCTCGCTGGCCCGCCAAGCCGGTCCCGTGCTGACCAAAATAGCCGTTGACGAACACATCGTACCCGGCGACTTGGACGGCCTAGGCACCCTCGTCCTGCTCTTCGCCGCGCTGTTGGTCGCTCAATTCGCCATTGGCTACGCTCAGAGCTGGATCACTAGCATGGTCGGCCAGTGGACCATGCGCGACGTGCGCTTGAACATTTTCACCCGCCTACAGGGCCTACCGCTCAAATTTTTCGACCGCACTCCCATCGGCCGGCTGATGGCGCGCAATACCAGCGATGTCGATGCGCTCAACGAATTCTTCACCTACGGCGCGGTCTCCTTAGTAACCGAAGCCGTCACCATCGCCTCTATTCTGTTTTACATCTTCTGCTATCTCGATGTCGAGCTGGGCCTGCTCACCTGCGCCTTTTTGCCCGTGGCCTTTGCCGCCACCCTGTGGCTACAAAACCGCACCTTCCATGCCTTCCGCCAAGCCCGCACCCGCTTTGCCCGCTTCAGCGCCGATTTGCAGGAAACCTTGTCGGGTATAGAAGTAGTAAAACTGTTCAACTGCGAGCCGCGCAGCGCCCGTCGCTTTAATGAGGGCACTGACGAATACCTCGACGCCCGCTTAGTGCGCACCCTGTATCACTCGGCTTACTTCCCCTTTATGGAATTGTGCGGTGCCGCCCTGATGGCGCTGGTGCTATGGTACGGCGTCGGCCAAGTGCTGCGCGAGGAAATCGCTTGGGGCGTTTTGGTGGCCATGCTGCAATACGTGCCCCGCTTCTTCATGCCCATCCGCAACCTCGCCGAGGAATACGCCACCGTGCAGGTAGCCATGGCTTCCTCCGAGCGCATCTTTGAACTGATCGACGCCGAGCCAGAGCCAGTCGGCGGTCCCGTGCGCCAAGAGCGCATCGCCGGGGCCATTGAATTCCGCCACGTGTGGTTTGCTTATGAAGGCGAAGAGTGGGTTCTGCGCGACGTCTCTTTCTGCGCCGAGCCGGGCCAGAGCTTGGCGCTAGTCGGGGCCACCGGCTCGGGCAAGACTACCATCATCAGCTTGCTGTGCCGCTTTTACGAGATTCAACGCGGGCAGATCTTGGTCGATGGCATCGACATCCGCGAGTGGAATGTGGAAGCGCTGCGGCGGCGTTTCGGTCTGGTGCAGCAGGACGTCTTTCTCTTCGCTGGCGACATTGCCAGCAACATCCGTTTCGGTGCTCCCAAGCTGTCGAACGCATCCGTCGCGCAGGTGGCTCGCTATGTCAACGCCGACCGCTTTATCGACCGTCTGCCCAGTACCTACCAGCACGACGTGCAAGAGCGCGGCGCATCCCTGTCTGCCGGTCAGCGCCAGCTTTTGTCCCTCGCCCGCGCCCTAGCCGCCGACCCGGACATTCTGGTACTAGACGAAGCGACCGCCCACATCGACACTGAGACCGAAGGCTGGATCCAAGACGCGGTGGAAAAACTGATGCGCGACCGCACTTCCATCGTCATTGCCCATCGCCTGTCCACCATCCGCAGCGCCGACAAAATTTTAGTGTTGCACCGAGGCCAGTTGCGCGAAGAGGGCCGCCACGAAGAACTGCTAGCCCGAGACGGCATCTACGCCCGCCTACATCAATTGCAATACAACGAAGCGCTCACCTAGCTCTCAACGAAGAAAAGACCTATGGCCACTTACTATCCTGCCATCACCTCCGACCAAGCCGAACTGATCCGCAACGCGCCGTTGTTTTTCGTCGCCTCTGCCGATCCCGCGCTCGCGCCCGGTCCCGAAGGCATTGGCCCGGTAAACCTCTCGCCCAAGGGCGGCGCACCGCTCCACGTGATTGATCCCAACCGAGTGGCCTTTCTCGACTACTTGGGCAGCGGCAATGAAACGGCGCGTCATGCGATAGCCGGTGGCCCGATCACCGTTATGGTCTGCTCTTTTGAAGGGGAGGACGCCGGCATCATCCGCCTCTATGGCAAAGCCACGGTCACCCCGCTCGCAGAATCGCCCCACGCCGCCTTGCTCCTGCAAACAGAGTCCGAACACCTGCGCACCAAACGCCAAGTAATCGAAGTGGAAGTCGAACTGACCGGCACTAGTTGCGGCTACGGCGTCCCGGTAATGGAATTAGTCCGCGAGCGCCGCGTCGAAGACCGAGGCCGCCGCTACAAGGACCGCAAAAAATAAACCGACGCGGCTGGAAAAATCCTAGGGAGAGAGCATTTCGGCAATCTCATCGAGGTACTCTTTAAGGGACAAGCTGTGGTTTCTTGCCAAAATCGCTAGCGTATCAATTTTTGTCCGTTCCCCCTTTTCGATCCTTCGCACATGGCGTTCAGAAAGCCCTCGTATCTCGGCTTGTTTAAGCCCGTACTGCTTGCGCAATGCGGCAACGGCCTCTCCGAATCGGAGGTCGTACATCAGTTTTTCCCGATCCTTTTTCTCACGCCATGTTTCGTCTTTTAGGTAGCGAATAGCATCTAGGTCAATGTGTACATCAACCTCAGGCCAGTGCATATAACTGCCTTCACTGGAGATAGTAAATGAAGAACGCTGTTGGGATGGAATCCGCTCTAGTGCGGGCATTTCTACAAAACCCACTCTGAATAAGGTATGATCACACGCCATAACAAAGAGTTCCTCACCTACGATCTGTGCATCGGCAATGAGTTGATCGGGACATCCAAGGCTCCAAGCCGTTAGCACGCGCTTTGGCACATCCTTAGTCGAATGCACGAGAATATTTCGGCTGCTTTTGAGTTTTGCCTCGTAAAGCATCTGCGGCAAAAACTGAGCGTTGTGGTCTTCGCGGACGAAAAGGGTCCGAAGATGGTTTCGATGATTGGCAGCACGGACAAACTTACTTACCGTAGGAAGATCGGCGACAGAAGTTAATACGAAAATATTCCGGGCGTTCACCTCGCTCTCATCCGATCTAAAAACGGTAAAAGAGGGCGGAATGATGTCATAGCTAAATAGGTCTTGAGCCCAGACAGTCATTTCAGCAGTCTTTGCCATTTTTAGCTCCTTATATCACTTTGGCTTCCCACTCGGCATAAAGTGCGTCTCTATGCTCAAGCACTAGACGTAACAGTTCCCTCCGCTCTTTGCTCGAAGGGCCTAATCCTGAAGGGGGAAATTTCACATTAAAAACTAGATTCCTGCGTTTACACGCACCAAAAAAGACGCGTATCTCCCATTTGTCCGGTTTGCGAGCGTGAAAATGAGGAGGCTCGTGATCTGAGGAATTGAACCATAATTCTAGGCCTGCCAATTGAAAGCATTCCAACTTTCCCAAAAGATGGCTCCTTGCTCTCTACCAGAGAACATATCCAAAACCGGACAATAAATCAATTATTCATAAATAAAAAATGTCCGGTATATAACCGTCGTGCTCTCGTTCAGGACGCAGCCTAGCATGCTCCAAGCCCAGCACTGACAGACACCTCTGTGTCAGTTCATCTACACTGTCTCACACTGACCAGCCCATGCTGCCTAATTGCATCCATCATCTGTTCAGTCCAGGACCATGCCGCCGCTGACGTTTATCGTCTGGCCGGTGACGTTGCGCGCCTCGTCGGAAGCGAGGAAGGCGACCATGTTGCCGATGTCCTCAGACGTCTGTTCCCGCTGCATTGGCGTCGAGTTGGCGATGAACAGGTCGAACACCTCGCGGGCGCTTTTGCCGGCATAGGTGGGATCTACCTCGGCGATCTTCGGTGCCAGCGTGTGCCAGAAGTTGGTCCACACAAACCCGGGGCATACGGCGTTTACGGTGATGTTGTGCGGCCCCAGGTCCTTGGCGGTTAGCCGCGTGAGGCTGAGCATCGCGTTCTTGGCGGCCGCGTAGGTCGGCAGGAAGGTCGGGTCGCGTTTGGCCGCGGCAGAAGAGATGTTGATGATCTTGCCGTAGCGGCGCTCGATCATGTGCGGAGCGATCGCCTTGCAGAGGAAGAAGGGGCCCTTGACGTGTATGTCGTAGTTGCTGTCCCATTCCTCGCCGGTGAAGTTGGTGAACGGAGCGCCGACGATGGTACCGAAGTGGCCGGCGTTGTTGACGAGGATGTCGATGGCGCCGAAGCGCTCGATCGCCTGCGCGACGAGGTCCTGGCAGGCGGATTCATCCGTTATGTCGGCGGCGATGGCGACCGCGACGGCCCCTTCGCTCTTGAGTTGGTCGGCGGTGGCCTGCGCCCTGTCGCCGTCAATGTCGGTCGCCACGATGGCCGCCCCCTCGCGCGTCAGGCATTTCGCTATGCCGAGGCCCATGCCGCCCCCGGCACCGGTGACGATGGCTGTCCTGTCTTTGAGTCGCATGCTGATCTCTCCTGTTTTTTTGGAATGTATAGGAAAATAAAGGCGGAATGAAGATCACTGCGCCGTGTACCCGACCCTCGGAGGTTGCGGCGTGCGCCTGAGAGTTGATGTCCCTACTAAGGGCGGCGGTCAGTCGTCTAGGACGCGATCCTGGCCGACCGAGGCCTCGTCGAGACGGGCTCGGTCCTCCACAGTGATCGACCAGCCCACCGCGCCGACGTTCTCCTCCATGTGAGCCACCGTATCGCCGCCGGTGATAGCCGCCGTCACTTCGGGATGGGAAAGCACCCAGTTGATCGCCGTCTGCGCCACGGTGCGGCCGTGGGCGTCCGCGATCTGTCGCAGGATCTCCAAGGTCCGGCGTCCCGCCTCGTTGAGGTCCTCCCCTAAGTCGCCGGTGCGCCCGGTGGCGTAAAGGGTGCCGTCCGGCGGCGGCTCTCCGGGGGTATACACACCAGAGAGCAAGCCCACGCCCAAGGGGCTGTAGGTCATAACCCCGAAACCCTGGTCGCGCTGCGCCGGCCACATCTCGCGCTCTAGTTCCCGGTTGAGGAGGTTGTAGGGATTCTGGATGCAGAGCAGGGGATCGAGCCCAAGGTGGTCCTGCGTCCACAGCGCCTTGAGTACCTGCCAAGCCTGGAAATTGGAGACGCCCACGTAGCGCGTCTTGCCGGCGCGCACCACGTCGTCTATAGCGCGCAGCGTCTCCTCAAGGGGGGTCTCGTCGTCGTACACGTGCAGGATGTAGACGTCGATGTGATCCGTCTCAAGGCGAGCCAGGGTGCGGTCGATCTCCCGCATGATGTGATAGCGCGACAGACCGGCGTCGTTGGGCCCGTCGCCGACGCGGCTGGCCACCTTCGAGGTGACCACGAGGTCGTCGCGGTGCCGCCTGAGGACGCGCGCCAGAACTTGCTCCGATGTGCCTCGGGTCTCGTACACGTCCCCGAAGCCGTAGATGTTGGCGCAGTCGATGAAATTGATCCCCAACTCGACGGCCCGCTCGATGGCGCGCTCGGCCTCGTCGGCGTCTTCCTGGCCGCGCAGGCCCAAGCCGTAGGCTAGGCGCGACACCTTCAGGCCAGAACGGCCAAACTTGACGTATTCCATGTTCTCCTCCTTCGACCTCGCGATTACGTCGCGGCAACGGCCCTTGACGCGACATATCGCGGTACTCAAGATTCGCTGCTGCGGGCATTAAACTCAAAAAACGGAAGCGGTAACACAATGCCGAAACATCGAATAGCGATTGTTGGAGCCGGGAACATGGCCCGGGCGCGGGGCAGGGCGTTGCTGGACACCGGCCGGGCGGAAATCTGCGGCGTCGCCGCCCGGCGCACACAGCGCGCTGAAAGCTGCGCGACTGAGTTGGGGTGCGACGTTTTCTGCGATGACTTTCGCCGATTGGAGGAGGCCGGACCGGACGCGATCCTAATCGAGGTTCCGCATCGCGTTCAAGATGAGGTCTCCGTTTGGGCATTGGATGCCGGTTACGACCTCCTCGTGGGCGGATGTCTGGCTTCGAGTACGGAAAATGGGCACCAGATTGTAGAAATGGCGGCCCGGAACAATCGGATTGTCGAGGCTGGGTTCCAGCGCCGTTACGACCCTGCTTGGGAGGAGATCCAGCGCCTAGTGGCGGGAGGGGAACTGGGGACACCGGTGATGGCCGTGACCATGGCCCTGTGGAACCCGGACCCAGACGGGTGGTACTACGACCAAGAGGCGAGTGGGGGGATGCCGCTGACCCACATGAGTTACTGCTATCTCAATGCCGTCCGCTGGATTCTCGGCAAGCCGACCACCGTGTCCGCGATGGCCAATCGGCTGCGCAATACGGCACCCGGTCGCGTAGTGGAGGAGACATGCGGGGCCCTGATCGGATTTGAAAACGGGGCCTTCGCCTCGGCCACGGCTAGTTATATCGGCCCAGAGGGCATGACCGACCCACAGCCGCGATTTGTCTGCACCGAGGGCGGAATCCTGCCCGGCGAGAATTCCATTACCGTTTTTCACGGGGACCGTTCCGAGGTGCACACTTTTGCGAACGAGCCGTCTCCGTTCGTGAGGCAGGCCGCCGCCTTTCTCGATGCCATAGAGGGCCGCCACAAGGCCCGAAATCCTCCAGAAGATGCCCTGCTCGATGTCGAAATTGCCGCGGCCGTCTCGGTCTCAGCTAGGGAACACAGGACGGTCTCGCTGGCGGAAATGCGGTAGGGTCGCCGCGCCAAGTTAGAGACACCTTCCTCCGGCGAATCCATTGAATTCGTCTAAGAACCACTCGGCTTGCTTCGTCATAAAGACGCCGATCTCTTCCCCCTTGAAGGCGAAAGATACCCTGAGCCCACCCAAGTAAATATCCGTGATATAGACTTCCATGTTGAGCGTCTGCTCGTCGACCCACGCGGCTGAGGCTAGGCAATCGTACTCGATGCCCGGGACCAAGCCGATCTGTTCGCCGAAGTAGTTGCGTTGAGGGAATTTGCCGGACAGCACGCGCCCGATACCAAACCGCAGCACATTGTCGCCCTGACCGTTGGTGTACTCCCAGGTGCCCTCATCCTCCTCAAAGGACAGGCGCATCCGCGTGATTCCCATCGGGTTGTCTGCCAAAGCATACCAGGCTCCGTTGACTTCCAAAGCTGCCCTTGCGTCGGAGCCTCCGGGGATCGGCAGGACTGCCAGCCGCTCGATCTTATCGCAGAGCTCCGCGTGGGCGTCGCGGTTTTCGGCAAGCGGCGCATCTGCTAGGTGAGGGTGGAGTTCCTCACGCATCACAGCCGGAATGTCACTGCCGGCCGGTGCGCCCTGTGTGTCGGCGATGCATGTGAACAGAAACTCTTGGTCGGGAAAACAGATGGCGTACTGACTGCCCATCCCGCGGAAGGAGAACCCGTTCTCTTTTTCGCGCCAAATCTGGTATCCATATCCGCAGTTCCCCCGGATGGCGTTGTCGATCTGGCAGGAGGTCGCCGCGCGCACGTACGCCTCCGGCAGGACTCTTTCATCGCCCCACATGCCGCCGTTCATGCAGGCGAGTGCGACTCTGGCTATATCGCGCAGCGTACAGATGACCCCCGATCCGCCCCACGACACCCCTTCGGGCGTGCGGATGCACCATGCGTCAGCGGAGAAGCCGATCCGCTCTAGAAATCGCGGTCGCATGTAATCCAGAAAGGGTGTGCCAGCAAGCCGTTCGACCGCAGCCGTGAGCACCACGGTTGCCGCGGTGTCGTACGAAAAGATCGTTCCGGGGGGATGCGAGGGCCCCCGGTTGAAGAAGGTCCAAACCCAGTCTGGATCGTTGCGCGTATAAGAGGTTGTCGAATGGGGGGTCGTCATCGTCAGGAGGTCCCGGACGGTTGAGGCGGCAAGCCACGGATGAAGGTCTGCCGGCAGCTTGTCCGGGAAGTAGAAGGCGACTCGATCATCGAGGGTGAGTCGGCCTTCGTCGATCATCATCCCGACCGCCAACGCGACCAAGCTCTTGCTGACCGAATAGATCCGGTGCCTGCGTTCCGCCGTCCACGGGGCCCAGTATCCCTCAGCCGCTATTCTATTGTGCCGCACCAGCAGGAACCCGTGCATGCAGATTCGCTCGGCGTCGATCCGCTGCAGGAAATTCAGGATCGCCTGTGAAGGTATTCCCGCGCTTTCAGGTGAGGGTGCCGTTGTAAACACTTTTTCACTTCCCATAGCTGCTCCTTGGGCTTTGGCGTTTGTGATACGCGGCAGGCAAAGTCATAGAGGAAGCTGATTATAACCGATCATGTACTTCCGGCTCTACGTCTGGCACCTTTGCCAAAACAGCTTCAAACTTCTGGCGACTACCTCGCTTAGCACGCTTTTCGAGATACTCAACCGTCATCAGCGCCGACACCTTCTCCGTTACTGCCAAGGTGATGAACTGATTCATTGAGACCCCTTCCCCTTCCGCCATCTGCTTGACTCGCTTATGTAGTGAGTCAGGCAATCGAACGCTCAGCGTACTCATGGTAAGACTCCTATCTTTTCCAGAAACTCTTTGGCCACCGAACACAGATAATCAAGAACATGCATAAGCGCAACAGGCTTATATTTGGGTGCTTAGGGTAGGTTGATATCAGGACGGAAACATAGGAGTCGCTCTTGAAGACAGGTGGTCTGGACATTCGATGTGTGCGTAGGTTATTACCGATTGTGCTGCTTGGGTTGCTGGTGGGATGCGATCAGGCCGGCGATCCGGTGAAGCCCGCTGCCGACGCGATCGACTTGGAGGCCAAACTCGACGACCTCTTTGCGCCTCCGACCACAGCCGAGGTGGAGGCCGTCCGCGCCGACTGGGCCCAACGCGACGTTTCCGCAGCCGAAGTGACCATCGAACTCACCGAGTCGTATCCGCTAAGCGAGACCCCGGCCACCCTGCGCATCGTGTCCCACAGAGTGGGGGAGGTACTCCACTACGGAGCGATCCTCGCCCCCGACTCCGCGGCTCCGGGCAGCTTGCCCATCCTGATGTACCTGCACGGGGGCGACAGCGGCGTCGAAGTGGATGACATCGCCCTCGTGATTTTCGCCTTGGGCGAACTGCGCGACAATTTCGTCTATGTGATCCCCTCCTTTCGCGGCGAGCCCCTCGAGTACGAGAACCGGGAATGGATCTCGACAGGCCCCGGCGGTCACTGGGACTACGACGTAGATGACGCCTTGGCGCTCCTCAACGTTGCATTGGAGATAACGCCGCAGGCGAGGATCGAAGGTCTGAGTATCGTCGGCGGCAGCCGAGGAGCAGGCGTTGCCCTGCTAGCCGGGATCCGCGACGAGCGCGTCGAGAACATCGTGGCCTTGTTCGGGCCCACCGACTTTTTCGACGACTGGGTTCGGGAGATTGCGCGGGAAGCGGCCATGGGCTCTCCGCGCGACCTGACCGGGGTCGCCCACATCGATACCACCTTCATCCAGCCCTACATGAGAGGTGAAATCGACCTAGCAGAAGTTCGTCTCGAACTGGTGCGCCGCTCCTCGGTCCTGTTCGCCGAGGACCTGCCCGCGGTCCAGCTCCACCACGGCGACGCTGACGAAACCGTCGTCGTCAGCCAAGCCCATTCCCTGATCCGGGCCATGGAAGCGCTGGGACGCGAGCCCCCCGAATTCGAGGCGTTCATCTACGAGGGAGGCGGCCACGCGATCTTCTCGCTGAGAGGTGCTATCCCGCGCGCGGTGGGCTTCCTGCGGCGGGCTCTGGGAGGAGGGCCGGCACTAGTTGCGGCTACAGCGTCCCGGTAATGGAATTAGTGCACGAGCGCCGCGTCGAAGATCGAGGCCGGTGCTAAATTGTTCTGCTTGCTTCGGTTCACATATTCGTTAACTTATCAGCGTGAGAGAGATCAGCTTTTATCGCACAGCATCTGGACACTGCCCTGTCGAACAGTTTCTCGACTCCATAGCTACTAGGCAAGCTGCCAAAATCACTTGGACATTGCATCTGATTGAGGAATTGGAGTTTGTCCCCCGCCAGTACTTCAAGAAGTTGGTCAACACCGATGACATTTGGGAGATTCGCGTCAACATTGGTAGGGATACATTCAGACTTCTGTCCTTCTTCGACGGTCCAAACTTGGTGGTCCTCAACCATGCCTTTGCCAAAAAGACACAGAAAACTCCAAGATCGGACCTTCATCTGGCAGAACAGAGAAAACGAGATTACTTCAGGAGGAAGAATCCATGAGCGACTTGAAAAAGTACGTCGCAAGACGCAAAGCAAGAGATCCCGAATTTGCCGAGAATTACGAAGCCGGTTACTTGGAGTTCAAGATCGGTGTTCTTCTCAGACAGGCTCGGGAAGAAGCTGGCCTGACCCAAGAAGAGGTGGCGCAAAGGCTAGATACCCAGAAATCTGCTATTTCAAGAATAGAAAACCACGCCGAGGATATTAGGCTATCAACGCTAGAAAAGTATGCAAGAGCGATCGGCAAGAGACTCCATCTTTCGGTGGGATAATTGCGATAGGAGCGCAAAAAATAAACCGACGCGCCTCACTTGGAATATCTACCTGGATAAATCAGATTGCGACGTAACTGTATAGCATCCTAACTCTCACTCCTCTATAGCTTTCCTACTCATAGCGCAGCGCATGTACGGGATTCTCCCGTGCGGCGCGGACGCCGATGTACGCCACCGTCCCCAGTGCAATCGCAAAAGCGATCGTCCCGCAGAGGAGATACGTCGTCAGCCCTAACCCAAACTGATAGGCGTATCGCGACAGCCATTGCCCTACCAAGAAGTGAGCTAGCGGAAACGCCAGCAGGCAGGCCAAGGCAACCATTTTCGTCAGGTCGCGCGACAAGAGCGCGAGGATCTCTGCCACCGTAGCGCCGAGCACTTTGCGGACACCGATCTCCTTGGTGCGCCGCTGCAAGACAATGGTCGCGTGGCCGAACAAGCCCATGCAGGCGATGAGAATGGCGACGACGGAGGCAAAGGTAACGGTGCGGCTGCTCTCCTTGTCATTCTCGTACTGACGGGCAAAAGTCTGGTCGAGGAACTCGTACTCAAAGGGTTGTTCGGGTGCCGCCTTTGCCCAGATCTGCTCCAAACCCGCGAGCGTGTCGTCAACCTTATACGTATTCAGCCTCACCAGTGCCCGCTTAAAGGACGCTTCCGGCCCATAGTGGAACAGGGCCGGCTTGATCGACTCTCTGAAGGAGCGGAAGTGGAAGTCCGGTGCGATGCCGATGATGGTGGGTGTCTTGCTCACGCCGTAGTGTCCGTACTCTGGTAGGAATTCGCCAACGGCATTTTCCCCCCAGCCGAGGGCGTCCGCGAGGCTCTGGTTGACGACGACACTTTCCGTCCGATCGACCAGCCGTCCGGCCTCAAAGGAGCGGCCAGATACGAGGTCAATGCCGAGTGTAGTGAAAAAGTCGGGGTCAACGGCAAACTGATGCACTGTAATACGCTCCCCGTCTGGATGCCGGATGTAATTGGTGCTGGTGCTAGTCGGAAATTCGCGATGCAACAGGGCTACGCTGGCGACGCCCGCCTGAGAAAGAGTTGCCTCCTTGAAGCGTTCGCCAAGTTGCGTCGGGTCCGCACCGCGCAGCTTGACAACGACGACCTGATCAGCCGCGTGTCCAAGGTCGCGCGACTGGATGTAGGCCAACTGCTGATGAATCGCGATGGTGCAGAAGATCAGGAAAACCGCCATGCCGTACTGCAAGGTCAGAAGCGCGCTCGTCGCCCTTCTTCTGCGCCACGGCGATACCTCGCGGACGACAGACGCAGGCTGCATCCGCGCCACGATCAGGGCCGGATAGCTTCCCGCGGCGATGCCGATCAGCACCACCAACAAGACGCCTCCACCGACGAGAATTGGCAAGCCCAGATCGCCGAGCGACAGCCCGGCCCAGTGGTCAAGTCCGTAATGTGCGTTAAAGACGGGCAACCCCAACTGCACGAGGACCAATCCGGCGATCAGGGAAAACAAGGCCAGCAGGACCCCCTCTCCCAAAAACTGCAGGGCGATTTGTGCCTTGTTAGCGCCGAGCGCCTTGCGCACACCCACTTCCGCGCTCCGGCCGATGGAACCCGCTACAGCGAGGGTAGTGAAGTTGATACAGGCGACGATCAGAATGACCCCAATCAGGGCGACGAGGGCGAGGATCGGCTTGGTGCCCTCGGAGTGTTCGTAGGCGTTAAAGACCTGCGTGTCGAGGTAGATGTCCCTCGCGTCCTGAAGTTGGAGTTGGAAGGCGTCTGGATCGTCCTTCCAGCGCACGCCTTTGTAGCGTTCCCAGACCGGGGCGATGAACTCGCGAGAGAACTCCGGGAGCTTCGCTTCGAGCGCCTTCCGCTCGGCAAGGGGCTGAAGCGTGACGTATGTAGAAGTCGGAGAGCCCCAGTAACTGTTTGCGCCATACTTCGTCCAGTTCTCAAAGCGAATCGCCGCGTCAAAGTCTAGGCTCCGCTTTTTCGGCAGATCGGCGAAGACACCGGCAACCGTGTATGGTTCGGGTCCCTCGTTGCCGTGCAAGACGATCCGCCGACCCACGAGTTCTGGGTAGTCCCTGAATTCATCTCCGAACATTCGCTCGGCTAGTCGCTTGGAAATGACGACTTGGTCGAGGCCATCCAGCGCCGTGGTCGGATTACCGGCCGCGAGCGGATAGTGGAACATTTGCAGGAACGGGGGATCAACCTTGACCACCGAGTGTTCGAGATGGCGCTCGCCGACTGTCATCAGGATACTCGTCTTGATGACGCGCGTGGTGCTGGCGATTTCGGGGAACGTCTCCGCGAGCGCCGCCGCGAGATCCTCGCGCTGGTACGCAATGCGATAAACGCCATCCGAGGCTTGAATCTCGCGGGTCACCACGCGGAAGAGGCGGTCGTCCTCGCGGAGGTTCCAATCCGCGGTCAGAGCGCCGTGTACGCCAAGACCGAGGATGGCGCTGACGGCGATAGCGACGGACAAGCCCACGATGTTGATGCTGGTCACCACTTTGTCGCGCAGCAGGTTCCGCAGTGCGATTACGACGTAATTGCGCAGCATCTTGAACCTCCTTCATCTATTTCGCCTTCTCGATAGCGATCGCGCCGGCCTCGCTTTTGAGCACAAAATCCGCTGCCAGTATATCAAGGCCGCTATGCGCGTTCGACAGCACCATTACCTCGGAGTTGTTGGCCATAAGGGGAGGCTTGTCCTCAGCCTTATCCTCAAAGGCCGTAGATTGGATTTGACCACATAGCGTGAACGCAGTCAGATGCACCTTGTCCAGCAAAACCTCGTCGAGCAGGGCCTCTTTGAGCGAGAGGTGAATGTCGCCCGCGCATGATTCTAGTTCGATGCGGCTGTCCGCAGCGAGTTGATCCTGATGCAACTGCGTTTGGCCAAAACGGTTGTATATCCGCACCCGGCCCCCTAACCGCGCGGCCTTGATCTGCACACTGCCCACGTCAATATCCACGCCGCCGCGAATATCCTCTAGACGACAATTTTCAGCCGCATGACGCTTGGCCGCGTGGCCCTCCATCCTCACGCCGAGGTATCGGTAATAGCGCTGGTAGAGTTTGCCGCGGATATTGCGCGCCGTCTCCAGCGCACTGTCGAAGAGTTCCACATCGCCCTCAATATCGGCCACCTCCCCGCAGGTCGATTCGATAAAACTAATTGAGCCTTGCAAACCGGAAGCGCGGACCTGCTTCCCTTTGATGACGGTCACGCGCTTGCCCTTGGGCACCAGCAACACTAAGCTGGCGGAACCAACCGGTCCATGGACCCTTTCGAGCGATGTGCTGTTGGGGCGAAAGACCTTTTGGACTTCTGCCGTAACAGCCGAGGGCGGCAGGATTATGTCTTCGAGCTTTTCGCGATAGACCGTTATCCGCGTGGCCCGCCCCAACCCCAAGCGCATATCAGCCGGCATACTGCCGCCGGTATATGCCTGCATCTGGGGAAAGGCATCCGTCGTCTTAACGCCATTTATCACACCCCACGGATGGCAACCCCCCAAGAAATAGGCTCGCCAGATTTGTCCGCTGCCCATTGACATAGACTCGGGTTGGCCGTTTTGCACTCGGGTCCCCATGAATACCTCGCCCTCGTGTGGCCCGCTGGCGAAAAAATAGTCCACTTGGTCGGCCCCGACCTCGATCCCTTCGACGCTCTCCTGGGCTTTTTCCCGCGTCAACCCAATTGCGCTGAGCGTCCCTTCGAGCACCGCGTCTTCGCCCTCGGCTTGGCGGATCTCGATATCGGTGTCGAGGGCGCAGTAGAAGACGATACGCTCGGTGTCTCTTAGCGGAATCGTCTCCTGCACCTGTCGGGTGGCGATTTGGCACACCACCTCTTGGACCTGTTCGGTCACGTCAATTGGCTGCATGGCAATCTCCTCGTGGTCGGGTTCATCCAATAGCTGGCGCAGCCGGATGCGTCCTTGTTGCAATCGGCCGCACACCGTACTCAGGGGGACTTCCATCAACTCGGCGATTTCTCGGTAGGACAGGCCGCTCAGATAGTACATCAGCACGGCCGAGCGGTAGTGTTCGGGCAACAGGTCAACGGCCTCCTGCAACTCCAGCCGCCGCATCTGGTCGGCGTACTCGGCCGCGGCCGCATTCTCCAGAGTCGTCTCTGCCGAATCCAATGGCTGTGTCCGACTGCGGTCGCGTAACCAGTCCTTGCAGCGGTTGGCTACGATGTGCATCAACCATCTCCCGAAGTGCCTCCTATCGCGCAGTTGCCCCAAGCGGCAATACGCCGCAACAAAGGCGTCTTGCACGATGTCCTGAGCATCGACCCGCGAGCGCACGTAGCGCAGGGCCGTGGCAAAGGCCGCGTTCTGGTAGCGCCGGACGAGCGGCTCAAAGGCTTGCGCGTTGCCCGCCAAGCAGCGCTCGACGAAGTTTTCGGGATGGAAGTTGTCCATAGGTATTCAAATGCGGGACTGATGACGCATATCAACCCGTCTGCAAGTAAAGACGGCCAGAGAAGGGAAAATTAAAAAGGCCCATACATTTTTTTGTAAGAGCCTAGTTGCATTTGAGCCACTCACAGCGCAGCACTTCTATTGGATCAATGCGAATCGTCCTGACGGCGTGGTAGCAAGCGGCGTGCATTTACTCATATCTCAACGCATCCGCCGGATTGGTCCGCGCCGCCAGCCACGTCTGACTGCTGACGGTGGCCAGCGCAACCGCGAGAACGCCCACGCCCGCCAGCACAAACCAACCCAAGCCCATGTCAATGCGATAGGCGTAGAACGCGAGCCAGCGATTCAAGACGAAATAGGCCACAGGCCAAGCAATCACATTGGCCGCCACTACCAGCCAGCCGAATTCGCGCGACATCAACAGCAGCACGCTGCTGGTCGTAGCGCCCAATACCTTGCGGATGCCAATTTCCTTGGTGCGCCGCACTGTCGCTAGGGCGACCAAGCCAAAAAGCCCCATGCAGGAGATCGCAATGGCGACGGCACTCATCCACCCCGTGACCACGCCGACGCGCTGCTCTTCCCAGTATCTCGCGGCAAAACTCTCGTCGAGGAAGAGCACGCGCCATAATTCGTATTCCGGCAAAACCCGCTTCCACAGCGCCTTTACTTCTTCTACTGCCGCGGGCAGGTCGGCGCGGTCGAGCCGGAATAGGGTGTACTTGAACTGATCTGTCTGCCTAGATCTGGGCTTGGATATAAGCGGGCTCGTCGTCAGAAAAGCCGGTCCTACAGTATGGCGCATATCCACGAAGTGGAAATCCTTGACTATGCCGATCACCGTCATCGGCTCGTCATTAGGGCCTGTCAAAGTGCGGCCAATTAGGTCTTCAGGACCGAAGAAGTGTGCAGCGGTCTCGTTGAGCAGGACGCCATGCGGCCGATTGGGATCGAAGCCCTGCCCAGAGAGGACCTCGATACCCATGACGCTCAGGAAGTTTGGACTTACGTAGAAGGGCTTGGTGCGGAGCACGTTCTCATCGGACCGGATTGGCATGGGAGAGAAGCCGCCAAAGCCGGGTGCTGGCCAAGCACCAGTGACTCCTTGTACAAATCCCGGTCGGGACTTGATCTCGTCGGCGAGACGCTCAATCTGCAAAGGATTGAGATCGCCTTTGTGGGCAACCAGCACGATCTGGTCGCCGTCGAAGCCCAAATCCTTGGTGCGCATGAAATCGAGCTGTCGCGCCATAGTGATCGCCACGACGACGAGAACGGCCGACAGCGCAAACTGCACGACAATCAGACCGCGACCCAGCCAACCGCGACCCGGCTGAGGCGTTTTGCGGGACAGTGCCCGGACGGGATGGAGCCGCGCAACGATTTGGGCCGGATACAAGCCCGACAGTACGCCGACCATCAAGGCAAGGGCTAAGGCACCTATCCCCGTCTCGACCGACAGCCACTCGATCTCTAGCTCCTGATGCACGACCGCGTTAAACGTCGGCCGCAGGACTTCGGCAAGGCCCATGCCAACGACGATGGCGATTAGGCTCACCACGATTGCTTCGGCGAGGAATTGGTTGGAAAGCTGGTGGCGCGTCGCGCACCGTGCCCGGATCACCCGCGATCAGCGGGAAGCTGAACAACTCAAAAAAGCCGGGGTCGGCGAACCGTCCCCTCGCCTCGATCATTTGATCCCCGTAGATCAACAGCCCGGACATGTCTTCCGTACGCACCGAGCGCAGCACAGCGGGGAGTGTGGCCACCATCTCTGGGCCGAGGTCTCCCGGCGTCCCCGTCATAGCCTTCCCTTTCCAGGCCGGATGTGTCATGCAGACTTGGTAGATCTGCTCGCCCTTGGCGTGGAAGCGGTCCCACGTCAGCGCACTATGCACGTACAGGCCGACGAAGATGGCCACCACAAAGGCCGCGGCCAGCCCACCCACGTTGATGGCAGTGTACATCCGATAGCGGCGCAAATTGCGCCAAGCGACGATCAGGTTATTGCGTAGCATGGCTAGTACCTCCCTATTGGTTAGTACCTTCCCTCTTGCTCTATCTTGCCGTCCAACAGATGTGCCACCCGGCTACCGTAGCCAGCGTTCTTCTCCGAATGCGTCACCTGCACAATCGTCGTGCCCTCGTCGTTTAGCTCCCGCAGCATGTCCATCACCTCTTCCCCCTGCTTGGAGTTGAGGTTGCCCGTAGGCTCGTCGGCGAGAATCAGCGTCGGCTGGCCGATCAGGGCGCGCGCCACGCCAACGCGCTGCTGCTCGCCGCCGGAAAGCTGGTGCGGGAACAGGTCCTTTTTGGCCACCATCTGGAAGCGGTCGAGCAACTCGCTCACCCGCGCCTTGCGCTCGGAACCCTTCACCTTTTGGTAGAGCAGTGGCATCTCCAAGTTTTCGTACACCGTCTGCTCGTCGATCAGGTGATAGGCTTGGAAGACAAAACCAATGTGCTGCCGATGGATCTCGGTGCGTTCCTTCTCGCCCATGCCACCCACCTCTGCGCCAAGGAACCGATACGACCCCGCCGTCGGCTCATCGAGCATCCCCATGATGTGCAGTAGCGTCGATTTGCCAGCACCGCTTGGCCCCATAATGGACACGAACTCGCCCTCGGCGACGTTTAGATGGACGTAGCGCAGCACGTAGGTCTTGCGGGGACCGGATTGGTGGTACTTTTCGATGTCGTGCATTTCGATCATGATGTGCCTCCGCGTCTTAGTTATTCAGTCCGCAGCGTGTCTATGGGATTGCTCAGCGCCGCTAGCATCGCTTGGTAGCCTACCGTTAGCCCAGCGATGACAAAGGACAAAGCGCCCGACACCAAGAACAGGCCCACGCCGATTTCCACGCGATAGGCAAACTCCTGTAGCCAGTGAGTGGCCAAGCCGTAAGCGATGGGCACGCTGAAGAGGAAGGCGATGGCAACGGGTTTGGCGAAGTCCCGCATCATCATAGCGGTGAGGCCACCGGGGGAAGCGCCGAACACCTTGCGGATGCCGATCTCCTTGGTGCGCTCATGGGCGGCGTGTGCGGCCATGCCGAAGAGTCCCACCGAGGCGACGGCGATGGCTAAAAAGAGAAAGAGCGTGAGTGCGCGGCCCACCATCAGGTCCTTGGAGTAGAGCTTAGAAGTGACCTCTTCTAGGGAATTGCGTTGGATGGGGTGGTAGGGTGCGACGGCAGCCCACTGGTCGTCGATCACTTTGAGGGCTGCGTCGAGATGGCCGGGCTGCGCCCGCACGAGAATGACGCCCGCCCCTCCATCGACCTGCAATATAACCAGCGGCTCTATCTTACTTCGCGGGCCGTGGAAGTGGAAGTCCTCGATCACGCCCACGACGCGCGAGTCTCCCCTAGAGGCGTTGATCATCTCACCTAGCGGCTCCTCCAATCCCATCATCCGCGCGGCGGTCTCGTTGATGACGACCGCTTGGGCATCGGCCGGTTCGTCGGTCAAGGCGCGTCCTTGGAGCAGGCGCAAGCCCATGATTTCGATGAAGTCGCTATCTACTTGATACACATTTATCATCATTTGATCTTCTCCTGCCATAAACACCATTTCCATACCCTCACCAGGTATGCCCCCAGAGAGGCTCACTGTGGCAATGCGGCTGTCCTGAAGAAGTTCTGTCTTGAAGGTTCGAGCCTGATCCACGGTCAAGCTGCGGTTCTTGATCACCACAACCTGTTCCGGCTTTGCCCCCAAGATGGAGTCCTCGCGAAGGAGATTTTGGAAGTAATCGACTTGGTGCCATATCAGCAACGTCATCGTCAGCAACGCCGCCGTAACCGTGAACTGCACCACTACCAAACCCCGACGCAGGCGCGCACCGCCCATGCGTCCCCCCTGCACTATGGTCGCCGGCTGAAAGCGCGCCACGACCCAAGCCGGGTACGCGCCCGCGATCAGTCCGACCCCCACCGCCAAGGCCGCGGCCCCGGCATAAGTTGAGCTCGTCCAGCGCAGGGATGACCATTCAAAATCGAATCCCACAAGCGCAGGCAGGAGCACAACCATAACCTCGGCCATGACAATGCCTAGCACCGTTGCCGCCGCACTCAACAGCACCGACTCGCTCAAAAGTTGGCGCATGAGCTGGCCGCGATGAGCGCCGAGGGCCTTGCGCACACCAATCTCGTGCATCCGTCGCCCGGCCCGCGCCGTCGCCAAGTTCACGTAGTTGACCCCAGCGATCGTTAGGATCACCACCGCCAAGATGGCGCACAGCACGAGGTACATGGGGTTGCCACCTGAGCTGACGCTGCTACGCACCTCCGTGTCAAAGTAAATCGCTTTCAGCAGCTGTAACGCGTAGGAACCGGCCGCCTCGGGCAGCTTCCTAGCCTCCTTGACGATGTCGGGAATGCGGGCGGCTACCGCAGCAGGGTCGGCACCGGGCGTTAGCTGCACGAAGGTCTCGAAGGCTGAAGCGTTCCAACCAGACGCCATCATCGGCTCTGTGGCCGCGGTAAGCGAAAGCAGTCCCGAAAACTGGAGCAATGAGCTAGAGGGCAGCGGACCGACGATGCCAGTAACCTCGCAATCGAACTCCTCGCCGACGCGGACGACCTGTCCGATGGGATCGCTCTCGCCAAAAAGCTGGCGGGCCAACGGCTCGGTCAGCACCAAAGTGTGGGGACGCAACAAAGCCGTCTTGGGGTCGCCGCGCAGCAGCGGCAAGCTAAACATGTCGAAAACGCCAGCTTCGACCCCACGAACCTCTTCATATATTCCCTCCTCGTCCCCGACCCGAAGCAGACGCGGCCAACCGAAGCTAAAGCGGACCGCCTCCTCGACTTCGGGCAATTGCTCCTTGAGGGTCGGCCCAAGCGGTATCCGCATTGATCCTGAGTACTGGGCCTCACCCTCACCCCATGAGGGGGGTCCCAACACGCGGAAAACTCGGTCTTTTTTCTCGTGGAAGTCGCCAACCGAGAGCTGATAGGCGGCGAGCTGGATGACCAGCAGACACAGGCAAAAGCCGACCGCCAAGCCGAAGATGTTGATCGCCGCGTAGCTGCGCTCTCGCCACAAAAGGCGCAGCGCCATCGTCAGATAGTTGCCTAGCATGATAGTTCCTTTCGCGTCACAGCGAGTTTCAAACCATTTGTATCAACGAATTCGTTTCCGTAGGGGCACCCTACTGCACTCGGCGGACCTTGCCAAATGACGAGTTGATGCTCGCCTCTTTTGCTACATTCTTCAGCTCAATATCACCCCGGGCCTTAGCGTGCACGGAACCACCAACATGCTGAATTGTCACGCTGCCGAAGCTAGAGGATGCTGAGAGGTCTCCGCCTACATTGCTGACTGTGATAGCTTTGCGCGCATGTGCGTGGGCACCCCCAGTAACATCATCCAGTATAAGGCTCCCAAAGCTGGAACTTGCGTCTAAGATGTCGCGTCGCACCGCCTTGATGTCGACCTTTTCGCGGGCCTTGGCGTATAAGACACTACCAGCGACATTGCGTATGGTCAGAGCACCAAAGCTCGACGTCGCTTCGACGTCGCGTCCTACATTGCTGATGTTCACATCCTCACGGGCCCTTACATTGGCGGAACCGGCAATGTCGTCCAGTACCAAAGAGCCAAAACTCGACGCAGCGTGGACGTGCGGCCCTTTTACGTGCTTGATGTCGACCTTTTCGCGGCCCTTAGCATCCAAAACTCTACCGACAACATTGCGTATGGTCACCCTGCCAAAGCTCGACGTCGCTTCGACATCGCGTCCTACATTGCTGATGTTTATATCCTCACGGGCCTTGGCATTGGCGAAACCGGCAATGTCATCTAGTACCAAAGAGCCAAAACTCGACGCAGCATAGACGTGCGGCCCTTTTACGTGCTTGATGTCGACCTTTTCGCGGGCCTTAGCGCGCAAAACGCTACCACCGACATCGCGTATGGTCAGAGCACCAAAAATTGAGTTTACCTCAATGTCGCCGAGGACGTTAATGATAATGGCGTCTTGGCGGGCATCTGCATGGACCGATCCATTGATGTTCTGAATGTCCTGACTGCCAAACGTCGTCCTCGCAACTACGTCGTAACCCTGTTTTGGTACCAGTACTTTTACGTGAACACGCAACGGAGGAACGGTCTTATAATCGGCTTGCCAGTGCTCCAAGACGGCGTCATCTACGTCGGTGTAAATGGTGATACCGTGGTCGTGGCGCGAGATTTCGACCTCGTGTTCACGGAGAATGCGATCGGCGTCGTGTTCGTACTGCTCAAGGACACTGCGAGTCACTACCACGCTGACTTGGTTCCCCGCTTGGGAGTCGATGGTCTGCGAGGCATACCTAGAGTTGACTTGCAGCGTTTCGCCGGGATGGGCAACGAGCGTCTTCTCAATTGTGGGCGATGGGGAACCTCCCGCGGATTTCGGCTCCTCGCCATATCCCACCATGGCCGACATTGCGACCACAATCAGGACGCGTTGCATTTGGTAGATGGCAGTGTTCATAATTGCGTCTCCTCTCATGTAATGGGTGTGATGGTTATTCAGTGTGCAGCGTTTCTATCGGATTGGTCAGCGCCGCTCGCATCGCTTGGTGCCCCACCGTCAACCCGGCGATGGCGAAAGACAAAGCGCCCGACACCAAGAACAGGCCCACGCCGACTTCCACGTGATAGGCAAAGTCTTGCAGCCACAGGTTAGCCAACCAGTAGGCGATCGGTACGCTGAGCAGGAAGGCGATGGCAACGGGTTTGGCGAAGTCGCGTAGCAGCATGGCAGTCAGGCCGCCGGGAGAGGCGCCGAACACCTTGCGGATGCCGATTTCCTGGGTGCGCTCTTGGGCAGCGTGTGCGGCCATGCCGAAAAGCCCTACCGAGGCGACGACGAGCGATAAAACGAGAAAGAACGTGAGGGCGCGACCTATCAACAGTTCCTCGGAATAAAGCCCGGCGGCGACCTCTCCGAGGGGTTGGCGATTGATGGGGCGGTAGGGCTTAATGGCGGCCCACTTGTCGTCGATTACCTTGAGCGCTTCTTCGAGATGCCCGGGTTGTACCTGCACGATAATGGCACCCACCCAGCCAGTGACCGGTCCCATGAGCAGGGGCTGTATCTTCCGGTGCGGGCCGTCGAAATGGAAGTCCTCAATCACGCCGACGACGCGCCAGTTTTGGCCTTTGAAGTTGTAGATCATCTTGCCCAGCGGTTCTTCCCACCCCAGCATCTGCACAGCGGCCTCGTTGATGACGATAGCTCGGTCATCGGCCGGGTCGTCGGTCAGGGTGCGTCCTTGGGCCATGCGCAAGCCCATGATTTCGACGAAGTCGCCATCCACGCCATATACTCTCATCATTACCCTCCCGGCTCCCTCTGGCTCGGCGCTGTACGTCACCTGCGAACCCCCACCCGGTAAGGTCTCAGCGAGACTCACCGCGGCGATGCGGCTGTCCTGAAGCAACTCTGTCTTAAAAACTTGGGCTTCCTCCCCGGTCATTCCGTGGTTGTGAACGACAACCACCTGTTCCGGCTCAAACCCTAGGGGGGAGTCCTCAAAGACGAGATTCTGGATGAAATCGATTTGGTGCCATATCAACAGCGTCATGGTCATCAACGCCGCGGTAATCGTAAACTGCGCTACCACCAAGCCTTGGCGCAGACGCGCACCGCCCACGCGGCCCCTGCTCACGGCGACCGTCGGTTGAAAGCGCGCCACGACCCAAGCCGGGTACGCGCCCGCGACCAGTCCAACCCCGACCGCCAGCGCCGCAGCCCCGGCACAGGCCGGGAGCGTCCAGTCTAGAAAAGGTATCTCAAAATCGAATCCCGTAATCACGGGTACGAGCAGAATCAAGCCCTTTGTTAAGACCGCGCCCAAGACCGTCGCCGCAGTGCTCAACAGCACCGACTCGCTCAGGAGTTGGCGCACGAGTTGGCCGCGATGAGCGCCGAGGGTCTTGCGTACGCCGATCTCGTGCGTCCGCCGCCCCGCTCGTGCCGTTGCCAAGTTCACGTAGTTGACGCCGGCAATCGTCAAAATTACCACGGCTAAGATGGCGCATATCGCCAAGTACATGGGGTTGCTACTCGGGCCGAGGCTGTTGGGCACTTCCGCATCAAAGCGGATCGCTTCGAGGGGCTGTAGCATATAGGAAGAACCGGGCGGTTCGGGCATCCCCGTGATCTTCTCGGTGAAGCTGGGGATGCCTGCGGCTAGCGCAGCCGGGTCGGTACCGGGCGTTAGCTCCACGAAGGTGATGAAGGCCCTAGCGGTCCTCGTTTCCATCATGGCCCGACTCTCCTCGTACTCCGTCTCAAAGGAGAGCAGCGCCGAGAACTGGAGCAACGAGCTAGCGGGCGGCTGGCCGACGATACCAGTGACCTCGCAATCGAATTCTTCGCCGTAGCGGACGACCTGTCCGATGGGATCGCTATCGCCAAAAAGCCGACGGGCCAACGGCTCGGTCAGCACCATAGTGTAAGGGCGGGTCAGAGCCGTTTTGGGATCGCCGCGCAGGAGCGGCAAGCTGAACACATCGAAAACGCCGGCTTCCGCGGTCAGCACTTCTTCAGAGATTGCGTCCTTGTCCCCGACTTGGAGCGAAATCAGCCTCCTCGAAGCGAAGCGAACCGCCTCCTCGACTTCGGGCAGTTGCTCTTGGAGAGTCGGTCCCAACTCTATTGGCAAACTTTGCCCGTACCCGGTAATCACAAATTCTCCGTCATCGGCAATTTGCCAGTTTGGCCCCAGTACGCGGAATACCTGGTCTTTTTTATTGTGGAAATCGCCAACAGAGAGCTGATAGGCGGAGAACTGGACGATCAGCAGGCACAAAGCCAAGCCAATGGCCAAGCCGAAGATGTTGATCGCCGCGTACCCGCGCTCTCGCCACAAGAGGCGAAGCGCCGTCGTCAGATAGTTGCCCAGCATGATAGTTCCTTTCGTCTCGTAGTGCGCAGCAT
Source organism: Gemmatimonadota bacterium (assembly GCA_009840005.1). The sequence continues at coordinate 116,000 of VXOR01000103.1, forward strand.
TATCCGCAGATGGCGCAGATGGGGGTCCTCTAGGGGCTCCACCATCCCGCATCTGTGTTCATCTGCGTTCATCTGCGGATAAATAGTTACGACGCTTCCTGATCCCGCTCGATGTTCTCGCTCACGATCCTGCCGTCAAACAGGTGGATGATCCGGTGTGCAAAGTCGGCGTAAGCCGGCGAGTGCGTCACCATCACCACGGTCGTGCCATTCCGGTTCATCTCGGTGAGCATCTCCATGACCTCGTCGCCGTGACGCGAGTCGAGATTGCCGGTCGGCTCATCCGCCAGCACCAGCTTCGGCTCCGCGACCAAGGCCCGCGCCACAGCCACGCGCTGCTGCTGGCCGCCGGAAAGCTGGAGCGGAAAGTGCTTCTCGCGGTGGGTGATCTGCATGTGGTCGAGGATCGACCGCACCCGCTGCTTGCGCTCCGCAGCCGGCATACCCATGTAGAGCAGGGGCAACTCGACGTTCTCGTGCACCGTCAATTCGTTGATCAGATTGAACGACTGAAAGACAAAGCCAATCGTCCCCTTGCGCAGATTCGCCCGCAGGCGCTCCGAGTAAGTCGCTACCTCCTCGTCCAACAGCCAGTACTCCCCCTCAGTCGGATTGTCGAGCAAGCCGAGCAAATTGAGCAGCGTTGACTTGCCGCAGCCCGACGGCCCCATGATGGCGGCAAATTCGCCTTCGGCGATTTCGAGGTTCACGTTGTCCAAGGCGGTCGTCTCCACCTCCTCGGTCGTGTACAGCTTGCGCAGCCCGACGGTGCGGATCACAGGCGCGCGGCCTTTTTCAGATGCGTGTTCGGTCATGATTTTCGCTCCTTGTTAAGCTGTCCGAGGGCGTCCACGAGGGACGCCCCTACATTGTTTGTGGACGGTTGAATGGGCCATGTAGGGGCAACCCTCGTGGTTGCCCGCTTGTGGTTGCTCACTAGGGCGCCCACGAGGGACGCCCCTACAATCGGCGTTGCTAGCGCAACACCAACACGTCCATGTCTTCGCCAAAAGTCTCATAGCTCGAAGTAATCACCTGCTCTCCCGGCTCAAGCCCCTCCAGCACTTCGTACACCCGGGGATTCTGGCGGCCTAGGGCGATAGAGCGCCGCGTGGCTCGGTCGCCAGCAGCGTCGAGCACATAGGCCCAGTGGCCCCCGGTCGCCTGATAGAATCCGCCCCGCGCCACTTGCACTGCTTCATCCAGATCGCCCAACTCCAAGCGGATGTGCAGGGTCTGGCCGCGCCGGATGCCCTCGGGCTCTTCTCCCTCAAACACCAGATCGACCTCAAAGCGGCCTTCCCTTACCTCTGGATAGACCCTGCGGATCACTAAGCTGTACGACTCGTCGTCGCTGTCGAACTGGCCGCGCTGCCCCCGACCCACGCGGCCGATGTAGTGCTCGTCAATGGCGGCGCGCACCTTGAAGCCGTCGATCATGTCGATCTGGCCCAAGCGCACACCCGTCCCCTTGCTCTCGCCGACCTCTGCTTTCAGCATGGTTAGCTGCCCGGCTACGGGGGCCCGCACCGTCAGGTTGTCGAGCCGGCCGCGGACGATTTCCAAGTTGCGTTCCATGCGCTCCACAGCCGAGATGAGCTGTACCACCTTGCTCGTCGCCAGCAGCGAGTCCTGGGTCTGGGTCTCCCGCGTCAGGGCCATGCGGCGGACGCTGTACTGGTACTCGTCGCGCAGCCGCTCGTACTCCTGCCGCGATAGGATGGCCGTCAAATCTTCCGCCGACAGGCTCTCGTAGCGCTCGAAGTTGCGCTTGTTAATGGCTAGCTGGTACTCGATCTCCATCAGTGATTTCCGCGAGCGCAGCAGGTCCTGCTCCATAGTCAGCCGACCATTGCGCAACGCTTCCCGGCTGCGCTCGAGGTCGGCTTCCTGTTGCAGGACGGTCAGTTCCAGATCGGGATTGGCAAGGCGCAGCAGTGGATCGCCCTCGGCCACGGAGGCACCCTCTTCGACGAACACCTGCTCCACTTGGCCGCGCTCTAGGGCGTCGAGGTACACGGTGTGCAGCGGCAGCACGGTGCCGCGCACGGGGATGTACTCCTGAAAAGGGCCGAGCGCGACCGTCGAGATCGTCAGCCGGTCGCGCTCCACATTCAGCTTGCGCACCCCAAAATCCGCGAGCAGGGCGTATCCGAATAGCCCGACCAACAGCAAAGCAGCCGCGCCTACCCCGATGCGCTTGGGCGTGAACCGAGGTTTCTCGATTTTGCGGTCCATGCCAACGCCGCCGCCGAGGCGGGTGCTGCCGGGGGTAGGCTCGGGAGTGGGATCTTTGGGAAAGACTTGGATGTTTGTGGACATGGCTACTTGCTCCTTGTCTCGTCGTAATTCGCGACTCACATCTCTGGAATAGCAAGACGTATGCCATATTATATAGACCACTAAAAAACAATGAGATACATTGAATCACCCTCCTGACAGGCCCGTCGCTACTGTCCGCTGGCGATACACCCGGTGTCCGCTGGCGTACACTGGCAGCGTTCATTTGCGCTCCATTGGTTTCACCCAATTCTAGCTCCTGAACGGGCGCAGCATCCGTGATTTATCTAGTTTGACTTTAGGGTGCGGACTGGTTATAAGTCTAGTCAGAACAGACCACAAACATTGGGAGGATATATGAGCAAAACATGGCAGGTCCAAGATGCGAAGGCGCGGTTCAGCGAACTCCTCGAAACAAGCCTTGCCGAAGGGCCGCAAATCGTGACCAAACGAGGAGTGGAGGCGGCTGTTTTGGTCCCCATTGATCAGTGGCGGCGATTAGAGCAGATGACCAAGCCCGACCTCAAGGAACTGCTACTCGCACCCGAAGCGCGAACCGATGCCCTGACGCCGCCGCGAGCGCAACGCCGTCACCGCAAGTCGCTAAACCTCGAGTAGTAGGATGTATCTTCTCGATACCAATGTCGTTTCAGAACTGCGCCGCCCCAAGCCTCAGCCAAGTGTCCTGACTTGGCTAGCGGGCGTAGCCAGCGAACAGCTTTTCCTTTCTGCGGTGACTGTAGGCGAAATCCAAGCCGGCATTGAGATTACCCGCGAGCAGGATCCCGCCAAGGCGGCCGAACTGGAAGTTTGGCTCGGCCGGGTGCTCGCCTCCTACAACCTATTGTCGGTGGACGCGGCGGCCTTTCGCGTGTGGGCCCGACTCAAGCACCGGCAATCGGACACCTTGATGGAAGATGCCTTGATCGCGGCGACCGCCGTGGTTCACCGACTGATCGTCGTGACCCGCAACATCGACGATTTTGCCCAACTTGGGGTGGAAACATTGGATCCATTTGATTCGCCATCACCGATAAAGAAAAAAGATGAGCCCAATTGACCCCTTGCCCAGCCCCTACGCCACCGTCCGCTGACGATACACCAAGGAGCATATCCCATGTCTGCTGAAGCCGCTCGCATTCTCGTCGTGGACGACAATCAAGACGTGCTCGTCGCCGCCCGCTTGCTCCTCAAGCAGCAGGGCTACCAAGTCCGCACCGAGACCGATCCCCAAGCCATTCCGAGTGCCCTCAAACAGGAGTCGCCGGCCGTCGTCCTCCTCGACATGAACTTCACGCAGGAGGCAACCAGCGGCCGGGAGGGCTTCTACTGGCTCCAGCAAATCGGCGAGCTGGACCCGACCGCGGTCGTCTTGCTGATCACCGCATACGGCGACGTCGAGATGGCCGTGCGCGCCGTCAAGGAGGGGGCCGTCGATTTTGTGCTCAAACCCTGGCAGAATGAAAAGCTGCTCGCTACGGTGTCCGCGGCCGTGGAATTGCACCGCTCGCGCCGGGAAACCGATCACCTCCGCTCGCGCCAGCAGCGGCTGTCCGCCGACCTCGACCAACCCTTTGGCGACCTCATCGGCGAGGCTCCGGTCTTACAGGAGGTCTTTCAAACAATGGCCAAAGTGGCCGCCACCGACGCCAGCGTCCTCATCCTCGGCGAGAACGGCACGGGCAAGGAACTCGTGGCGCGCGAAATTCACCGCCGCTCGGGGCGCGCCGACGAGGTTTTCATCTCCGTCGATATGGGTTCCCTGAGCGAGACCCTGTTCGAGAGCGAACTCTTCGGCCACGTCAAAGGCGCCTTCACCGACGCTCGCAGCGACCGCGCCGGCCGCTTTGAAATCGCCTCCGGGGGCACCCTGTTCCTCGACGAGATCGGCAACCTGCCCCTGTCCTTGCAGGTCAAGCTGCTCGCGGCTCTGCAAAACCAGCAGGTAGTTCGCGTCGGTGCCAACCAGCCCGTGTCCGTAGATGTGCGTCTCATCTGCGCCACCAACCAGCCCATCCACGAAATGGCCACGGCCGGCACCTTCCGCCAGGACCTGCTCTACCGCATCAACACCGTGGAAATCCCCCTGCCCCCCCTGCGCGAGCGTCCCGAGGACATCGCGCTGTTGGCCCGTCACTTCCTCGACCTGTACCGGACCAAGTACCGCAAGGCGTTGACCGGCCTGACCGCCGAGGCGCTCGCCCATTTGCGCGCGTACGCTTGGCCGGGTAATGTGCGGGAATTGCAGCACGCAGTGGAGCGCGCCGTCATTATGAGCGAAGGAAACCGACTAGCCGCAGACGATTTTCCCTTGACCGCGGCCCCGTCGCCCGAGGAGTCCGTTGCCTTTGACAGTTACAACCTCGAAGACGTCGAGCGCGAGGTCATCGCCCGGGTGCTGCGCAAGCACCAAGGCAACGTCAGCCAAACCGCGCGGGAACTCGGCTTGACCCGCACGGCCCTCTATCGCCGCATGGAGAAGTATGGCCTTTAAGGGCGTTCTGCATCGCTTGGCGCAAGGAGCACGCGCCTTCCGCACGCGGATTGTGCTGCGCGTCGCCTTCCTCGGTGCCACCTTGTGGCTGCTGTTCTACGTCATAGCAAAAGGAACCTATCATCTGGCCGTCCCCATCGTCGTCGGCTTCTTCCTGCTCTACCAAATCTACGCCCTCATTTACTACGTCGAGCGCGCCAACCGCGACCTGACGCGCTTTTTGAACGCCATCCGCTACGCCGACTTCTCGCAGACCTTTGTCACCGGCGGCCTCGGCTCCTCTTTCGACGAACTCAAGACCGCGTTCAACGAAGTCCTCGACGCCTTTCGCCAAGCGCGGGCCGAAAAGGAAGAACAAGCGCGCTACCTGCAAACCGTGGTGCAGCACATTGGCGTCGGCTTGATCGTCTTCGACAACGCTGGCGAGGTGTCGCTGATCAACAACGCGGCCACGCGCCTGTTGGGGGTGCCCCGCTTGGGCCACATCGCCGATCTCAACCGCGTCACCCCCATCCTAACCACCACCCTGCAAAGCCTCGGACCCGGGGGCCGCGACCTAGTGAGTTTGGAAGAGGTCCGACTCGCCCTGCACGCCTCGGTATTCCAGATAGGCGACCGCAAGCAGACCCTAGTAGCCCTCCACGACATTGGCCCCGACCTCGACGAAAAGGAAATGGAGGCTTGGCAAAACCTGATCCGCGTGCTCACCCACGAGATCATGAATTCCATCACCCCCATCGCTTCGCTGGCCGCCACCGCGGACGGAATGCTAAAAGACGACGCCCCCGATAGCGAGACCACCGAAGACATCCGCACTGCGGTGAGCACCATCCAGCGCCGCAGCGAGGGCCTGCTGCATTTTGTCGAAGCCTACCGCGACCTCACCCGCGTACCAGCGCCGTCCTTTGAGATCGTCTCGATAGCCGAGTTGTTCGTCCGAGTGGAGCAACTAATGCGGCCCCAATTCGCCGAATCCGCAGTCGAATTGCACACCGAGGTCAATCCCCCCAGTCTCGAATTGACCGCCGACCCCGAGCAAGTCGAGCAGATCCTCATCAACCTACTGAGAAACGCCCGCGAAGCCGCTGCCGGCCGCGCTGGAGCTCGCGTTGACTTGACCGCTCATCTGGCGCACGACAAGGTGGTCGTCGAGGTCGCGGACAATGGGCCGGGCATCGTCGAAGAAGCGCTCGGCAAGGTGTTCATCCCCTTTTTCACGACCAAGCCGGACGGCTCCGGCATTGGGCTGAGCCTGTGCCGCCAGATCATGCGGCTCCACCGGGGGTCCATCTCCGCCCGCTCGGAACCGGGGGTGCGGACGGTGTTTGCGTTGCGGTTTTGAGGGGGTTAGCGAGTGCGGTCGTAGAGCATTCGTAGTTCTGCTTTGCTGCGAATTGGCCGTTTGGATTATGTGGGCGAGGATACTTCTTAAATGAATTTCTCAGGGGATACCTTAAATAGCGCTGCCAACTTCCGGGCCGTTTTTAAGCTGATCGACCGCACCCCTCGCTCCATGTTCGAGATATGCTGACGGGGAACATTGCCAAGCATCTCACCTAACTTGGCCAGAGTCAAATCGCGATTCTCCCTGTAGATCCTCAGATTGTCGCCCGGCGTCATCTTTGATTTGATATCCCGATACCAGTCGGTCTCAAAGATGTTTGCGGGCTCTGATGGCGACTGTCCCATCGTGGTACTGGTAGCGGCTGAGAGTTGCACCGTAGGCCTATTCATCCCACTCCGTCCTTAGATAGAAGTCGTGAACATACCCCATACCTTTTGCGCTAACGCGGTCAACATCTCCTGGCGCTTCTGGATCATTTGCGAATTCCAGCACTCGAACTGGATCAGATCAGCCACAGCACGATTTAGCCGTGTGTCTGACCCAACGTGAGGCTTCTCAGCGAGAGACTTCGTGAGCAGGAAGGAGGATTGCTTGTATCCCGGCATCTTCTCAGTGTAGCTGCCATTGCGGATTGAACTGTTGATTATATCCTCCAGCAGCGTGAGATTGCCGAGCCTGACGACGTAATCCTCATACTCGTCCGATTTATCGAACGCGTCACGTAACTCCGCAGTGGGTGTCTCAGACAGTATGTGCTCAATGTGGACGGTTCTGTTCGTATAGAGATTCAACTGGCGATAGGTGGGACTGTCCCATGCCTGTTCGTCAATGTATTGCGTGAGTTTTGCTAGGATGTAGCGCAACCGGTATCTCTGCACCCCGTGATAAGATAAACGCCGGAACGCGTCATCGAAGTGTTCCGCAAAATTGGCTTTAGCTCGGGCGAAGCTGTGGTTGATGAAACTCTCAAGACCCGCCTCGTCGTCATCGGTAACTTTCCGCAATTCTTTCGCCCAGCGTGCGAAATCCCGTTCCCAGTTGCGAGCTGGCTCGCCGGTGATTAGGTAAACGAAAAGTATTTCCTCCACATGACGAGTGAGACGGTCGAATAGATTCGGGGAAAGGTGCCGACCAGCGAGCAGTAGGATTAGATGCTGGCGAGTGGCCCCTCCGGCGAGCAAGCCTATGCTTTCAAGATAAGGATTCTTAGCTCCGTTTGAATCACAAGCATCTTTCCAGAGTCTTTTGTAATCCTTCGCGGCGTCCAAGAGTTTGTTGGTGAACGCGACTGGATCAGCAGCATAACCACACTGCCCCTCATTATTAGAAAACCATCCATAGATCTCATCTTCACGCAATATCCCTTCGACGTTATAACGGCTGAGAACGAAGTATCGCAGGAACCGTAGGGGCTTTTCTCTCATCCCGTAAATTGTGTCCTTCAATTCCTTCCATTGGTCTCTTAGCTTATCGAAATCGGTTCGACGAGCTTTCATGAAGAGGAGGTTTTTCAGCAGATCCATCGAGTCCAGACTGACACCCCGGTCATTGATGGTCTCGAAAATTTTGAGTGCTTTTGCCACGTCTTCGGTCTGGATGCGAATCAGTTTCACCTTGTTGAAAAGGTAGCCGTGAAAGGCTCGCAAATCTTTAGCTTCATCTTTGAATTCTTGATTCAGGAAATTAAGTACTACTTTATAAGCGTTGAGGATGTTGTCGATCGAGCTCGTGCCCGAGCCACCGACCTCATCAAGGGTACCTTTGGCGATATGCTTGATAATTTCGCCGCTGTCCTCGTACCGGAGGTCGAGCCTGTAGCGAAAGCGACTCCTACCGGAGAGATCGAACGATGAGTATGCGATCATAGAGTCGAACCCTTCGGGTTCTTTTCCCTCAAGCTTCTTGATCCTGTCACGAATGGCGCAAAGGATAAGAAATAGCGTCGTCATGCGTTGCTGCCCGTCAATCAACTCCAAAACTTCGTCGTCTCTGGGACAGACGACGATGCTTCCGATAAAATATTCGGGCGCATTTGCTAGGTCGTTGCCGGTTCGTTCGTCATTGATATCGCCGAGGAGTTGCTCAACCTGTCCCGTTTCCCAGACATATTCGCGCTGATAGTCGGGCACCACATAAAAATCCTTGAAAACTGTGGCGATTTCGATGTCCTGACTGTGGATCGTCTGTTTACTCATACCATCTCTCTTAGGAATAACACCCGTCACGGCGTCGTAGAAGTTGGGCGACAACAAGTCAACCCGAGCGGATAGCAGGAGAATAAAGGGCCTTATCTAGGAATCGGTCAAGAAACGAGCTTGGGGCATTACACAGTGTGAGCACTCGGTACATGCCGTCGCCGTTCCCAGCACCCCACGGGCCCGTCAAGAGTCTACCAACCTAGCCAGAACTCGACTTCGACTGTCCCGCTTTTTCATCACTCGCTGAGCGACGCACGACCGCCTTGGAGTCGCGGTCGATAACAGTCAGAGCTCAGAATCGATATCGAAATTATTCTTGGATCGTCGCTTCAGGCTACCTGCGGCTGATAGCGCTCGACCTTGATCTGGTCTTCGCCCCTGCGCGCTTGCGCCAGATCGTAAGAGATCTACCGACGCAGCCAGAATTCGGCGTTAGACCAGCCCGCCTTCTCCAGCCGAATGGCCATCTCCGGTGAAATAGCCGCATGTCCATTCAGCACTCGCGAAAGCGTGTGCCGGGTCACGCCTAACACCTTCGCTGCCTCGGTGACGTTCAGACCGAGCGGGTCTAGGCAATTCTCCTTGATACTACAGCCAGGGTGTAGTGGACTCTTCATAGCCTTGATTTCTAATTGGAAGTTTCACAAACGGTTCTCACCATCAATTCCGTATCCGAATTCTCGATTCCTCCACAATCCAAAGCTGACCGTCAAGCAGCGCATCAGACAGCACCCCAAGAAACTGCGCTCCTATCTCCAGAATATGGTCGCGTGTCTGGCTCTCAAGCCGAAACACGACAATCCCGGAATACGCGCCGGGCGGATATGTTCGGATATCCGCAAAGTCCGTATCAAGCGTAACGATGGCGCGACCTTCGTGAACGCAGGCCGATGCGAGATCTGGATCTCTCGCTCCGCCAAGACCCTGATCGAGTACCGTCACTGCATCGTATCCGGCCGCACTGAACAGTTCCACCAACTCAAATGGCAAGTTTTCGTCCAGTTTGAATCTCATCAGCTCCTATCCAGACAACGACACTACCCGTTCCTTGGCCAACTCCGCAGCATAGCCCACTGCCGCTTGAACAGACTCATGGGTAATCGACGGGTAGCTTGTCGTGATTTCCTCTGAATCCAATCCAGCCGCGAGGTTGTCGAGGACTGTGGACACCAACACTCGGGTGCCCTTGAAGCAGGCTCTCCCATGGCATATTTCGGGATCAACGGTAATGTAGTCTCGCCAGTTCATCGGCTTTCTCTCCATCATGGTTTCGCATAGCGCAAATAAAGGGGCTGATCGAGAGTCAATCAAGGAACGAGCATGCGACGCGACGCGACGTGAGCACTCAACACATGCTGTCGCTAGGCAGTATCTCTACCCCCCAAACGACGACGACGCTTGACGGAGCATCAGCGATTCATTAGATTAAATATATTTTAATTAAATTTTATATAAAAATAATATAAACATAGCGACATTGCTGCGTCCCCATTCCCCCACGGAGGTGTCCCATGAGGCCAATGGTCACGCTTTTTTCCTTGCTGCTCCTCGTCCATTCAGATCTGCTTGCCGCCGAGCTAAAAGGCGCCGTGCGCGATGCCGAGACCAGCGAATCACTGCCGGGTGCCAATGTCTATATAGAAGCGTCGAGCGCGGAGCCTCTACAGACCTCGACGGGCAGTTTGCCATCGCCAATGTCGGCACCGGCAGCCACACGCTCGTCGTAAGCTTTATCGGCTACAAAGAACACCGCAGCCCCGTTGTCGTAGAAGCGGATGCGGTCGAACTGTTTGTCGAACTCATGCCCGAGATATTTCGCGGCAAAGAAATCATCATCGTCGCCGATCGAGCTAAAATGCGCGAAACACCCGTCGCCTTCTCCGATGTGCCCAAAGCCGACATGCAGCGCAAACTCGGCTCGTGCGACCTGCCGCTGATTTTAAATGATACGCCAAGCGTATATGTGACCGCGCAAGGCGGGGGGCCGGCGATTCTCGCATCAATGTGCGGGGCTTTGACCAGCGCAACGTCGCCGTTATGATCAATGGCGTACCCGTCAACGATATGGAAAACGGCTGGGTCTATTGGTCCAACTGGGATGGGTTATTTCAAACGCGGCATGTTTACCGGCAACGCAAACTTCTATTACACCAAATGGATAGACCGCTCGTGGCCCAAGAGCATTTACAGCGAGGAGCTCAAACCCGACCCCGACGACCGAGCACAGTCCTGGAAACTTCCAGATTACAATCTGATGGATCTACACGCGAGTTACACGCTGCCCGGCGCTTCGTTTAGCAATATGAAGCTGCGACTGCACGTCTTCAATTTGCTCGACGAAAGCTACGTGTCCGATGCCGATGACGGCGATGGCCACGCCGCCGCAAGCGCTCGCGTATTTCTCGGGCTGGGACGCCGCTGGAATATTTCACTGACGTACGATTATTAAGTGATGTTACGCAGTCGATAGGGTTTGGTTTATCTTTTCTGTCATGGATAAAAAACTGTTAGACCTCTATAGTGATTATCTGCTGAGTTCTTTTGGCGCGACGACCGCGACCGGCCTTTCGTCTCTATTGGATGGCCAAATCAGCCACGACCAAGTGACGCGCTTCTTGTCCCAGGCTGAGTACCCGTCGAAAGAGCTATGGCATCAAGTCAAATCCGTAGTGCGCACCATCGAGCGTGAAGACGGCGTGCTTATTTTCGATGACACGATTCAAGAAAAGCCGCACACGGATGAAAATGAGTTGATCTGTTGGCACTTCGATCATAGTACAAACCGCTCGGTCAAAGGCTTGAATCTACTCAATTGTATCTATCAGGCCGGCGAGGTGAGTGTGCCGGTGGCCTATGAGTTAGTACGTAAACCGATTCTGTTTTGCGATCAGCAAACGCGTCGGGTCAAACGCAAAAGCGAGGTGAGCAAAAATCAATTACTGCGGCAGATGCTGCGCACCTGCCAACAGAATCGCCTGCGCTACCGCTATGTGTTGGCCGATAGTTGGTTTTCGGCCAAAGAAAACCTGTTGTGTATCCGCCAGGACCTGAAAAAGCACTTTATCGTCGCCCTCAAATCCAACCGGACGGTCGCCTTGAGCCTACAAGACAAAGCCCACGGCCGCTTCGTGCGCATCGATACGCTGGACTGGTCAGACCCCACGCCGCTAACCGCCTGGATCAAAGGACTCCCCTTTCCGGTCCTTCTGCATCGGCGCGTCTTTACAAACAAAGACGACAGCACCGGCATGCTGTATCTGGCCTGTAGTGATCTCGACCGGCATGGAGACGCCCTTGAGACGATCTATCAAAAACGATGGAAAGTCGAAGGCTTTCATAAAACGCTCAAGTCCCATGCCGCGTTGGCCAAGTCGCCGACCAAACGGGTCCGTACCCAAAGCAACCACGTCTTTATGGCCATCTATGCCACTCTAGGGAGAACGCGGCATGGGACTTGAGCGTTTTATGAAACGTCTCCACGTTCCATCGTTTCTGAT
>VXOR01000085.1 GCA_009840005.1 Gemmatimonadota bacterium
AATAAGGGCGACGCTCGAACCGTTCAAGGAACCTCCCCGAAATCCATATAGAGCCTTACTTTTTTATTGATCGGAGGAACAAGACATGACCCAAGGGAAACTATACGAAGCCGCTTTTCCGTATGCAGAGGACATCCTAGCCTTGCCGGTGGAAGATCTCGACCAAACCGCGAAGTGGTACGGCGCGGCCTTTGGACTCGTGGAGGTCGAAAGGCGCGACGACCCCGTGCCGACGGTCATTCTTGAACGCGATGGTGTGCAGATCGGGTTTGCGGTCAATGGCGGCGACGCCAGTCAAGAGGGCGCGGCTATTTTGGTGAGTGACATCCACAAGGCCCGCGACGAGATAGAGGCGAACGGCGTCGAAACGGGTAATTGGCGCGTGGACGAGCGCGATGGGAGGAAATATCAGGTTTTCTTCGTAGTCGCCCCGGACGGGCTTTGCTACTACTTCTACCAGCCGATTGAAAACGCCGGATAGCGATTGTTGCTATTAATCCGGTCGGCTTACGTCGATCACGCAGACCGAGATTTTGCGCGCTTCGTCGGGCGATAGGGTCGCTTCTAGGCGCTCTTGCAGATCTTCGGCATTGGTGGGGCGGGTGCCGGAGGGCGGTGGCTGCGTGCGGTCTTTGCCGAACCAGAATACTAAGTAGATGCCGTAGCCGTCTGTGTCTGGGTCAATCGTGTACTGGGCGATCAATTGGTTTCGCAGGGAACTCCAGAGTTCTTGATGCGAGTTCTTTTTGGTTTCCACCGGCACGTTGGAGCCTCCGAAGTAAACTCGAATGTCCGAACGTTTATCATTGGTGTACCGTCCCTCGGGTTGGGCGTCGATATCTAGTTGCTCCAACCTATTTTGTAAATCCGATAACAGATTATCGCGGCAGGCGTCTTCTGGCTTCTCGCATTTCGGTCGATTGTATTGATCGACATTCCAATACTGGCGCCAATCGGAAGTGGAACCGCCACGAATCTTGCGAGCGATCTTATCCAAGTGGTCCGTTATGAGGGCTGCGAGGTCGGAGGCGTTAGCGGGCGGACCGCCATTCAATGTCTGACAGACCTTCTCGATAGTGGGGTAACGATAACTGGCGTCGCGCCAAGTTACCCGTTGGGCATCTTGCGCCTGGGAGAGTACGTCGCGCCAGCGAGAGAGCTCTGGATCGGCAAGAAGGCGATCCAAGGCGTCACTCGCGTCCTTGGTGGGAGAAGCGGCGAGGTGTTGTATCAGGTCATTGACGAAGCGAGAGGCTTGTTTTGCAGGCGTAACCAGTCCGTCCTCCTTCCACTTGTCGGGTCCGACGTAGCTTCCGACGAGGTGGATGAGGAGTTCCAATCCCGGAATCCCCAACTCGGGAGCAATCCTCGATTCACCGAATGGGAAGCGCATGGGATCTTGGTAGCAGAAAAACTCCGTTAGATGCAGAATCCGGCCTTCTCGACCCTGTACTAACTCTCGCAGGAGATCATTATACGCCCTTGGCGAAACGACGATGCCTACCGCCAACCAATGCACGCGCTGGGCGTCGTTCATGCTTTTCCGGGACTGCTTCTTTTCGATTAGTTCCTGAAGCGGTGCTCTGTCAGCGTACTGAATTGCGGCCCAGAGCAGATTGTCCAAATCTTTGATCTGCGTCAGCTTACAGCGAGTCGGAAAGGCGCGAAGTAGGGGCAGGCTCGCGTATTTGGCGACTTGAGCGTGGGCTGGGTCGTGCGCGAGCTCCCAGAGCTTGGAGATATGTGCGCGACTACTGCGGAACTCAGAAACGGCCAATTGCACCTGCACTTCGGCGACGATTTCGGGACGCGCCGCAAGCAGGCATCGATACCATTCGGGCCGATAATTCAAGAGGGCTATACAGTAATAGAATGCAATCGCCTTACGAATTCGGCTGTCGTCCCATTGTGATGCGTCTTCTGAGGTAGTCCTTTCGATTTCTGCCAAGCCTGCGAGGAAAGGCAAACTGAGATAATGCATGCGGTGCTTTTCGCTGAGTGCAAGAATCTCCTCGATATCAGGAACATCCTCTCGGTCAACCGTACCACACAGGCCCTTAAGCGCGGCATCAATCAAACCATGGTCGCCTCTGAATTCCTCCTTGATGGCCTTCCTTCCATCGTTGTCACTTCCAAAGTATATGAGCGCAATCTGGTGAAGTAGATCAGGGGCAGCTCGGTTCTCGCGCAATGCGGCTTTGTTGGACCGGACATATTCGAGCCATTGCTCTTCTCGCTGCTTCTGTTCTTCGGTGAATGTCCGCTTCTGTTCTTGCCATTCCTGTTCTTGTGGCGAAGTGGGCGGAGGAGCAAGCAGTTGATCCAAGTACGCCCTCAATGTCTCGTTCCTCTGCGTGTACTCTTGTAGGACTTCGAGAGACAAGCCCTCGTTGCCGATTTGATCGGTATGCGCCGATAAAGCCCATTCAAGCAGGAGTTTGGCAACTCGCGGTTTGATGTCCGCCATGGCGATGGCCTGCTTCAGGCACCAGAGGCCGAAGTCAGAAGGCGGGCTAGCTCCGTACAAACGCTTTTGGACTTTGGCCGCGTACGACCAGAATTCGTCGGATTCGGGACACCGGGACAGTCCCTCTAATATGATAGTCTTCTGAACCTCGGGGCGTTGCTCCAACCAAGAGCATATCTCACGAATGGCATCTTTATCGTTGACCTGATTCGTCGCTAAATCTATGCTGAGCCAGTCATACAGACGCGTTGTGTCCAGTTCGTCTCCATGCGCTTTTAGGCCGCGAGCGAGAAACCTTAGATAAAGGCCGCGCAAGTGGACATCTAGAATAGGATATAAGCCGGGAAGTCGCTGTTGCAGATTGTCGAGAAATTCGGCGACCTGCTCGTGTGAGGACTTTTTGAGCAGGTCAAATCCCCAAAACCTGCGGTAACTTCCGAAACCTTTCGGATTCACTCTCGCGGAAAGGTAGGTCCACACTTCCGATAGCGGCAGCTCGTGAGGGTAGAAGTGGGCCAGTAGGGTTCCGAGAAGCTCGTTGTTGGGATCGGAGATTATTTCAGTGTGAATATCGGCCAGTAGCACTTTGAGCTTACTCGTTTTGACCTCAATGTCCGAGCAGTTATGGATGAAGGCATTGAGGGCCAATGGATTGATCCACGGCCACCATGTGTCGTCGCGGACGATTTCAAGCAGGGTCTCGGAAAGACCCGGTATAGATGCACTTTCTCTCAAAACGCGCAGCACGAATGCAGTGAATTTCTGGTGGTCTTGGTCCCGGCTGTCATCCCCCAAGATTTTTCTGAGCACAGGTTCCATGTCGGGAGTGGCGAGAGGCCCGAAGGCCGCGGCCCTCTCAACGGAACCGAGTCGGTCTATATCACGGTGTAAGATTCTCAGGAGTTTAGGCTTCTCGTCGGTGGAGAACTCGCGGATGTCGCCGTATAGCCCGACGCCGATGGGGTCGCGCTCGATGAGATCTGCCCGGGCGTCCTTGCAATGGGCTGCGAGCCAAGCAGACAAGCCCCTCACTTCCGTAACCACGGTGCCGTCCTCTCCCACAATCAGGACGATTACGCGCCGAGCGGGAAGCCCGCTTTTGATGACTTTGGCGAGATACCGAGCACCGAGGAATTCGGCGATGTGGCGGTGGATCGGGGTGAAGCGGTTATTGGATGTGCCCTTGAATAGCTTCGTGGCGAGTGCAGGCCGGAGCATTTCGGGACTGTCGTAGCCGCACTGGTCCAGAGTGGGATAACCTTCACTCGGCTGGCCTCGTAACGTGTTCGTGTACCCAGCCGCGCCCGAAATCAATTGAACGGCGCAGAGACGTCCGGCGGCGTCGAGAAGCTGGTCGGGTGCAGGTGGACTATTTGACGCCTGTGCCGCTTGATGTTCCTCGTTGTGCTCCCGAACCATCTGCTCGCAGGCCATCTCGAAAGTTTCTTTGCGACTTTTCGGCCATCCGCCGCCTTGGGCTACAACATCGGCCAACATATTGAGGGTCTGTGGATTTGCGAGCAGCCCGTCAACTCCCCGCTCCTCGGCTGCCGCGATAAATGCCTGAGCATCGTCAATGTCTGGTCGGGCGTTCAGGATGTCGTCAATGTCCGAATTCGTCAGGGGATTGAGCCGCAGAACTGTCACCTTGGAGTCCAGCGAGACGGATTCCAAGTGCTTCTGATCATTTGCCCCCAGCCAGTCCGCTTCCCGACACGAGAGGCGAAAGCGCGGCTTCCCCAACTCGTCGAGATGCCCACGGATCTGGTCAAAGGGTGTGCGAGCGTCGTCCGCACCGACGCGAATTTCATCAAGTCCGTCGATAAAGAGCGTCTTGTCGTGCCATTCGGGATGGCTCTGAGGATCGAAGGTCAAAAAGTCGCGGGCAGTAATCAGGCAGGCTTTCTCTCCAAATTCTTCGCACTCGGCCTCAAACGCAGTCGTCTTCCCTGCCCCAGGATCGCCGAGCAACACATAGGCTGGCACATCCCGGAACGCTTTGAGAAGCTGGGATTCCTTCTCCCGATGCTGATCCGCGTCCTCTGCTAAAATCTCGGTGCAGGTGCGGGGAACGATCATGCTCATGCTTCCTCGAACCAGTGATGGGCGGGCACTGTGAGAAACTCATTCAGCGGTATCCCGCCTTCCCCAACGAGCAGCGAACTACGAGGACTAAAGCGCTGCTCAAACTCGTCCATGCCTCCCAAGGGCATTCTCTTCGCGCCGCTTTTCACTTCGATGGCGATGATCCGAGCGCCCCGTTGCAGGACGAAGTCCACCTCGTGCGATCCGTCTCGCCAGTAATGAAGACGGATATCGGATGTCGCGGTGTTAAACAAATGTGCGCCGACCGCGCTTTCGACGATGCGTCCCCAGAAGCTGCGGTCCGCCTGCGCCTCAGCGAAAGAATACCCCGAACCGGCGGTCATCAGGGCCGTATTGAGCACATTGAGCTTGGGGCTTGAAGCGCGAACCCGATGCACTCGGCCCGCGTATTTCGGCACCCCGGCAAGCAATCCAGCGCTCGCAAGCAAATCGAGATAGCGCGCTAGAGTGGTCGTATTGCCGGCGTCTTGGAGCTGTCCCAGCATCTTGGTGTACGACAGAATCTGCCCAGAATAGACGGCTCCCAATTCAAAGAGCCGCTTCAGTAGCGCCGGTTTGTCCACTCGGGTCATGGCGAGGAGGTCGTGTTCAATGTTCGGCTCGACGAGCGCGCCGAGGATATAATCGCGCCACCGATCCGGGTCCCGAACGAATGGAACTGCACCCGGGTAGCCGCCGAAGTAGAGATAGCGCGGCAAGTCGAAGTCGAAGGCCGCGGACATTTCGTCGAACGACCAGTGCGTGACGTGAATAGATTCAAAGCGGCCGGCGAGGCTCTCGCTCAATCCCGACTGCATGAGCAGCGGGGCCGAGCCGAGGATGACCACGTGCAAGGGGCAACCTCTGGCGCGGTCGGCGTCCCACAGTCCTTTTACGATCTCCGACCACTGGGGAACCTTCTGAATCTCGTCGAATACCAACGCGAATCCCCCTAATTGTTCCGCCTCGCGCCGGGCTTCTTCCCAGTGGCGCACCAGCCATTCCGCATCTCGCGCCTGTGGCGCAAGGAAGGTTGCCTCCGTCGCAGCGGATGGGACGCGAAATTCGGTAGAGTTGGGTTCATCGACAGCCCAGTAGCGGCTTTCGAGGTCGATCTGTCGCAGGGCTTGGCGCACGATGGTGGTCTTGCCGGTTTGGCGCGGCCCAAACAGGGTGATGAGTTGCCGGGGCGGTTCGGCGAGCCGGTGGTAGAGCGTGGCGACTTGGGGACGTTGAAAGGGTGCCATACAGATTAAATTACACTACTGAGTAATTTTACTCAATAGCGTAATTTAGGACGAGATCGGACAGATCAAGTCCTGCTCGGTGATAACCTGGCGGTGGCTTTTATTCCGTCGGTGAGGAAGTAGTGGGTGAGTAGCTGGCCGGGGGCAATACCAGTTACCAACAAGGGTTCTTAGAATTGCTCTGCATAAATATCCAGAACTTTCCGGATCATACTTTGATAGGGAACGCCGTTTTCCTGAGCTTTTACCTTGAAGAAATCAACGCTCTTTTTGTTGAGGTTAAGCGTCACCCGCACCGTCTCCTCCCTTAGAACGAGTTGATCGGGAGGCGGCAGAAAATCCCGGATTACTTCGGCCTGTTCAATTGCTTCTGCAATATCAGCAGGCGCTTTCTCATATTTTCTTTTTTTGCTCATAACGATCCCTTCCTTCGCGCCAATAACCAGCACCAAAAATGCGGATATTGCCTTTTCGATACGTAAAACGGACGGTCAAAACTCGATCCTCAATTTTTCCAAAACAAAAATATCGCGTCTCTTCAGCGGTACTGTGTTTGCTATCAATGGCGATGATGCGATGAGGATCCGTAAACGCAAATTGAGCTTCAGCAAACGAGACTTTGTGTTTAGACTGATTAATACAGTCTTTTTGGGAATCCCATTCAAAGTTCATATTCATTGTTCAGTGCATTTTAATACATATAGTTATACATATATCATGAATCCATATCAAGGATTAGATCGTTTCACAAAGGGCCAGCCATGAGCAAAACTCCCTTGGCTCTGCTGATTCTATTCTTTTTCTCCGGGGCCTGCTCCCTCGTCTATCAAATCGTCTGGGTGCGCATGTTGATGCCCGTGTTCGGCGTCAGCACCTTTGCCGTCAGTATTGTCCTAGCCGCCTTCATGGCCGGTCTTGCCTTGGGCAGCTATTGGTGCGGGCGGATTGCCGACCGTCGGGGCAACGGCCTGCGGCTCTACGCGCTGTTGGAACTGGGGATAGGCGTCTTTGCCCTGATATTCCCGCTTTTGCTCGCGGGTTTAGACGAGGTGTACACGGCGCTATACGGCTCTTTGCAAGGTATAGACGGGGCCTTTGTGCTCGTCCGCTTAGTGCTCGCGTTCGCGCTGCTGCTGGTGCCGACTACCCTCATGGGTGCCACCCTGCCGACGCTGAGCAAGGCCGTGGCGCATCGCTTGGAGCGGGTCGGCGGGGATATGGGACGCTTGTATGCGGCCAATACGCTAGGCGCGGCCACAGGATGCGCGGTGGCGGCTTTTTTCGCGCTCGAATATCTGGGCGTCAGCGGCACGACCTACGCGGCGGCGGCGGGCAATCTGTTCATCGCCTTGGTCGCCTATCGCTGGAGCCGCGATGGCCAGCAGGAGCAGACGGGCGTAGGACGGGATGTGGTGCCCACCACCTTGGAGGGCCGATTGGTCTTGGGGGGATTTGCGCTCTCGGGGTTTGTGGCCCTCGGCTACGAGGTGCTGTGGACGCGGCTGTTGGCAATGCTCCTGCAAAGTGCTACAGCCCAAACCCTGAGCACGATCCTCGTCGCCTTTCTGCTGGGATTGGCTGGTGGGGCTGCACTCGGGGTGCGCTTGATCGATCGCTGGCGCACGCCGCTGGCCGCGTTTGGCGCGGTGGAATTGCTCATCGGGCTGTGCGGCCTAAGCTCGATTGCCGCCTTTGGCAGCATACCCTATATCGTCGAGGCGTGGGGTGGAGCGCTGTCGTGGGAGGGTCATCTGTCCAAGCTGTTTGTCGCCGCGTTCGTCGTAATGCTTCCGGCGACGCTGCTGATGGGATTGCTCTTTCCGATTGCGGCCAAGGTGTGCATCCCGCGCATTGATCAGCTAGGGCGCGGCGTCGGCACGGTGTACGCCGCCAATACGCTGGGGGCCATTGCTGGCGCGCTGATCGCCGGGTTTGTGCTACTGCCTTTGCTGGGCACCTATCGGAGCATCCAGGTGTTGGCGTGGGTCAATATCGCCATCGGCGCGGTGATCTTGGCGCTGGACCCGGCGGCGCAGTTGCGCAGAAAGGCCGTGCGTACGGTCGGCGGCTTGGCGTTGGGGCTGGTCCTGATGCTGCTTTTACCGACCGGCCTCTTCGTTGAGTTGTTCCACTGGTCTGAGCCAAAGAGCCGCTTGCTCTACTGGGACGAGGGCGCTGGTGCCACGGTCTCGGTCCACCAGAAACAGGACGGCGTGCGGATCCTCAAGGTCAATGGCGGCGGCGAGGTTCCCACTGACTACGCCTCGCTGCAAACCTTCCGCTTGCTGGGGCACTTGCCGCTGGTCTTGCATCCCGATCCAGCAGAAGTGCTGGTCATTGCTTTTGGCGGCGGCATTACCCTGTCCGCAGCCGAATTGCACCAGCCGACGCGCCTCGATTGCGCCGAGTTGGTGCCGGGCGTCCCGCGCGCTGCGCCCTATTTTGCCCGCCACAACCGCCAGATCGCCACCCGCCTCGACCAAGCACCCATCGAACTGGTCGCTGAAGACGGCCGCAACCACGTGCTGCGCACGCAGCGGCAATACGACGCCATCATCTGCGACGCCACGCATCCAGGCACGGCTGATAGCTGGGTGCTCTATACGGAAGAATTCTACCGGCTCTGCCGCGGCCGCGTCGGCCCGGACGGGCTAGTCGCGCAGTGGTTGCCGTTGCACGGGCTGTCGGCGGAAGACTACAAGATGATTCTTCGGACCTTCCGGGCCGTGTATCCGCACGCTTCGCTGTGGCTGACTCACCAATACTCAATCCTGCTGGGCACACCAAGCGCACTGCACATAGACTATGCTGCACTTGAACGCAAGCTAGGGCAGCCGGAGGTGCGGGCGAATTTGCGCTCGGTGGATTTGGGCGATCCGCCCTCTTTTTTGAGTGCCTTAGTCTTGGGCGAAAAGGAGCTAGCCGCCTACGCGGGCAGCGGGCCGATCAATACGGACGACCGCCCGTACATCAGCTTTACTGACCGACGCCGCCGTGGCACCAGCGGCGGCTTACCTGTGCTTAAGAGCTTGGTAGAGCACCTAGTCGTCAATCCGCGACTGTACCTCTCGGCAGATATTCCCACGGAGGTTGTCGAAGTGCTCGAACGGCGCTTGGCCGCCCGGCGGCACACTGTGCTCGGGACGATTGCCTTGCTCGAAAAGGATGGGGAGCGAGCGGCAGCGGACTTTGCGCGGGCGCGGGAAATAGACCCCGGAGAGCGCGGCGCGTTGCGGGGCCTCAAACAACTGCGCGGACGCGCTACGGCTCCCTGATTTCGACGAGTTGGTTGCTCTCGATGGGGCCGGCGACGGTCTGCGCAGCGCCAGAGGGCCACTGCACTTCGATGCGCTCGACGGTGCTGGTTGGCCCGAGTCCGAAGTAGAGCGGCAAGAGGCTTTGTGAGAGGTAGCCGGACTTGCCGTCGTGTACTCGGGTGTAGGTTTGGGTACGGGTGTGGACACTGACTACTGCGCCGAGGCCATCGCGGTTAGAGCGGGTGCCTATCAGGCGGACCTTGAGAAAGTTGAAATCCGCTTTTTGGTCGCTCAGATCGCTGATTAACAGCAGCGGCGGCGCGTTGAACTCATTGGTGACGATGTCTAAGTCGCCATCGTCGTCCAAGTCGGCGAGGGCCGATGCACGCGATCCCAGTGCACCCCAGAAGACGTGGAGACCGCTGCGCTCCTCGCAGTCGGGATGGGTTGCATATTCCCCAGCGCAATCTAAGGCAAACCACGGCATGGCCGTGCGCCCCTCGCGCCGAGGCTCGACGCCAAGGGCAAATTCGGCGTCGAGGAAGCCCTTGCCGCGGTCGTTGAGCAGTAGGGAGTTGACCGCGTAGCGGAAGGCGTAGTTCATGCTGGCGGTGATAAAGACATCTTCGTACCCGTCGGCGTTGAGGTCGCCCGCGCTCAGTCCCCAAGGCCAGTAATTTTCCGCGCCGATAGAGTCGGAAATCTCGGCGTAGGTGCCGTCGGCTTGGCGGTGGTAGAAGATGTTGCCGTAGATGCTGCGCCCGCCCGAGCGGAGAAAGCTCTCGGTCCACTGCATGCGCGACTTGAGCTTTTCGCGCTCCGGCCCGATGTCCTCGCTCATGTCCGAGTGCATGTCGGTGATGTAGAGGTCTTGGTGGCCGTCGTTGTCAAAGTCGAGGATCTGGGCCGACATGGCCCCCCACGGCGTGCGCGGGAAGACCGCTAGGCTCTTGTCGATAAAGCGCTGGCCACGGTCGTTTTCGTAGTATTGGTCGTGCCCCTGCATGTTGAGCACGTACAGGTCGGGCCAGCCGTCTTCGTTGGCGTCCAGCGGCATTGCGTCGCCGGACCAGCCATCGGCCTTGATCCCAACCTTCTCGGTCACATCGACAAAGCGATTGTCGCCCAGATTGCGGAAGAGCAGACTTTGCTCGGTGCGCTCGGGCTTGAGGTGGCCGGCAAAGGCGTCTTTGAAGCCGACATAGTAGTAATGCTCTGGTTGTTCTTCGGGCGCAAAGCCAATAACCGCGATTGGATCGCCGCGCTCGGTGTACTGCCCAACATTGGTCAAAAAGAGGTCGAGCTGTCCGTCGCGGTCGTAGTCGAAGAAGAGGGCCGCCGAAGAATGCCCCTGGTGATCGAGGCCAGACTCTTGCGAAATGTCCGCAAAGCGCCCGTCGCCTTGGTTGCGAAAGAGAACATTGCCCACGCGCACGTTGGTGACGTATAGGTCGGGTGCTCCGTCGTTGTCTAGGTCGGCGAAGGAAGCGGTCACGCCAATGCGGTCTGCGAGCGCCACGCCACCTCGCTCGGTGATGTCGGCGAATTGGCCGCTGCCCGCGTTGCGCCACAGCCCGTTTGGCCCGGTTTGGTTGACGAAGTAGAGGTCCGTGCGCCCGTCGCCATCGACATCTGCTAAGGCAATTCCATTGCCGTGGTCGTAGTGATTGGGCCGGTAGTGCCGCCCCGAGTCATCGACGATGCGATGGTGGAAGGCGATGCCGCTGGCGGGCTGGCGGTCAGTGAAGCTGAAATCGCAGAAAACCGCATAGCCTGCGGCCGCGGCTACTTGGGCTTGGCGACGGCTATCCAGCCAAGGGGGATCCAGGTCTTCTGGCGGGACGCCGACAGCATTGGGTGGATTGGCTGCGTTTATTTGGATCGCAGCCGACAAAGATAAGAGAATTAGAATTAGAGACATGCACACTACCTGTGTAGTTCGAGATGCTACCGATTTCTACTGCGAGGGTTTTAGTAATAACCGCATGATCGTCTAGCGGCAATTTGAGGACAGCGCAGCGATGGACAAGGGGATGCCGTTGAAGCGGGTAGCGTAGCGCATGTCTTCAGGGCGTCAGTTCGTGGTAGCGGTTTATCTGTGGATCGGATAGGGTAGAGACCTTGCCACCGGGCCACTGGACTTCGACCGTTTCGACTTGTTCGACTCGGCCCAAGCCGAAAAGGCGGGAGGGTGAGCGCTGGGCGTCGAAGGATTCGCCGGTATAGACCCACTGCGTCTTCGTTCCTTGGGACGAGCGCAGGGTGATGCGTGCGCCGATGGGAGAGGTGCCGGCCGCGCCTTGGAGGCGTACGCCGAGCCAGTTGTTGTCGCCGGGCCAGACATTGCGCAAGACGTGGACTCGCTCGCGGCGCGGAGTGCCGGACCACTCGCTGACCAATAGGTCCACGCGGCCGTCGGCGTCGATGTCCATGTCGAGCACGGTGCGCGCATCGAATTCAAAAGCCACGCCCATCAGATAGCCGATCTCGACAAAGGAGCGACCTTCTCCGCTCAGGTAGAGCTTGTTGTGTTCAAAGCCGTTCCACGAAATGCCCGCGTTGTGCCAGTCCGCAATCGCCTCGTCGAAAAATGCGGCTATTTGCGGGTCGGGTTCCGAGCCGCCGGTGTAGATGTCGTGCGTCCAGAAGGTGGTGCAGTAGTCTTGGGCGGTCTCGCCGCTGAGGTGGCCGTTGGCCACGTAGATTTCGTCGTCGCCATCGTTGTCGAAATCCGCGGAGGCCACGCCCCAAGACCACCCGGTGCGCGCCACTTGCCCCGTGCTTGGGGCGATGCTGAACTGGGCGTCCTCATGCCCGAGGTAAAGCCGGTTGCCAAAGCCCATGGCCTGGCGTTGCTGGTGGTGCTCGGGGTACTCTTCGCGGCCGAGATTGAGGTAGTCGAGGCGACGCGCCGTGGTCGAACTCATGCCCACTACGTACATGTCGAGGCGGCCGTCGGCGTTGTAGTCGCCAAAGATGTGGGACATGCCAAAGGTCGATGCCTCGCTGACGGTGCGGGAGGTGACGTCGGCAAAGGTGCCGGTGCCGTCGTTGTAGTACAGGTCGATGCCGGCGAAGTCGCTGACGACCAGTAGGTCGAGGTCGTCGTCGCCGTCGAGATCGGCCAAGGAGCCGCTGTAGGTGCGTCGTTTGCGCTTGGCTTCGAGGCCCGCGCGGGTCGTGATGTCGGTGAAGCGCCCGCGCCCGTCGTTGCTCAGCAGGTACGCGGGATAGCCGTCGTTGGCGTCGTAGTAGGGCGTAGGCATCTGGCCCTCGCGGTAGGGCAGCCGGTACTGGCCAACCCACAGGTCGAGGTCGCCATCGCCGTCTATGTCGCCGGCGCTCATGGCTTCAGGGTATTGCAGGGGACGAGTCGCAATGGCCAAGCCGGGTTGGTCGAAGCTCTTGCCGCCCTCGTAGAGACCCAGCAGTTGTCCGGGGCCGCCGACGATTAGATCGGGTGCGCCATCGCCGGTAAAATCGGCCAAGAGCGCCACTTCGATGCGACCGACCGGAGATGGATAGGCCAAAAGCGGCTCGGGCGCAAAACGCCCGCCCTGATTGCGGTAGAGCAGGTTGGCACCGAGTGCGAGCAAGTCGTCGAGGCCGTCGCTGTCGAGGTCGGCGGCGATGAGGGGCGAGAGCGCGGTGTCGTCCGCCAAGACGGCTGAAGAGGTAAAAGTGGGTGCGCCACGGCGTTCGGTCAGCGTCAGGTTCGAGGCGTCGATAGTGGCGGGGATATAGTGCCCGGCCTCGTCTTGCCGCTCGCTCCAGGTGACGGACAGGTCGCCGCTGACGATTAGACGTTTATTGTGGTTTTTGACGTGCAGTTTTAGGTCTATTAAAGAGCGGGATGGTCCGTCCTCGGACGGGATGAATTGTTTGTGGTGCCATTCGGATTGTTCGAGAATGAAGCCCTCGTCTTCCCATTGTTCGAGTAGGGCCGACCACTGTCCGTGGCCGAGCGTGCGCGGCGGGCCACCATAGTGCGTTTCGACGATGTCCCAGTCGTGCTTGACACTGTCCTGCGGGGAGCCGAGCAGCAGTTGGTCAAAGGGAAAAGCGGCTAGTATCGGCCTCGCCTCTTGGGCGGCGCGCAGCCGATCCCATAAGGAGACAAAGACGGCCTCGTATTGCTGGGCGCGCCGCTCGTCGGACCAGACCGTGCGGTCTAGTTCGAGCCGCTGTTGGCGGATGGTAGCGGTGCCCTGTGCCTCGGTGTGATGCGGTGCCACCAGCGAGAGGACTGCGAGGGTCGAGAGCAGTTTCAGCCGACGATGGAGCTTGGCCATCAGCTAGCCGTTTGGAGTGGACGGGACGAGCACTCGGGAATTTTCCAACCTTCCTCTCGGGCTACCCAAAGCCAACGGTCAATAGCGGCTTGAGCTTCCTTTACTGCCTCTTCTGGAGTAGGGCCATCGGCTGCGCAGCCTGGCAAGTCGGGCACCTCGACGATAAAGGCGTCATCATCCTCACTCCAGTATAACTGCATAGGATATTTGTACATGACTATTCTCCCAAGTCGTAGAGATTAAAAAATTCACGCATCTGGCGCACCTGATAGGGTTTACAGGTGCCGTCTTTTCTTCGCTGGAGATTAATCGGGCGCTGAATGCCGTCCTTAGTGAATATATGATGCGACCCTTTGACGCGCTTCTTAAACCCCAGCCGTTCCAGCAGATTGCAGGTAGCTTGGAAGGGAATGTTGTTGTCAGAGGTTCCGTTGAGGATGAGGTCGAAAAGTTTTTTCCGCACTTTTATTCCTCCGGCGGCTGGTAGCCCACTCCAGCATAAGCAGGGGTTTGGGGTCGGTAGTGCTCGTCGAATTGTGGGTCGGGTGCTTGGAGTACATTGCGCTCTGGGTCCAAGGTGCCGCGCAGGTCGTCGATTTGGCCGCGGACAAAGCAACCGCTGAAGCGGCGGCTGTCGAGCAGATCGACTTCGTAGCGGTTGCCGGGGGCGATGCCGCCGCCGCGCACGTTCATCCAGAAGATGGTATTGCGGTATGAACTGCCGCGACCTTTGTCGTCAACGCCGTTCCAGTTGTCCGTGAAGGTGCAGTTGTGCACTTCGACGCGTGCGCCGGGAAAGACCGTCAGCGCACCCGAGCCGTGTGCCTTGTTGTATTCGACGCTGCCACGGCGGCCCACGTAGTCGGGGCCGAGATTGGCGACATTGCCGATGAAGAGGCAGTTGTCGAGCACGGCCGCGCTGCCGGGCAGCACATCGACGGCCGCGCCGGTGATTTGGCAGCTATTGTTGCGGAAGACGGAGTTTCTGATCAGCACGGCCTCGGCGTCGAATCCCCGATGCTCGATGGAGATGCCGCCGCCGCAAGGGCTGGCGTAGTTGTCGTGGAGTTCCAACCCTTCGAGGGTTGGGTAGGAACGGCCAAATACCTTGATGCCGCCGCCGTCGGCGTAGAAGAACAGCCCCTTTTCCCAGCGCACGCCGTTGGAGGAATCCGGCTGGATTGGCTCGGGGCCTTCGCTGCGGCTGGCAAAGTTGTTGGCACCGGTGATGGTGAAACCGCGCAGGACGGTGTTTGGGGAGATGCCATCGCCGAAAAAGACCACGTGGTTGACGATGGCCGGGTAACTCGCCGCGTCGGGGTCGGCTTGCTCGGGGTGAGCGGCCGTCAGGACCACACGCCCCACTGCTTCGAGCACAATGCCGTCGTGGCGGGCCGAGAAGAAGAGCATCGCTTGGCCAGCCTGCTGCGGCCGGTAGGTTCCCGCGTGGACTTTGACGGTCTTGTGGATTGAGTCGCGGGCTGCCGCTTCGAGCGCCGCTTGGATGCTGTCGCCCGGATAGACGTGGTACGCGGCGTCCGCTTGGGGTTGTGGAGGCGGAGGGTCGCAGCCTATAGAGAGAAGGCAGAGCGCGAAAAGATGGGCTGCCGCCCGGCCGAAAAATGCCAAACTGCGATACACTTTATTTCTTGACTTAGGTTTTAGGTACGTATATATATGATATTCAATTTTAATCCAAATTTTAATCTATAATTACTTTAACAACAAGCACTTGCAACGTTTTTAGTCGGCGTTCTGGTTTTGGAGAGAATCTACGACATGTCCCGCTCGCCCGTAGATCGCATCGCCCTTCTCGTCCTCCTTTCAATTGGGGGATGCGGCGAAGTGCGGCAAGAGCCGCCAGCGGGCGATTCACTGCTCGCAGTGGGAAGGGCCTATTTGGATCAGGAGCAGTACGACCAAGCAGTGGCCGTGTACCAAGAGGCTGTGCGCCGCGACTCGCTGTCCCGCGACGCGCACTTTTACCTAGGCTTGGCGCATTTGCAGCGCAAGAGCACGGCGGCGGCCGAGCACTTTGCGCGGGCCATTGCGCTGGATTCGACGTACATTCCCTCCTATCACAACTTGGCCATCGCCCACCTCGAAGCAGGCCGTTACCCGCAGGCCGTAGAGGCGGCGGAAACCGCGCTGCGCTTCGATCCTCAATCGCCTAGCTCGTATCGCTTGTTGGCCTTCTTGCACAAGGAGCAGGGGCAATACGAGCGCGCCGAAGAGGCCCTGCTGAGGGCGCTTTACATCGCGCCAAAAGACGTGGAAGCGCGGCAGGCTCTAGCGTTGCTCTACAGCCAGCAGGGCCGCAATGCGCGTGCGGAAGAGGTTTTGCTGGAAGCGGCTGAGTTGGCACCAAAGCGCAAAGAGATCTGGCGGGACATGGGACGGCTTTATCTGAATGAGAAGCGGTACGACGAAGCAGCGCAGGCGCTCAACCGAGCCGTGGCGCTCGACGTCAACTACGGCGAGGCGTACCACGACTTGGCGAATTTGTACTCGGCCCAGGGTCGCTACGACGAAGCCGAAGCCATGCTCTCGCGCCTAGAGGGTTTGCTCGACTTGTCAGAGCGGGAAGAGACCTTGGAAAAGGTGCTGGAGAGGGAGCCCGGCGATGTGGAGGCGCGGTTGGCGCTGGGCCGAGCGCAGATGCGCTTGGGGCAATACGCCGACGCGCTGAATACGTACAAGGAAGTACTCAGCCGCGAGCCCGAGCATGTTGACGCGCTGGCCGCGGTGGTGCAAATCCACCTGCGGCAGGGCGATGTCGAGCGCGCCGCGCACTTGGCCGGCAAAATCGCGGCGCACGAGCCGCGTGGCCGGCGTGCGCCCGAAGCGCACTTTACCATGGGCTTTGCTCACGCGCAAAAGCAGCGTTGGGCCGAGGCTGAGGCCGCGTTTTCTCGCGCCTTGGACATCGACGCCTGTTACGCCAAGGCGCACAATGCCTTGGGCAATGTGTATGCCCTGCAGGGCGACTTGGAAAAAGCCATCAGCGCCTATCGGGCCGCCCTCGCCTGCGACGCCGAATTGCGCGATGCGTACTACGGATTGGGCATGGCTTTGGCCCGGCGCGAGTCCTTGGCGGAGGCCATTGTCCAGTTCGAGGAGGTCGTGCGGCGCGATTCCACTCATGCGCGCTCCCACTACGCGCTGGGCCAAGCCTATGAGCAACAGGGCGAAGCCGCGGCGGCACGCCTTGCCTATGGAGCTTTTGTCCGGCACTGGCGCGGCGACGAGAAGGTGCTAGCGGCGGCTCAGAGCCGCATTGAGCATTTGCAAACACCCCAATAGGTTACAACCGAGAAAGGAGGTCGTTGCCAATAAGTGTAGTAAAACGGAAGCGTTTGTTTTATAATAAGCTCCTAATATGCCCCACTGTAGCGGGCGTTTTAACTAAAACCAAGGAGGATGATTTTGAAAAAAATCACTGTTTTGCTCGCACTGGCCCTGTGCGTGGCCGTCGTTGCTCCGGCTACGGCGCACGTACCCGAGGGCGCGGTGCGCACGGCTTTCCAGTGGCCGGCGGGCCTTGAGCCCACGCTGGACGGCGATCTGTCCGAATGGTCGATCGTGCCCGAGGACTACTTGATTTCCTTTGCCGAGCACACCGAGTTCAACGGCGAAAAGCCGGCTGATTTTGGCGACTTGAACTTCCGCTCTATCGTCGGCTGGAGCGAATCGACCAACAGCCTCTATTTCATGATGGAGCGCTTTGACGACTTCTATGATCGCGATGCCCAAGGCGGCGTGGCCGGCGGCGACGATAGCTGGGAAATGCACGTCGATGGCGACCACAGCGGCGATCAGATGCGCTTTGGCACCGCCGACATAGAGAACGAGGAAGAGCGCGCCTTGGCCCAAGGCCGCTGGTCGCAGTCCTACCACACCCGCTTCCCGAATCTCGGCCCCGACGGCCAGGAGAGTTGGTCGTGGTTTTGGATGACCCAAGCGCAGTGGCACGACGAACTGCCCTACGCCGACCACGGCTTCCGCTTGGACGGCGAAATCGGCGGCGGCGAGGCCACGGCCTTTATCGAGGTGCGGCGCCAAGCTTGGGACGACTTTCTCTTCAACGACCCGGAAGGCAGCGTCATCCACGACTACAACGAGGGCGACATCACCGGCTTGGGCTGGGCGGTCTTCGACAGCGATGTAGCCGGTGCCGACGGCGGCGTTGGCCAAGATGCCGAGCACTCTGGCCAGTGGTCCCTTTCGGGTGCCACCGACGTGTGGAAAACCACGGCTTCGGCCACGGATTTCCTGCTGGCACCCCTTGATCCGCGCGTCGATTTCAGCGCGATCGAGAGTGCGGTCGAGGAGAATAGCTGGGGTCGCATCAAGTCTGCCTACGTCCAGTAAGCAGGCAGTATTTAGGATGCAAGAACGAGGGGGGATGGGCTAGTCTCATCCCCTCTTCTTCTTGGAGGTGCCATTGTGAAAAAATTGCAGCGCACGACTCGACTGAGCTCGCCGAAGACGACGTGGCTCATCGCGGCCTTGTTGGCTTTGCTCGGCGTCCAGCCAAGCGCGGCTTTGGTCATCTATCGCATCGGCGGCGAGAGCCTGCCGCCTCCGGCCGAGGTGGAGGCCGGTGCTGAATTTCGCCAGTTGAGCTGGGCCGACTTAGACAAGAATTTAGGCGGCGAGAGCTTTGGGCTCGCGCTCACAGAGCAGATCACGCCGTTCTTCTACAACGAGGGCGATAATATGGCGACGACCCTGAGCGGGGTCAGTGGCAGCTTTCAGCACGGCGCGTACAATGGCTTTGAAGATGTCGGCGACGAGCTGAGCTTGGTGATCGACGGGGACCCGACGACGTTTTTCTTGGAGACCCGTCCGAGGGAACACGCCCATAACTTCTACGGCACGGCTTTATTCTTTGACCTCGGCGGCGACTTTGCGACGCGGTTGGTCCGCTTCATCCCAAAGGTGGGCAGCGAGCGCTCAGTCGCCCACGTCATCGTCGCCGCGCAAACCGATGCCGGGGGCGGCGTTGATCAGATTGAATTCGTTGGAGCGAGTGCGCTCAATCGGTCGCTGGGGGATCCCAAAAGACAAAAGGGCATTGAGCTAAAGGTGGTTGCGGAAATCCTCGAAAACAAAAATCCGCAGCTCGACATCGAGCTAGACGGAACGCCCATCCGCTATTTGATGATTCACGTAATGCCGCAAGATAAGATATGGGACCTGGCTGAGTTGGAGGTGTACGGCGGCGGTTTCCAAGGCTCGGCCTCGTACCAGTCCAATGTTCTCGATATAGGCGAATTCGCCAATTTGGGCTGGGTGCGCTGGGGAGGGCGGCAGGACGAAGGGGCGCAAGTGGAGATCCGCTCCCGCGCCGGTGGCGACGAGACGC
This sequence comes from Gemmatimonadota bacterium, assembly GCA_009840005.1. The sequence continues at coordinate 18,717 of VXOR01000085.1, forward strand.
CGCTGGTGTACTGGCGCAATACCTTCCGCGGCGATGAGCAGGTGCCCTTTGGCGAAGACGGCAAGCTGCTGACCCGCAAAACCTATGGCCGCTTGGGGCCGATCATGCGCGGGGCCATCACCGACGACACCGCCCAATGGGAGCTGTGGTCGTCGCCGTACGAATTCGCCGACAGCGCGGGCGTGGCGCTGCGGGCGACGCGCTCCCACCGCTACGTGCAGTTCAGGATAGCATTCAGTTCCTTCGGCCAAGCCGGCGGTCAGCTCGGCTATCTCGAATTCGCCGTTTCCCCGCGCTTGGTGACCGGCTTAGTCGGCGAGATCGATCCTTGGCAAGCGGCCGTGGCTGAGGAACGCACGTTCACCTATGCAGTGCGCCCGACGATTGAACCCGGCGACCAAGGGTTTGACGGTTTGGACCTGCGCTTGGTTGGCGGCCGAATTGTCGGCGTAGAGGCCGTGCGCCTCAGCGGTGAACCCGTGGCGGATTTCGTTTCGGCTGAGCTCAACGTCGAAGCCAGCGCCGGGGCCGAGGATGCGGGCGTAGTTTTGGGTTTCCCACGGCTGGATGTCGAGCGCAGCGGCGAATTGCTCGAAGTGGATGTGCGCGCGGAAATTTTCCGCTTTGGCGCAATTTTTGCAGGCCGGGTGATCGACAGCACCGCGCCGGGGGAGATCGGGCAGATCGTGGCCGCTGGCGAGGCCAGCGAGTTGGTAGATGGCAACCAACTTTTGGTACAGGCGATGACCCTAGACGATAAAGTCTTAGGAGCTGTGTCGCTGAGCACCGAGGCGTTTACGCCCAACGGCGACCAGATCAACGATCAAGTGGAGATCGCCTACGAACTGCTCAAAGTGACCGAGCCGGTGCCGGTGGAGGTGCTGGTGCGGGATTTGAGCGGCCGCTTGGTGCGGCGCGTGTACGCAGACGTCGATGGCGCGGGACGGCATCCGCATCAGTGGGACGGGCGAGACGAGGCCGGCCAGCAGGTTGCCCCCGGTCTGTACATCTGCCAAGTCGAGGTCGAGAGTGGCGGGCAGCGCCAAGTGCAAATGCGGCCCATTGCCGTCGCCTATTGAGGAGCAGGGGCCATGTCGAGAAGCTGTCTGAAAACTCCTGGTGGCCTTCGCGCGGCTGCAAGCACGGCGGCCGGCGTTGGACAAAACCACCCATATGTCGTCAATATGGGCGGCTTTGCCCGCCTTGTCCGCCGCGCTTTCGCTCGCGCTCGGGGCACACCCGGAATTTCCAGACAGCTTCTAAATGCTGCGTTGTTACTGAGTGTGTTGGGCGTTGTCGCCGCCTGGGGACAGGGCCATACCATCGCCGGGAACAGGGTCGTCGTCGATCGGCAGGCGCACTGGCAGCAGTGGACTTTTCCCGGCGGTACGCTCGACATCGACGAGACTGGGGCCGTGCGTCCCCACTTCGTGCCCAAGAACACACTGGCAACGTCGGACATCGCGGCGTTTATCAAGCGCGGCACGGGATCGGACGACGCGACCCTGCGCGACGCCCTCACTGCGGGCACTCGGGCCGCGGATCTGGTCCACCTTTTCGACGGGGACTTGAGCACCTATTGGGAACCCGATTCGGCAAGCCCAGTGCGCCAATGGTGGTTTGAGATCGATTTGGGGCGGCTGGTAGCAGCCACCCATATCCGGCTCACATTCGTCGGCGAGGACCTAGGCGACCCCTTCCTGCAATTCGTGGTCTTGACCTCGGACGGAGCCGAGGTCACAAAAGGTCAGCGCAGATTCAACCAAGTCTTTCGCACCTTGAAGTCGAACAAGGACCAGCGAGAATTTGAAATCGAGCTGAGCCCCTCGCGCCTTGACAGAGAAGGGCGCATGGTGAGCGACTACATCCGCTTCGTGCGCATGACGATCACCGACACGGATAGCACGCGAGCCGCCGAGGTGTCGGCTGAACAATACGACCAGCTAGCGGCTGCGGATCAAGGCGCGGTGGATTTTTACAAAAAGGCCGGCGCGGGCCAAGTGCAGGTGAGCGAGGCCACGTACGAGGTGGTTGACTCCGCGTTGCGCGGTGAGATCCGCCGCTACCGCCGCGAACGGCCGCGGCTGGCCGAGCTGGAGGTTCAGACGCTCGGGGAAAACATCTCGCTGGGCTTGGTGGAGCGCCGAGGCGTCGCGCTGCTCACCTTCTTGGACAACGCGCCCGCGACCGCCTTCTTCGACGGCATCTTCGAGACGTCCTTGGCCTTTACCAGCACCGACGAGATACGGGAGTTATTCTTCGATTTAGGCTCTTCCTTCTGGATCGACCGGCACCAGATTTACTACGACCGCCAGCGCAGCCGCTTCCCAAATTACGACTTGCAGACTTCGGACGGCTCGCTGGCTGCGGACGGCTCGTTGGTGTGGACGACGCAGGCCGCACGGCGCAATCGCGCCACGTCTGGCCACTATACCGGAGACGTGTACGACGTGGATACGTTCGCGCCGACGCGGACGCGCTATGCGCGGATTTTGTTCTGGGGAGGCGGTCAGTTCAAGCCGCGCGAAGTGCAGTTCTACGGCGAGGGTTTCCAGCCGGAAGTCGAGTTGGTTTCGCCGCTCATCCGCTTGGGCGGCTCGAAAAATTTGGTCTCGGTTGAGTGGGATGGCGACGCCGACTTAGGAACTTTTATCGAAATTCAGACGCGCACGGGTAGCGAGCTGGTCGAAGAGTATCGCTATTTCAACAGCGGCGGTGCCGAAGTGTCGGCTGAGGCATACGCCGGCTTGGGTTTTTTCAGCAAGGGGCCGGTTGACACGACGGAAGTCCCCGGAGGCGACTGGAGCGCGTGGAGCTTGCCCTACGAGGCGTCGGGCGCGGCGATCACTTCTCCAAGCCCGCGCCAATTTCTGGAGCTCAAGGCCCGCTTGGTCTCGGACGACCCGCAGCGCGCGGCCGAGCTGCGCTCCATTCGGCTCAACTTCGTCGAGCCGCTGGCCAACCAGCTTTTAGGCGAAATTGAACCCGGTGTCGTGGGCGCGTTGGGCAAGGAGCAGGAGCTGTCGCTTTTCATCAAACCAAGGTTTGCTGCACAGAGCGCGGGGTTTGACGAGGTGCAGATAAGGGCACCGGATAACATGGCTCTGGAGTTCCGGGGTCTGCGGCTGGGGCGCGAAGCCCAATGGGACAGCGCGGAACTAGTGGCCTCAGCAGAGGTAGTGGCGACCGCTCCAGACTCTTTGTGGGTGCGGTTAAGCGAAGTAGTAAGCCCGTCCGCAGCCGATCTGATTGAGGTGCAATTCGCCACCGCCCTCTACTTGCCCGGTGCCGTGTTCAAGGCGTCGTTGGGGCATTCGGCCCTTGAGGACTCTTGGCAGCGGGTTGATCCAGCGGATGCAACGGAGTTGGCGACCGGGCAGGGGATGTTGTTGGTAGGCCCAGAAGGCGGTCGCTACGTGCTGGGCGACCTGAGCATTGGCAGTGGGGTCGCGACGCCGAATGGGGACGGGATCAACGACGAGTTGGCGTTCTCATTCGCGGTCACCAAGCTGACCGGCACCCAGCCGCTCCACGTGCGGATTTACGACCTAGCCGGCCGGCCGGTGCGGCACTGGCAGGAGGCGCGGCCCTTGATCAGCGGTGAGTACGCCCTGCGCTGGTCGTGCGAGGATCAATCCGGCGCGCTGGTCGCCCCCGGACTGTACCTGCTAGAGGTAGAAGTGGTGCCCAACGACGACTCGCGCGTGGAGCGCACCGCGCGGCATCGCCTCGTTCACGTGGTGTATTGAGGGAGGTTGCGATGTACTGGTTGCCGATCGCGCTGCTGTTGTTAGCGGCACTGCAAGGCACGGCCGAGACGCGGAGCATTGCCATCGGCGGCGCGAGCGGATCGTCTTGGCAAGACGGCGGCGGCCAGATACAGGCGATTTTCCCGACCGGGGCCAGAGCGGTCGAGAGCGGCAACACCCCGGGTGGTGTGATCGATTTCGATCCTGGGGACCGGGAGGGTTGGATTTTTCCGCAGAATGTGGTCGAGGGCACCAATCTAGCGCTCGGCATACTCGGGCGCGGCGGTTCGGTCACCTCGCCGACGGTTCTCGAAGCGGGCATTGAGTCGCAGCTAGAGACGATGATCGACGGCGACGGCGCAACGGCATTGGAGCGCAAGAACGTGGCCGTCATTCGCGGCATGGCCATGGACTTCGACCTAGGCGCGCGCTTTGGCGTCAATCGCGTCCAGTTCTTCCCGCGCAATGGCCACCCGGATTTTCCCGCAGACCCGTTCCAAGAGGACTTCATCCGCGGCTACGAGCTGTTTTTCAACGACGGCAGCGAGGAGACGCAAGGCGCGGGCGGCCCGGAATGGCGTTCGTTTCGGTTGAATGCTGCCAACCAAGACGCGCTAGTCGATCTGAGCATTCCCCCGCAATTTGTGCGCTTCATCCGCTTGCAGTCGCGCACCAGCAACGGTTTTGAGATTGCCGAGTTCCGCGTCTTTGGCACGGGCTTCGTGCCCACGGCCGAATACATATCCAACATATTCGACCTCGGCCCAGATTTGGGCTTGTGGGGGACCATTCGCTGGGTGGAGGAAAGCGTCGGCCCGGCTGGTTTTGCCAACGCGCGCGTGCGCACCCGCACCGGCTTGGACGACACCCCCCTAGTCTATACTCGGCGCTTCTTCTTCGAGGGGGTCCAAGTCGAGGTGCCGTGGCAAAAGAATGCCGCAGTTGCAACCGAGGACGGCGAGGTCAATCTCGACCAAGCCGACTTAGCGCGTGCGCGTGCGCTCTTTGGCGCGTTGCCGCTGGAGGAGCGCAACGCCATCTCGTTGTCGTCGGACGACTACAAGGGCTTGGGTGCCGAGCGGGGCAATGTGGTCGCCGACCTAGACGCTTGGAGCCCGTGGTCCTCGCCCTACGAATTGGGGACCAAGTTGACCGAGGCCGAGATCGAGGATAGCCAATTGGGCGTGCCGATTGTCTCGCCTGGGCCAAGGCGCTATATCCAGTTTCGCATCGACTTTCTCAGCGAGGATTTGGAGGCGGCCACAGGCATTGGCCCGCTGGCCTTTACCGTGGCCTCGCCGCCGCCGGCCGCGCAGATTCTCGGCGAGATCTTTCCGCGGCAGGTCGATTTGGGCAAGCCGGTGGATTTCGTCTATGCGGTGATGCCCACGTCCATTCGGCTAGGCGTAGATACGGGCTTTGACGGTTTTGAGATCGCCACGCCGGTGCGAGTAGAGGTCATTGAGTCCATTGAAGTCATCGATGCCGCTGGGCAGGTCGAGGCCGTGGACTTTTCAATGGCCGATCTGGCCGCGCTGCCAGCTACTGACGAGACCGGACGCTTTGCCATTGAGTCGGTCAATGCGCGCCGCTTTCGCGTGCGCTTCCCCCTCATTGCCGAAAGCGAGTTGGCGACCGGGCGGACGGCCCAACTCAAAATTCGCTTTCGCAGCCGCGTGTTGCGCTACGGCACTAAGTTCGCCGGTTTTGCTTTCAACAGCGCCGAGGGAGATGTGGGGCAGGAGGTCGTCGCTGGCAACGTGGCCGCGTTGGCTCCCGGCGACGACGACATTGTGGCGGTTGGCACGGAGACAAGCCGGGGCCTTTCGGTGGACGTGCCGCTGGCCGGCGGCAGCGCTCTGCTGATCAACGTTCGCGCCGATCCCCGGCCCTTCAGCCCCAACGGCGATGGAATCAACGACGCGACGCAGGTGTACTACGATCTGAGCCGTTTGGTCAGCCCGTCCCCAGTCGATGTAGAAATCGTCGATTTGGCTGGACGTCGGGTGCGCCAGCTATTTTCCGGCCTCCAGGGCGGCGGCTCGTACGCCATGCCTTGGGACGGCGCGGATGCGAACGGGGACGCGCTGCCGCCGGGCATTTACTTAGTGCGCGTAACGCTAGCCAGCGATACAGGCGGCGAAAGCGCGGTTAGAACTGTCGAACTAGTGTACTGATTAGGGAGGGTCTAATGCGAGACCTACGGTGGATACTCGCCGCCTTGCTCATCGCGGCGATAAGTGCCCATGCCCAAGGCCGGCGCTGGGGCGCGGACATCACCTATGAGCCGCGAGGGCCGGGTGTGCTCTTCGACGCCTTGGATCCAACGATCAAACGCTGGTACGTGCCGCAGGAGTTGTTTGCCGACTACGGTTGGCAGCAGTGGCAGTACACCAACTACGCGCGCGACGCGTACGAGCGCTACGTCAGCACCACGATTGAAGGCTCCCCGTTTTACGATCTATACGGCAACTACTTGACGCGCGGCTGGCTCATCTACGACTGGACCCAGAACCAGCCCGTGCAATTTGGTTCGTCCATCTTCAAGGATCCGCGCTTTAACAACTGGTTCAACGCGGTTACCATTAGCTCGGACTCGCAGGGGCAGTTCTACTACGCGATCACAGTGGGCGATCGAATCCGCACGACCCTGACCCCGCTCACCTTCTCCAAGCCAGCCTTCAGCGGCGTGCAGATGGACTTTGCCGCAGACAAGTACGAGGGCACCCTGCTCTTTTCGCGGGTGAGCCGTCCGGTCATCGGCAGCACGCCCACCGCCCCCACTGGCATCTCCAATGCCACCAATCTGATGGCTGGCCGCGCCGTAGTGCAGATCGGCGATTTCGTGGCCGTGGGGGCCAACTTAGTCAATGCGCGCAACTCCACCACGGTGGCCGACGCGTTTGAGCGCAATCCCTTCGTCGGCACCCTCGCGGCCAATCAGGGCAGCCTGCCGGTCTCGGGCCTTGCCTTGGTCCTCAGCGACGACTCGCCCGAGGACGGTCGGGGCGGAGCGACCTTGTTTTCGCACGACATCCTCTTGACGAGCGAGGATCCAGAGACGGGGGAGCGCGAGCAATTTAGGCTCCGCGACGTGGTCTCCGATCCGGCGCGGTGGCCCGTGGTGTCGGGCGGGGCGCCCAAGGAAGGGGCCTTGGCGGCCGACGGCGACGAGAAAATCGTCATCAACTACGACTTCACGGATATCGCCTATACCGGCCCGCGCCCCTCGGAGCTCGTCGCCGTGCAGTTCGACTTGGTCTTGGCCAATGACTACAAGGTGCAGGTTTGGTCCGACCGGCAGACGGGCAGCCGTGCGCTGCCGGTCTTACCGCTGACGGGCCAGGACATTGAGGATCAGTCCCCGGCGTTGTTCGACATCCTCAGCGCCGAGGGCAATGTGCAGGACAATTCCAACCAGCAGCGGGTCGTCTTCGACTATGGCTTGCCATCGTCCCGCTTGATCTACGGCTTCACTGTAGAAGCCACGGATATCAAGGGCGTGGACTTATACGCGGAATTCGACGTCAGCCGTGCGTACAGCCAGTACCCCAACCCAGCGCGTCAAGCAGCCGATCGCTCGCTGGCCACGCACGCCCGCGACGCCGAGGCTTGGATGGTCAACGCCTCAAAGGTGGCCGCGCCGTTTTACTTTTTCGGCGAGGCGTACAGCATGGACCCGGATTACTCGACGAGTTCGTTTATCGTCGATGACGGCGGGGACATTACCTATGACAATCCGCGCACGTCCCTGTACGAGTTGGTTGACGACAACGACGACCAAGACCGCTCGGCCGATTGGTTCCGCTTCTCGCAGGGCGGCGGCGATGTGGCTGTCTTTCCGGGGTGGGACGAGAACAACGACTTTGTTTCCGACTTCAACCAGAACGACAATCGCACTCTCAACAACCGCATCCCAGATTACGAAGAGCCCTTCTTCCGCTATGCGGCCGATCGCCCGGAGTTTTTGTTTGGCATCGACCTGAACAACAATGGTTGGATCGACCGCTTTGAAAACGACGACTTGCCCGACTACCCCTACAAGGTCGATCGCCGGGGCTATAACCTGTACGCCGGTATTTTTCTCGACCCGCACACGCGGCTGACGCTGGGCAGGCTGAATGAAAAGAGCCTAGCCTCCGACGGGCGCAACCGCGCTGCGTATGGCCTGCTGACCTATGACCGCGACTTCACTTGGGGCCGGGTGCGGGCCTTTGAGATGCTGCGGCGCGTGGAAGACGATATCGCCGACGACCGGCGCGAGATGACGCCGCACCTCGAAGTCAACTCGCTCGCGCTGGTGCGCGACATTCTACCGGCGCGGGACACGTGGATCAACACGACCTATTTACAGCTCAATTACCAGCCGCTCGACAACCTAAATGCGATCAACAAGTTCAAGTATGAGCGCTTTTGGCAGCAGGGCAGTGCGTTCAAAAGCCGCGTCAAAGGCCCGGCGCTCAACCAAGGCAGCCACTTGATTGGGTTGATCAACAAAGCGGATTACACCTTCGGCTTGGCTGGCTTCAAGTTGCAGCCCAAGGTCAAGAGCGAGTATCTCAACCAGACTGCATTTGAAGCACGTGCTGAGGACCGCGAGGAATGGGTCGGCACGGGCATCGTGCTGCTGAGCCATCCGCTGTTGAGCCAGTCGCTGGTAGAAACGGGCGTCGAGTTTTCCCTGTTCCGGGACTTGATCCTCGACGAGGACGAGCAGCTCACCAACGGCCCGGCCGGGCCTACGGGCGACTTCCGCAACTTGGTGCTGGCCCTGCAATGGTCCAGCGCTGGGTCCTACTTGGGCTACCGGCTGACGACGCAGTTTGGCTTTAGCTATACGCGCCTGTGGGAGGAGCGGGTGATTATCGGCAGCGAAGGTTTAGAGCGGACGAATGAAGTCAGTGCCTTTAGCACCAGCTTCATAACCGTGTACGCGGGGCTGGAGTAATCCTATATCACGTACAAGATGAATCCGCAGATGGACGCAGACAGACGCAGAATAGAATGCACGAGACGATTCACATCTAGGATTGTTCAAATCATTCTGGATTGTTATATGAACGCCAGTTTGCGCCGCGTCGGCGCTCTCTGCTGGGTCGCGCTGCTTGGGGCCGCGCCGCTCAACGCCCAGCGCGAGGATTACGGCAGCCGCTTAGGCCGCATCGAAACGGACCAGCCGATCTACTATTCGGCCGGCACGGGGCTGCGCATGGAGGCCGTCTATCCCTCGTTGCAGAAGTGGTATCTGCCGCAGGAAATCGCCGGCGAGTACCGCCGCCAGTGGGCCTACACCAACTACGCGCGGGACCCCTATCGGCGCTACCTCGATCCGGGGTTGGAGGGCGGGTACTTCTACGACCTCTATGGGCGCTTCTTGAACAAGGGCTGGTTGATCTACGACTGGCGTCAGATCCAGCCGACCGGCTCGGGCGGTTCGGGCATTTTGCAGGCCGGCCAATACGGCTCGTGGTTCCGCAACTTGGTCATTGCCGGCGACACCAAGGGGCAGCACTACTTCTCGGTGCTCATCGGCGACGAGATCTTCGCCATGCTGACGCCCATGACCTTTCGCAAGACCGCGTACAATGGGGTTATGTTCAACTACGCGGCCGACCGCCTGACGGCCACCGTGCTCATGTCGCGGATCAACTTGCCGCTGTTCCGCACCGACCCCTTTCCCGTGACAGAGGACAATTTCACCAACCTCATCGGCGGGCGCGTGGTCTTGGACTTGGGTGCTACGACGCGGATCGGCGGCACCTTTCTCAACGCGCACAACGGCCGGACGGCCTCCGACCGCTTTGAGGGCCACCCGCTCAAGGGCAAGCTGACGAGCGGCCAGCTAGACGGACGCATCGACCGCATCGTGGTGCGGCTGACCGACGATTCGCCCGAAGACGAGGGGGGCGGGGCCGTGCTTTTTGGTAGCGACATTGAGATTGAGACGCGGATCGGCGACCGCGACACCCTGCTGATTGGCAGCGAGATTGGCTTTGCACCGCGCATCGTCGGTGGAATCGAGCGGGGAGGTTTTCTGACGGCCGAGGGCCGGGGCGAGGCGAGCCAGATTTTGCTCGAATATGTGTTTTCTGACGAAGATCCAGCGGTCGCGGATCTAGAATCTGTAGTGCCGAGCGTGGACCTGGTCAACCAAATCAGCCGGGTGCGCTTCCGCTTGGTGTTGGGCAACGACTACAAGGTAGAGGTCACGTCCAACCGCCAGACCGACAACAGTCCCAGCGGCGAGCAGCCGCAGTTTCGCACGGTCGCCCGGGCCGAGGGCAACGTCTGGGACAACTCCAACCAGCGGACGGTGGTTTTTGACTACGGACTGCCGACGGCGACGCAGGTGGCCGGGCTGACGCTTCAGGCCGACGATTGGGTTGGCTTCCGCGTGTACGGCGAATTCAACGTCAACCACCAGTTCACTCAGTACCCGACGCGGACGCGGGATACGCACAAGGCGTCCTCGGGCATTGCTGGGGATCGTGCGGCCCTTGGCTGGATGGTCAATGTCTCGCGCCGCTTTGCGCCGTTTTACTTTTTTGGCGAGGCATTTGGCCTAGACGCCGAGTACGACACGAGCCCGCGCTTTGTCGATAGCGGCGGTCGGGTGGATTGGTCCAACGACGACGAAGCGCGGTCGCGACACGTGTACGACTTTGTCGATGACAACGACGACAACGACCGCATCAACGACCAAAAGCGCCGCTTTGACGACGGCCGCATCGGTGAGCAGCGCCAGGGCCGCGCGCGCACCTTTGAGGGTTTTGCCGACGACGCGGTCTTCCCGGGCCTCGACGAGAACAACGACTTCATTTCCGACTTCAATCAAAACGATCTGCGCGAGCGTCCCAATTTCTTGCCCGACTACGAAGAGCCTTTTCTCCGCTACAATGTCGATCGGCCCGAGTATCTCTTTGCCCTCGATTTGAACAACAATGGCTGGGGCGACCGCTTTGAAAACGACGAAGAGCCCGATTACCCCTACAAGCGCGACCGGCGCGGGTACAACGCCTATTTAAGTGCGGAACTCCGACCTGAACTCAAGCTGACGACTGGGCAGGTGTGGGAGCACAAGCCGACGACGGGTGCGCGCAACCGCACGTACTATGCCCTGCTGGCGTACGAACAGAGCTTTGCCGGGTTGGGCACGCTGACGGCGTATAATTCGTTCAAGTGGGCTGCCGATGAGATCGCCGAAGACTTGGTGCAGTGGATCCAACTGCGCCCCGTACTGGGCCGCCCGAGCAACTCTCCCGGCGGCATGACCGCCATCCGCGACCCGCTGGGCATGGGCGACGCCTTGGTCAACAAGCTGTGGATAGGCGCTGAGCGCCGCGGCCGCGATGGCCTCCAGAGCGAGAGCAAGCTGCTGTATGAATTCATGCAGCAACGGCGCGAGGATGCCGTTGACCGCGAGGGTCGCCCCTTGCAGCGCAATGCGCGGCGCTTTGGGCTGATCAACAAGGCCGAATACCCAGTGCATCTGGGTCGTATAACCGCGCTGCCGCGCCTCAAGCACGAGTTGTTCATGGACGATACTCCGTTCAATATTGAGCGGCAGCTAGGCACCCCCACGGCCGAGCGCCGCGACTGGAGCGCGCTGGCCTCGATATTGGTAAAGGTGCCTTTTATGAAGCGCTCGGTCGTACAGTTCGGCACGGAGTACTTGCACTTCCGCGACATGGTTGTGGACGAGGCCACCGTCAACGCAGGTGATACCACCGGGGATTACAACGAGACGTCCTTTGCCGTGCAATTGTCCAATACGACCTCGTATTTGGGCTATAAGCTCATGTCCCAAGTGGGGCTGCGCGTTGACAAGCGGCGGATAGAGCTCGCGGAGGAGAAGGCCCGCACTGAAACCAGTGGATTGACCTTTGTCACAGTACAAGCAGGACTTAGTGAGTAGAAGTAGATCGAAGCACGCGGTATGTTGGCTGTGGCTCCTCGTTTGCTGGAGCTGCAGCACCCCCACCGAGGACTTGGTGGTGGCCCGAGTCGGTGAGGTGGAAATCGACGCCCCCCAATTGCTGGAGTTTGAAGAAAGGCTACACCCCGATCTGCGGAGCAAAAAGACGGGTTCGGACGCCTATTTCGACTACTTGCAGACCATAATCGACAAGGAGCTCATGGTCCTAGAGGCCAAAAAGCGGGGCCTCGACCAGCGCGCCGACTTCCGCCGCAAGATGGACAAGCTGCATAGCGACCGCGTCTTGCGCCGCTTTTTGCAGCTAGAGGTGCATGACAAGATCGTCCACACGCAAGAGGAAATGCTGGCCCACCAGCGAGAGACGGGCCGCGACCGCGTCGTGCAGGTGCGGCGCATCGTAGTCGCCACAGTAGAAGAGGCGCGAGCGATCAAGGCGGCCTTGGAGGGCGGCGACGACTTTGACGCATGGGCTAGCCACAACTTGCTCGATGAGATCCAGCTAGAGGGGGGCCGCTACCTGATCAAGGACGAGCTGTACCCACGCATCTTGCAGGAGAAGGTCTTTCCGCTGGCACCGGGCCAGTTCTCGGAGCCAGTGCTCTTCAACGACCAGTTCGGCGTGTACGAGATAACAGCCGAAGCGCCGGTCAAGCTCTCGGTCGTACAGTCGGTCATCGAGGCTGAGTTGCTCAGAGAGAAACTGCCGCCGGCCGTACAGGCGCTGTCGGCCCGCTTGCGGCAGGAACTCGACTTTGTGGTTCACGCGCAAGCCTTGGAGCGCGTGCGCGGCCGCATCGGGCAGGGTGCCAAGGCGTTTTCTGCGGAGGAGCGCGAGCAGCCGATCTACGAGCACGAGGCTTCGACGGTGAGCTCAGCCGAACCGAGCGGCACATTTACCATCGGCGATCTGCTCGATTTTGCCCGCGAGCTAGGCGTCGGTTTCCCAGAGGACGCGCCCGAACAGTTCGACTGGTTCGTCCGAGACATCGTCGAACCGCGCGCGCTGCTCTTGGCCGGCGCGTACACGGCAGGTGTTGACCGCGAAGAAGCAGTGGTCGCTTGGTTCCAAGAGCGGCAGTTATCGAACCTGCTGGTGGCCATGCGCCGGGACGTGGTCGATGGCGTCTTCGCCAGCCGCGAAGAAGCCCAAGCGTTCTACGACCGCCACTCCAACCTTTTCCGCCCCCTCGAATCGATTGGCGTGCAGGAAATTTTAGTTCGCACCGAGGAGGAGGCGCTCGCATTGCGCGAGGAAGTGGAGCGCGGCGGCGACTTGGGCGCGCTGGCCGCCGAGCACACCCTGCGCCGGCGCGGCAAAGCCAACCAGGGCGAGTTCCACCTGCATCCTTGGGAAAAGCAACAGTTTGTGCCACTCTTTGAGGCAGCACAAGGGCAAAAAATCGGCGCACTCATCGGGCCGATCTCCTTGGAGGTCGCGGCCGCCGAGGTGCTGAGCTCCGAACCGATCAGTGGCCCGTACTACGCCATTTTCCGATTGCTCGATTCGACGATCAACGCCGCACCAAGGCCCTTCGCGCAGGCCGAGCGCCGCGCTCGGGCACTGGTGCGCCGCCAAAAGCAGGAGCGGCTCTTTGGGCAATTCATCATCCAATTACGCCACGAGTACGCGGCGCAAATCGAGGTCTTCCGCGAACAGGTAGAGGCCCTCGTCCGCAACACATGAGGAGGCGAAAAGTGGTAAGAGTTGAAGGAAACATACCGTTTGTCGAGCCGCCCCAATGGGCCGTTCTCGAGCGCAGCCTAATCGACCTGATGGACGCGTCCGTCCATCCGCTCATGGAGCGCTACGTGCGCCCGGACGGCTCGGTGCTGTGGCCGCCCACAGAGGATTTCAGCAGCATCGACGGCCTCGACGACGCATACGAGAGCTTCCACAACTGGCCGCTCTTTTACTTGATGGGCGGCGGCGAGCACATGCTCGAATATTCCCACCGCACTTGGGAGGGCATCACCCGGCAGTTCACCCGTTACGACACCGGCCACGGCCATCCCATGGTCGTCAAAGAATACGAGCAAGGGTACGACTGGATGCACCAAGGCGAGGGGTACTTGTTTTTCTATTTGCTATGTCTCGCCGATCCAACCGAAAAGAACGTCGAGCGCGCCAAGCGCTATGCGGGCTTCTATCTCAACGAAGACCCCGAGGCCCCCAACTACGACGCGGAGAAAAAGCTCATCCGCTGCGCCCACAACGGCAGTATGGGGCCAGCGCACCGCAATTTTGACAAGCACTACACCGTCTATCGCTACGCTCAGTGGAAGCCTTGGCCTTTGCCCTTTCACGACATTCCCGGCATTGAGACGGTCGAGGATTTGCAAAAGCCGGGCATGGAAGAGAAGATGGGCCAAACCCTCGTCGAGCGGATGAGTCGCGGCGACGTGGCCTGCAACCTCGCCGCTACCAGCATGGTGACCAACGCCTATCTATGCAGCGGCGACGACAAGTACCGAGCTTGGGTCAAGGAATACACCAACGCGTGGATCGAGCGCACCCGGCAAAACAACGGCATCCTGCCCGACAACGTCGGCCTGTCGGGGCAGATCGGCGAATACATCGACGGCAAGTGGTACGGCGGGTACTACGGCTGGACGTGGCCGCACGGCTGGCACCACCTGAGCGACGCCTGCATTGCGGCCGCGGAAAACGCGGCTTTGCTCTCCGGCGACTTGCGCTATATGGACTTTCCGCGCTCGCAAATCGACGTGCTGATGCAGCAGGGGGAAATGAGGGGACAGACGCTGTACGCGCCGCACTTCTACCACGACAAGGGCTGGGACGGCTACAGCCCCATGCAGGCCCATCCCACGACGCACCTCTGGTGCATGAGCATGCAGCAAGAGGACCTAGCGCGGCTCCAACAGCAGCGCAACCACGACAGCGATAACTGGAGGCAGGTAAGCTCGCACTCTTCCAAGCACGGCGGCGGTCACGAAGCCGCTTGGACTGCGTATCTCGAAGGCGAATACCCAGAGTACCCGATGGATATCCTGCGGCACAACCACGCGCAAGTATATCAGCGCTTGGCCTTCATGCGCGACGACCAGCAAGACCCCGCTACGTACGGCGACTGGTATCTGCAAGTGCGCAATCCCATCACGGTCGAGGGCTTGGTGCAACTGACGATGGGAGCCCCGCTCTTCATGTACAATGGCGGCCTGCTCATGGCCCGCCTGCGCTACTTCGACCCGCAACGCCGTCGGCCGGGCTTGCCGCTAGACGTGGCCGCCTTGGTGGAGTCGCTGGCAGATGAGCGGACCGTCCTGCACTTGGTCAATCTGCACCCAACAGACGAGCGCGAGGTCTTGCTACAGGCCGGCGCTTTTGGCGAGCACAGCTTCACCCGCGTTGCCTACCAGCAGCGACGGCCCCTCTCGGCTGAGGAAGCCGGTGCTGGGCATACGCACGCCGCCCAATATCAGCAGAACGTTCAGGGGCAACTGGAGGACAAAACGGTAGAAGTGGAAGGCCGACACTTTACCGTCTGTCTCCAGCCTGGATCGGCGATTCGGATCGACTTGGGGATGGGGCGGTTCGTCAATAAGCCCTCGTATGCTCTGCCGTGGAATTAGAAATTGATGTTATGCAGTAGGGGGCGGTTTGAAACCGCCCCCTACACCGAACCGGTTAATGTAGGGGCGTCCCTTGTGGACGCCCATGCGACACCGCGTATGCAGCCAGCGGAATCCGACGAGGGCAACCACAAGGATTGCCCCTACAATGCGTAACGTTTGTTAACGTGAGTTCGGGTTAAGCGGCCTGTATTTGGAGTGGTTGCTGGCTTTTTA
>VXOR01000055.1:0-101068 GCA_009840005.1 Gemmatimonadota bacterium
CCAACCCCATCCAACCCCCCATACACCTGACGCACCCGACGACCCGACAAGTCCCACACCGCCACCACCACCCAAGATGGACCGGTCAACTCTACCAAGCTATATCCCAATCCCACCACATCGTTGTGCTCATCCCCGTTGGGCGTCAAGACTGCTGGTCCTGCCTCTATCTGCAACACGTCCTGATGTTCTGCTCGGGTGGCCACCCACACCCGATTGTCCTCATAGGCGGGGGTAGCATCGCCTTCCTGCACGCTCTGGGGCACCTCCAATGGTAGGGCACTGTCCCACACCCGCATTGAAAAAGCCGAGCCATAGCGCAACACCTCTGCTTCGAATACTACCTCGACCAAAGCGCCCGAATCTTGGGCTGTCAGCCGCGGGATACTCACGACCACTCGGTGCGGCTCGGTCGCTTCCACGGCATAATCTACCGGCTCATCGCCAATGCGCACTTGGGTTACGGGACCTAGCCGCGCCACGGTGGCGACCTCTAACCGGTCAAAGCCGCCCCTGTCTACTCCAATGGTGGGTCGCATCACGTAGGTAAACTGCTGTGGCTGTCCCACTTTTACTTCGACCGGCCAGACCTCGCCGACCAACTGCGTGGCCACCGGTAGGGAAGCGCGTACTTCGAGAAAGTCGACCTGTCCACCGTCGTCGTCTTGGGGCAGAAAGTCGACTTTGAATTGGAGGTAGCGTCGTGGACTCAGCGACACGATAGGGGTGCCACTGCTGTCGGCAAAGGCGTAGGGGGACGACCAGAACGTCCAGTTGGCTTGATCGTAGCCGGTGCCGGCTTTTTCGCCGATAGCTAACTTGGCGTAGTCGGTTCGGCTGACGGGTATTTTTTCGTCGCCTCGTCCGGTGAATCGCCAGAACAGGTTGGGGTCTTCGTCTTGTCCGGAGCGGGATTGGATGAGGACACGGGCTTTGGGGTCTTGGTGGCCGGACCAGCGCAGGTCGCCCCAGGCCATGGGCTGACCAAAATCGAGAATATTCGAGATATACGTCGATTGTTCGACAAAGCCTTTGGCGTAGACTTCTATCTCGTTCACTTCCCAGTCCTCGTTGTGTTCGCCGATAGTGACTTGAACAAAACCTGCTTTATCGTGCGGCGGGATGGGGATGTCGAGGATCTGCTCTCGGTTGTCGCGCACCTCGACGATCCAAGGCGAATAGGGGCGGGGGTGATGGTAAGCAGCTCGGCGGGGCTCTTCTTCGTTGAGGTGGATGCGAACGTTCTGTGCTATTCTGCTCGGGTCGGTCAATCCGGATATAATCCGAATCCGGTCGATGAGATGAAGGACCCCCAAACTGAGATTTGCCGTGCCCGGAGTGCCGAAATCGTCGGTGCAGCTAAGGAAGTAATTCCTTTCCTCGAATTCGGTGCACAGATATCGTTCTGCTAACCAGAAAGTGGTGGTGTCCCCATCCCATACCTGCCCGTTCGTTTGCTTTCTGATATGGCTTCCCCCTTTTTCTTCAATTCCGGGGGCTATATTGAAGGTAGGATCTCGTTTTAGAGCTCGAATGGCGGCGGCGTCTATATCCAGTTCGATGGTCTCTCCACCTAGGGAAGGATCGAGACCGGCCCAACTCAACTGGATAAATTCCACCTCTTCGCTGTCTACTTCTGGAGGTGGATCCAGCGCTTCACCGCCAAAGCGGTATATGACCAGCCCAGATGCCTCGTCTGCTGAAAAACCGACCCAAAAACAGAAAAGCCAGATCAGGGTACAAAAGAATGGAGCCATCCTCATTGACATGTATCTCGCAAATCCTGGACGCCGGTCGTACGCATCCCTCAGTATGCTACATGGACCACCCGCTGCACAAAAGTGTTATCGGCCGAGCCAGAATCCACATCCACCTTTACCCTGGCCAAGTAGATTCCCGGAGGAACCGGCTCGCCCAAATGACCCTTGCCATCCCAGCGAAAAGTATAATTCCCGCGAGGATCTGGACGGCGTTCTTCTATCCGGTTGGCCTCAACCCCACTTAGGTCGTAAACGGTCAGAGTCACCGGCCTCTCAGCACCCACCCGCGCCACGCCAAAGCTGACTACCAGTTCATCATTGACGCCGTCCCCATTGGGCGTGAATACCTGCGACTCCAGCCTAAAGTCCCTAATAATTTCATCCCCGCTGAGTGCTAGGACGGTGACGGTCTGGCTACTGACCAGTTCCGTAGGATCGCCCTCGTCAACTCGCTGCCAGAATCCAGGTACGGCGGAATTCTGTACTAGTGCTCTAAAGGAGGCACTATTGCCGAATATGGTGGCGCGAAATCGGACCTGAACTAGTTCCGTTCCGCGGTCAATTTTCTCGTCCAAGCGCAATCTGAGAGAGTCGGCGGGCGTATCAATCAGGGTTAGATCAGCCGGTGCGTAGTTGGTGGTTTGTCCGTTAGCGAAATCATCCTTACTTCCCGTCCGGACTTCAAGAAACTCTATCTCAGTACCTGCCGTGGCTTCTAAGGTAATCTCATCGAAACCTTGGTCTGCCGCAGTGAAATCGGGCCGGATGAAGTAAGAGAATTCCTCAGGGGTGCCCACGGTCTCAATTCGGGTGGGCCATACTTCTCCCACCAGCCGATCGGCAACTGGATCTGAGGTGTTGATGGCAATGGAGCGGAGGGTGGTGCCCGCGTCCGCTCGGTCCGTGAGCAATATGAGCCGAAGTTCCATATACTGCCTGGGACTGGGAGATTTTATCGCTTCCCCGGACTGAGTATGCGGCACACTCCACGTGCTCCAGTCATTGCCCGGTTCGAATGTGCTGGTGATATCGCCCCTTTTGGACTTAGGCAGCTTGTTGTAGCGCTTCTCGGTGACAACCTTGCCATTGGAATCGTGGTAGATTTTCTCTTCTATCAGCTCATTGCCCGTCCGGGTCTGCAGTTGGACTTGGGTGCCGGCCGGTGTATCCGCTTCCCACTCGACGGAAATCAGGTTTTTAGGTTCGTTAAATTGAATTAGATCCGAGGTCAGCGATACTTCCGCCACAAAGCCCTCTCCATAGAGCATCACTTCCGTAAAAGCTATGTAGCTGAGCGAACTCAATGGATTCTGGAACGGCGAGCGGATAAAGCGAATCTTGGAAGGCTCAATCTGGATTTCGCGGAATCGCAAGCCTCCGGAAGCAGTGTGTCCAAAAGCGTCTCTAGAGGTACTTCGACCCACCCGAGTCCATTTGATGCTACCATCGGGTGCTAGGGTACCATCGGAGACATCGACGTAAAGTTCGTTGATCGGCGAGGCTCCGTCGGTAAGAAAATGCATGGTGTCGACCCAAAATAGAGCCCCTAAATCCTCGAAGTAATCATAGTCGCGATAGCCGAAAATCGACCCATTAACACCCGTGCTGTAGTTGCCGTCGCTAACTGCAGTCCCAATGTCCTTAATTCCGCCATTGGTCTCGATCGTCACCTGTCCTCCTCGCTCCACCAAACCCATGTTGACATTGTCTCCCTCCGTCACGACCTCGATCTCGGCGATTCTGGGAATTTCCCTCCGGTAGTAGCGGATTGGGCCTTGGCGTTCGGGATTAATGCTGTCGTATTCCTCTTGTGAAATTAGAGTTTCCCGGCCGGACCGCTCTTTGCGGTAGAATTCGATAGCGCCTTGCTGTTGTACCGGCAGATTATCGTACTCCTGTTCGGTCAATTTCTCAGCCTTGGTCGAATCACTATTGATGGCAATTATTAGAATGCGCTCGAGTGGATCGCCCCTGAAGAGCAGATCCGATCCTTCGGTCGGACGGGGTTCAAATTCGAATACGCGCTGTGTCTTGTTGGGTTTGTCGGTCCGGCCGATTTCCCAGAAGTTGGGGACGTTGGTCTTGGGCTCGTCGAGATAGTAGCCCGAAACCGAGCGCGGTGGGGGTTGCCGCCAGCCCAGCACCTTGAACTGCAGGAAGGGGTCTCCCTCGCCTTCTTGGGCAAAGCGGATGACTATTCTCTTGACGACTACTATGCGGCCAAGATTCACTTCTACCCACCAGTCCTCTAGAGGGCTTTCGGGATTGGGGGCCCACATAGTCTGTAGGTCGCCATCTATCAGGTTGTCCGCTGTATTGGTGCCGGAGCCTGCTATCACCCCCCCCTCGCCGGTAGTGGAAAATTGCGGCGCGTCCTGAGCCGCGTTGATCTCTTTCCGTATAAAGGAAGGTCGCACCGTATTGTCGGTAGTGGAAATATCCAGAAGACTCGACGCCCCTTTCCACGCCTGCCAGTGGGCTGCCCGGTTAATCAGGACTTGATTCCCACGGATAGCATGGCCCTGTTGCGACCAGGCTTGAAGGGGAAAGATCAGAAGTGTACCGATCCACACCAAGCTGGAGATGCCCCACCGATAAGAGATCGAGTCAGCTACCATGATGCCCCTCCGGACTATAGAACTTGTCGACTTGTCGAGTGGTTAAACGGCTTTTAGGTGCTAAAACACAAAGAGGGGATATCGAAATATCCCCTCTTTGTGTTGGAAAAACTGGAACTATTCTTCCAGCAGATAATGGGACTTAATTCTGCCCCAGGAGTCGTTTTCTACAGCGGTGGGAAACAGCTCTTCATCGACCTCCAGCAGTTCCATGTCACCCATGAGATTGGCATTGCGCCAGACATTGTGAACAGCCGGAAAATCGTAGGAGCCATCGTAGCGGTCGTCGGCCAAGTCGTAGTCCTTAGCCAAAGATCCGACGTGGATGATATTGCCTACTTCTAGATCGACGATTGTGCTTTGCTCAGGACCATCCCAACTCCAGGTTTCCCACGGAGTCATCATGATCTCGTAGGTATAAGTACCCGGACCACCAGTCTCACCGGTGCGGGACCAACCTACTTGGGCGTACTCGGGAAAGGGGATCTCGCGACCAGTGGTCTCCCAGTCGGTCGCCTCGATGTACTTGAAAGCCCAGTACCCGTCGATGGGCGGCACGTGGATCTGCCACAGTTGGCCTGTGACGAAAAACAAATCCCGGCGCTCGTCTTCGGATAAATCGTTCCAATCGCCGTTAAACATATCGCCACCGCTGTGGTCAGCGTCGAGCACGAAGTGCCAGTCGTCATCCCAGTTGAAAACAGTGGGATCGTCGCGGCTGTTGTGGAGATGCTCATCAACCACAAAGGCAAACGAGAAAACCCGATTCATTTCCTCGTTCCAGGCCCACATGCTTCTGGCGTTGAAATCCGACAGCTCGCCGCTGTCATCTCCGCGCACAGTTTCTACGATGTGGCCTCCTTCCACCGAGATCTCGAAGATATCTGGGTCTATCATGTCCCAGTCGCTTATATCGCCGTCGATGGCGGGCACGGCGTGAAGCGGGAACTGAAAGGCGAAGTAAACCTCGCCAGGCAGTTCGTGAGCCGAGCCGATACTAGCGCCGACGACCACGAGTGCTAAAACCATAAAGCAACGAATCAGTTTCATTACCTTAACCTCCTGTTAGGTATTGGATTGAAAAGCCGATTCATCTGTCTGCTAAATTCTGCATCTACGGCACTTATTGCTACAAAACCTCCTTTCTCCTAGCTGATTAACACGTCCTGTATCTCTGTCCTACATTTATAATTCGGTAATATACGAGCAAAAAGTCTAAGTAGAAAGAAAAATTTCAACCCTCTTCCTCCAACTGCTGTATTCGGCCCGCCGATGGATGATTGGGTGCCAATTCTGCCCCCTTCTGCCAGTATGCACGGGCCTGCTGACGCCGTTCTAAGTGCCACAAGGCCCGGCCTAGATTGAAGTAAGCCGGGGCAAAATCTGGGTGTAACGCGACCAACTCTTCCCAAGTTTCCACGGCTTTTTCCAGATTGCCCAAGGAGGCATATGCCACCCCGAGTTCGTTGTACGCCTCTCGGTACGTCGGCTTCAGCGCTGTGGCCTGCTCCAAAAAGCGCACGGCTTGCTCTAGCTGGCCCACTTGAGCATAGGTCCGCCCCAACTGGGTGTAGAGATAGCGTCCCACTTCTAGGCCGATCAATTCCTCGGGCACAGGTGCAATTTCCAAGGCCCGGTGGTACGCCTGCAAGGCCCCCGTCCAATCTTTTTCGGCCCTAGCTTGGTGACCGCGCAAAACCCAGTGTAGTGCCTCAAAGTAGGAACGGGACTCTATCCGAATCGAGTCTCCACTCACGGAGAGGGTGCCCAGCCGGACGACAGGTCCCGTCTTCTCTACTTGGGCAAATCCCGCAATTGGCAAAAAGTACCAGTCCATTCGGTCGAAAATAGCCGTTTCCACCCGGCTTGGTGAAAAGACTTTCCGCCACTGGCCCGTCTCTAGGAGGGGTTGGAAATCGGGCGGTATCTCCTCGTCGGGGCACACTGGATGCTGATAGTGGACGATGACGACTGGGGCACTAGCGCTGTCACGGGACGTCGACTGCATCTTCTCCCTATTCGTCTTTAGGTATAGAGGCGGCAGATCCTCTCGCTGGGCCAATAAGGCGTACGCCCGCAGCAACGCTTCGCTGCCGTAGCTCTGTAGGTAGTGGGTCTGCCGCACCTGAACGCGCTCGGGTGTCAGCACTTGGATCTGGCCGCACTTTGAGGGCAATTGGAGCAGGCGCTGGTACTGGGGAAGGTGAGTCTGGAGCCAGACCTGAGCCTCTACGCGGGTGTCTTGCCCGCTCAGTAGGGATCTAGTGTGGAGCGAGGCGTACAGGGGCTCGGCCACTAGGGCCAGGGTGACCAAGCCACCCACCAGAGGATACTTCCATCCCATCCCGACCAAACGTCCGATGAGCAGGGCCAGTAGGGGAGCAAGGGGTAGGGCATAGCGCATAAAAGTGGAGCCAGCAAGCGCGAGGACTGCGGCCAAGGGGACGACGCCAGCCAGCAAGACGAATTCCTGCCACCGCCGCTGGCGAACGCTCCAGAGCAGGGACAGGGCTACGGCCACGGCAGCCACTATGCCCAGACCGTGGCGCAAGGTATAGCGCAGGTGGTAGAGCCAAGCCCGTTCCTCTGTGCTCGACTCGGCCAGCAAATGGGTCCGCCCCATATCGGCGAAATGGCTCCAAAACTGCCCGGCGTCGAGCCAGACAAAAGGCGTGGCTAAGGCAAAACTCAACGCAGCCCCACTGCCGACCCAGATGCTGCGCCTTAGTGGCCAAGGGCTATCCAGCAGAATCGCTGTGGTCACCGGCACCGCCACTAGCACCGCTGGATACTTGGTCGCCGCAGCCAAGCCAGTGAAAATGCCCGCCACCAGAAAATCCCGCACGCGCCCATCCTGCCGGGCCCGCACGGCCCACAACAGGGCCATTACCGACCAGAAAACAGCCGGTGTATCCACGATGGCCAGGTGGGCAAAACGCACGGCCAGCGGCATGGTCGCCAAGATCAAGGCAGCCAAGAGTCCTTCTTTGACGCCGTAGAGGCGTCGTCCCAGACAGGCGACAGCTCCTACTGTGGCAACGGCCAACAGGGTGTTGCCCCCGCGCACTAGGGCCAGCAAATTGCGGCCGTCCACCAGCAGGTGATAGGCCACAAACTGCTCTACTGATTCGGCGCTTGTCGCCAGATAGTAGAGCAGGTACAAAAGGGAACTAAGGTAGAAGTGAAAGGTAGGGTAGTTAAAGTAGTGGGGATTGAGATCACCGCTCCAGAAACCCAGCGGCAGGACTATGAAGGCAATCTCGTCGAAGTGAGTCCAAGACGGCGCAGGTACCGGCCAGCGCAGCGCCAGTGCCAGCAACAAGATAGCACCTGTACCCCATCTGAAGGAGATGCGCCCTGTGTTCTTCTCTGGCATTTGGTGCCTCTTCCCGCCTGGGCTGGCTCAATCACCCGACCCGCGGCGGGGAGAATTCCGAGCTAGCCACTGGTGAGAACGCGTTTCAGATTGTCCTCTCGGATCTCGACCTGAGCGGCGTACTTAGTCCGCAGTTCGGCCAAGAATTGCTCGAATACCTGCTGCTTCTTGATCCAGTTGACTGTGGCTCTCACCCGCTTTTTGGCTTCTTCAAAGGAAGCCTGCTGCTGCTCGCGGGACAATACCTTGAAAATGGAGTACCCCTCGCGCACCTGCAGCGGCCCGGTCAACTCGCCCACAGGGGTTTTGCGGGCCGCCACCACCAAGCGTCCGTACACCGCTGCGGCCGCAACCGTAAAACGCTGTCGGCCCTCCTCGTCGCGCAGCTCTGGAGGGCGTTTGGAGTACTGGCGTGCCAAATCGTCCATGGACTCACCCCGCCGGAGGCGTTTGAGCAAGTCCTTGGCCTCCTCTTCGGTGGCGACGAGGATTTCTTGGATCTCGATCTGGTCGGGCCGCATGTAGCGGTCGGAGTTTTCTTCGTATTCCCGGCGAATATCTTCTGCGGAAATGCTTACGCGCTCTTTCAACACTTGGACGCGCAACTGCACAACCAATTCCTGTTCTCGTTTCCTTGCCAGCCATTGCGTCACTTCCTTTTCCCGATCTAGGCCTTCCCGCAGGGCGGCCTCGACAAAGAGCGCATCGGGGGCCAAGGTGCCTTCGGCATACTCGATGACGGCCTCTTTGTTGCGTAAGTCCAGCGTTTTGTATTTGAGTTGACTGGCGGCATCGAGTACATCGCCGGCCGTGATCGTTCCTCCTTCATAGCGGTAGAGAACAATGGCCCGCACCTCTTTATCCCCAGCGGTGGCTCCCCTGTGCATTGCCGCCGAGAAGGCATCCAATCCCTGCTGGTCCCTTTCGAGTTTGAGGGCTTTTTTGAGGCTGTCGGTCAGGGCAGCCCTCGCTCCGACGGTGCGTTCGATGAAGAGTTGGCGGTAGATATTTTGGAATTGCTCGGCGTCTAGCCCGGTTTCGATTGAATCCAGAGCTTTGAAAAGGGCGAAATGACCACCGATGTCTATGGGCTGGCTCACTTCTCCTGCTTCAAGCGCGAAGAGGGGCGTACGCAGATAGGGCGGCATATCCAGCTTGCCGACATACCGACCGGTGTCTCCTCCTTGCTCCATTGTTGGTTCGTGGATGGACCACTGCTCGGCCACCTCCCCAAAATCTCGCCCCGAGGTGATCTCGCGCAGTGCGGACCAAGCGCTGTCTTCGCTGGTGGTGATGAGTTGAGCAAAGCGGACCTTGCGCGCCAATTCCTGTTCCCGGAAGTAATCATTGACCTCCTGTCCCGAGACTCGCACCTTGATCTTTTTGATTTGGTAGAGGCCAACAAGTTTTTCCTTCCTGTACTGGGCTATCTTATAGATGAAGGCTGGCAGGCGATCTATCCCTTGCTCCTTGGCCTCCAACTGCAGCAGCTCCATATCGATGAGCGTCTGCAAATGGTTGCGCTCCTTCTCTAGTCCTTCACTGTCGCTCTGGAGGTAATTGGGGATTTTGCCGTAGAAAGCCCGTAGCTGACCAGCGGTGATGGATCGGTCTCCCACCCGAGCCAATTCCAGTTTCCACTGGGCCGTCGAGTCTGGAGTGGTGACGAGTTCTGCCTGCGGCTGGGAGGCTTTTTCCTTTTGCTCAGCGCACCCAGCCCACAAAATAGCCAGCAGCACCGTCCCGATCACCCATCTTGTCGCGGTGGATACAAGGCGTATCATTGCCTTGGGGCTTAGGTATTTCATCATTTTCTCCAATGTCTTTAGGGCCGCATATTAAGGGATCAACCTAGAGACGAAATTTACAATTTACAACACCCAATAAAGCCAACTTTTTTGCCATTGTCGAGGAACAGACACTCGCTGCCTGCGTCTTGTCTATGTTCACAAATAACCGCTATATAGTCGCTCTTTTTCTCTTGGCCCTGATTCTGCGCCTGGCCTATCTAGTAGAAATCCGCGATACACTCTACTTTCACACCTTAATCCTCGACGCAGAGGAGTACTATTATTTAGCTCAGGCTCTGCTCAAAGGCGACTGGTGGCTCACCACTCACCGCACCTATGTCCACGGTCCGCTCTATCCCGCGCTGTTGGCTCTGCTCAAGCTGGGCGGAGCCGGGCTCGTGGCCACGCGTCTGTTTCAGGCCGTCCTCGGGGCTTTATCCTGCGTCCTACTCTACGTTATTGCCCGTCGCTTTTTCCCCGCTCCTACCCCTTTGCTAACTGGCCTGATAGCAGTTGGGTACTGGCCCTTTATCCTCTACAACGGCCAACTGCTGGCCACCACCCTGACCATCTTTATCGAACTACTCTTGGTGATCCAACTGGTGCGCTGCACCGACCGGCCTAGCTATTGGTCGGCCGCTGGTGCTGGAGCGCTACTGGGCCTGCTGATCGAGACGCGCAGCAATACCCTGTTGCTAGTGCCGGTGGCCCTCTGGTGGCTCTATCACCGGACTCGGTCCCGATTGCTGGTGCCTTTCTGCGTGGGACTCTGCGCTGTTCTGGCTCCTTTTCTGATCCATAATAGCCTCGTTCAAGGCACGCCGCTCCCTTTCCAGGGGGCTTGGAGCTTCTACATGGGCAACAACCCTGCGGCTGATGGCACCCCGTATGCACGCCAGGGGATAGACTGGCAACGTCTCGAAATACTGCCCTATCAGGCAGATACGGCTGCTTCGCTAGCTGATAGAGGCCGGTTCTATCTGAGTGAGGGCCTCGATTTTATTGTTGACCAACCGCTCGCCTACCTCCACTTGCTCTACCGCAAATTCAGACTGTTCTGGCACGCCTTTGAAATCCCAGTGAGCGTTGATATCCACTTTTACGAGGCACATTCCCGTCTGAGTTACCTGAACCTTTTCGGCTTTGGCCTTGTTGCACCCCTGGCTCTAGTGGGGTTGGTGTGGAACTGGAACCGATGGCACCAATACGGTTTGCTCTACGGCTTCGGACTATCCTACTTGGTCTCGGGTCTGCTCTTCACGGTGTGCGCTCGCTATCGGCTTCCCGCGGTGCCTTTTCTAATGCTTTTCGCCGCCGAAGCTCTCCGTCAGGGTGCCCTGAGTCTAAAGGGGCACCAGTGGCGGCGCAGTGCGGCCTTGGCGCTGATTCTGGGTGCTGCTCTTGCACTGGGGCATACTGGAGTTGATCCCGCACAGGTGGATCATCTGCGCTCTGCTTGGCTCCGAGGGCAGGTCCACATGCGCAACCAAGCATATGACCGCGCCGAAAGGGCCTATTTGCAAGCGCTCCAAGCCGGTCCCGACGCAGATGTCTACAGCAGTCTGGGCGCGGTTTACGAAGCGGAGAGGCGGCCTCGCGAAGCTGAAACGGCTTATCGCCGAGCCCTCGCTCTGGCCTCTGATCACACCCGGGCTCGGCTCAATCTGGGCAATCTTCTCCGCGGGGAGCAGCGCTTCGATGAAGCCAAGGCCCTCTTCCTTAAGGCGCTTGCCAACGATCCCCGACCCGTCATTCAATACGAAGGCCACTACTATCTGGGCTACCTCTACTTGGACCGGCGGGACTATCTACGGGCTTATGGCTCTTTCACTACGGCTGTAGAAGCAGAGCAACGAGCCGAAGGTTTCTACGCCTTGGCTAATGCCTGCCATCAGCTAGGACGCCAAGACGAACAGATCCGGTATTTGTGGCAGACTGTGGACATAGATCCAGAATTTGCCGCTGCCCACCGCAACCTTGGAGCTTTGTACCTGCAGCGAGGCGAGCACTCCCTTGCCGAAGAGGCGCTGCACCGAGCCCTGCAACTCGAACCTGATGTGGCTATAGCCCACTACAATCTGGGCGTACTCTATATGCGCACTGGGCGACGAGATTTGGCCCAGGCTGCCTTTGAAGCCGCCGAGCGGCTACGCCGGGCGGGGACATCCCCCTAAAAGAGGGCTTAAAATTCCGGCCTAGCGGTACATGACTACAACAGCTACCGAAAATATTGAAGCACCCTTCAATAGGCGACGTGTAGTGGTTTTATGGCCTCGACCGTTTGGCGGTCAGTATCGACGGAGACGCGGTATAGGTACAGCCCCGGCGGCACCAGCCGCCCTGACTCGTCCCGACCATCCCACATCCGCTCATAGATACCTACATCGTCCAACCCTTCATACACCTGACGCACCCGACGACCCGACAAGTCCCACACCGCCACCTCTACCCAGGACGGATCCGTCAACTCTACCAAGCTATACTCCAATCCCACCACATCGTTGTGCGCATCCCCGTTGGGCGTCAAGACTGCTGGTCCTTCCTCTATCTGCAACACGTCTTGATGTTCCACTTTGGTGGCCACCCACACTCGATTGTTCTCATAGGCGGGGGTAGCATCGCCTTCCTGCACGCTCTGGGGCACCTCCAACGGCTGGGCACTATCCCACACCCGCACCGAAAAAGCCGAGCCATAGCGCAATACCTCTGCTTCGAAGATCACCTCGACCAGAGCTCCCGAATCCTGAGCCGTCAGTCGCGGGATACTCACGACTACTCGGTGCAACTCGGCCGCTTTCACTGCATAATCTACCGGCTCATCGCCGATGCGCACTTGAGTTACGGGTCCTAGCTGTGCCGTTGTGGTTACCTCTAAACGGTCAAAGCCGCCACTGTCTACGCCAATGGTAGGTCGCAACACATAGGTAAACTGCTGTGGCTGTCCTACCGTTGCCTCCACAGGCCAGACCTCGCCGACCAACTGCGTGGCCACCGGTGGGGAAGCGCGTACTTCGAGAAAATCCACCTGTCCACCGTCGTCGTCTTGAGGCAAAAAATCGACCCTGAGTTGGAGGTAGCGCCTTGGACTCAGCGACACTACGGGGGTGCCGTTGCTGTCGGCAAAGGCGTAGGGGGACGACCAGAACGTCCAGTTGGCTTGATCGTAGCCAGTGCCGGCTTTTTCACCCACAGCTAGCTTGGCGTATTCGGTTCGGCTGACGGGTGTTTTTTCGTCGCCTCGTCCGGTGAAGCGCCAGAACAGGTCGGGGTCTTCGTCTTGTCCGGAGCGGGATTGGATAAGCACTTGGGCTTTGGGGTCTTGTCGTCCGGCCCAGCGCAGGTCGCCCCAGGCCATGGGCTGACCAAAATCGAGAATATTGGAGATATAAGTTGCTTGTTCAGCAAAGCCTTTGGCGTAGATTTCTATCTCGTTGACTTCCCAGTCCTCGCCGTGTTCGCCGACAGTCACCTGCACGAATTCCACATCCTCGTGTGCTAGAATGGGTACATCCAGGATCTGCTCTCGGTTGTCACGCACTTCGACGATCCAAGGCGACAACGGCTCGGGAGTAAGACTAAAAGAGATGCCCACGGGTAGCTGCCCAATGTGGACGCGGAAGGTCCGCACCGTTCTGCTCGGATCGGTCAACCCGGATATAACCCGAATCCGATCAATGCGATAACGACTGCCTAAAAAAATATTAGCTGTGCCTTGGCGACTGAAGTCGTCGGTACAGGATCCTCGGCCGCGAAATTGGGCGCATATATATTTCTCTGCTAGCCAGAAGACACCCGTATCCCCATCCCACACCTCTCTATTTATATTAGGCCTTAAATGCGCCCCTCCCTTCTCTTCGATTCCAGGTGCGATGTTGAAGTCTGGATCGCGTTTCAGAGGCCAGATACTAGCGCTATCCAAGCCTATCTCGGTGGCTTTCCCACCTCGGTCGGCCTCTATATCGGTCCAGCTTAGCTGGATAAAATCCACCCCTTCGCCGCTCGCTTCAGGCGGTGGCGCTAGCGCCTCACCGCCGAAACGGTAGATGACCAACCCGGAAGCTTCTCCAGTCGCGAAGCCAATCCACAGGAAGAGAGCCCAGGGCAACGAACGGAATAGGTCGCTCATAAGATGGGTCTAAGACACTTGAGAAACTGTTCAGTACACCACATGCAGGAGCCCGGCTTGCTCGACCGTTTGATGATCGGCCTCGACGGAGACGCGGTATAGGTACAGCCCCGGCGGCACCAGCCGGTCCGACTCGTCGCGACCATCCCACACCCGCTCGTAGATACCAACCCCATCCAACCCCCCATACACCTGACGAACCCGACGACCCGATAAGTCCCACACCGCCACCGCCACCCACGACCGACCCGTCAGCTCTATCAAGCGATACTCCAATCCTACTGTGTCGTTGTGTCCATCCCCATTGGGCGTCAAAACCGCCGGCTTCTGGCTCATCTGCAACAGCCCTTGATGCTCCGCCTTGGTGGCCACCCACACCCGATTGTCCTCATAGGCGGGGATAGCATCGCCTTCCTGCACGCTCTGGGGCACCTCCAACGGCAGGGCGCTGTCCCACACTCGCATTGAAAAAGTCGAACCATAGCGCAACACCTCTGCCTCGAAGACCACCTCGACCAAAGCACCCGAATCCTGAGCCGTCAGCCGGGGGATACTCACGACCACCCGGTGCGGCTCGGCCACCTCCACTGTATAAGACACTGGCTCATCGCCGATGCGCACTTGGGCTACGGGACCTAGTCGCGCCACGGTGGCCACCTCCAACCGGTCAAACCCGCCATTATCAACTCCAATGGTTGGTCTCAGCACATAGGTAAACTGCTGCGGCTGTCCTACGGCGACCTCGACCGGCCAAATCTCGCCGACCAACTGCGTGGCCACCGGTGGGGAAGCGCGCACTTCGAGAAAATCCATCTGTCCACTGTCTTCGTCTTGGGGGAGAATGTCAACCTTGAGTTGTAGGTAGCGTCTTGGACTCAGCGACACGATGGGGATGCCACTGCTGTCGGCAAAGGCGTAGGGGGACGACCAGAACGTCCAGTTGGCTTGATCGTAGCCGGTGCCGGCTTTTTCGCCGATAGCTAACTTGGCGTAGTCGGTTCGGCTGACGGGTATTTTTTCGTCGCCTCGTCCGGTGAATCGCCAGAACAGGTTGGGGTCTTCGTCTTGTCCGGAGCGGGATTGGATGAGGACGCGGGCTTTGGAGTCTTGGCGTCCGGCCCAGCGCAGGTCGCCCCAGGCCATCGGCTGGCCAAAATCGAGGATATTGGAGATATACGTCGCTTGTTCGACAAAGCCCTTGGCGTAGATTTCTATCTCGTGGACTTCCCAGTCCTCGTTGTGTTCGCCGACCGTCACCTGCACGAATTCCACTTGCTCGTGCGGTGGGATGGGGATGTCGAGGATCTGCTCTCGATTGTCTCGCACTTCCACGATCCAGGGGGCAAAGGGCGGAGGATTCCAAGTGATCCTCATGGTGGGAAGAAGCGGGGACATGAAAACGCGGAGGGAGCCCACAATTTTGCCTGGGTCGGCCAACCCGGACTTCACCCGAATCCGGTCGATGAGGTAGCGACTGCCTAAAAAAATATTGGTCGTGCCTGGGGTGCCGAAATCGTCAATACAGAGGAGACTATAGGCTTCAAACTCGGCGCACAGATATCTGTCTGCCAACCAAACCGTACTCTCGTCCCCATCCCAGACCTGTCCATTGACGTTGGGTCTGACGTGGCTTCCTCCTTTTTCTTCAATGCTTGGCGCTATATTGAAAGTAGGATCGCGTTTTTGAGCCTGAATGGCAGCGTCTATATCCAGACCGGCGGCTTCTCCACCTAGGGAAGGATCGAGATCGGTCCAGCTCAACTGGATAAATTCCACTCCTTCGTGGTTTACTTCGGGCGGCGGCGCTAGCGCTTCGCCGCCGAAACGGTAGATGACCAACCCGGCAGCTTCTCCAGTCGCGAAACCAATCCACAGGAAGAGAGCCCAGGGCAACGAACGGAATAGGTCGCTCATAAGATGGGCCTAAGACAAACGAAAAATTGCTCAGTACACCACGTGCAGGAGTCCGGCTTGCTCGACCGTTTGGTGGTCGGCCTCGACAGAGACGCGGTATAGGTAGAGTCCCGGCGGTACTAGCCGTCCTAACTCATCGCGGCCATCCCACATACGCTCATACGTCCCCACGTCGTCTCGCCCTGCATACACTTGACGCACCAGCCGCCCCGACAAATCCCACACGACCACCTCCACCGACGCCGCTCCCGTCAGTTCCAATAAATCGTAGCCCAGTCCTACTGTGTCGTTGTACCCATCCCCATTGGGCGTCAAGATTGCCGCCGCCGCCCGCACCTGTAACACCGCCTGCTCTCGGGCTGTTGTGGCTACCCACACCCGATTGCCTTCATAGGCTGGACTGGCATCGCCCCCTTGAACCCCCTGATGCACCTCCAGCGGCTGGGCGCTGTCCCATACCTGTGCGGCAAAGGTAGATCCATAGCGCAATACTTGGGCTTGGAAAACCACTTCCACCAAAGCTCCTGAATCCTCGGCCGTCAGCCGCGGAAAACTCACTACTACCCGGTGTGGTTCGGACACCTCCACCGCATAGGACACCGGCTCATCGCCGATGCGCACCGCAGCCACTCCCTCGACAATCGACGAGGTCGCTATCGCCAACCGGTCAAAGCCCTCGTCGTTGGTGCCAAGGGTTGGTCGCACCGCGTAGGTAAACTGCTGTGGCTGTCCCACTTTTACTTCGACCGGCCAGATCTCGCCGACCAACCCCGTTGCCACCGGTGGGGAAGCGCGCAATTCGAGAAAGTCCACCTGGCCGCCGTCCTCGTCTTGGGGCAGAAAATCGACTTTGAGCTGGAGGTAGCGTCTTGGACTCAGGGACACGATGGGGGTGCCGTTGCCGTCGGCAAAGGCATAGGGAGCGGACCAGAACGTCCAGTTCGCATGATCGTAGCCGATGCCGGCTTTTTCGCCGATAGCTAACTTGGCGTATTCGGTTCGGCTGACGGATATTTTTTCGTCGCCTCGTCCGGTAGATCGCCAGAACAGGTCGGGGTCGTCGTCTTGGCCGGATCGGGTTTGGATGAGGACGCGGGCTTTGGGGTCTTGGCGTCCGGCCCAGCGCAGGTCGCCCCAGGCCATCGGCTGACCAAAATCGAGGATGTTCGAGATGTAGCTGGCCTTTTTGACCAGCCCTTTGGCGTAGACTTCTATCTCGTTTACTTCCCAGTCCTCGCGGTGTTCGCTGATGGCCACTTGCACAAAGGTCGTTCCCTCTTGTGGTGGGATGGGTACATCTATGATCTGTTCCCGGTTGTCTCGCTCTTCGAAGACCCAAGGCGAATACGGCGGGGGATGATCAATGAGCGATCTATTTCTCCAAGGCAACTCTGGCGCGATGTAAATGCGGAAGGTCCGCACTATTTTACTCGGATCGGTCAGGCCGGATATAATCCGCACCCGATCGATAAGATAGGGACGACCTAAGTTGATATTAGCCGTGCCTTGCCGGCCAAAATCGTCTACGCAGAAAAATTTGCTGAGGTCGCCACACAGATAACTAGCCGCCACCCAAGGCACGCTGACATCTCCATCCCATACTTCCACATTCACATTGGGTCTGACGTGTTCTCCACCATGTTCTTCAATCCCGGGGGCGATATTGAAATTTGGATCGCGTTCGAGCGGCTGGATAGCGGCGGTGTCTATATTCAGATCGACTGTCTCTCCGCCTAGGGAAGGATCGAGATCGGTCCAGCTTAACTGGATGAATTCCACGCCTTCATGATCTGCTCCTGGAGGCGGGTCCAGTGCTTCGCCGCCCAATCGGTAGATGACCAACCCGGAAGCCGGTCCGGCCGCGAAACTAGCCCACAAGAAGAGGCCCCAGATCAACAAACGGAATAAGTCAGCCATAGGGTGGACCTTGATCTCGCTATTGTGGAAGGGCGAAAATCACAGAAGCTACTGCGGAGCGATGAACGGCGTCTGCAAAAGCTCTGCTCCTCAAATCGGCCCAGATTGCGAAAAGTCGGATGTTCTAAAACAAAATAGCGCTTATCCCTTATCCATGTAGGAAAAAAATATTACAAGAAATTAACGGGCATATCAATCAAAATTTCTCGCTCTGTGTGCACGCGGATAACAAAGACCTTGCTTAGACCAACTAAAAAGTTGCGGTAAATCGACACCGAGGCATCCTAGCCCTACAGTAAAACTTGACAATCTCCCAAAATGGTGGTATCTGAAATACAATAGATGAACAGACGAGGGTTGGCAGTTCTCTCGCACGTCTGTGTCATTGGCCTATCCTTATTATCCCCGCACTTGTGGAGGGTAGAGATGCGGCGAATCGGCTTTGTCCTAAGCGCATTGCTCAGCACTGCGAGTTGGTCTCTGATCGGCTGCGATTCCGGCCGTTCGGTAGAGCCCCAAGAAACATCAACTTGGGATACGATCCAGCACGATATCTTTGCCTCCAACTGCGTTAGCTGCCACAGTGTCGGCACCTCCTTTGCCCGGCAGTCGGGCTTGGTTTTGACTCCAGATTTAGCTTACAGCCAACTGATCAATAGTGTCCCGCGCAATGCCGCGGCCGCCCAAGATGGCTTGGTCTTGCTGAGCAATGAGGGACTTGCGGGCCTTTTTAAGAGTTACCTGTGGGAAAAGATCAACGCGCCCGACCAAGATCACTTCTACGCCGACCATCCCAACTACGGCGCACAGATGCCACTGGGTCGTCCGCCTCTGACTAACGGCCAACTGGAATTCATACGCCAGTGGATCCGCGCCGGAGCCCCCGAAAAAGGGGTGGTAGCAGACTTGGCCCTGCTGCAGGACGAGGAACGCTATGCGATACCGAAGTTCGAGTCGCTAGAGCCGCCGCTCGCCGGCATTCAACTCCGCTTGGGTCCCTTTGAGGTAGCACCCCAGTACGAACGCGAGGTCTATTTTTATCAGGCCCTAGACCACGCCGAGGATATCTTCGTCAACCGCTTCGAACTATCCATGCGGTCGGGGAGTCACCACTTCATTATCAACCAGTTTCCCGACTATACCCCAGCCGATGTCATTCCCGAGCCGGAGACCTATCGCGACCTGCGCGACGCCGCGGGTAATTACCAAGACTCTGAAGGGTACGATCTGTTCGACTGGCGGGTCATGCAGTACCAGGTTCCCATCGTAATCGCCCAATCTACGCGCCTTGACTTCAGCTTGCCTCCCGGCGTGGCCATGCGTTTGCCCGCTGGAACGGGACTCGATATGAACTCCCACTACGCCAACACTGCCGATCAGGTCATGATAGGCGAAGTACTTGTCAATCTGCATCTCGCTGATCCCGCGAAAGTGGAGCGAGTAGCCGAGGTCTTTGCCCTGAGCAATTTCGATATTGATCTGCCCGCTGGCGAGGTCACTTCCTTGGAAAAAGAGTTCATTTTTAAAGAGGACAGGCACATCTTCCAACTTGTTTCCCACACCCATGACCGCATGGAGGAATTCACCGCCGAATTCATCGGTGGCCCCCGGGATGGGGAATTGATCTACATCAGCTACGACTGGGAACACCCGGCCCCCCTCAGATTCGATCCGCCGCTCATGGTCGAAGAGGGCCAAGGCTTCAGGATTAGGGCCACCTACGACAATGACACCGAGCGGAATCTCAATTTCGGGTTCACGCGCGCCGATGAAATGATGATTCTCTACGGCTATTACTACGCCGACTGAGTAGGCGGCCGATCTGGCCCCTGATGTCACTGGGCCTAGGATGAGGCGGGTTTTGACCGCTTGCCTCCGCCTGTGGGCATCCCGGTGATCAGCGAAGTCTATCGCCGAAGGCTGGAACGGACTGGTACATGGCAAGTGAGGTGAAAAACTCGGGCGGCGGCATCACCTTCAAAGCTCTACTAATCGGCGGTGGGGCCTCGATCTTCATCGGCGTTGCCGTACCCTACTCCAATATGGTCATCAAGGGTACGGTGCTAGCACACAACTTCAGCACGCCAGTTGCCCTCTTTATCTTCTTCGTTCTAGTCCTTTGCCTCAATCCGCTGTTGCACCTGTTCCATCGGGGCTTGGCCCTGTCGAGAGGGGAATTGGCCGTGGTCTATATCATGGCGATGGTAGCTACTTCCATCCCCACGATCGGCTTCACCGAATACGTTCTGCCCATCACCACGGGGCTCTACTACTTTGCCACTCCTGAAAACAACTGGGCAGACTTGATCCACCCCCATGTCCCCGAGTGGATGGTCCCCCAGGACTCCGACGCCATTCGCTATTTCTACGAAGGGTTACCGGAGGGGCGGCCGCTGCCTTGGGGTGCTTGGGTTGAGCCGTTGGCTTACTGGTGCCTGTTCATCCTCGCTTTCTACTGGGTATCCATCTGCGCCATGGTCATCGTGCGCCGCCAGTGGATGGAAAGCGAAAAACTGCTTTATCCCTTGGCCCAGGTTCCCTTAGAGATGATTCAGGACAATGGGAGACGGACGCTGCTGGCTCCTTTTTTTTCTAGTACGGCTATGTGGCTGGGTTTTGCCATCCCCTTCCTCATCGGCCACATAAATGCCCTGCATAGCTACTACGAGTTCGTGCCCCGCATCACCACCTCGACCGACTTCCACCTCTTTCGCGGCACTACCTATCTCCGCCTAGATATGAACCTAGCGTTGATTGGCTTTGCCTACCTGTTGAGCCGAGATGTCGCCTTGGGGTTCTGGTTTTTCTTTTTGCTGTCTTCCCTACAGCGGGGTGTCTTTAATATGTTGGGCATCTACAGTGCGGAAGACCTGAGCCGTTTCGCCAATCTAGTCGGGCCGCACATGGCCCACCAAGCGATGGGGGCGATGATCGTGCTGGTGCTCTCTGGGCTGTGGATGGGACGGGGGCATTTGCGCGATGTTTTCATCAAGGCTTTGCGGGGGGATGATCGCATTGACGATTCTGGCGAGGTACTATCCTACCGCAACGCCGTGTTGGGCTTGATGGTCGGCCTAGCGGTAATGATCGGCTGGTTGTGGAAGTCGGGTATACCGCTGTGGATCGTCTTGGTGTTTCTCTTCGGGGCTGCTGTTGTCTTCATCGCGCTTACCCGGGCCGTGGTCGAAGGAGGAGTTTCCGTACTGCGCACGCCCATTACTCCCGCTGATTTCACCATCTCTGGTCTAGGTACGACCGCCTTGGGGGCCTCCGGCTTGATCGGCGTGGCTTTAACCTATGTATGGAGTGCCAATGTGCGCATTTTCTTTATGGCTTGCTTCGCCAATGCCCTCAAATTGGCGGAAGAGATCAAAGGCAGCAAAAGGGGGCTGCTCTGGGCTGTATTGCTGGCCATTGTCCTCACCTTGTCCAGCTCCATCTATTTGGTTATGAAGATGGCGTATGCCCATGGCGGTATAAACCTGCACAATTTCTTCTTTATCTTCGTTCCACAGAAGGCGTTCACCTATGTGGCTCCCAAGTTCGATAGCCCTGTACCTGCCAGCCTGGGCGGCTGGGCCTTCACTGGCTTGGGAGCCTTCTTGATGAGCCTATTCACCTATATTCGCTACCGCTTTGTGTGGTGGCCGATCCATCCCTTGGGCTTCGCTACCGGCACGTTCTACATTATGAATTGGGTGTGGTTTAGTATCTTTTTGGCTTGGCTGTTCAAAACGATTGTGCTCAAGTACGGGGGAGCAGCCGCCTACAGCCGGACTCGGCCTTTTTTTCTAGGGTTAATCCTAGGCCAAGTAGTGGTGGCGGGCATGTGGCTGGTAATTGACTACTTCACTGGTATGACGGGGAATGTCTTGGGCTACTTGTGAGTTCAAGACGGACCGCTATATCCCAAAAGACATGCGAGAAGATATCCGAGCAGGACACCCCGTCCTTCCAGATGGCGATGGGATGGACAAGCCGGGCGCGACTTTCCGGGCCCTGCTAATCGGCTCACTCATGGCCCTTTTCATCGGCCTCGTCCTGCCCTACACCAATATGATCATCAAGGGTTCGCTGCTAGCCCACAACCTCAATACACCGGCTGCGCTCTTCGTCTTTTTTATTTATGTCGGCATCGTCAATGTAATTCTGGGCATCATCAGACGGCAGTACGCTCTTGCTCCTCCCGAGTTGGCCGTGGTCTATATCATGGCGATGCTGGCCACTGCCATACCAACTATCGGTTTTTCCGAATACTTACTGCCCATTGTCGCCGGAATCTACTACTATGCTTCGCCTGAAAATAAGTGGGAAGAGATTATCCACCCCTATGTGCCCAAGTGGATAGCTCCCCAAGATCCCGAGGCCATTAGGTATTTCTACGAGGGCTTGCCCGAGGGCCTCTCCGTGCCTTGGAACGTCTGGATCGAGCCCATTCTGTACTGGTGTCTGTTCATCATCGCCAGCTACTGGGTATCTATATGCCTGATGGTCATTGTGCGGCGGCAGTGGATTGAACACGAAAAACTGCTTTATCCGCTGGTTCAGGTCCCGCTCGAGATGATGCGGGATGAAGAGCGAGGAGGCAGCAATGGCGAAAAGCGTTCTTGGATCAAGCCTTTCTTCAAAAATCCGGTCATGTGGATAGGCTTTTCCATCCCCTTTCTATTGGGTTCTTACAGCGCCCTGTACAACTACTTCCCCTTCATCCCGGGCATGAGTCAGTTCAGCGATCAAGGCATCCTGACGGGCCAGTTTACCTTCTTTAGGAATACGACCGTGCTCATCGTCATGTTCAATCTGGGCTTGGTCGGATTTGCCTATCTGCTCAGCCGAGATGTGGCCTTGGGGCTTTGGTTGTTTTTTCTTGTATCCAATATCGAGCGGGGCGTCTTCAACATTCTGGGCATCCAGAGCGCCGAAAAGCTGAGCCGCTTTGCCAATTCCAGCGGTCCCTACTTAGCGCACCAAGCTATGGGTGCCATGATCGTGCTGGTACTGTCTGGCCTGTGGATGGGTAGAAGCCACCTCAAGGGGGTGTTCAGCAAGGCTTTCAAAGGGGATGAGGCGGTAGACGACAGGGACGAAATTTTGTCTTACCGAACCGCGGTCTGGGGTTTGCTCGTCGGCCTACTGATCATCAGTGCTTGGCTGTGGAAGTCGGGCCTCCCCCTGTGGGTCGTCCCGGTTTTTCTCTTTGCTGTCTTCGTCGTCTTCATGGCCTTGACCCGGGCCGTGGTGGAGGGGGGGGTGGCAGTCATCCGCACGCCGCTGACACCGGCGGATTTCGTCGTGTCGGGTTTGGGTACTAGCGTGTTGGGGGCCTCGGGCATCGTGGCTTTGGGCTTTACCTATGTGTGGGCGGCCAATATCCGCATCTTTTTTATGCCCTGTTTTGCCAACGCCTTGAAAATCGCCGAACTGCTCAAAGGGGATAGGAGGACGCTGATCTGGGGGGTGGCCTTGGCTGTGGTGATTGCCTTAGCTAGTTCTATATGGAGCGTCATGACGCTGTCCTACACCTATGGGGGCGTCAATCTCCACGGTTTCTGGTTCATTGGTGTACCGCGAAACGCGGCCAACTACATGGCCGTCATCCTGTCCAATCCCACCTCCGCTCATATAGGAGGCTGGTTGTTTACCGGCTTAGGGGCGTTGGTGATGGGTCTGCTGGCCTATATTAGGGCGCGTTTTGTGTGGTGGCCCGTGCATCCGCTGGGTTTTGCCACCAGTACTTTCTTCATTATGAACTATGTCTGGTTCAGTGTATTCGTAGCGTGGGCCATCAAGTCGGTGGTGCTCAAATACGGAGGACCGGCGCTGTACAACAGCACCAGACCGTTTTTCCTAGGTCTGATTATGGGACAGATCTTTGTCTCGGGGATGTGGCTGATCATCGACTATTTCACCGGCATGGTCGGCAACCAGCCCATCGGCGGCTCGTTCGTCTGAAAATCGAATAACGTTGGAGAGCTTTGTTATGAACGAACACGAGAAATACTTTTTCGATGTGAACGGCTGTCTAGTCGTTCGGAAAATACTGAGCCCAGAGCTGGTCGTCGCCTTGCTTGCCGAACAAGAGGCAGCCTAACTTCAGAACTTACCTATGCCGAATAAACGTCCCAACATCCTGTTCGTCCTCACCGATCAGCAGCGGCCAGAGTGGCTCGAGATGAACCCGGATATTCCAGTGCGCACTCCGCATCTGCGGCAACTCGCCGATCGCGGGGTCTGGCTCGCCAACGCCATCTGCCCGTCGCCTGTTTGCGCTCCTTCGCGCTCCTGCTTGGTAGCTGGGCAGGAGTACGATCGCACCCGAGTGTGGGGCAACGATACCTATCCCCCCGACAATTTGCCCAAGTACCACCTGCGCCTGCGCGACGAGGCTGGATATCACGTCATGGCGGCAGGCAAACACCACGTGGGCAGCAATCAATCTGGAAACCCTCCGCAGTTTCACCGGGGAGTTGATGGCCGCCAGGGATTGGAAGAATGGGGGTTTTCCGACGCCATCTTCAACGCTGGCCTGAACCAAGCGACCATCCTGATGCGTCGCAACGACATGGTTCCCCGGGATTCGTACATGGCGTTCCTGCACGAGCGCGGCTTGGCACAGGAGCACATTGCCGACTACGCGCGTCGCAACCAAGAGGGCGTGTGGACGGCTACTTTTCCGACGACGCTACCCGACGACGCCTATTTCGACACTTGGATTACCACCAACGCCCTCACCTTGCTCGATCGGGCACCCAACGACAAGCCGTGGTACTTAGAGGTGAATCTGCAAAACCCCCATCACCCTTGGGACATCACCGAATCGATGCACCGGTGGTACCGCGAACCGCCGGTCGATTTTCCGCCTCCTCTGTTCAATACCGAGGATATTTCTCCTGAGACGCATCAGGAGGTGCGCCGCAACTGGGCCGCCACCGTCGAACACCTCGATCAGTGTCTCGGACGCTTGATAGAGCATGTTGGCAAGAAGGGTGCTTTGGAGAATACGGTCGTTGTCTTTACTAGCGACCACGGCGAGATGCTCGGGGATTACAATCAGTGGCAAAAGCTGTCCCCTCTACAGGCATCGGTCGGGGTCCCGTTGGTAATAGCAGGTCCAGGAGTGGCTGCTGTCGGTCGCGACGACGCTCCGATGACGACCCTCGACCTGACTGCTAGCTTTCTTGAGTGGGCCGGGCTGATTCCGAGTGAGGATCTCGACAGTCGCTCCCTTGTCAGTTATCTCGCAGGAGGAGGATACAGACACCGCGATGTGGTGTTTTCCGGCCTGAGCGCTTGGCGCATGGTCTTCGACGGTCGTTTCAAGTTGGTGCGCGGCTACGACCCGAGGAAGCGCATCGGGGGGGATGTCTTCGAGCCGATGCACATTCCACCTGACGAGACGAAGCGCCTGCAGCGCGACCGGCCCCAAATACTGTACGATCTCGAACGCAACGAAAGGGACGACGTGTCCTCCGCATTTCCCGAGGTTCTGCGCCGGCTCAGCGCCGCTCTTGATGAGCATTTGGCTTTATAGTGTAAAGTCCATCCCATGTTGGTGAAAAGCGGTTTCCCCAAGCGGCCTCAAATCCACCATTTCCCCGATGTCGACCTCGGAGAACGCCGTCGCCTACACGGCAGTGGTCTCATAGCGCGGTCCACCGAGGTGCAGGCGGGAGATAATGTCGATCTAACTCTGCGATTTGAACTCGGCGAGACAGCAATCCCTGCCGGTGGGCATTTACGGGTCGCTTGGCTGTGGCCGTTCGACTGGGCTATGCTGCAGACGAGCGATCCCGACGCTCCAGGGTACGTTCGCGCATGCTGCTCGAAGCGCGAAGTCAACTTGCGGGTAACCTTTGCCTTCCGAGGCGACCTGATTCCGTGGAATCACCATATTGATGTCGAAGTTCTCTCCGGTGTGCTGACCCAAGGAGATATGGTTGAACTGACCTGCCGGGAGTGGCGTGCTCCCACCTTTGTCGTACCCGACGCCGAGCTGCTCTTTCTGATTAATCCGGACGGCGGCGACCGTTGGGTCCAGCTCACACCCGTGCGAGGCTTCCCCATTGTAGCTGGTGTCCCGGCACGGCTGTTTGCCCTTGCTCCGGCGGATGGGCTCGTCGACGAAGATATCGCACTGACGCTGCGCGTTGAGGACGAGTGGGGGAATCCCTTACTCATCGAGGACTCCGTTCCGGAGGTAGTCCCTGCCGACGGAATCAGAGTGGTCTCCGTCGAAAGCGCTGGCGACATGCCTGCTTACCGGGCACGGGTGCGTATCGACAGCCCGGGGATTCATCGCATTGAGGTCGCTGTTCCTCGCTTCCAACTGCGGGCAGAAAGCAATCCGGTGCGCATTGCTGCTGGGGCGCCTCCATTGCGCGTCTTCTGGGGTGACCTGCATGCTGGCCAAGGCCAAATTGGCTGCGGTGTCGGCTCGGTGCGCCACCATTTTGACTACGCCCGTCACGTAGCTGGTTTGCAGGTCTGCTCGCACCAAGCAAATGACCACCATGTCAGCTTGGATCTGTGGGAGCAAACGCGCCGCGAGTCGGCTGCCGCCAATGAGGAGGGACGTTTTGTCGCCTTTCTCGGGTGCGAATGGAGCGCCTACACACCGGACGGCGGCGACCGCAACGTCATGTACCGACGCGATGAGCCGCGCTTGCGGCGTTCGGGTCGCTTCTTTACCGAAGGCGTGCCCGATCCGGAACCCGACCTCGAAACAGCAACCGAGTTTTTGGACATCATGCGGGATGAAGAGGTATTCATCAACATGCACGCTGGCGGTAGGACGACCAACCTCGATTTCCACGAGCCGGGAATCGAAACTCTCGCCGAGGTCCACTCCACCCACGGTACTTCGGACTGGTTCGTGCTCGACACCTTGCGTCGCGGTTACCGCGTCGGGATAACCGCCGGAACCGACGGCGTTGCCGGTCGGCCCGGATGCGACCACCCCGGTAGCCGGCTTATCCGCAACGCACGCAGTGGTGTCACTGCTTTTCTGGCCTCCGAACTCACCCGGGATGGGC
The DNA here is from genome assembly GCA_009840005.1 of Gemmatimonadota bacterium. The sequence goes on from VXOR01000055.1 coordinate 26,534, forward strand.
TATGGGAAGCAATAGCAGCAAGGCGGTGTTACGCCACTGACGGGGCTCGCATACTGCTCGACGTCCGAGCCGACGGCCATCCGATGGGAAGCGAATACGCAACGACCGATGCTCCTCTTGTGTCGGTCGAGGCAGAGGGGACGGCGGCGATTGAGCAGGTCGATCTGCTGTGCGGCCCCGACTTGCTGTGGACGTGGCGACCGGCGATGGCATCTGCCGAAGGTGCCTTGCGCATCCTGTGGGGAGGGACCGAACAGCGCGGCAGTGCTCCCGATCAGCGCGTCTTCTGGCAGGGTAGGTTTGTCGTTGAAAACGGACGCATCGCCAACGTCGAGCCCGTCGCTTTGGTCTCTCCCTGCGACCGTCTCGAACTGGCTGATGACCAAATGGTCTGTTTCGACACGGTCCCTGCCGGCAATCGCATGGGAATGTGCCTAGAAATCGAAGCAGACGCGGAGACATTATGCCGCTTTGAATCCGATCCTGCGACCTTCGCATTTGGCTTGACCCAAGTGCGGGAACAACCGATGCGAGTGGATGCGGGCGGTACCAGTCGGCACGTCATCGTCGGACAGGCCCCGAATCCGAACTTGCCACGACGAGTAGAATTCTCTTTCCGGGACACACGGCCGACAACGGGTCTATGTCCCTACTGGGTGCAACTGACCCAGTGTGATCAGCACCGCGCTTGGAGTAGCCCAATTTACGTCCAGCGCCAGCTCGGCTGACATCGGGACATCTAGTATCAACGAGGCTTCTGTCCTGATTTTTGTCGCCGAACAGCTATCATTGTGCGTCGGTCGCGTCCGTTGCATATTCGTGCGGGACATCAAGATAGCACCTTTTGCCATGGAGACCCCAGATGAAAGACTCTTCGATCTACATTCCCGCCTGCGACTGGGACGCGACCGCATCCCTGCCGCAATCCTGGGAATCCCGGCCTCTTGGCTGGCAGTACGCCAAGCGTCTAGTGCTGATAAACGACACGGCACACGAACGCCGAGGCGAACCGGTCGAAGCGGATGTGGACATTCACGCTGGCCACATTACTGACCTTGGCCGCGAGGTCCGCGTTGCCCGTCTCCACAGTGAAACCGGTCCCATAGAAGTTGTGCCGAGCCAAGTGCATCTCATGGATCGCGAGGACGAGTTGCTGCGCTGCCGGTTGTTTTTCCTCGCCGATGTGACCGCCGAGGGTTCGGCGACTTACCTCCTGCTGTATGGCAACCCGGAGGCACCTGAGCCTCACTACGACACCGACCTCAAGGTCTCGGGTGAGGGGTATGCCCTCGAGGTGGAAAACGAGTACTACCGCGCGGTCCTCGGGAAGATGAACGGCAACTGGAAGAATCACTACTCGAAAAGGGGACCAGCCGAACTCGTAAACCGGCACGGCCACGGAGTCGAAGGCACCATTCACTGGGGCCCCGACTGGAGCGACGAACGCGTCGGCCGCTACCGGCTCACCAACTGGGACGGCCCGCCCATGTTCGACTACGATGTGATTAAGGGACCGGTCTGCGTGCGCATCCGCCGCTGGGGCCACCCAATCCTGTCAATCGGTCCCCAAGTCGGCCGGCTCCACAAGGTCATGGCCACTGTGACCTACAGCTTTTGGGCCGGTCAGCCCTACGTCATCATGGAATCGAAGCTCGAAGTTCTCGAGGACGTGCGTTTCCGCGACTGCCGCAACGACGAGTTTGTCATCGGCGAACAGCTACCCGAACGAGCCTGGATGGGACCGGAGGGTGAGATTGGTTTTGGGGCCCGAGGTTGGCAGCGCGAGGATCCTCGCTGGGTGACCCATTTCAACCGCGAAACCGGCGAAGGATTCGGCAGCATCCACCTCGAATTCGAGAATACCAATCCGAACTGGCCGCAGCCGGCCCACGCCGGGTTCTCGCATACCGGCACTTGGGTTCGCTATCCGGTGCAGCTCGCGGCGATGCGCACCGGCGAGCACGTGTACGAAAAGAACGCCTACGTCCTGCACCGGTACGAAGAGGGGGGAGAGCACGGCGGCCTCGCCGACCTCGTCGACCACCAGGAGCGCCTTACCAGCCCGATCACCCAAGGGGAAGCCGCTCCGGCTCCTAAGCCGATCAGTCTCGACAACGTCATGGACGCGCTGCGAGCCACCAACGAATTTGAACTCTACGTCGAGGGATCGCCTTGGGGGCAGCGCCAGCTTAGCTTCGTCGATATCGGCATCGTCCAGGAGATCGTCATCGAAGGAAGCGACATCCGCGTCGATATCGTCATGCCGTACGCAGGGCGCGAGACTTGGTTCGACTGGTTTTCCGATGGCATTGAGGAGCAACTCCGTGCCCGCCTGAGGGACGTCGGCGAGGTCGAAGTGCGCCTCGTTCGCGAGCCGAAATGGACTCCGCAGCGGCTGAGCGATCGCGCCCGTCGCGTCATCGGACCCCGAGAAGAGTGAGCGGCCCTACAACACCAGCTCGTCCGGCGGCTCGTAGTCGCTTTTGCGCGGGTCCCAGCGGGTTCCGCATTTGTCGCTGATGACCATCCATTCACCCGAACTGAGGTTCCCTTGGTGGTGGTAGTTGAAGCGCCTGAGCCCGGCGGCCTCAGCGGCGTCGAGCAACATCTTGAGGTCGCGCGCCGACATTGGATCGCCATCGTGGGGAAAGCGACCGGTGTCGAGCCAGGGCACAATGCGCTCGGGGTCGTCAACCGCGGCCAGCGCCCGTCGCGTTTCCTGCGTTACTACCTGTTCGAAAAACTCTGGATTGAGGGCACTCTCGAAATCGAGCATGTCGTCGCCTACGCCCGGCAGGACGATGCCGAAGAGAGCCTGCACGACGTCGAGGGTGTCGGCCACGCTGATCCCCGGATTCCACTCCAAGAGCGTCTGCGAGTAGCGATAGACCGTACCGAGGAAGCCGTCGAAGCCCCGGTGAAAGAAGTAGTGCTTCGGCAGCAGGAAGTCCATGAACTGGGCCAGATCGACGAAGTCGTATCCACACAAGGGCGCGAAGGCGGCCGAGCGTGGACCGCATCCCAAGCGCACTGGGCGCTCCAATTCGGCGGCGACGCCCTCGCGGATGCGGCGAAAATAGCGAGTCAGCGAGTCGGCCCGGAACGACAGCCAAGCCATCAGGTCGGGATCGGCTCCGAGCATGCGGTGGGCACCGACTAGGCCGCCGCGGGCGTGTCCGCGGATACGCACTGGGTCGAGGTTGTGGAATAGAGACAGCAGCCTGTCTTTGGCGGCTACCATAGCCTCGTAGTCGTATCCTAGATCCGCGGCCATCGGCGCGACAGATTCCGGCAGGTCGTGAAAGAAGTAAGAGCGGTGATTCATGTGATGGGGGGCGATTTCGTATCCCCACTCTGGTCCGTCCATCACGGCACCGTCCGCCATCGGGAAGTGCTCTAGTGTATCGACCATACGCGCTACCCGCGATGCCAGTGTCTGGTCGTCGTGCAGGTGGTGGCCCTGCCCGCCTGGACCGGCACCTCCGTCGGCGTACATACAGTAAACCTGCATGCCGCGGTCTTTGGCGGCGTTCATCGTCTTTTCTAGCAGGGCCCTTTTCTCGGGCAGTTTGTGTTCCGGCGGCGGCGGTGGCTCGACGCCTAGTCGCGCGTACACCGCCGGATTCGGATCGTACGCTTCCGCCACGATGTCGCTGGTGGGAGCGGACACGGCATCTTTCGATAGTCTTGCAGTGCCGAAGACGAGTGGACCGAACACGACGCCGTCAACGCCGCCCTCCGCCCAAGCGTCGAGGATGCGCTCGTGATCGTTCATCACGCTTTCGAGATCGCGCATTACATCCATCCATAGCTTCATAGTCAACCTCCTTGCTTTTGGTATCGCCTCTCAGTGAGTGGGAGTGAAGCGGCACACGCCGTCGAAGGAGACGCGCAACCGGGGGTGGCTCTCGTAGGGCCACGGATTGTAGGAGTGGGGAATGTAGTGGCCGGCCCAGCTATGGCGGAAAGCGCCCTCATCCAAAATGGGGCCGCCGCGATGGATTAGGCGGCCGTTGAAGAACACGATGTCGCCTTTGTCCGCTTCAATGGCAATTTCCGGCAACCCATTGCGCACGAAAAGGGCGTCAAAAGCCTCGTCCGGGTCCCAGCCATACCAAGGACCTAACTCGCCGTTTTCATCGCGGCGGAAATGGCGCTTTTCTATGAGCTCTCCCTTGTGAGAGCCTACCTGGATGTGAATGCTGCCGTTGCGGGCGCTGACTGGCTGGAGAGCGACCCAAGCCGACATGCAGTCCGGCAGGAAAAAGGCGTCTTGGTGCCGGCGTTGCTCGGAACCCTTGTAAAAGTACATGCTCTGGACCCCGTCTGGCTCGTCGCCAAGGAAGGTGTGCAGCGGCTGGCGCAGTCGAGGATCGAGCATCCAAGCTAGGCCGGCCGGATGGTGCAAGCTGCGGCTAATTAAGCGGCTCCAATCGTCTGGCTGGCGCGGGGGATAGCCCTCAACGCTGAAGCGGCCGGCGTGGAGGTCCATCATGTAGGCGACAAAGCGGTCGCACTCATCGGCGGTAAAGCCGCCGCGGACGAGTGTATAGCCGTCGCGTTCGTACTGTTCTTGGTGTTGGGAGGTTATTTCTAGTTCCATCGGATGTTCGTTCTGTAATTATGGACTTAACAACTGACTGAATTAACGTTAATTCAGTCAGTATTATGTCCGATATTTATATTCCCCAAGCACAACTTGCTCGACTCAAGCGCCTAGCTATTCCTGGTAAAGTCGCCGTGGTGTACGGTCCTAGACGGGTGGGTAAGACCACCTTGATCCAGCACTACGTCCAACAGTACGACCGCGACGCCCTCTTGGTGACTGGGGAAGATATAACGGTACGCGACTATTTGGAAAGTCAATCCCTAGTCAAATTGCGAGCCTTTATCGGCCAACGGCGCACATTGATTATCGACGAAGCCCAGTACGTGCGGCAAATCGGCTTGAATCTAAAGCTATTAGCCGATCACGTCGAAGGGCTGCGCATTATCGCCACAGGGTCTTCTTCCTTTGATCTAGCTCAGCAGACGGGCGAGCCTTTGACGGGCCGCAAATACACTCTGCTGCTATTGCCCTTGGCCCAGCTCGAACTACAGGAGGTGGAAACAGCTCACCAGACTAGGGCCCAGCTCGAACTACGGTTGATCTACGGGTCGTATCCCGAAGTCATCCTGATGGAGTCGAACGAAGACCGCCAGCTTTATATAAAGGAACTAATCGCCTCCTATCTGTTCAAAGATATTCTATAGTTGGAAGGCATCCGACACACCGACAAACTGCTCCGCTTGCTCCAGTTGCTTGCTTTTCAGATTGGCCGCGAGATTTCGGTGGCGGAATTGGGAACCCAACTAGGGATGAACAAGAACACGGTGGAGCGCTATCTCGACCTGCTCGAAAAAGCCTATATCCTCTATAGCCGCCGCGGCTTCAGCCGCAATCTCCGCAAGGAAATTACCAAGAGTCGGCGCTACTACTTTTACGACAATGGCATCAGGAATGGACTGATCAACAACTTCAACGTCCTAACTCTGCGCGACGATGTGGGGACCTTGTGGGAGAACTATGTCTTGGTCGAACGACTGAAGTACAACCTATACACGGGGCGCTTGGCCGAGAGCCATTTCTGGCGCACCTACGATCAGCAGGAGATCGACTTGATCGAGGAGTGGGGAGGGGAATTGCACGCCGCTGAAATGAAGTGGTCGCCTCAGTCCACTACCCGAGTGCCGCGCGGCTGGCGTCAAGCGTATCGCGATAGTTCGTTTAAGGTCGTCCATCAAGGGAATTATCTCGAATTTATCACCGGTTCAAAAGACGAGAAGGACCATACTATCTAGGGCAAATACCATGCTCTAATACCCTTTCTTCTTGTCGATGATATTGAGCACCGGCTCGCCCTTGAGGTAGCGCTCCAATTGGGCGCAGAAGAACTCGTAGACCTTGCGCGGTCGGTGCTGTGAGGCACCGGCCCGATGCGGGGTGAGGATGATGTTGGGCGCGTCCCACAGCGGGGATTCTTCGGGCAGCGGCTCGATTTCAGTGACGTCGATGCCGGCACCGGCGATCTGCCCGTCGTGCAGTGCCTCAGAGAGAGCGTCCTCGTCGATGATGCCACCCCGCGTTACGTTGATCAGATAGGCGCTCGTCTTCATCAGCGCGAGTTCCTCGCGCCCGATGAGGTGGTACGTCTCCTCGGTGCGTGGACAGGCCATCATCACCACATCGGCGCGACGGAGGAGGCTGTGTAGGTTTTCGCGGGTGTTGTCTTTGAGTTCGGAAATGCCCGGTAGCAGATCGCGGCGTACCGGATCAATGGCGATGATCGGCATGTCGTACCCGGCAGCCCGCTTGGCCATTTCAATCCCAAACCCCCCTAGTCCTACAAGGCCCAACGTCTGCCCGGTCAGCTCGACGGTAGCGCCGCCGGCCCACTTGCGCTGGTCGTTGTGGCGAATCGACTTATCGATGCCCCGAGTCAGGGCGAGAAGCAAGGCCCAAGCGTGTTCGCCGCCTTGGGGGGCGTATAGCCCGGCTACGTTGGAAATGGCGACTTCGTCGCGGTCGATGATTTCGGGAAAGAGGAACTTGTCCATGCCGGTGCTGAAGGACTGGATCCAACGCAGGTTGGGAGCGGCGGCGCAGACCGCGGGCGGAAAGTTGCCGACGATGATGTCGATTTCGCTGGCCACGGTGAGAGCTTCTTGATCGTCGTTGGCCACAAAGACTTCGTGGCCACCGTTTTCGCGCGCTATCTGGCGCAGGTAGTCGTGCTGTTCGTCGGTGAATGGGTAGTGGACTAGGATTTTCACGCGGGCCTCCAGACTAGGTTGAGAAATGGGATAGGATGTGATCGATGCGATCGGCGAACGATTGTTCTAGGCGCGGCCCGAAGCGGGTTACCACTTGCGCGGCCGCATAGCAGCCTAAGCGCGCCGCGTCTAAGGGGCTGTATCCGTGGGACAGCCCGTAGAGCACGCCACCGGCAAAGAGATCGCCGGCACCATTGGTGTCGATAGCTTGCACGGGGACGCCGGGGACTCGGTCGTGGACTCCGTCGGCGTACACTAGGGCACCGTCGGCTCCGCACGTTACATAGGTTGTGCCGACTTGGGAAGCAAGGGACGCGCCAGCGGTTTCTCGGTCGTCGATCCCAGTGCTGGCGAGGGCTTCTTCCTCATTGCAGAAGAGCAGATCGATACCCTCTTGCAAGAGCGCGTCAAAGCGCGCCCGAAAGGCCCGGACGGCAAAGGGATCGCTCAGAGTTAAGGCAACAGCCGTGCTGTGGCGCTGAGCCATTTGCTGTGCTTGGCACGCAGCGGCAAAGCCGTCGTCCGAGCCGAGGAGATAGCCTTCTATATAAACGTACTGGCTGTCGGCGATGATCTCCTCTTGGAGTTGGGCTGGGCCGATAGCGCTGCTGATGCCCAAGAAAGTGTTGAGGGTGCGGTCGGCGTCGGGAGTAACAAAAACCAAGCACTGGCCAGTTTTGCCCGTGCCTCGGTTGGCCGGATGAGTAGCGACGCCGGCTGCTTCGAGATCGCGCTGGTAAAAGTCGCCCCAAGCGTCGCGGCCGGTCAGGCAGGCGTAATAGGCTCGGCCGCCATAGCGGGCGACGCCAATGAGGGTGTTGGCCGCCGAACCGCCCGAAGCCGAGGCGACTGGCTCGCCATCGACCGCGGCTGTGAGGTGGCGCTGCCGCGCCTCATCGACGAGGGTCATAATCCCCTTTTCGATTTGGTTTTCGGCGAGGAATTCCGGGGCGACTTGATATTGGATGTCCACTAGGGCGTGGCCGACTCCATAGACGTCGTACGTTCGGGGCATGGGCTTTCCTTTGAGTGAAAAATAGGCAAAATAACCTATTCGCTCATGGCTGCCAAAAAGGGCCGGGGCAAATCTTTGCTTGTTTTAATTGGCGCTGAGAATATATTAAAAACTCTGCGGGAGACGCCCGCGCTTTCCACCCTTTACGGAGGTTGATGCAATCGCAGCAAAGAAAAAGAGTTTTACGAGAGTAAACGGTGATATTCGCGTGCCCCAAATCCGGCTCATCGGATCTGATGGGGGGCAGGTGGGGATCATCGAAACGGCCCGTGCCTTGGCCATGGCGGAGGAAGCCAATCTCGATCTAGTAGAAGTGGCCGCTGAAGCGCGCCCGCCGGTCTGCCGGATTATCGACTACGGCAAGTTCCGCTACGACCAAGAGAAAAAGGCCAAGGAAGCGCGCAAGAAGCAGCACAACGTGCAGATGAAGGGCATTCGCATTGCCCAACCTACTATTTCCGACCACGATCTCGAATACCGGACGAGCCACATCCGCACGTTTATCGAAAAGGGGAACCGGGTCAAAGTCAGCGTCCGCTTTCGCGGGCGGCAGATGGCCTATCAGGATCGAGGATACGAGCTACTGCAAAATTTGGCCGACAAGCTCAAGGACGTAGCCGTCGTCGATCAGGCTCCCAAGATGGAAGGCCGCGAAATGTCGCTCATTCTCAGACCCATCTGAGATTGGTCCGAACAACGCAAAAAGGCCGGTGTCCGCACTGCGGGCGTCGGCCTTTTTTATTTGCGCGTGATTGGCGCGACCTCCCTTCGTTGGCACTTAGGGGTATAATCTCTTTCTTTTGGTTGCTCAAGAGGCGACCAGCACGTGTTCGGCTGCGCCATTGAGGCCGGCGATGACTGGGAAGGTCTTCGATTGTGGGCCATTGGCACCGGGCACGTAGCGCACATGCGGCGAGAAATAGGCGTAGAGTGCGGTATTGCGCGAGCGGTCGGTCTGGTTGGGGCCGGAACCGTGGACCATCAAGCTGTGGAACAGCACGGCGGACCCGGCCGCGAGCGGCACATCGATCTGGCGCGAGCTATCGATGTCTTCGCGGTTAGTCAGCGGTGCCCCTTGCTGTTGGGCGATGTGCCCCCATTCCTGCAAGCCCCAATGGTGGCTGCCGGGAATAATTTTGATGCAGCCGTTGTCTGGAGTAGCGTCATCGAGGGCTATACTCACAGTTACGAGCGCGGGCGGCTCCATTGGCCAATAAGCCGAGTCTTGGTGCAGGGCATGGGCTGAGCCGTGGAAGGCGGGTTTGAGCATGAGGGTGCTGCGGAAGAGCAGCAGGTCGTCCCCGAGGAGCGATTGCACGATGGCGACGAGGTGGGGATGGGCTGCGAGTTGGGCAAAGCACGGCGATAGGGCGCGGGTGTTCTCGATTTTGCGCAGCACCGGCAGGCCGTTGCGGTTTTGGTCTGTAGAAAAAGGCTCGCGCTGAAAGTGGCGGCTGAGCGGGTCTTGGCTGGCCTCGAGGTCGACGGCTAGTTGGTGTAGGCGTTGGATCTCGCGCTGGCATTCGGCGACTTCGCGGCTGTTGAGCAGGTCGGGGACGATTAAGTAGCCCTGCTGCTCGAAAAAAGCTCGCTGCTCGTGGGATTCCATGCGGCACTCCCGCTTTGTTGAGGTGATGACCCGCTAAGTGTACACTGGTCGCCGACTAAGTGTCAACCGATCCCTAGCGAACGCATGAAGCGATTTTTTCCATTTATCCATTGGTTGCCCGAACTCGGCCGTCCGTCCGTCTTGCGCGCCGATGTGCTCGCGGGCCTGACCGTGGCAACAATCCTCGTGCCCCAGGCTATGGCCTATGCCGAGTTGGCGGGACTACCGCCAGTCTATGGGTTGTACGCGGCCTTTCTGCCGCCGGCTGTGGCTGCGCTGTTTGGCTCGTCCCGGCATTTGTCCACCGGCCCGGTGGCCATAGCTTCGCTCATCAGCGCGACGACCGTGCAGGGGCTTGCTCCCGAGGGCAGCGAGTTGTATATCGCCTATTCGCTGGTTTTGGGTTTGTTCGTTGGTCTGATACGGATTGCCTTGGGCGCGTTGCGCTTGGGCTTGCTGATTGACCTGCTGTCTGGCCCGGTGGTCGTCGGCTTTACCAATGCCGCAGCCTTTATCATCGCTATCTCCCAATTGCACAAGGTATTCGGTGTGGAGCCTCAGCAGGGAGGCCATTTGCTGGCGGCCCTCCGCGTCATCGACGTGGCGCTATTCGAGGTCCATTGGCCGACGTTGGGAATGGCGGTGTTGGCCGGGGGGCTGCTGGTGGTTTTGCGCCACGTGCGCTGGGAACTGCCGAGTATGTTGACGACGCTGGTGGTCACCACGCTCGTTTCTTGGCTAACCGGGTTTAGCGGAGAAGTGGTCGGCGAGGTTCCGCGTGGTTTGCCGCGGCCTTTGGTGCCGGACTTAGACGTGGAAATCTTGTCCCAGCTTTTCGTGGGGGCCTTGACCTTGACCATGCTCGGCCTGATGGAGGCCATGGCCATTGCCAAGGCCCTCGCTGCGCGGACGCGGCAGCATCTCGATATCAATCAGGAACTCATCGGTCAAGGCATGGCCAACGTGGTCGGCGGGTTTTTCCAAAGCTATGCGACTTCAGGCTCGTTTTCGCGCTCGGCGGTCAACTACCAAAGTGGGGCGCGGACGGGTTTTTCCTCGGTCGTGGCGTCGCTGGTCATTGCCGCGACCCTGCTCTGGCTCACGCCGCTGTTGCATTACCTGCCGCAAGCTACGCTCGCCGTTGTTATTATCGCCGCTGTGGTTGGCTTGGTGCGCATTCAGCCTCTAGTGACCGCGTGGCGCATTCGGGCCCACGACGGCTTGATTGGGGTCGCAACTTTTGTCGGCACGCTGGCCTTGGCACCGGACCTGCACTTGGGGGTTGCCCTCGGCGTGGGAGCCTCGTTGGTGCTCAACTTCTACCGCACCATGCGGCCCCGCGTGGTTTTTCTCGCCCGGCATCTCGACGGCACGATGCGCGAAAGCAACGCGGACCTGCGGCCGGACCAGCAACTCGCGATTATGCGCTTTGACGGCCAATTGTACTTTGGCTCGGGCCGTTATTTTGAGGACAAGGTGCTCGAAACGATCGCCTCAGCACCCGAACTGAGATACTTGATTCTCGATGCGGATGGGATCAACCGGATAGATGCTTCTGGCGAACAGGCGTTGCGCAACGTAGTAGAACGCCTGCGCGAAGTCGGGCTAGACCTATACTTTACGCGGGCCAAACGGCAGCTTACCGACGCGCTGGAGCGGTCGGGGCTGATGGAGCAGATTGGCCGCGATCACTTTTTTCGCTGGAACCAGCACGCGCTCGATTACCTGTGGGCACGGCTCCATCCCGACTACAAGGCGCGGTGTCCGCTCAATGTGCCTCGTTCGCAGGAGTCGCAGGATGGGGAAATCGAGTATTATATATGAAGAGAGAATTAGAACCGCTTGGCGTCGGTGGAGGGGCTGTCTGTGGTGGAAGGCGTGTCGGACAGCAAGCGGTTAAAGGAGTCGAGACGGGTATCAGTGCGGTTGAGCAGCGCGTCCTTGTGTTGGCGAGCGCGGAGCACTTCCTCGGCGATATTGAGCGCGGCTAAGATGGCGATATCGAGCGGCCCCCGGTTCTTGATCGTCGCGGCAATCTGCTGCATCTTCTCGTCGAGATAGGCTGCGGTGTGCCGAACGTACTCGGGATCTTGATCGTCGCTGTTGACGAGATGATAGATCTGATTGTAGATGCGGACAGTGACTGGCTGTGATTGCGACATGAGATTTTGTGAGATAAAAAGTGGGGACTCCCGCGATCTCCCCTTGTCCCGGAAGCCCCCTCTTTTGCGCGCTAACCACGTGGTGACTAACCAATGTATTGGGGTTGAGAATGATTGTCAACAACATGTTGGATGTTTTTTACAAAAAATGAACCACTCGTTTGCAAAAACAAAGAAGGCGACAGGTGCGGAAATTTGACGGTCCGCAGCGTGCGTTCTTACTATTGAAGTGTCCCTACCAAGTTGACCAAAGTGCGCACTAGGCCCTCGGCAGGGCGAAGAAGGTGCGCGCTGCCGAGCAATGCCTAAATATGGATAGCAATACATTGGAAATGGCCTTGCAACAGGCCATTCAAGGCGAAGTGCGCTTTGACGCGGTTTCGCGGATGCTCTACCGCACCGACGCCAGCATCTACGAGATGGAGCCTTTGGGGCTGGTCGTGCCCAAAGACGAGGCCGATGTGGTCGCCGCAGTAAAAATCGCCGCTGAGCAGGGGGCGGCGGTCTTGCCACGAGGCGGCGGTACGAGTTTGGCGGGTCAGTCGGTGGGGGCGGCGGTCCATCTCGATTTTTCCAAATACATGAACCGGATCTTGGAGTTCAGCCCGGACGAGCGCTGGGTCCGGGTCCAACCGGGTTTGGTGCTCGATGAACTCAATGCCTACTTGCAGCCCTACGGCCTGATTTTCGCGCCCGATGTTTCCACGAGTAGCAGGGCCAATATCGGCGGCATGATCGGCAACAATTCCTGCGGTGCGCACTCCATGATATACGGCAAGACCATCGACCACGTTCTGGAGCTAAAGGTGGTGCTGGCCGACGGCTCGCAAGCGGTATCCGGGCCGCTAGACGACGAAGAATGCAAACGCCGTGCGGGCTTGGACAGCCTCGAAGGGCGCATTTACCGCGAAGTGCGCCGCATCGTCCGCGAGCGCGAAGCGCAGATCCGCACGGGCTTTCCCCAAGTGATGCGCCGCGTTTCGGGCTACAATCTCGACGAGTTCATCGACGGTGCTCCCTTTGACCTGAGCAAGCTAGTCGTCGGCTCGGAGGGCACGCTCTGCGCGGTCGTCGAAGCGCGGTTGAACTTGGTGGAACTACCCGCGCACAAGGGCTTGGTGGCCGTCCACTTTCACGACTTGGGCGAGGCCATGGAGGCCAATCTGACCGCGTTGGAGACCTCGCCAGTCGCCTGCGAGTTGATGGACAAAATTTTGCTCGACCAGACCAAGGACTCGCCCGAACACGCCCCGAGCCGCCGCCTTCTACAAGACGACCCAGCCGCCCTGCTCGTGGTCGAGTACTACGCGGACTCGCCTGCCGAACTGGAGCGCAAGCTGGACGGGTTGGAGGAGCAGTTACGGGGGCGGGAGATGGGCTACGCTTGGGTGCGGGCCGTCGATCCGGCAGACCAACAGGCTATTTGGGGGATACGCAAGGCCGGGTTGGGGCTTTTGATGGGCATGAAGGGCGATCCCAAGCCTCAGCCTGGGGTGGAGGATACCAGCGTCCCGGTCGCCAAGTTGCCCGACTACATCCGCCGAGTGGTCGCGCTGATGGAGGAATTGGGGATTGAGGCCGAATACTACGGGCACGCGAGCGTCGGCCTGTTGCACATCCGGCCAATTTTCAGTCTCAAAGACCCCGAGGGCATAAAGCTCCTGCGCCAGATGGAGGAGCGGATGAGCGATATGGTGCTCGAGTACGGCGGAGCCATGTCGGGCGAGCACGGCGATGGCTTGGCGCGCAGCGAGTGGATCGCCAAGATGTTTAGCCCGGAATTGGTCGAGGCCTTTGTCGAGGTCAAGGACGCCTTTGATCCACAGGGGATTATGAACCCCGGCAAGATCACCCGGCCTCCTCGGATGGACGAGAATTTGCGCTACCACGAGGATTATCAGACGCCCCAGGTGGAGACGTTTTTCAGCTTTAGCGAGGCAGGCGGCTTTCAGGAAGCCGTTGAAATGTGCTCTGGGGTGGGCCACTGTCGTAAAAAGCTGGTGGGTACGATGTGCCCTTCGTACATGGCGACCTTAGACGAGGAGCACACCACGCGCGGCCGGGCCAATGCCTTGCGCGCCGCGCTCGCTGGTACGTTGCCCGACGGCCTGCACAGCCAAGAGGTGCACCGCGTGATGGACCTTTGCTTGGAGTGCAAAGCCTGCAAGGCCGAGTGCCCTTCGAGCGTGGATATGGCCAAGCTCAAGTACGAATTTCTCGCCCACTACCATCGCGAGCATGGCTATCCGCTGCGGTCGCGGCTCTTTGCCGACATAGCCCGCATTAGTCGCTTGGGATCGGCGTTGGCACCGTTGTCGAATTGGCTCGGTCGCAGTAGGCTTAACCGCTGGCTGTTGGATGCGTTTTTGGGTATTGACCGGCGGCGGCGACTGCCGGCCTTTGCCCGCCAGCCGTTTTCGCGCTGGTTCGCTGGGCGGCGTCCGGCTCGCGGTCGCAAAGGCCGCGTCGTGCTGTTCAACGACACCTTCGTCGAGTACAACGAACCGGCCATTGGCATGGCCGCGACGATCATCTTGGAACGCGCCGGGTACGAGGTCGTCTTGGTCGAAAACAAAGTCTGTTGCGGCCGGCCGTTCATATCCAAGGGCTTTCTCGACCGCGCCCGTGTCTTGGCACAGCGCAATGTGGAGACACTGGCACCTTGGGCCGAGGAAGGGGTGCCGATTATCGGCTTGGAGCCGAGTTGCGCGTCGGCGCTCAGCGACGATTATCTAGATTTGGTTGACGATCCGCAAAGTCGGCGCGTGGCCGAGCAGGTTGTCCTGCTCGAGGACTTTCTCGTCCGCGAGGCCCCGCTCGATTTGGAGTTTGCCCAGACCGCCCGTCATATTTTGGTACACGGCCACTGCCATCAAAAGGCCCTGACAGGCACGGCCGCGACCGTGGCCGTACTCAACATGCCGCCCCACTTTTGCGCCGAGGAAATCCCGTCGGGCTGCTGTGGCATGGCCGGTAGCTTTGGTTACGAAAAGGAGCACTTTGAAATATCGCGTGCAGTAGGACAGGAGCGGCTCTTTGCCGTGCTAGAGGAAGCAGCAGAGGACGTGGAGATCGCGGCCGTAGGCACCTCGTGCCGCCACCAAATTGCCGATTTCACCGGACGTCGGGCGCGGCATTGGGCCGAAATTTTCGTCGAAGCACTTTAACGCGAAGTGAAAGGAGTACGATGGCATTTAACGTCAAGCAACGCGGTCGATTAACCTATTACTACGGCGGGGACCACCCAACCTTATCGGCCTTAGTGACTGAGGCATTGGACAACGGCGACTTGAAAATTTACTTCGCCGGCTTGACCGGCGGGCATTCGGCGCATGGGATTCTCGGCCGCGACGAGCTGGTGAGAATGACGCCTTCCGTCGAGGTCGAGCTGGTCTTCCGCTGTTGGGAGAAGTGGCTGCAAGAAGCTGAGATTTGCGACTCGATTGACCAGATAGATTTCATCGAGGTACACGCCTTCGGCGCTCAGCCCAAGGATGTCAACCCGCTGACTGATCCACAGCGCTTTCACGAGGAACAACAGCGCATTTATCAAGAATACGCCCAAGCCTATAGCAGCTTTTTCCGCGACTGTATGCCCGACACCGGGGTGCCGGCTCGTTTTACGGTGCATGTAGTTGATTTCCCGGACAAAGCTGCTTCTTATGAATTTTACAGCGTGGGCTTGTATCAGCCAGCCCTGCACGGAGCTTGAGCCATGCCGATTTTTGAATACGCCTGCAAGGAGTGCGGCGCGGAATTCGACGCGCTCATACAAGGGGCGGCGACAGCCGCTTGCCCATCTTGTGAGAGCGCGGAGTTGGAGAAGAAGCTGTCGAGTTTTGCCGTTGCTGGTCGCGCTGCCAGCGAGCGCGAGCCAATAGGGCCGTGTGGTACCTGCGGCGACCCGCGCGGTGCTGGTGCCTGCGCCCTCGACAATTGATGAGGCCCCATGGCTGCGACGAAAATCGAGCTACCCTTTGGCGACTCTCAGTTGCAAGTTGACGTGCCCAGCGAGCGTTTGCTAGGCGTCGTTCTGCCCAAAGCAGAACGAGGTGGCGACGGTGAAGAGCGGGCGTTGGTGCGGGATGCGCTGGCCCGGCCCGTGGGCACGCCGGAATTGCGTGCATTGGTGCGGCCCGGCCAGCAGGTCGCGATTGTCGTTAGTGACATGACCCGGCCCTGCCCGACGGATCGTCTGTTGCCGCCGGTGCTGGAGGAACTTGCCGCAGCCAGCGTGCCGGATGCCGACGTAACCGTGGTTGTGGCCTTGGGGCTGCATCGAGCGCAGACCGAAGCCGAGTTGGCCGCCTTGGTGGGGCCGGCGGTTTATGATCGGGTGCGGGTAGTGAACCACGATCCGCAAGATGTGGTGCGGTTGGGAGTTACTTCTCGCGGTACGCCCGTGGAACTCTTCCGTCCCCTAGTGGAGGCCGATGTGCGGATTTGTTTGGGCAACTTGGAGTTCCACTACTTCGCTGGCTTTTCGGGCGGGGCCAAGGCGATCTTGCCCGGCTGTGCCTCTCCTAGTGCCGTAGCGGCCAACCACGGCTTGATGGCCCGGCCCGGCGCAGAGACTGGGCGGCTTGAGGGCAACCCGGTGCGGGAAGATTTAGAAGAAGGGGCGGCCATGTTGGGGATTGATTTCATCCTCAATGCGATCGTCGACGATCGCCACCGCATCGTCGCCGCCTTTGCCGGGCATGTACGAGAGGCTCACCGCAAAGGGTGCGAGCGAGTGGCCGAGCGTGGGGCCGTGCCGATCGTGCAATGCGCTGACATCGTCCTCGTCAGCGCGGGCGGCTACCCGCTGGATGTCAATATGTACCAGGCGCAAAAGGCCCTCGACAACGCCGTGCATGCCGTGCGCGAGGGAGGCGTCATCGTCTGGGTGGCCGAATGCCGAGAGGGGCTGGGCAGCGCTACCTTTGCCGCTTGGTTGCAAGAGGCGGATTCGGCCGACGGGATTCTCTCGCGCATAGAGCGGGAATTCGTCTTGGGCGGGCACAAGGCCGCCGCCATTGCTTCGGTGCTGAAAAAAGCCCGCGTGCATTTGGTCTCGTCGCTGCCGGCCGAGGCCATCGGCCGCATCGGCTTAGTGCCTTTCGACGATTTAGGCCAAGCCCTAGCAGCCGCGCACGGGGTGGTCGGCTCCGAGGCCCAGATCTGGGCACTGCCCTATGGAGATTCGGTGTTGCCGCAGGCCGCGGCCTAGGGTTTTTCGCTGGCAAACAAATCGAGTTGCTCA
Organism: Gemmatimonadota bacterium; assembly: GCA_009840005.1. Next base: position 43,378 of record VXOR01000055.1, read on the forward strand.
ATCTCCTCGTCGTCAAATCCCCCCAACCCAATGCCGAGCAGACGCGTACCTAAGTCGTCGGCTTCTGTCTGTTCTAATAGCTCGCAGGCTGTCGTGAAGACTGATTGGGCGCGATCGGTAAAAGTGGCCAAGCGCGATGTGCGCGTCGCGGTGCGAAAATCCGGGTAGCGCACCGTTAGGGTTACGTCGCGTGCTTGTAGCCCTCGACGCTGTAAGCGCCCGCAGAGCGCGGCGGCCAACTCGCGCAAGGTATCGCGCATTTCTTCACGGGTATAGAGCGGGGCGGCAAAAGAGGTTTCCTCGCGGATTTGGTCGAGCTGTTCGGCTGGGGCGACCGGGTCGTCGTCCCAACCTTGGGCGAGGTGCCAAAAGCTGCTACCCCGCTGGCCAAAGCGGCGCACGAGTTGGTTTAGCGGCACTTGGGCGAGCGCGCCGACGTACTCTATTTGCATGGCTGAGAACTGCTGGCGCGTAACGGCTCCCACGCCGGGAAGCTGGTCAATGGGCACGTCGGCGAGAAAATTTCCTACCTGTTCGGGCAGCACGACCATTAGGCCATCGGGCCGCTGGCGTTCCATGGCCAGCCGCGCCAAGAACTTGCTGGGTGCCAACCCCACGGAAACGCTCCAGCCTAGCTGCCGCTTGATATCGCTTTTGATCATTTTGGCGACGCGCATTCCAAAGGGGATGTCGAGCTTATTATCGGTGACGTCGAGAATAGCATAGCCGTCGCCCCATTCGATCCAATCGGTATATTCGCGCAGGAGCGCGGCGAATTCGGCGCAAGTCTGAGTGCTGTGGTGTGGGCCGCTATCAAGCCCAATGTGGACTATCTTGCGGCGTCCGCTGGCCCTAGCGGGACTCATGCAATAAAAAAGGCAGGGAAACCACGGTGGCCTGCGGTCCGCCCGCGTCTAATGCAGTGCCCTCGGCACAAGCGCTGCGCCGCACATAGGCGAGGGCAATCGGGCCGAGGCTGGGGGAGTGGACCGCAGAGGTGATGCGCCCTACTTCGCGCGCTCCGTCGCGCAGCGGTTGCCCCGTTGGCGGCAGTTCGGCGACGGAGAGTCGCAGCCCGACTAGATGCTGCTTGACTTTGTCGTAGGTGTCTAGGCGAGCGATGACTTCTTGGCCGATATAGCAGCCTTTATCTAGATGGATAGCGCGACCAAGCCCTGCTTCCCAGGGGTTGTAATTTTGGATCAGCTCTCGCCCGAGCAGGGGAAGGCCCTGTTCGACGCGCAAAATCTCCCACGTCTTCGAGTCGATTGGACGAGCACCTGCGGTGGCAAGGCGCTGCCAAAGGTCCTTTACGGCGTCTGGCGGGCCGAAGGCGCGCAGCCCCGGCCCGGCCGTGCGCGCTAGCCACAGGTCGTCCGCGACCTGTGAGTCGAGCAGTTGGTGATCCTGAAATGTTGCCAGATTTGCGTTCAATACACGAGTGACTAGCTGGGCGGCGTGCGGGCCGACGAGTTCGAACATGGCCGTCTCGTCGGTTTGGTCTGTCAATTCGAGGGCCTCGGTAAAGATAAAGCGGTCCAGCCAAGCAGGGATTGCGGCGCGCGAATCGGGACTCAGGATCAAGGCGGTGGCGTGCGGGCCGCGATAGCAAGTGGCGAGATCGAGGATTCTCGCTCGCTGTTCGATAAAGACCGTTTCAAGACCGTATCCTATTTGCAGATTGTGGAAGTCGTTGGAGGTCATGCGGTGCAGGAAGTCGAGGTGGTCGGCACCGCACATGTACAAGCGAAATGAGGCTTGCGCGTCGCGTAGGGCTGCGCTGGTGCGGGCGGCGTGATATTCGTCGTAATGGGCCATAATGGGCAAGAAGCTAGGCGTGCTGCGTCACGGAGAAACGCGAGCCTAGATCGGGATGTTTAGTGACCTCAATTTGCACTGGAAAGGCCGCTTTGAGTTGGTCGAGATGTGTGACGATCAATACCTTTTTGAAATCCTCGCCGATTTTTTGGATGGCTTCGATGAGTTGTTCTAGGCCCTGTTCGTCTTGGGTCCCGAAGCCCTCGTCGATAAAGAGGGTGTGGAGGCGGGTGCCCGAGCGCATGGCTAGCACTTTGGAGAGCGCAATGCGCAAGGCAAAATTGGTGCGAAAGGCCTCGCCCCCGGAATAGAGGTGATAGGAGCGCTCGCCAACCTCGTCGGCGATCTTGACGTCGAGGGTTTCGCGAGTGCCGCCTTTTTTGAGGTCGCGCAGGGATTCAAAGGCGACTTGGATGCGGTTGTCGGTCAGGCGAGCGAGGATGGCGTTGGCCTCTTCGGCGATCTGCGGCACGGCGTTTTCAATGATCAGTGCTTGGATCCCGTCCTTGCCGAATGCCTTGTCGAGTTGTTGGTAGATCCAGGCTTGGCGCTGGATGCCTTGGAGCTTTTCGCGTAGTTGGTCTTGCTCCTGAGCTAACTCGGCGCAGCGTGCACACAGGGCCTCTAGGTTGCCCCGGCGCTGGAGATGCTGGTCTCGCTCGACCCGTAGCTTTTCCAATTGAGCTTGGTTTTCGCCGAGTTGCCTATCGACGTCTTCTAACTCGTCGGTCCGCTCGTGCAATGCTTTCTTTTCTTCTTTTATAGTATGCAATTGTCCTACTAAAGTAGAGGCTTCGGCCTCGTAGCGCATTCGCGATTCACCGGACGAAGCGCGGCGTTGGCGGGCGTGTTGTAGGCGCTCAAACTGCCGTGCGCTGTCGCGCAGGTCGTCGTGCTGTAGGCGCAATCGCTGGTGCTCGGTGCCATCGTAACCTAGGGCTACAAGCTGCTGCTCGGCTTGGCCGAGTTGCTCCCGTTCTTCTTGTGCATAGTGGGCCTCGGCGAGTTGGCGGTCGGCTCGGTCGAGTTGGGCCTGAGCTTCGGCCTGCTCGCTTTTGAGCCGGTCGGCCTGGCTTTTGGCGTCCTGCAAACGGGCGTACTCGGCTTCGACTGGGTGCAACTCGGAGAGCTTTTGCCGCAGCGTCTCGTGTTCGGAACTGCTGTAGCCCAACAGTTTGATTTCTCCGGCTAGTTTGTGAAGGCGTTCGCGTTCTTGGGGAGCGTATGATTGGTCGCTGAGTTCGCGGTCGAGGGTGGCTAATTGCTCGGCTAGCGACTGGATTTCGGAGGCAGATTCCCGTATTTGCGCGAGACGAGCCTCCCCGGTGGCTAGGTCTTGGTGGACCTGTTGGAGGGGCACGATTTCCTCGTCAAGGACCTTGTAGCGCGTGCGCATTTTTTGCAATTGGTCTCCGAGAGCGGCGAGTTCGCAGTCGAGAGTGGCGATGCGCTCTTGGCGGCGCTCTTCCCGCTGTGCCAGTTCGGCCGCGACCTGCTGGCGATGTTCGGCGTCGAGGGCGCTGCCGCACAATGGACAATTGGCGTCGTCGGAATCGGCTAAGGCTAGAGTCTGTTGGCGCTCAGTGGCCAATTCTTCTTCTTCAGCGCGCCGCTGCTGCTCCCGCTCGCCGATCTGGACCTTGAGATCGCGGCCCTCATCCGCGAGGCGATCCCGTTCCTCGGCTTTGATCTGCAATTGAGTCCGTTGCGTTTGCAACTGGTGGATGTGGGCCGCTAGGGGTTCCGCCTCGGCCCTAGCTCGTTCTAGCTGGGCCAATTGCTTGGCGAGTACTTGGCGCTGGTTTTTGCGATGCTCCTCTGCAAGCGATAGTCCGTGTTCGAGGCGACGGCACTTGCTGAGGAGGTCCTCGTAGCGGATCCGTGCCTGCTCTAGGGCTTGGACCTGCTCGCTGATGGTTTTGAATTGGGCGTAGCGGATGGCGATGGTCTGCTCTCGAATGAGCAAGGCTTGATGCTCGTCGAGTTGGCGCTGTCGCTCGTCGAGGGTGGCTGCCCAGCGCTCTTGCTGCCGCTCCACTTCTTGGCGCACTTGGGCGATTCGCTCTGCTAGCTGGCGGCGGTGGGTTTCCAACGCGCCGTGTTCCTGAGCTTTTTGTTCGAGCAGGCCGACTTGGGTGTGGAGCTGATTGTAGGTTGCAAACTCCCGCTCGATGGATTCGGCAGCGGCTAGGATTTCGCCATCTTGGCGCTGCTGTTCTCGCAGGTTTTCGAGTTCAGCGGCGACCTGCTGCTCTCGGTCAGCGGTGCGCCTTTGCTCTCTCGCTAGCTCGGCGACTCGCTGGCGGATTTGCACTAGCTCTAGACGCTGGGCTTCCAACTTGGCTTGCACTTTTTCCCTGCTGCTGATTTCGCGGCCGAGCAGAGCGAGGTGGTCGTCAACGGCGCGCAGCTCGGATTCGTAGCCTTCGCGCTTGGCCAATTCGGTATCGAGTTCACCGAGGCGGGTTTGTAGGGTTTCGCTCTGACGCTGGTGCTCTTGGTAGCGGGCTCGAGCCATACCTTGAAGTTGGTCGTAGCGCCCTAGGCCGAGGATCCGCCCGAGGACTTCCTTGCGCTGTCTGGCGTTTTTTTGGGTAAATTCGTCGGCGCGTCCTTGGACTATGAAGGCCGAGTTGACAAAGGTGTCGTAGTCCATGGATAGGAGTTCGTTGATGCGCCGCTGGGTGGGATTAATGCCCTCGCCTTCGCTGAGCGTGCGGAAGACGCCGTCGCTTGCTACTTGCAGGTCTAAGGCCGGGACGCCCCGCTTGGTGCGGCGCCAACTGCGGATGACTCGGAAGTGCTTTTCGCCGAGAGCGAAGTCGAAGTCAACCCGCATCTCTCTGGCTCCGATTCGACACAGCTCTTCGTCGCTGCGGCTTTTGCGGGCTTGGCCCCACAAGGCGTAGGTGATTCCGTCGAGCAGGGCGGACTTACCGTGGCCATTGCCGCCCGTGAGGCAGGCGACGTGAAACTGGGAAAAGTCGAGCGGCGGCACCTCCTCACCGTAGCTGAGAAAATTGCGCAGTGAAAGGGAAAGGGGGATCATTCGGCACCTTCGTCGCGTTGGCCAGCTTCAAGCTCGCGCTCTAGGTGGAGCGCGTAATTTTTGAGTTCGGCGCGGTGGGTTTGTAGATCTGGGCTGTTGTCAATGTAGCGGTCGAGGGCGTCGCCTAGCTTGGCCTCCTTACTGATTTCGGCGCGGCGTTGGATTTCTTCCGGGGCAAAGCGCGGCTGGATGGAGGCGACGTGGAAGGCTGGTTCGAGCGCTTGCCGCACTTGCTGTAAATCCACCGGTGTGGCGTAGCCTGCGGGCAGGTCGTAGAGGACGCGGACCACGGCGTCTGCCAGCTCGGCCTCGGCGCAGGCCGCGACGATGCGTTCGGTAGCGTCTTGGCCATCGTGTACCTTTAGCTTGATGGTCGCAAAGTGCCGCGCTGGGACGGGGATGAACTCAAAGGTGGTCGCCCGGCCTCTCGGTGCGGTTGCGTCCTCTGCGATGCGTACGAGGCAGAAACCCTTGTCTTCACCTTCCTCGCCAAAGTCGATGCGCTCTAGGCTGCCCGAATAGACCACGGGCGGATGTTGGCCGCGGTTGAGGTCTTGGTATTTGTGGATGTGCCCCAAGGCGACGTAGTCGTAGGCGGGATTGGCAAGAGCGCTAGTGAGCAACACCGGGTCTTGGCCGATGATAGCGGTGCGTTCGCCTCCAGAATAGACGGCGTCGGCAGCGGCGAGATGGGCGACGAGTATGCCCGGCAACTTTGGATCGAGCTGACGGGCGTACTCTTCGATCTGGGCTGCACAGATCTTTTGGATCTGGACGCGGATTTCCTCTATGGGCAGGCCGCGGTATTCATCGCGGGTAAGTAGGGCATGGCGCGTCGGCCAGGGTAGGCCGGCCACTTGCACTGGGCCGTTGACCGTTTCGATTCGCAGGAGTTCCGGACGGCGGATGACGTGAGTGCTCTCTAGCTGTAGGGTGCTGAAAATGTCAACCGAAGTGGCCTTGCCGAAAGCGCCCGGCGCGTCGTGGTTGCCCACCACCAGTACGATGGGGATGCGGGCTTCTTGTAGGCGCTGGAGCTGGCGGGCAAAGACGCGCTGGTGGGTCGGGGTCGGATCGCAGTTTTTGTACATGTCACCGGCGAAAAGGACCAGATCGACTGTCTTTTCAATGGCTAGGTCGAAGACCGCTTCTAGGCTGTTGGCAAAATCTTGAACCCGCGAATGCAGGCCAGTGCTTGGGTCGAGACTGCCGTGGTTTTCGACGCCTAGATGCAGATCGGCAAAGTGTAGGAATGTCAAGGCCATGAGACGCGCGAGTGCGTTGTTTGGGAAGGAGTGGCTCGGTCTGTGAATTTATTAAAAGGAGGGTGGCGAACTTGGGCAAGTCCCTTAGCTTGCTTGCACCTGGGCACCGTTTTTATTACATTAGCCCATCTAAGTAGCGGAAGCGGTAGTGCGCTTCCGCTTTTTGTGTTGAATAACGCATGTTGTTCTCTCTAGAGGCTTGGTATGAGTGAAGTATATCTTTCACGAGAAGGCTACGAAAAACTTCAGGGCGAGTTAAAGGGACTCAAGGAGACCGAACGCCCGGCTGTGCGCCAAGCGCTGCAGCGGGCGCGGGAGTTTGGCGACCTGTCCGAAAATGCCGAGTATTCGGCAGCTAAAGAAAGGTTGCTCTTCCTAGAGCAGCGCATCGGCAAGCTCGAAGAGACACTCAGCCGGGCCCGCCTGCTAGAAAACGAGGCAATCCCAGAAGACAAGGTCTATATCGGTGCCACCGTAGAGCTAGAAGACCTCGCGCAGGCGCGCCAGCTCACGTACACGCTCGTCGCTCCCGAGGAAGCGGATTTTGAAGCGGGGAAAATCTCCACGGTTTCGCCGATAGGCAAGGGGTTGCTCGGGCACCAAGAAGGAGAAGAAATCGAGATTGAAGTGCCCGTTGGCAAGCTGCATTACAGGATTGTCAAAATCACGCGCTGAGCGCAAGTATCCAGTTCACTTGGCGACTCCCGGAAAGGCCTGCGTCTCTCCGGGAGTTTCGCGTTTTGGACCTGCATCCAGTATTCTTGACATATTGAAAGGGCTGTTATATATTTAAACTTTTGTAAATTAAACGGGCATTAATCCGGCTCGAGCGGGAATAGCTCAGTTGGCTAGAGCGCGAGCCTTCCAAGCTCGGGGTCGCGGGTTCGAGTCCCGTTTCCCGCTCCAGATCACCAAAATAATTGCAGCCGATGTAGCTCAGTCGGTAGAGCGCATCCTTGGTAAGGATGAGGTCACCAGTTCAATCCTGGTCATCGGCTCCACTTTCCCAAGTGCTTCCATCTAAACGCGACAAGTTCTGATGCCGAGAGATCAAATAACGCTGGAGTGCGAAGTGTGCAGCCAGCGAACTTACACGACGACCAAAAATAGACGAAACCAGCCAAGCCGCGTGGAGTACAAAAAGTATTGCCGTTTTTGCCGCAAGCACGCGGCTCACAAGGAAGCCCGCTAGGCATAGGGCAGTAGCTCAATTGGTAGAGCACCGGTCTCCAAAACCGGCGGTTGCAGGTTCAAGTCCTGTCTGCCCTGCCAGGTTTCTGCATTAGGGAATGGGATGTGGAATAAACTTACTAATTTCATCAAAGATGTGCGGACCGAATTTTCCAAAGTGAGTTGGCCTACTCGCGAGGACTTGGTCAGTTCTACTGGGGTGGTATTAGTCTTTTCGGCGATTTTTGCGGTTTTTATTGGCATATTCGACCTGATTATCTCTTTTGTTTGGGGAATACTTCTAGGCCAGTAATGCCCGCTGGGGCGTATCTAAGGGAAGCGGCGTGCAACCTGCACCGCTTCTTTTCCTTATTTATCTTGCTCGGCGAATGGGAGCTAACACCGGATTGAAGCTATGGCACAGCGCTGGTATGCTCTACATACATATTCAGGGCACGAAAATAAAGTAAAAACCTACTTGGAGTCGCTTATTGAGTCGGGAGCTGCCAATGATGCGATTGCCCAAGTCGTCGTGCCGACCGAGGAAGTGATTGAACTCCGCGCCGGCAAGAAAACCAAGACTAGGAAGCGGTTTTTGCCTAGTTATGTGCTAGTGGAAATGGAAATGTCCAAGGATGCTTGGTACCAGGTGACCAACATTCCCGGGGTGACCAACTTCGTCGGCCCAGCGCGCAAACCGCAACCGCTGCGGCAGGAGGAAATCGACCGCATCTTGGGGCACGTCGATCGCCGCAAAGACCAAGAGGTCGAGGAGATTCCCTTTGCCGTTGACGATCAAGTCAAGGTCAACGATGGCGCGTTCAAGGATTTTATCGGCACCGTGCAGGAGGTATTGCCGGAGAAGCGCAGGTTGAAAATCATGGTGAGCATCTTTGGGCGCGGTACATCAGTGGAATTGGACGTGTTGCAGGTCGAGCCGGTTCAAGAGCCGGTAGGCTGATTTTTATAAGGAATAGTTCATAAATGGCTAAAAAAGAAATAGCCCAAATCAAGTTGCAGGTTCCAGCCGGTCAGGCGAATCCGACGCCGCCTGTTGGGCCAGCGCTGGGGCAACACGGCGTCAACATCATGGAGTTCTGCAAGACATTCAATGCCCAGACCCAAGACCAGCAAGGGTTGATCATTCCCGTAATCATTACGGTGTACGCCGATCGCACGTTTTCATTTATCACCAAGACGCCGCCGGCTGCGGTGCTGCTGTTGCGGGCTGCTGGGAAAGACAAGGGGTCGGGCGTGCCCAACCGGGATCACATCGGCGTTGTATCTTCGGATCAAGTGCGCGAAATCGCCGAATTGAAAATGCCTGATTTAAATGCGGCCTCAATGGAAGCCGCGATGTCGATGATCGCGGGAACGGCCCGCAGTATGGGGCTCTTGATAGAGTAGTTGCTTCTCATTGTAACCCTCATAAGAGGTTTAAGACATGGCCAGAGGAAAAAAATACAGGAACGCCTTGGCGTCTTTCGACCGCGACAGGGCCTATTCGTGGGAAGAGGGGGTTAAGATCCTCAAGGGATTCCCGGCGTACAATTACGATCCGACCGTCGAGCTTTCTTGCAACTTGGGGATTGATGGCCGTCAATCCGACCAATCGCTGCGCGGCACGGTGATGTTGCCTCACGGTACCGGGAAGGAGCTCCGGGTCTTGGTCATCACTCAAGGACCGCTAGTGCAGGAAGCCGAAGAAGCTGGGGCCGATTTCGTCGGTGGAGCCGATATGGCCGAGAAAATCCAGGGCGGTTGGCTCGATTTCGACCTAGTTATTGCCTCTCCAGATATGATGGGGCAGGTAGGTAAACTGGGGAGGATCTTGGGGCCGAGGGGTTTGATGCCCAACCCCAAGACCGGCACGGTAACGCGCGAGGTAGCCCAAGCCGTCCGCGAGGCCAAGGCCGGTCGCATTGAATACCGCGCTGACAGCAAGTCCGGCAACAACGCCCAAGGTTCCATCGGTAAGCTGTCCTTTACCGATCAGGCGCTGATCGAAAACGCTCAGGCGTTTACTGACGCCATTTTGCGCGCTAGGCCGGCCGCGACAAAAGGGCAGTACATCCGCAAGTTAGTCCTCTCGTCGGCAGTAGGGCCGGGTATCAAGATTGACCGTGCCCAACTCGCTGCGTAAAGAAAGCTCTACTATGGCGACGGCAGAGAAAGAAGCAAAAGTAGAAGAATTAAAGGCCATTATGGCCGAGGCCAAGGGCTTTTATTTGGCCGATTTTACGGGTATTGACGTAGCTGCCGTGACCCAGCTACGCAACAAGCTGCGCGATGCCGACGTCCAATACCAAGTGATCAAAAATCGTTTGGCCATTCGCGCGGCTGAGGAAGTGGGTATCGCCGGCCTCGAAGAGCATTTCTCTGGGCCTACGGCCTTGGCCTATTCAAAAGAAGATCCCATCGCACCGGCCAAAATTCTGCAAGACTTCGTCGCCGATGGCGGGAAAATTCAGATCAAGACCGGCTTTATGGAGGGTGAAATCCTCGCCGCCGACAAAGTAGAGGCGTTGGCTAAGCTGCCTTCTAAGGAAGAATTGCTAGGTAAGGTAGCCGCCGGCGTCCAGAGTCCGCTTTACGGGTTAAGCGGTGTCCTGAATGGATTGCTTAGAGGCCTAGTCGGCGCGTTGTCAGCCATCGAAAAGCAACGGGGAGAAGGCGGGGAAAACACCTGATTCTCATTCGTCCCTTTTAACAAACTCAAATACGGATTACAGGAGGCTGTATCCCATGACCGAAGAAACCACTGCCACCACCGCCAATAGTAAGGTAGGTGAAATCATTGAGACCATCGGCGGCCTGACGGTCCTAGAACTAGCCGAGTTGGTCAAAGCCCTCGAAGATAAGTTTGGCGTGTCAGCCGCAGCACCGGTGATGATGGCTGGTGCGATGCCCAGCGATGGTGCTGGCGAAGAGGCCGCCGTAGAAAAGGATTCCTTTGACGTAGTGCTTACTAGCGCTGGCGAGAAGAAAATCCAAGTTATCAAGGTCGTCCGCGAGATCACTAGCTTAGGGCTGAAAGAGGCCAAGGCGCTCGTCGACGAGGCACCTAAGCCGGTCAAGGAAGGAGCGACCAAGGAAGAAGCCGAAGAAATCCAGAGCCGATTGCAGGATGCCGGAGCCACGGTAGAACTCCAGTAGGGACTGCTGCTGAGATAGTAGCTCATTCGTTTATACCTGTATATCTGCTTTTCTGTAGCGCGCATTCATGGAGCTATTGGCCAATAGCTCCATGAGCATTTGGCTAAAACCACAAATTGAGGAGTTGGACTTTGGCAAAGACGAACGGCAGCATTAAAAGGCGCTCTTTTGGCAAAATCAAAGAAGCCGCAGAGATGCCAAACCTGCTTTCGGTTCAGCTTGACTCCTTCGAGGACTTCCTACAGCTCTCCGTCTTGCCCCATCAGCGCCAGCGGCGCGGTTTGCACTTGGTCTTCCAGAGTATTTTCCCAGTTACCGATGTCCAGGGGATATACTCTCTCGAATACGTCAGCTACTCCATTGGCAATCCCCGCTACAGCGAAGAGGAATGCCGCGAGCGGGACATGACTTTCGCCGCCCCGTTGCGTGCGACCCTGCGCCTCGTAAGCCGCGATAAGGAAAGCAAGGACCTCCCAGTCAAGGACGTGGTCGAACAGGCCGTATTCTTGGGCGAACTGCCCCTGATGACTAGCGAGGGGACGTTTATTATCAACGGAGCTGAACGCACAGTCGTCAGCCAGCTCCATCGCTCGCCTGGCGTGTTTTTCGACGAAACCTTGCACCCCAATGGCAAGCGGCTGTTCTCGGCGCGGATCCTACCCTACAAGGGGATGTGGCTAGAGTTCAGCATGGACATCAACGATATCATGTACGTTCATATCGACCGGAAGCGCAAGCTGCCGGTGACCTCGCTCCTGAAGGCGCTCGGCTTCTCCAAGAATGGCGAAATCCTCAGTCTGTTCCGCGAGGAGGTAGAGGAAGCTGTAGACGAAGAATTGATCGACCGCTACAACGGCGGCGAGGACATCGTCGATAAAGACAGCGGTGAAATTTTATTAGATGCCTACGAGCAGATAAGCGGCGAAAACCTAACGAATCTACAAGCGGCCAACATCGAGAAGTTAAAGGTTCTGGCCGCCCCACCGGACAAGGATCCTGGGGTCATAGAGAATACGCTCGCTAAGGATCCGAGTAAAGACGAGGAAGATGCCCTCACGCGCATCTACAACCTCTTGCGTCCCGGCGACCCGCCCAATATCGCGACCGTGCGCGAATTGCTGGATCGGCTCTTTTTTAACGCCAAGCGCTACAACCTAGGGGATGTGGGCCGTTATCGCATCAATCGCCGTTTGGACGTGGGTATCCCCTTCGAGAGCACGGTGCTGCATCTCGAGGATTTCATGGCGATAATCCACTACCTGTTGGATTTGCGAGTGGGGCAGGGCAATACCGATGATATCGATCATCTGGGCAATCGCCGCGTGCGCTTGGTCGGCGAGTTACTAGCCCAACAATTCAGCATTGGCCTAACACGCATGGCTAGGACGATTCGCGAGCGCATGAACCTGCGCGACGAAAATCAGATCACGCCGCACGATTTGGTCAATGCGCGAACGGTTTCCACCGTGATCCAAGCGTTTTTCGGTTCGAGCCAACTCTCGCAGTTTATACAGCAGACCAATCCGCTCGACGAGTTGACTCATAAGCGCCGCCTTAGCGCCCTCGGTCCGGGGGGGCTAAGCCGCGACCGCGCTGGTTTTGAAGTGCGAGATGTGCACTACACGCATTACGGTCGGATATGTCCCATCGAGACGCCGGAAGGCCCTAATATCGGCCTGATTTCCTCGTTGAGTACGTATGCACGGGTCAATTCCTTCGGATTTCTGGAGACGCCGTACCGCAAGGTGATAAACGGTAAGGTGACAAATGAGATCGAGTTTCTGACGGCGGCCGAAGAAGACAAATACATCATCGCTCAAGCCAACGCACCCATCGACGACAAGGGCAAGTTCGTCAACCCATTGGTCAAAGCTCGCAAGCGGGATGATTATCCGATGGTAACCCCTGACGAACTCGACTACATGGACGTATCGCCTAATCAGCTCGTCAGCGGGGCGGCGGCTCTAATACCCTTCCTCGAACACGACGACGCCAACCGAGCGCTTATGGGTTCCAACATGCAGCGCCAGGCCGTGCCGTTGCTTTTTACCGAAGCACCGTATGTCGGCACTGGCATGGAGAACAAAGTCGCGCGTGATTCGGGGGCGATCGTCGTAGCTCGCAATCCCGGCGTGGTCGTCAGCATCGATGCCGAGCGCATTATTGTGCGCCGCGACAAGAAGCACAGCACGCGGTTGACTCCGTTGGACACAGCAGACGCCGACGAGTACAAGTTGACCAAGTTTGCTCGTTCCAACCAAGATTGCTGCATCAACCAGCGGCCCTTGGTCCAAGTCGGCGACAAGGTGCAGACCGGTCAGCCTTTGGCCGATGGTGCCGCTACGGACCGAGGGGACTTAGCCCTAGGCGTGAACGTCTTAGTCGCTTTTATGCCTTGGAACGGCTACAACTTTGAAGATGCTATCGTCGTCAGCGAGCGCCTCCTCAAAAAGGACATCTTTACTTCCGTCCACATTGAGGAATTTGAGCTGCAAGTGCGAGACACCAAACGCGGTCAAGAGGAGATTACCCGCGAGATTCCCAACGTCAGCGAAGGTGCGGTGCGCAATCTCGACGACGAAGGTATTATCCGCATTGGGGCCGAGGTTGGGCCCGGCGATATTCTAGTCGGCAAAGTGACGCCCAAGGGAGAGAGCGAACTGTCGCCCGAAGAGCGTCTCTTGCGGGCAATTTTCGGCGAGAAGGCCGGGGATGTCCGCGATGCGTCGCTGAAAGCGCCTCCCGGCATGGAAGGCGTGGTCATCGACCGCAAGGTTTTTTCGCGCCGCGAGCGGAGCAGTTCGCCCCGGCGTCGGGAGAGCATCGCCGCTTGTGAGCAAGAGGCGGCCGAGCGCAAGGAGCGCCTGATTGCCGAGCGCAACACTAGGTTGCTGGAGGTGGTGGGAAAAGTCAAGTTGGGTAGCTTGTACTCTCAAGACGGCGAATTGAAGGTGCGCAAAGGCACTCAACTGAGCGAGCGGCTGCTCGAACGGGTGGGTGAAGATTTCTCTGCGCTGCAGCCCGAAGAGGACTGGACCGCAGATCCCGAAGTCAGCGTTGAAGTCGTCGAACTGTTGCGCTATGCCGAAGAGCAGCTAAAGCTGATCAACGAGCAAACAGAGCGCCAAATAGAGCGTATCACGCGCGGTGATGAGTTGCCGCCGGGCATCGCCCAGCTCGTCAAGGTCTATGTGGCCAAGAAGCGCAAGCTCTCGGTCGGCGACAAGATGGCCGGTCGCCACGGCAACAAAGGCGTAGTCGCGTATATCGCGCCGGAGGAGGATATGCCCTTCCTCGAAGATGGTACGCCCGTAGATATAGCGCTCAACCCTTTGGGCGTGCCCTCGCGCATGAACTTGGGACAGATATTTGAAACCCATCTAGGCATGGCCGCCCATGCCCTAGACGTGCATGTGGCGACCCCGGTTTTCGACGGGGCATCCCTCGACGAGGTGCGAGACATGCTCGACGAGGCCGAGATACCCAACGACGGCAAACAAGTGCTCTACGATGGGCGAACCGGCACCAAGCTGGATAAGCGAGTGACTGTGGGCTACATATATATGTTAAAGCTGTCGCACTTGGTCGCCGACAAAATTCACGCTCGCTCCATCGGGCCGTACTCGCTGGTCACTCAGCAGCCCTTGGGTGGCAAGGCGCAGTTCGGCGGCCAGCGCTTCGGAGAGATGGAAGTGTGGGCCTTGGAGGCCTACGGCTCGGCCTATACGCTCCAAGAGATGCTGACGGTCAAATCCGACGACGTCGCTGGGCGTTCCAAGATCTACGAGACCATCGTGAAAGGAGAGAATCCGCCGGAACCAGGCATTCCAGAATCGTTCAATGTGCTGGTCAAGGAATTACAGAGTTTGTGTCTGGATGTGATCCTTGAAGACAGCAGGATCGTCGAGACGTATTGAATTGCAGAACATTCGCATAAAGCGCAAAGGGGGTGCCAGTGTTACAGACTGCCAATGCATCGCGTAAACCGACTGATTTCGATTCCATCCGCATTCAGCTCGCTTCTCCCGAGACCATTCGCGCTTGGTCGCAAGGGGAGGTCACCAAACCCGAGACGATCAACTACCGCTCCTTCAAACCGGAGCGCGATGGGTTGTTCTGCGAACGCATCTTCGGTCCGGTCAAGGACTGGAACTGCCACTGCGGCAAGTACAAGGGCATCCGCTATCGAGGCGTAGTATGCGACCGTTGCGGCGTCGAGGTCACGCAGGTCAAGGTTCGCCGCGAGCGCCTCGGGCACATCGAGCTGGCCGTACAGGTTTCCCACATCTGGTATTTCAAGTCGCTGCCTTCGCGCATCGGAGCCCTGCTCGACATCTCGATGCGAAACCTTGAGCGCATCCTCTATTACGAGTCCTATGTCGTCATTGACCCGCGGGGTGCACCTGTAGAGAAGCTGGGTCTTTTGACGGAGGAGGAGCTTTTCGAGATACAAGAAGAAGGCGGCGATCCCGAGGTCGAGATGGGTGCACCCGCAGTCAAGCGGCTCTTAGAGGAAATCGACATTGAAGAGCTCTCGGCCGAGCTGCGTACCTTGGTTCGAATGGAGAGTTCGATCCAACGCAAGCAAGAAGCCCTCAAGCGCCTCAAGGTCGTCGAAGCCTTCCGCCAGTCCGAAAACCGGCCCGAGTGGATGATTCTCGACAACATTCCGGTCATTCCGCCGGATCTGCGTCCCTTGGTGCCCTTAGAGGGTGGTCGCTTTGCCACTTCCGACCTCAACGACCTCTACCGCCGAGTCATCAATCGCAACAACCGCTTGAAGAAGCTGATCAACATCAAGGCTCCCGAAGTCATCCTGCGCAACGAGAAGAGGATGCTTCAGGAAGCCGTTGATGCTCTCTTCGACAACGGGCGTCGCTCGCGGGCCGTGCGCGGCGACGGCAATCGTTCGCTCAAGTCGCTCAGCGATCTGCTCAAGGGCAAACAGGGACGTTTTCGCCAGAACTTGCTAGGTAAGCGCGTTGACTATTCGGGCCGTTCGGTCATCGTCGTCGGTCCAGAGCTCAAACTGTACCAGTGTGGTCTGCCCAAAGGAATGGCCCTAGAGCTGTTTAAACCATTTGTAATCAAAAAGTTAGAAGAAAAAGGGTTGGTGCAAACCGTCAAGAGCGCCAAGAAGCTAGTCGAGCGCGAACGCCCAGAGGTCTGGGACATTCTCGAGGAGATCATTCGCGACCACTGCGTATTGCTCAATCGGGCACCGACGTTGCACAAGTTGGGCATTCAGGCGTTTCAGCCCATTCTCGTCGAGGGCAAGGCCATTCGCCTGCACCCGTTGGTCTGCGCTGCCTTTAATGCCGACTTCGATGGCGACCAGATGGCCGTGCATGTCCCGCTCTCGTTCGAGTCTCAGATCGAGGCGCGGCTTCTGATGCTTTCTACTAACAACATCCTCAAGCCGGCCGATGGCGAGCCGGTCATCATGGACAACCCTCAGGACATCGTGCTCGGCAGTTATTACCTGACCAAGGTGCGTTTTAGCGAAGCAGGTGGAATCGAGCGCACTTTTGCCAACAAGACCGAGGCGGTTGCGGCTTTTGAAGCGGGTCGCATTACCTTACACCAGCCGATTATAGTGCGCGTTGATGACGAGATGGTGAATACGACTGTCGGTCGCTTGCTTTTCAACGAGGTGCTCCCGGAAGAAATCGGCTTTATCAACCGCACGGTTGACAAGGGCGATATCAAGAGGATTACCGCCCAAGTGCATCGCCTACTGGGCAACAGGCGTACGGCCGAGTTCGTCGATCAGCTCAAGAATATGGGCTATCACTACGCGACGCTGGCCGGCGTATCCATCGCCGTTGACGACGTAGTCGTACCCGATACTAAAACCAAGCTCATTGACGGAGCGCTCAAGGAAGTAGAGAAAGTTCGCGATCAGTATGCCAACGGCATCATCACCGATGGCGAGCGCTACAACAAGATCATCGACATCTGGATGCATACCACGTCGGAGGTCTCACGCGCGGTGCAGCACACGCTTGAGGAAGTCGAAGAGGGCTTTAACTCGGTTTACATTATGAAGGATTCTGGTGCGCGCGGCAGCGAGGATCAGATCAAACAGCTAGGCGGTATGCGCGGCCTGATGAACAAGCCGCAGAAAAAGCTGACCGGTGCCGTCGGCGAAATCATCGAAACGCCAATTATCGCCTCTTTCAAAGAAGGGCTGTCGGTACTCGAGTACTTCATCTCAACCCACGGAGCGCGCAAGGGTTTGGCCGATACGGCTCTGAAGACGGCCGAAGCCGGATATCTGACGCGGCGGATGGTCGATGTGGCTCAAGATATGGTGATCAGCGAAGAAGACTGCATGACTAGCCAAGGGCTGAAGATCGGCGCTCTCAAGGACGGAGAGGAGGTAATCGAGCCGCTGGCCGACCGCATCGTCGGTCGCGTATTGCAAGATGACGCTCTCGATGCCGACAAAAATGTGGTGGCCCTCGAGGGTACCCTGTTGGAAGAGGAAGACGCCAAGCGCATTGCTCAAGCCGGCATTGAAGAAGTGCATATTCGCTCGGTGCTCACATGCGAGTCCGAGCGGGGCGTGTGCATCAAGTGCTACGGACGCAACATGGGTACTGGCCGCGAGGTCAATGTGGGCGAGGCCGTTGGGGTTGTGGCAGCACAGAGCATTGGTGAACCAGGTACTCAGCTCACGCTGCGAACTTTTCACATCGGTGGTACGGCGAGTCGCATCGCCGAGCAGTCGCAGATCACTGCGCGTCGGGCTGGTCGCGTTCAATTTTCCAATGTCGATACGGTGCAAAACCCGACAGTCGGCGTCACGGTCGTCGGTCGCAACGGCGAAATTGGCTTGCTCGACGAACAGAATCGAGTTCGCTCGTCTATCGCTACCCCTTATGGCGCAGTGCTCAAGGTCGCAGATGGAGAGCAAGTCGAGATAGGGGATGTGCTGTACGAATGGGATCCATACAACAATGTGATCCTCACCGATCGCCCGGGCCGGATCCGATTCGCAGATATCAACAAAGAAACTATGCGCGAGGAATTCGACGAAAGCACGGGCCTGAGCGTCCGCAGTATCGTCGAACAGCGCGACCGCTCGCTGAGTCCGCAAATTGATATAGAGAGCGAAGAATATGGAAACCGTTCTTTTATTATTCCGGTCGGGGCGCGTCTGCTGGTCGAAAATGGAGACCAAGTCGCACCGGGGCAGGTGTTGGTCAAAATTCCACGCGAGCGTTCCAAGACGCGCGACATCACCGGCGGTTTGCCGCGCGTTGCTGAACTCTTTGAGGCACGTCGGCCCAAGGAACCGGCGGTCATATCGGAAATCGACGGCACTGTGAGCTTTGGCGGCCTAGTTCGCGGCAACCGCGAACTATTCGTCACTCCGCTGAATCCCGAGGACGAGACAAAGAAATACTTGGTGCCCTATGGCAAGCACTTGCGCGTACACGAAGGCGACCGGGTTGAAGCTGGAGAGCGCCTCTCCGAGGGGTCGGTCAACCCGCACGATATTTTGCGGGTCCAGGGCGTGAATAAGGTACAGGAGTACTTGGTCAACGAGATTCAGGATGTCTATCGCCTCCAGGCTGTGGAGATCAACGACAAGCACATTGAGGTGATTGTCAAACAGATGCTGCAGAAGGTGCGCATCATTGACCCAGGCGATACGAACTTCCTCGAAGGAGAGGAAGTGGATAAAATCCGCTTCAACAGGGAGAATGAAAAAGTCCTCTACGAGGGTGGAGACCCAGCCACCTGCCAGCCGATCCTTTTGGGCATTACCCGTGCTTCGCTGCGCACGGATAGCTTTATCTCTGCCGCCTCTTTCCAAGAGACAACGCGCGTGTTGACCGAGGCAGCCGTGCAAGGCAAGATAGATCACCTGCGCGGCCTCAAGGAAAACGTCATCATCGGCCGTTTGATTCCAGCCGGTACAGGACACTACCAAGATGGCACCTATGAGAACTTGGAGCCCGAAGGCAATGGCAAAGCCGAGTTGACCGAAGTGGCGGCTGCGGAAACAGGTGTTTTGGGCGAGTAGTATTGACAGTTATACAATTTATATGTAAATTGTGAGCTTGCTATTTATTACAGAATGACGAGGAGAAACAGCGTTTGCCAACGGTTAGCCAGCTGGTTCGCAAAAGCCGGCAAAAATCACTAAAAAAGACGGATTCCCCAGCGCTGAGAGGTTGTCCCCAGCGCCGTGGCGTTTGCACGCGTGTTTACACCCAGACGCCCAAGAAGCCCAACTCGGCTCTGCGCAAGATGGCTCGCGTGCGTTTGACTACGGGGATTGAAGTCACAGCTTACGTGCCGGGCGAGGGCCACACGCTGCAGGAACACTCCATCGTCTTAGTGCGCGGAGGTCGTATCAAGGACTGCCCTGGTGTGCGCTACCACATCGTGCGTGGCGTCCTCGATGCGACGGGCGTGGCCGATCGCCGTCAGGGTCGCTCCAAGTATGGCACCCGGCGGCCAACCTAGGTATAAGTAATGTCGCGGCGTAAAAGAGCAGTCAAACGCAAGCTGCTGCCAGACCCGAAATTCCACAATGTCTTGGCGGCGAGGTTCGTAAATTCGCTGATGAAGCAAGGCAAGAAGAGCTTGGCCGAGCGCATATTCTACGACTCGATTGACTTGGCCGCCGAGCGCAGTGGCCAAGACGGGATTGATGTCTTCCAGAAGGCGCTGGAAAATGCCAAGCCCATCGTCATGGTTAAATCGCGGCGAGTCGGTGGTCAAACGTATCAAGTGCCGGTCGAAATGCGGCCAGACGAGCGCACGGCGCGTTCGATTCGCTGGTTGATTCGCTTCGCCCGCGAGCGCTCTGAGCGCACCATGGCCGAACGGTTGGCCAACGAGTTTATCGCTGCGTCAAGGGGTGAAGGTGGGGCTGTGCGAATGAAGGAAGACGTCCACCGCATGGCCGAGGCGAATAAAGCCTTCGCTCATTACAGATTTTAGGGAGTTCTCAGGCCAAATGGCACGAAAGTTCGCACAAAAAGACACGCGCAATATCGGGATTGCGGCTCACATTGACGCTGGCAAGACCACTACGACCGAGCGGATCCTCTACTATACTGGTCGAGTCCACCGCATGGGGGAGGTCCATGATGGTACAGCGACGATGGACTGGATGGAGCAAGAGCGCGAGCGCGGAATTACCATAACCTCTGCCGCTACTGCTTGCCAGTGGAAGGATCACCGCATCAACATAATCGACACGCCCGGCCATGTGGATTTTACTGCCGAGGTCGAGCGTTCGCTGCGTGTACTCGACGGTGCCATAGGTGTTTTCTGCGCGGTCGGCGGAGTTGAGCCGCAGTCCGAGACCGTCTGGCGCCAAGCCGACAAATACCGCGTCCCGCGCATTGCTTTTGTCAACAAAATGGATCGCAATGGAGCTGATTTTTTTCAGGTACTCAGCATGCTCCAAGAGCGATTGAATAGCAATTTTGTGCCGGTCCAGTTGCCCATCGGCGTTGGCGAGACGTTCAACGGCTTGATAGACTTGGTCGAGATGAAGGCCATTACCTACGAAGAGGCTAGTCAAGGCGTCAAGTTTTTCGAGGACGAGATCCCTGCGGACCTGCTAGAGGGGGCCTTGCAATACCGCGAAAAGCTGTTAGAGTCGGTGGCTGAATTCGACGATGGACTGCTCGAAAAATTTCTCGAAGGGGAGGAAATTCACCCCGACGAAATCAGAGCTGCGTTGCGCCAAGCCACCATCTCGCTGAAGGCCGTGCCCGTAACGTGCGGCAGTGCTTATAAATATAAAGGCGTCCAGCGCTTGCTCGACGCGGTGCTACACTATCTGCCGTCTCCAGCCGACATCGGCGAAGTCGAGGGTATGCTGCCCCATTCCAGCACGGAAGCGGTGCGTCCTGCCCTCGATGATGCGCCTTTTGCCGGGTTAGCCTTTAAGGTTATGACGGATCCCTTTGTTGGGCGTCTCACCTTTGTTCGCGTCTATTCAGGTGTGCTAAGCTCGGGCACGTATCTCTACAATGTGCCGACTGAGCGTCGCGAGCGCACCGCGCGCTTGCTAGAGATGCATGCCAACGACCGCACCGAGTTATCTCGTGCCTATGCCGGTGATATAGTCGCGGTGGTCGGCCTCAAAAACACGACTACTGGCGATACGCTTTGCGACGAGCAGCATCCCATTGTCTTGGAAAAGATCGAATTCGCCGAGCCGGTGGTCCACGTGGCAATTGAGCCAAAGACGCGAGTAGATCAGGAGCAGCTATACATTGCCCTGTCCAAGCTCAGCGAGGAAGATCCAACTTTTCAGATCAAGTTCGACGACGAGACGGGCCAGACGATTATGTCGGGCATGGGCGAATTGCACTTAGATATTCTTATCGATCGCCTCTTCCGAGAATTCAAGGTCGAAGCCAATGTCGGCAAGCCCCAAGTGGCCTACAAAGAAGGTCTGCGCAAGGCCGTCGAGATTACAGGTAGGTTTGTGCGACAGACCGGAGGCCGCGGTCAGTACGGGCACGTCGAGTTGGAAATCGAGCCGGGCGAGCCGGGCAGTGGGCTGGTATTCGAGTCGAAGATTGTCGGTGGCAACATTCCTAGGGAATACATCAATCCAGTGCGCGAGGGCATTATTGAAGCGATGAGCACCGGTCCTGTTGCCGGTTACCCGATCGAAGATGTTAAAGTCGTGCTGGTAGATGGATCGTATCACGAGGTTGACTCATCGGAAGTCGCCTTTAAGGTCGCTGGATCCATGGCCTTCAAAGACGGTGCCGCGAAGGCATCTCCCTATCTCATGGAGCCGATTATGGAGTTGGAGGTCGTCGTCCCCGATCAATATCTGGGCGACGTAATGGGCGATCTCAATTCGCACCGCGGCGAGATACAGGGCATCAATCCCCGTTCCGATGCCCAAGTCGTCAAAGCTTTCGTGCCGCTGAGCGAGACTTTTGGCTACGCCACGCGCCTGCGTTCGCTGACCCAAGGCCGGGCGCTTTTTACCATGCAGTTTTCCAAATACCAAGCCGTCCCAAGCAACATCACCGAACAAATCATCGACAGCACTCGAGGTTAAGCGGTAACCCGCCTTTCAGAACAGGAGAGGATTTAAGAAATGGCTAAGGAACAGTTTCAGCGCAATAAACCGCACGTCAATATCGGCACCATTGGCCACGTCGATCACGGCAAGACCACCTTGACAGCGGCTATCACCTTACACTTGGCCAACAAAGGCTTGGCCGAAGCTAGGGGCGTCGATGAAATCGACAACGCCCCGGAGGAAAAGGCGCGCGGGGTGACGATCAATGTCTCCCATCAGGAGTACGAGACCGAGAAGCGCCACTACGCGCACGTTGATTGCCCCGGCCATGCCGACTACATCAAGAACATGATTACCGGTGCCGCCCAGATGGACGGTGCAGTCTTAGTCGTCAGTGCCGCCGATGGGCCGATGATCCAGACCCGCGAGCACATCCTCTTGGCCCGCCAAGTCAACGTGCCCAGCATTGTTGTCTATCTGAACAAGGTTGATCAAGTAGATGACGAAGAACTTTTGGACTTGGTCGAGCTAGAAACACGCGAGTTGCTATCCGAGTATGGCTTTGATGGCGATGATACTCCGATAATTCGCGGTTCGGCCCTTGAGGCGCTCGAAGGAGCGGACACGCCGACCGGCACCCAGTCGATCGACGAATTGATGAGTGCCGTTGACGAGTTCATTCCCGATCCAGTGCGCGATATTGATCAGCCCTTCCTGATGCCGGTCGAAGACGTTTTTACGATCCAAGGACGCGGCACGGTTGGCACGGGTCGCGTCGAGCGCGGACGGATCAAAGTCGGAGAAGAGGTGGATATCGTCGGCATCAAGGAGACGCGCAAGACCACGGTCACGGGCGTCGAGATGTTCCGCAAGTTGCTCGACGAGGGCGAGGCCGGAGACAATGTTGGCTTGCTGCTGCGCGGCGTCGAAAAAGCTGAGCTAATGCGCGGGATGGTCGTCTGCAAGCCAGCTTCCGTTCAGCCGCACACCAAGTTTAAGGCCGAGGTCGTGGTATTGACCCCTAAGGAGGGTGGCCGCGAAAAGCCCTTTTTCTCTGGTTATCGGCCCCAGTTCTTCTTTCGCACCACCGACGTCACCGGGACCATTGCTTTGCCCGAGGGCACCGAAATGGTCATGCCCGGCGACAACGTCAACATGGAAGTAGAGCTAATCCAGCCGATCGCCATTGAGCCGCAGTTGCGCTTCGCCATTCGCGAGGGTGGTCGCACCATCGGCTCCGGCGTCGTCACCGAGGTCTCCAATTAGGAAAAGCCGCGTTAGGGAGATGCGAGCCAGTGGCAGTTGACAGAATACGCATTCGCCTCAAAGCCTACGACCACATGGCGTTGGACAAATCCGTGGACGAAATCGTCCAGACGGTCAAGCGCAGTGGGGCCCGCATCGCTGGCCCGGTGCCACTGCCGACGGCTCGCACGGTGTACACCGTGCTGAGATCTCCACATGTGGACAAGAAATCGCGCGAACAGTTTGAGACGCGCATCCACAAGCGGCTCATCGACATTTACGATTCAACGCCGCAGACTGTGGACGCGCTGATGAAGCTCGATCTGCCGGCGGGCATCGGCATCGACATAAAGGTTTGATTGGATCATGGGCGTGCAGGTAGAAGTGCTAAACAGCGAAGGGCAAGCAAACGACTCAGTGGAATTGCCCGAGGATTTGTTCGGCATTGAGGTTTCGGAGTACGCCCTCTACCGAGCGGTTGTCGCCACCCAAGCGAATCAGCGGCAGGGAACGGCCTCGGCTAAGACCCGCTCTGAAATAGCCCGCACGAGCAAGAAGCACCACCGCCAGAAAGGCACGGGTTGGGCGCGTCGAGGTTCACTGCGCTCGCCTTTAGTGCGAGGCGGTGGTGTGGCCTTTGGTCCTCGCCCCCGTTCTTATTCTTCTAAGTTGCCCAAGTCCCTCAAGCGTCTGGCCTTTCGCTCGGCACTCACGCTCAAAGGTACGGAAGGGCAGGTCAAGATCGTCACTGAATTTGACTTTCCCGCTCCCAGTACCCGTTCCTTTCAGAAGGTTATTGAAGCGTGCGGCCTCAAAGATCAGAAGGTTCTGTTCATTACTCTGGAAAGTTCGCCAGTATTGATCAAATCGAGCCGCAATCTGCCCAAGGTAAAAATGGCTCATCTAGGGTCGCTATCTACGTATGATTTGCTAGCAGCGGACGTGGTTTTATTTACGCGCCAAGCCTTTGACCGGCTCGTAGAAAATCGTGGCCAAAGGGACTGAGAAAATGAACCCGCGAGCGATTATTCAGAAGCCGGTGATTACCGAAAAAGCCTCCATGTTACGCGAGGGCAACAAATACGCCTTTCGCGTCCATCCCAAGGCCAACAAATTCCAGATCCGTCAGGCAGTAGAATCCATTTTTTCGGTTAAAGTTGAATCCGTCCGCACCATCAAAGTCCCCAGCAAGCCCAAGCGGCAAGGGATGTACCTAGGGCGGCGTGCTAGTTGGAAAAAGGCCTATGTGACGCTCCGGGCCGGCGACTCCATTGAATTTGCAGAAAATACCTAGCTAAACTGGACTTAAGATGGCAGTCAAGAAATTCCGTCCCACAACTCCGACGCTGCGCTACAAGACGGTCAATTCCTTTGAGGAACTGACACGCAGCAAGCCCGAGAAGTCGTTACTTGCTGCGGCTGTTAGCAAATCGGGCGGGCGCAACAATCAGGGCCGCATGACCATGCGTCGGCGTGGAGGGGGGCATAAGCGGCGCTATCGCGTCATCGACTTCAAGCGCACCAAGCTTGGTGTGCCAGGTCGGGTCGCCGCAATTGAATACGATCCTAACCGCTCGGCGTTTATTGCTCTGATTGTCTACGCCGATGGAGATAAGCGCTATATTCTCGCGCCTTTGGGCCTGAAGGTTGGGGCCGAGATCTCCGCAGGTTCCAATGCTCCAATCCGGGTCGGCAATGCCCTGCCGTTGGCCAATATTCCCTTGGGAGCAACGGTTCACAATGTCGAACTCAATCCCGGCCACGGTGGGCAGCTAGCACGCAGCGCGGGCGCTGAAGTGCAGCTTCTCGGTCGCGATGGCGGGCGGGCGCAACTGCGTCTGCCTTCGGGGGAAAATCGCGAAGTACCTGTCCAGTGCATGGCCACCTTGGGGCAGGTGGGCAATATAGAGCACGCTAATATTGTCATTGGCAAAGCTGGTCGCTCCCGTTGGTTGGGGCGCAGACCCAAGGTGCGGGGCGTAGTTATGAATCCGGTTGACCACCCGCATGGGGGAGGTGAAGGCCGATCTTCAGGTGGACGGCACCCGGTCACCCCTTGGGGCAAGCCCACTAAGGGCTACAAGACGCGCAAGCGCAAAAACCAAAGCAATCAGTGGATTATACGTCGGCGAAACGCGAAGTAGCGAGAGATTATGCCAAGATCGATCAAAAAAGGCCCTTTTGTTGACGGGCATTTAGCAAAAAAGGTCGAACACCTCAATCGCACGGGCGATAAGCAGGTCGTGCGGACTTGGTCGCGGCGCTCGACCATTACGCCCGACTTCGTCGGCCATACGCTAGCCGTTTACAACGGCAATAAGTTCATTCCAGTGTACATCACTGAGAACATGGTCGGGCACAAGCTCGGCGAGTTTGCTCCGACCCGCACTTTTCGCGGTCACGGAGGCCGGTTGACCGAGCGCGGCACGAGGATTCAATAGCATGGAAGCCCAAGCCGTCCTCAAACAAATTGGCGTACCGACCACTAAGGTGCGCCAGCTTATCGACCTGATTCGCGGCAAGCCGGTCGATGAGGCGCTTACCATTCTCCGGTTTTCGCCTCGCCCAGTAGCCAAGCTAGTCGAAAAGACCCTGCGTTCGGCCATATCGAATGGGATCAATCAGGACGAGGAAAATCCGGTTGACGCCGATGATCTCTATGTAATTCGCGTCTTCGCCGACGAAGGACGCGATCTCAAGCGCATTCGTCCACGGGCTCGCGGCTCGGCCGATCGCATTCGCAAGCGCCACTGCAATCTCACGGTCGTCGTTAGCGACGAGGTCAACTAAGGGGGACACCTTGGGCCAGAAAACACATCCATACGGCTTCCGTCTCGGGGTCATCAAGCCTTGGCGTTCAAATTGGTTCGCTGAAAAGGATTTTTCCGAGTTGCTCAAGGAAGACCTCATGTTGCGGCGCTACGTGCGTCAGCGCCTACAGCGAGCTGGCGTATCTCAGATTAATATCGAACGCCAACCCAAGCGAGTTACCGTTGAAGTGCACACAGCGCGTCCTGGTATTGCCATTGGTCGTCGCGGGGCCGAAGTCGATAAAATTCGCGACGAGCTCAAGGCGCTGACTAGCAAGGATGTTTCTCTCAACATCCAAGAGATCAAAAAGCCCGAACTAGATGCTCAGCTAGTGGCCGACAATCTGGCTCGCCAGTTAGAACAACGCGTTTCCTTTCGCCGGGCCATGAAGAAATCTGTAGCCTCGTCGATGCGCATGGGGGCCGAAGGTATCCGCATCGTCTGTTCCGGGCGCATCGGTGGTTCGGAGATGGGCAGGCGCGAGCGTTCCGAGCCAGCCGGTCGGGTCCCATTGCACACGCTGCGCGCTGATATCGACTACGCCATGGCAACGGCTTATACCGTATCGGGGACTGTGGGCGTAAAAGTTTGGATTTGTCACGGCGAAGTTATGGCCGAAGGAGAAGGGGCCGCTCAGGCGGTCTGATTACAGCGAGGCTCTCTTATGTTGATGCCCAAGAAGTCCAAGTGGAGGAAGCAGGCGCGAGGCCGCATGCGCGGCCAAACCAAAGGCGGGGACATGGTCTCCTTCGGCGAATACGGCCTCAAAGCCCTCGAGCCTTGTTGGATTACCAGTCGTCAGATTGAGGCCATGCGCGTGGCGATTAGTCGGGCAATGAGCCGTACGGGCAAGATGTGGATCCGCATTTTCCCCGACAAACCGATCACCAAGAAACCGGCTGAAACCCGCATGGGTAAAGGCAAGGGGCCGCCCGAGGGATGGGTTGCGGTGGTCAAACCTGGGCGGGTGATGGTCGAGCTTTCTGGGGTGCCCGAAGACACGGCCCGCGAGGCATTCCGCCGGGCTGGCCACAAACTGCCCATCAAGACCAAGGTCGTCAAACGAGTATGAGGTTATGAAGGTCAGTGAATTGCGCGAAATGAGTTCAGAAGAAGTGCAAAACAGGCTGGAAGAGCTACACGAGGAATTCTTCAACCTGCGTTTTCAGCACGTAGCCGGCCAGTTAACTAGTCCCATTCGGTTACGGCAAGTGCGGCGCGATATTGCCAAGGCGCACACCGTGCTCAAAGAGCACGCACTCGGCATTCGCTCCTTGGCCGGCGGGAAGTAGGTGGCAGATGGCTAAACAAAAGAGGGACCGGCGCTTGGACCGGCGTCAGGCCGAAGGCCGAGTGCTCAAGGCCAACAACGTCAAGACGCGGATCGTAGCGGTCGAACAGCGCATTCCGCATGCCCTGTATGGCCGGATCATCCGCCGCACCGCCAAGTTCGTCGCCCACGATGAGCGAGAAGAGTCGCAGGTTGGCGATCTCGTGCGCATTGAGGAATGCCGCCCCATGAGCAAAACCAAGCGTTGGCGGCTCGTTGATATATTAGAGCGGCAGTAGATTAAATTTAGGCTTGTAGGAACAAAATGATTCGGGAATACAGCGTAGTCAAAATGGCAGATAACGCCGGGGCCCGCACAGGTCGCTGCATTCGCGTACTCGGCGGCTCTCGCAAGCGCTATGC
The DNA here is from genome assembly GCA_009840005.1 of Gemmatimonadota bacterium. The sequence goes on from VXOR01000055.1 coordinate 70,605, forward strand.
CAGCATTGGCGATCTGATCGTAGTCGCCGTCCACGGCGTAGCGCCGAACGGACCTTTAGAAGAAGGGCAAGTGGTCAAGGCCGTAGTCGTGCGGACCAAGAAGGAATATCGCCGGCCCGATGGCTCTTATATTCGCTTTGATGACAACGCGGCTGTATTGGTCAACGACGATAAGGAGCCAACAGGTACTCGCATATTTGGTCCTGTGGCCCGCGAGCTGCGCGAAAAGCAATACATGCGCATTGTATCGCTGGCACCCGAGGTAGTCTGAGGAAGGACGCAATGGACATTCGCAAAGACGATACAATACAGGTCATAAGCGGCAACGACAAAGGGCGGCGCTCGACGGTACTTAGCGTGTTTAAGGATCGGGAGCAGATCATCGTCGAAGGCGTGAATATGCGCAAACACCACACCCGCCCCACATCGCGCGATCCCCAAGGGGGTATCATTGAGCGCGAGGCACCCATTCACGTTTCCAATGTCATGATCGTCTGCCCCAAGACTGACCTACCAACGCGCATCGGTCACAAAAAATTGGACAATGGCAAATGCGTGCGCGTCTCTGTGCGCAGCGGCGAAATGATTGATCCAGAATAAGCCATGTACGAAGCCAGACTCAAAAAACACTACCGAGAAGAGGTGCTGCCCCAGCTCAAGACCCGCTTCTCATTTAAGAACGACATGCAGGTACCGTGCCTGCAGAAGGTCATCGTCAATATGGGTGTCGGTGAGGCAGTGCAGGAGCCTAAAGCGCTTGAAGGTGCGGTGTTCGAATTGACGACGATCACCGGTCAAAAGCCCGCCATCCGCCACGCCAAGAAGGCGATCTCAAACTTCAAGTTGCGCGTCGGTATGCCGGTCGGCTGCATGGTCACCTTGCGGGGGGGGCGCATGTACGATTTTCTCGACCGCTTGATCAGTTTCGCCTTGCCGCAGGTGCGAGATTTTCGCGGGGTTCCTCCTAGAAGCTTCGACGGACGCGGCAACTACAATCTAGGCATCAAGGAGCAGATCATATTCCCCGAGATCAACTACGATATGATCAACCAAGTCCGGGGCATGAATATCACCATCGTCACCTCGGCCAAAAGCGACGAGGAAGGCCGAGAGTTGCTCCAGTTGTTGGGCATACCCTTTAGTCAATAGAGTTGGAAGAACCTGCTAATGCCAAAAAAATGCTTGATAGCCAAAGCGCAGCGCAAACCCAAGTTTTCCTCGCGAGCCTATACCCGTTGCCACCGCTGTGGGCGTCCGCGTGCAGTATATCGCAAGTTCGGACTGTGCCGCATCTGTTTTCGCGAGTTGGCCCTCAAGGGCGAGATTCCGGGTGTTAGCAAAGCAAGCTGGTAGTAGGTTGGAGAAATCAATATGAGCATGACAGATCCCCTAGCGGATATGTTGACCCGCATTCGCAACGCTTGTAGCGCCAAGCATTCGAGAGTTGACGTGCCCGCCTCTAAGCTGAAGCGCGAAGTGGCTCGCGTATTAGCCGAGTCCCGTTTTATCGACAACTTCGCTTTTATCGAAGACGGCAAGCAGGGCATTTTGCGGCTCTATCTGCGCTACGATCAGAATGACAATAGCATCATTCGCGGGCTAGAGCGCGTTAGCAAGCCCGGATTGCGCCAATATGCGAGCAAAGCCGATATCCCGCGCGTGCTCCGCGGCCTAGGCATCGCCATCATTTCCACTTCTAAGGGAGTGATGACGGATAAACAAGCGAGGATGAACGGCGTAGGCGGCGAAATCCTCTGTAGCGTCTGGTAAATGAAGCCACTGGGAGAATGTTAGATTGTCGCGCATAGGCAACAAATCCCTTCCCCTACCGCAGGGCGTTGAAGTCGCATTGGCTCCTGCCAAGGTCTCCGTAAAAGGGCCAAAGGGCCAGTTACAGGTGCCGTTCGTCGCTGAGTACCTCGCTGTGGCTCAGCAAGACAGCGTTTTAACGGTAACGCGGAAAAGCGAAAGCAAACAGGCTCGCTCCCTACACGGATTGACCCGAACCTTGATCGCCAACGCGGTCGAAGGAGTCTCCGAGGGTTTTTTCAAGAACTTGGATCTATTCGGCGTAGGGTACCGGGCTGAGGTCCAAGGCAAACAACTAGTTCTCCACGTAGGTTATTCGCATCCAGTGATCTACGAGGTGCCCGAGGAAATCCAAGTCGAAGTGTCCCCAGGTGCGGGTGGGGCACAAGCCCGCATCGTCGTCCGGGGCATCGACAAGCAACTCGTGGGTCAGGTGGCCGCCGATATCCGTTTCAAACGTCGCCCGGAGCCCTACAAGGGCAAGGGGATCCGCTATGAGAACGAGACCATTCACTGGAAACAGGGCAAGGCGGCCGTAGGCTAATGAAAAACAAAAAACATTTGGTAGAGAATCGCCAGCGGCGTCAGCGGCGGCGACACCGGCTGCGCAAGATCGTCTCCGGTACGCCCACGCGTCCGCGCATGGTGGTGCATCGTTCCTTGCGCCATATCGAGGTGCAGCTAGTCGACGATGTGGCGGGTCATTCCCTTTTAGGGCTTTCGACTCAGTCTCAAGAGCTAAGGGAACGGCAGTTTGACAGTCGCGTGGCGCAAGGGCATGAGATTGGCAAAATGATCGCTGCTAAGGCGCTCGAAGAAGGTATTGAGCAGGTCGTCTTTGACCGCGGCGGATTTCTCTATCACGGGGTAGTTAAAGCCGTGGCCGACGGAGCGCGGGAAGCTGGCTTGAATTTCTAAGGGAGAACGGCGTGGCGAAAACAGATAATAGTAAAGCGAAATCCGATCCCAGAGGTACAGAGCTGAGCGAAGTTGTCGTCCAAAACAGCATCAAGCGAGTTTCGCACGTGCGCAAGGGCGGTCGGCGCTTCAGCTTTAGTGCAATGGTCGTAGTTGGCGACCGCAATGGCCGAGTGGGATTTGGTGCTGGCAAGGCCGGCGAGATCGCCGAGGCCATACGCAAGGGGGCCGAGGCGGCCAAAAAGAACGTCTTTGAAGTCCCGGTGACTGATGGGACCATACCGCATGAAGTCGTCGGGGCCTTCGGCGCAGCCAAAGTCCTTTTTAAGCCGGCTACTCCAGGAACCGGAATCATCGCCAGCGGTGGCACCCGTATCGTACTGGAGTTGGCCGGCGTCCACGATATTCTGACCAAATCCCTCGGGTCCAACAACGTGCAGAATTCAGTGAAGGCGACTGTCAAAGCACTGACGCAACTGCGCAGTGCCGAGATGATCGCTCGAGAACGCGGGGTGCCGGTGGAATCGCTCCGCGCTTGGGATTGATAGCCAATGAGACTGGTCATTACGCAGCGGCGCAGTGCCATCGGCCGTGCCAAAGGTCAAAAGGCGACGATCGCGGCTTTGGGAATCAAGCGCCTGTATCAACAGGTCGTCCACGACGACACACCGCAGATCCGGGGTATGATCGCCAAAGTCAAGCATCTGGTTTCAGTTGAGGAAGTAGCAAATTAAGCGAGAGCGTGCCATGCGTCTAGAAAACATAAAATGCCCTCCGGGGTCTAAGCGGAACCGCAAGCGGTTGGGGCAAGGGCCGGGTTCGGGGACGGGCAAGACCGCAGGCAAAGGCCACAAGGGTCAGCGGGCCAGGTCCGGTGCTAGACGCGGTAACCGCGTTGGGTTTACCGGCGGTTCGCTGCCGCTGTTTCGCCACATCCCCAAGGTGGGTTTTTCCAACCACAAATTCAAAACGATCTATCAGGTCGTCAATCTGCGGGATCTCGAAGAGCGGGGACTCAGCGGAGAAGTCGGGCCAGAGCAAATGGCGGCTGCCGGATTGATCGCCAAGCCATCAGGGCTACTGAAAGTCCTAGGCGAAGGGGAACTGAGTCAGCCTCTGACGGTCAAGGCGCACAAATTCTCCGCCGCGGCAGCAGAGAAAATTGTCAAAGCGGGCGGCCAAGCCGAGGTGATTTGATGCAATTGGTGCAGAGTTTCCAAAACTGCTTCAAAATTCCCGATTTGCGGCGTCGCATCCTCTTCACTTTAGGGCTTTTGATCGTCTATCGCATCGGTGGTCAGATCACGGTCCCCGGCGTCGAGTTGGTCGTGCTCAAAGAGTACTTTGAAAGCGCCGGCAACACTCTCTTTGGGCTGTACGACATGTTCGTGGGTGGTGCCTTTACCCGTGGGACGATCTTCGCTTTGGGCATTATGCCCTATATTAGTGCCTCAATCATTTTGCAATTGCTAGGCGCGGTTATTCCCTACTTCCAGAAATTGCAGCGCGAAGGCGAAGAGGGGCGCAAGAAAATTACTCAGTACACGCGCTATGGTACGGTCTTTCTAGCGGCTGCTCAATCCTACGGCGTCAGTTTTTTTATTACCAGCATCAAGGCCCCGTACTCGGGTCAGCCAGCCGTTGCCGACCCGGGCATTGGCTTTACGCTAGCGACCATGCTGACGATTACCACTGGCACGATCTTTATCATGTGGTTGGGCGAGCAGATCACGGAGCGCGGTATTGGCAACGGCATTTCCCTGATCATTTTCATCGGCATCATCGCCGAATTGCCCTACGCGATCAATCAGGAATACAATCTCTTTATCATCAACCGCGGTTTCAGCAAGAATATCATTGAAGAGCTCCTCCTCATCGCGCTCATGTTTGCCGTAGTGGCCTTTGTGATCTTGCTGACTCAGGGCTTGCGCAAAATTCCCGTGCAGTACGCCAAGCGCGTCGTCGGGCGTCGGGTTTACGGCGGCCAGACCACGCACATTCCGCTGCGGATCAACACCGCGGGCGTGATTCCGATCATATTTGCCCAGTCGATTATGTTTCTGCCCGGTACGATCACGCAGATGTTCCCAGGCCATGAATTCATGCTGGCGATTGGTTCGTTTTTCTCGACCGAATCCATGTTTTATTGGTTTATCTATGGGCTAATGATCATCTTCTTTTGTTATTTTTATACTGCCATCGTCATGGATCCCAATCAGCTCTCTGACAACATGAAAAAGCACGGGGGATTCATTCCTGGCGTCCGTCCTGGTCCCCGGACTGCCCAGCACATTGATGGCATTATGACGCGCATTACTCTGCCAGGCTCTATTGCCCTCGCTATGGTAGCCATCTTTCCTTTCTTCGTCACCAGGCAATTCAACGTGGCTCCTTCTTTTGCCCAGTTTTTTGGTGGGACGGGGCTTTTGATCGTCGTTGGCGTGGCTTTAGATACTTTGCAGCAGTTAGAGTCTCAGCTAATGACGCGCCACTACGAGGGATTTATGAAGCGAGGCAAGATCCAGGGACGCCGCGGTTAACCTCACTTGGAGCGAGTACCGTGAAAGTTAGAGCATCCGTCAGCAAGCGCTGTAACGAGTGTAAAATCGTCCGTCGGCACGGGGTCGTGCGCGTTATATGCAAGCGCAATCCCCGCCACAAACAGAAGCAAGGCTGAGGAATAACACTATGGCGCGCATAGCAGGTGTAGATTTACCCCGCGACAAGCGGGTTGCCATCGCATTGACTTATATCTTTGGCATTGGGCACACAACGGCCAGTCGCATCGCCTCTCAGGCGAGGATTGAGCCCCAAACCCGCATCAACGAATTGAGCGAAGATCAGGTCAGCAGTTTGCGCTCGATCATTGAGGTCAGCCACAAGGTCGAAGGTAGTCTGCGCGGCGAAACCACCATGAATATCAAGCGGCTGATGGACATCGGCTGCTATCGGGGCTTGCGGCATCGCCGCGGGCTGCCGGCCAACGGCCAGCGCACCAAGACCAACGCCCGCACGCGCAAGGGGCCGCGGCGAGCCATTGCCGGCAAGAAAAAGGCCCCAGTTAAGTAGATAACCCAAACGGAGAGGATTGACCTTTGCCGCCCGAAAGACGCAGACGCAAGAAAGCAAAACAGGTAGAGGCTGTGGGCGTGGCGCATATTCTGGCTACGTTCAACAATACGATTATCACTCTTACCGATACTAAGGGCAATGTGATTTCTTGGGCGACCCCAGGAAAAATGAGCATCAAGGGCAGTCGCAAATCTACGCCCTTTGCCGGCCAGGTCGCCGCTGAAAGGGCCGCTCAAGAAGCCATGAATATGGGATTGCGCCGCGTGGAGGTCTGGGTCAAGGGGCCGGGGGTAGGGCGCGAGTCCGCCATCCGCGCTTTGCAAAACGCCGGGCTCGAGATTTCCGCCATCCGCGACGTGACGCCCATGCCGCACAACGGCTGTCGGCCGCCCAAGCGTCGCCGCGTTTAGAGGAGCTAACTACGTTATGAGCAGGCATACAGGTCCCAATTGTCGCTTCTGCCGCCGGGAAGGAGCTAAACTCTTCCTCAAGGGCGAGCGCTGCAATCTCGAAAAATGCTCCTTTGAGCGGCGTAGCTATGCCCCGGGCCAACACGGTCAGGGCTTGCGGCGCAAGCAGTCCGACTACAGCGTCCAGCTACGGGCCAAGCAAAAACTAGCTCGGCTCTACGGAATCCGCGAAGGCCAGTTCCGAGGCTATTACAAGGAGGCGTCGCGCGTGCCGGGCGTTAGTGGCGAAAACTTGTTGCGCCTGTTAGAGCGCCGCCTCGACAACATTGTCTATCGGCTCGGTTTCGCGCCGTCGCGCAAGGCCGCGCGTCAGCTAGTGCGCCACAACCACATCGTGGTAAACGGCAAACGGGTTAATATCCCTTCCTACCTGACCCGGATGGGCGATGTGGTGCAGGTCGCCGAACGCAGCCGCCAGCTAGAAGCCATTCACGAATCGCTGCGGCGCTCGCGGGAGACTGTGCCTTGGTTGGCCATAGATAAGGTCAACCTGACTGGGACTGTAGCAGAGATTCCTAGCCGCGAAGACATCCCCACGGTTGCCGAAGAACAATTGGTCATCGAATTTTATTCTCGCGTCTAAAGATTTACTCCGCCCAATCCATCAAGGGGCAAGAGGCTAACGTATGAAATTAGAAGGTCTCCAGATGCCGAAGCTGGCCGAGGTCGAAAAAGAAAGCCTCAGCGAGACGTATGGCATGTTTATTGTCCAGCCACTCGAGCGCGGTTTTGGCGTTTCTATGGGGCACGCACTGCGCCGCGTATTGCTGTCCTTTATCCAAGGAGCCGCGATCAAGCAAGTCAATATTGAAGGCGTGCATCACGAATTTTCCATAATTGAAGGGGTGCGCGAGGATGTGCCGGAGATCGTGCGCAACTTCAAGGAAGTGGCACTTCGCTATAGTGGCGAAGAGGATCGCGTCTTGCGCGTCGAGCGCACGACAGCAGGAGCCTTGGTCGCCAAGGATATAGAAGTGGACCCCAGTGTCGAGGTTCTGAATCCAGACCTACACATTGCCACCTTGGATAAAGGGGCTTCTCTGAAAATGGAACTAACGGTTGGCTGCGGTCGCGGCTACCTGTTCGCCGAGGAGAACAAAATCCCCGAGCAGCCCATTGGTGCTATTCCTCTCGATACGAACTATTCGCCGGTTCTCAAGGTCCACTACGATATCGAGAACGCACGCGTCGGGCGGCGCACTGACTACGACAAGCTGATTATGGAAGTCTGGACCGATGGCTCAGTTCATCCCGAAGATGCCATGTCCCAAGCCGCCCAAATCCTGACTGAACACCTAAACCTTTTTATTAGTTTTACAGAAGAGCCCGAAGGTACTGAGGAAAAGGAAGTTGACGAAGAGGCCAAGAAGATCGTTCAACTCTTGCAAACGCCCGTTGAAGAGATTGAGTTGACGGTGCGCTCGGCCAATTGCCTCAAAGCCGCAGGGATCACCCATCTCAGGGACTTGGTGTCGCGCACGGAGGCCGAGATGTTGCAATATCGCAACTTCGGCCGCAAATCGCTCAACGAGTTGCAGAAAATACTCGAGGAAAACAATCTTAGCTGGGGTATGGACCTGACTCCGTACGACGGCATTGAGATCGACCAAACAGCGGACAATTCGCTGGCGGAAGAATTCTAGCCATGAGACACGGAAAAAGAATAGCTAAACTGGGACGCACGGCTCCGCATCGCAAAGCCATGTTGTCCAACATGATGGTCTCGCTTTTTATTAACGAGCGCATCACCACCACCCAGACGCGTGCTAAAGAACTCAAGCGCACGGCCGAGCGGGTGCTGACTTGCGCTAAGAAAGGCGACTTGCACGCCCGTCGCCAAGTGTTGCGCGTCATAGCCGACAAGCAGGTGGTCGCCAAGCTGTTTGACGAACTGGGCCCGCGCTACAAAAGCCGCAACGGAGGCTATACGCGCGTGATCAAATTGGGTCCACGACGCGGCGACGGGGCGTTTATGAGCATCGTCGAGCTTGTGGACCGCCCTGGAGTAACTGCAGAAGAAGCGCAGGAGGCCACAGAAGAGGCCCAGCAGGCCGAAGAATAAGGTGGGCGTCCAAAGGGGTAGTAGCACACGCGGGGCAAGATGGTCATCATCTTGCCCCGCGTTGCATTTTAGATAGAGAGCACGTGAAACGAGGAGATCGCATCGAGGTCGAAGTCACCGCGCTTACCATCAAGGGCGACGGGATGGCTTCCGTTGGGCACCGCGAGGTCGTCGTGCGTCAGGCTGTTCCTGGAGACCGGGTTGCCGCCCGAGTCGTCAAGAAGCGCAAGGGGCGATACGAGGCCGAGGTAGAAGAGTTCCTCGCAGAGGGCTACAAACGCCAAGAACCTCGTTGCGCCCATTTTGGACGTTGCGGTGGCTGTCGCTGGCAGGAATTGCCGTACGCGGCCCAACTTGCCGTCAAGGAGCAGATGGTCGCTAGCGCATTGGCGACTAGTGGGCTAGCGCTGCCGGCCGCTGCGCCGATTCTGCCCAGTCCGACCCCCTTTTTCTATCGCAACAAAATGGAATTTTCCTTTGGTGCGGATCGCGCGGGCTTGCTGCAACTGGGCTTGCACGTACGCGGGCGTTTCAATTGGATATTCGATGTTGAAGAGTGCCATCTACAGTCTGACACTTCCAACCGCATCGTCGGAGCGGTCCGCCGCATCAGCCAAGCGTTGGGTCTGAGCGCGTACGACCTGAAACGGCACCAAGGGCTGTTGCGCTTCTTGGTCGTCCGCGAGGGCAAGCGGACCGGGGAAGTAATGGTCAACCTCGTCGTGTCCGCGTATCCCGACCTAGGCGTCCAACAGCTCGCCGAGCAATTATTGGATGCTGTACCTGAAATTGATGTTTTACTCGTCACCTTACACACCGGCAAGGCCCAAGTGGCAGCCGGGGAGCGCGAGTTTGTGCTCAAGGGAAGCGGGCGCATCACCGAAGTGTGCGCTGGCCTCGAATTCGACATTTCTCCCCAGTCCTTTTTTCAAACAAATTCGCTGCAAGCCGAGCGGCTCTACGAGGTCATAGCCCGCGTGGCCGGGCCGCAAAAGGCGGTGTTAGATTTGTACTGTGGCACCGGCAGCATCAGCCTGCTGTTGGCGCGCCAGTCCCAGTTTGTGTTGGGCATCGAAGTGGTCGCTGAAGCAGTGGAGGATGCCAAGCGCAACGCCGTGTGCAATCAGATAGAAAACTGCGAGTTTATGGTCGGCGCAGCCGAGGACATACTGGGGGAATTGGCGGTACAAGGCCAGCATTTTGACCTAGCCGTCGTCGATCCCCCGAGACCTGGAATCCACAAAAAAGCGCTGGCTGGTCTGTGCGCGTTGGCACCGCCGCGCATTATTTACGTCTCCTGTAACGTCCATGCGCTAGCCGGTGATTTGTGCGCCTTGGGCGAGGCTGGATACGGCGTCCGCAGCGTGCAACCCGTAGATATGTTTCCCCAAACGCCGCACTGCGAAGTGGTCGTCGAGTTGTGCAAGCAGGTCGCTCCGTGAGTGAGAAACGCCATACGCAGCCACGGCTCTTGGTCGTGCTGCCCGAATCCCAGCAGGCCCGGGCGCTGATTTTCTATTTAGAACAACAGGCGTACGAAGTGCTCTGGGCACACGAGGGGCAGAGCGCGTACGACATCCTCGACGCCGATGCGGTTGATGCGCTGATCTACGCCTTGCGCGAGAAGCGCATCGATGGATTGCGGGTCCAGCAACTGGCCCACAAGCGCAATCCGGCCATCTGCGCGATTGCCATCGCCGGGCCTGAAGACATTGAGTTGGGAGTTGAAGCGATGCGCCAAGGGGCATACGATTTTCAACTCCAGCCGCTGAATTTTGCCAAAGTCGGCGCGGTGTTGGAAAAGGGCCTGAGCTACCAGCAGCTAGTAGGGGAAGTCTCGGATCTACAGCGCCGCTTGGACGAGCGCTACCGTTTGGACGACATCGCTCGTCGTTCGTCGTCGTGGCAGCGCATTTACCTCCAGATCGAACAGGTGGCTCAATCGCGGACTAGCGTTTTGATCGCCGGCGAGACCGGCACGGGTAAGGGCGAAGTAGCAAAGGCTATTCACCAACGGAGTCGGCGGCGGGAAAACGCCTTCGTCGAGATAAACTGCGGTGCCCTACCGGAGAGCTTGGTTGAAAACGAGCTTTTTGGCCACGAGAAGGGGGCTTATACTGGGGCCGTAGCCGCGCGCAAAGGGCGCTTTGAATTGGCCGATCAAGGCACCTTGTTCCTCGACGAAGTCGGAGATATTCCCCTGCCGACGCAAGTAAAGCTGCTGAGAGTGATTCAGGACGGCTGCTTTGAGCGGATCGGCGGCACCCAGACCCGGCGGGTCGATGTACGCCTGATCGCGGCGACGCACCGCGATCTAGAAGCCATGGTGCGGGAGAGCTCCTTCCGGGCGGACCTGTTCTACCGGCTCAACGTGATTAAGATCGAGGTGCCGCCCCTGCGAGAGTGCCGCGAGGACATACCCATTCTGACCGACGCGTTTATCCGGCAGTTCGCCGCCGAGAACAACAAGCGCATCGCGGGTATCCGGCCGCGCGCCTTAGACGTGTTGCGCGATTACGATTGGCCGGGCAATGTGCGGGAATTAAAAAACTGCATCGAAGGCATGGTAGTAATGTGCGCCCGCGAAGGCGTACTCGAAGTTGGGGACATCCCGCGCTACATAAACCGCCAAGAACGCGTTTTTCCCGGGTTGGATTTTCGCGTCGGCATGAGCATGGCCGAGATCGAACAGATGGCCATTGCCGAGACCTTGAAGGCGGTTGGCAACGACCGACGGCGAGCGGCCGAAATCCTACAAATTGGTCTCAGTACGCTCTACCGCAAGATAAAGCAGTACGGCGGGACTTAGCTGCGTTGATTGTAGTAGTATTTGACGAGCGTGTTGAGTGCTTCTTGGGGAGCGGCGACTACATCGGCGTCAATGCAAAACTGGCTCAACCCGGCTAGCTTGAGGCCGTGTCCGTAGTCGTTGAACATTTCTTCGCACAATTCGCCGGGTGCGATGTCCCGCGTGCTGGCTAGGGCCTCGATTTGCGCGGAGGCTTCCGGCGTGATCTCCAAGGCGATGTTGTGTTCGCGTTGGAAGTTGTCGATAAAACGGCTCAGCGAAGTGTCTTGGAGCAAGCGTTCCAGACCAGCCGCAGGGTCCAAAACGGTATCGGCCCCAACGGCAAAGCGCTCGACGCCGACGGAAGGGAGCTTCTTTTCGTAGTTGAGCAATACCTTTTCAATGGCGCTGACCAAGCCTCGGGCACCAATGTGCTCGGCGTGTGCGCGCTCGGCAAACAGGGCAAGGGCCTCATCGGCAAATTCGACCTCAATGCCATAGGCGCGGAAGTCGCGCTTCTTGGAAAGGATGACGCTGCTTTTGGGGTTGCGGAGGATTTCGAGGAGATCTTCGGGGCCGAGGTCGTGCAGCACGGCGATGACGGGCAAGCGGCCAATGAACTCGGACTCGAATCCGTATCCAATTAGGTCCTCGGCCCGCACGTGCGACAGAAGCTGATCGGCGTTGAGGTGGGCTGGGTCGGCTTGGGAGCGGAACCCCATGGTGCCTTTGTTGAGGCGACGGCCGATGATTTCGTCGAGCCCGGAAAAGGCCCCGCTGACGATAAAGAGGATGTTGCGAGTGTTGACCTTCTGGCGTTCGATCTTGCCCGTCTGCTGCATCTGGATGACGGATTCCATCTGCGAGGCAATGTCGTGCGGGGCCTTGAGGTCGACGTCGGTTTCCTCCATCAGCTTGAGCAGGTTGCGCTGGACGCCCGAGCGCGACACATCCGGGCCGTGCACTCCCTGCGCGGAGGCGATTTTGTCAATTTCGTCGATGTATATGATGCCGTACTGGGCGCGTTCGATGTCGCCGTTGGCCTCGCGGACTAGATCGCGGACCAAGTCTTCGACATCGCCGCCGACGTAGCCGGTCTCGCTGAATTTGGTGGCGTCGCCCTTGACGAAAGGGACGCCGATTTTGCGGGCGATGAGGCGGATTAGATAGGTTTTGCCCACGCCGGTAGGGCCGATCATTAGCACGTTGTTTTTGATGTTGCCGACGAATCCCTCGTCTTCTTCCGGGGGTAGTTTCAGGCGGTTGAAATGCGTGCAGATCTTGGTGGCGAGAATGGCCTTGGCTTCTTGCTGCCTGATGACGTATTGATCGAGATAGGCCTCTAATTCTTCCGGTTTGAGGTCGAAGTAGATAGCCTCGGACTCGACCGTCTGCGTGCCTTCGCCCTCGGTGGAGGAAGCCTCGGGTTGGGCAGGCGCTTGCTCTTGTTCTTCGATTTGTCTAGCTAGGAGGCGGCGCAGTTTTTCTGGGTCGATCTCCACTTTTTCAGCACGCGGTTGCATATATTTAACCTAAGAAGAGGTTGGAAATGCCGTGGCGTAAAAAATATACTCGCCCTCTCAGATGTGGACAACCTAGGCCCCGTTGTCGGCAGCACATTGCTCTCTTCGTATGCGTGGTCTTTGCGGCGGTGCTGGTGCCGAACTTCGCCGCAGGGCAGGCACGCACGTGGACGTATTCGGCCGACGCCGAAAAGATTTTTAGCAACGGGCTTGCAGCTTATAAACAGGGGCATTTCGACGAGACACTCAACCACCTGCGGCTGCTAGCGGAGTTCCCGCTCAACCAGCGATCCAGCGTCGGTCAGTTCCTCTTGGGTAAAACCCTGTACCGCTTAGGTCACTTTGCCGAAGCCATCGACGCGGCTTTGGTCTTGCAGCGTCGGTTTCCCATCAGCCGCTACCTGCCCAATGCCCGGCTGTTGATTGGCGACTCGTTTTTCAACAGCAAGCACTACTCCGAGGCCGCATCTCAGTACGGTCGTTTGTTGGCCACACAGGCCCCGCTTGGCATTCAAGCCCAAGCAGCCGAGCGGTTGGCGGCCATGTATTGGAACGGACAAGTAAAAGAACAAGAGCGGACGCGGCTGCGTCAGGCCGTAGGGGCCGGGCGTCTGCGCGAGGCCCTGTTCTTCGGTCGGGCGCGCTGGTATCAGCGCCTCGGCTGGCAAGAGGAAGCCGCCGAGGCGATGCAGACTTATCGCGACAGTGTCGTCAGTGGCATATTCGCTCCGATAGCCGCTGTCTGGGGGAGCGATCTGACCGTATATAGACCACGCGTTGGCGCGGAATCGCCCCGGCTGGGCCTGCTGCTGCCGATGACTGGGGTTGACTACCGGATCGGCGAAGAACTCCGCGATGGTGTGCAATTGGCCAATCGGGAAGCCGATAGTCCATTTGAACTGGTAGTTGCCGACACCGGGGTTGACTACGGGAATCTACCCATCGCTACCGATCTCAGCGACGCCATTAGCGAAAGCCCGGCCAGCGGTTTGTTGCGCGTGGCGTACGGTGCTCAGCGGTTGCTGGATCAAGGAGTCGTGGCTATTGTCGGTCCACTCTTTAGCAGCTCTAGCGTTGTGGCGGCGACGGTTGCTGCGCGCGCTGGTGTTCCCCTGTTGGTGCCGCTGGCTCAACAGAGCGGCTTGGATTCACTCGGCCACAGCATCTTCCAGTTGAGCACGGTCCCGACGACGGAGGCGCGCTTATTGGGCGAGTACGCGACCTTGGTCCTCGGCTTGGAACACTTGGCGATTATTGCTCCCCTCAGCGATTACGGCTGGGATTTCTCACGCGAATTCATCCGCATTGCCGAGCGCAACGGCGGCCAGGTCGCGCACAGCGATTGGTATGTCCCCAACGAGACGAAGGACTTCCGCCTCGTTTTCGAGGAGATTCGCAAGGCCGGTTTTGCGCTGAGGCCGCCGCCGCCGGATACGCTTGAAGTGGTTGAGGGAGAGCTAGAAGCCGAGGAAGAGCTAACAGCGGACATGTTTATCGACACCATCGACGGGATAGTGGTAGTAGTCGAAAGTTTTGAGGATGCCCAGACCATCGCGCCGCAGGTTCACTTTCACCGCTTGCAGACCCAAATTCTCGGCAACGATGCTTGGTGGGATCCCGAAGCCATTCGGCAGATGCGCCCGGGCGAGCGCAAGAATTTCGACGGGGTCATTTTCGTTTCTGCCCGGCAGGCCGAGTCTGTGGCTGAGCAGTCGTTTGTCAGTAGCTTTCGCAAGCAATTCCGCCGCGATCCACACTACGCGTCGGCTGGTTACGACGCCACCCGCTTGCTCATTGACGGGTGGGAGCAGGGGCATCGCGATCCAGCCGCGCTAATTGAGTGGTTGACCACGGTCCGTTTCTACCAAGGAGCCTCGGGCACCATCTCTCTGTCCCCGGACGTGCGCTCCAATAACGCGCTGACCTTGCTCAAAATCGAGCGCGACAAGGTGCGCTCCCTCGACACGGGCGATCTGCCGCAAATGGATGCTGCCGAGTAATCGCGATGCCACCGCTAAGTATTGCGCCTATAGTTGACCGAATTTATATTATTAAGTTTGTATTTTTAGTTATAACGAGAGCCAAAAGCTATGCCCACATACGAATACGAATGTCAGTGCTGCGGCCACCGATTTGAAGAGTTTCAGAGTATCACGGCCGAGCCGCGCCAAACCTGCCCGGAAGCGAATTGTACTGGCCCAGTCAAGCGGCTCATCGGCATGGGCGGCGGCCTGCTTTTTAAGGGGACGGGCTTTTACATAACGGACTATCGTAGCGATGGATATCAGAAGGCGGCTAAGGCCGACAAAGACAGCGGCAGTAGCAAGGCGAGCGACAAAAAGGGCGATGGCAAAGCGAAGGCCGCCAAAGCCGATTGAGGAACTTTCCCGCCCGATGCGCGGTTAAATTATAGATGTGGTCGAGGATACTACTGGGAATATTTATCGCCGGGTCTTGGTGGACAGGTTGCGGTCAGCAAAGCGCTGAAGAGCTGTTCGCGGCCGGCGAGGCCGCAGCGGCCGACCCTGCTACGGCCGACCAAGCGATCGCGCATTTTACGGCTTTTATCGAACGCTTTGGCCAATCTCCCAAGGCACCGGAGGCGCTGAGAAAACTCGCCGGCTTGGCCCAGCAGCAAGGGAAGATGCAGGAGGCCATCGGTTATTACGAGCGCGTGTTGGCCGAATATCCCGCTAGCGAGCACGGCGACGAAGCCCAATTTATGATCGCCTTTATATACGAGGAGCACATCCGCGACCTAGCGCAAGCGCGGCGGGCCTATCAGCGCGTGATTGAGAACTACCCGGATTCCGAACTGGCCGCTAGCGCCCAGCATTTGTTGCCCAACGTCGGGCGCGCTCCTCAAGAATGGGTTCAATTTCAGGATGAGGTCGCCGCTCCTTGACACATTAGAAGTTGCCATAAAGGTCTGAGGCAGATGGGTCCAGCCGCTTGCGAATCCGCAGGGCGGTTTTTTATTGGCTGAGTCCCGAAGCATATCGAGAGTACATCCGATGACGCAAACAACAATAGACATCCACGCCATTAGCGAGCAAGTACAGCGCGAGAGCGTGGTGGTGGAGCGGATCTTGCAGGAAATGGACCGGGTCATTGTCGGCCAACGCGCCATGGTGGAGCGGATCCTAATGGGTTTGTTGTGCAACGGTCACATCCTCCTCGAAGGGGTGCCTGGGCTAGCCAAGACCCTGACGGTAGCGACGCTGGCGAGAATCGTAGCGGCCCAGTTCAAGCGGATCCAGTTTACCCCCGATCTTTTGCCTGCCGATCTGACCGGAACCACCATCTACAACCAGCACCAAGGGGTCTTCATTCCTAAGAAAGGCCCGATTTTTGCCCATTTGATCTTGGCCGACGAGATCAACCGCGCACCAGCCAAGGTGCAGAGCGCGCTCTTGGAGTGCATGCAGGAGCGGCAGGTGACCATTGGCGAGGAAACCTATGCCCTCGATGACCCGTTCTTGGTCATGGCCACCCAGAACCCGATTGATCAAGAGGGAACCTACCCGCTGCCCGAAGCCCAGGTTGATCGCTTCATGCTCAAAGTGAAAGTCGATTATCCATCGCGCGCCGAGGAGCGGCTGATCTTGGATCGCATGGCCAACGATAGTCTGATCGAGGTGGAGCAAACGGTGGGCATCGACGAAATACGCCGCCTACGCGAGGTGGTGGAGATCGTCTATATCGACGACAAGATCAAGGATTACGTCGTCGATCTCGTCCAGGCCACCCGGCGACCGGCCGATTACGGACTGGCCGACATGGCGCAGCTGATCGAGTACGGGGCCTCGCCGCGGGCCGCTATTTTCCTCGTCCGCACGGCGCGCGCCCACGCCTTCATTCAGCGGCGCGGCTACGTCACCCCGGAAGATGTCAAGGCCGTGGGGGCCGATGTACTCAGGCATCGGATCATCGCCTCGTACGAGGCCGAGGCCGAGGAAATCGACAGCGATCACATTGTGCAGCAGCTTTTCGACCACATTGAAGTTCCCTGAAGCCGAGGCGAGCCGTGATTCCCAAAGAGATACTCGACAAAGTTCGCCTGATCGAGATTCACACCCGCAGCATGGTCAACAACCTCTTTGCCGGAGAATACCACTCGGCGTTCAAGGGGCGGGGGATGGAGTTTGCCGAGGCGCGCGAATACCAGCCCGGCGACGACGTGCGCCACATCGACTGGAACGTGACGGCGCGGGTGGGAGCGCCCTTCATCAAAATATTCGACGAAGAGCGCGAACTGACCGCCGTGCTGGTGGTAGATGCCAGCGCGTCTGGGGCCTTTGGCTCACAGCAGCAGATGAAGGGGGAAATTGGGGTCGAAGTTTCGGCGCTGTTGGCCTTTAGCGCGATCAAGAACAACGACCGAGTGGGTCTGCTCATCTTCACCGACGAGGTCGAGGTCTTCGTGCCGCCGAAAAAGGGGCGCAAGCACGTGCTGCGCGTGCTGCGCGAACTGCTGTACTTTCAGCCGCAGGGGCGCAAGACCTCCATCGCCGGAGCTTTGGAATACCTCAGCCGCGTCTTGCACCGCCGCAGCGTGATCTTTGTCATCTCCGATTTTCTCGATCAAGGCTACGAGTCGGCGCTGCGGCACTTGAGCCAGCGCCACGATTTGATCGCCGTGGTAGTGAGCGACCCGCGCGAGTGGGACCTACCCGATGTTGGTTTTATCAACCTGCAAGACGCTGAGACCGGCCAACAGGTGCTCGTCGATAGCGGCCACGAGGGCGTGTGCGCGTTTTTCGCCGCCGAACAGCGGGCTGCGGCCGAGCGTCGTAGCACTTTATTGCACAAGGCGGGCGTTGACGAAATCGCGATTGATCTGTCGCGCCCTTATGTCGAACCTCTCATTCACTTTTTTCGCGCGCGGATGCAGCGACACTAAGGAGGAAGTACAGTGATTGAAGTACGCGAACTGTCCAAACACTACGGAGATGTCGTCGCCGTGGAGAATGTGTCCTTTAATGTTGACAAGGGCGTCGTCCTCGGTTTCCTCGGGCCAAATGGCGCGGGCAAGACTACGACGATGCGCATACTTACCTGTTATCTGCCACCTTCGCAGGGCGAAGCCAAAGTCGCTGGTTTCGACATCATCGAAGAATCTATGGAGGTGCGCAAGCGCATTGGCTATCTGCCCGAACAGCCGCCGCTCTACCACGATATGACGGTAGATGCCTATTTGCGCTTTGTAGCCAAAATCAAGGGTGTGCCCAGCGCGGCTCTCAACAGCCGGATCGACGACACCATGGAAAAAACCGGCATTGCCCACCAGCGCCACACGGTGATCGGCCACCTGTCCAAGGGCTATCGGCAGCGCGTCGGTTTAGCCCAGGCCCTCGTCCACGAGCCGGAGGTGCTCATCCTCGACGAGCCGACTGTGGGTCTCGACCCCAAGCAGATCATCGAGATCCGCGAGGTCATAAAAGGGCTAGGGGGCGATCACACGGTCATTCTCAGCACTCACATCCTGTCGGAAGTGAGCATGACCTGCGGGCATGTGGCGATCATCAACAACGGCCGCATCGCCGGCCAGGGCACGCCCGAAAGCCTCATGGCCCAGCTCAAGGAGGGCGAAGTGTTGCGCGCCCATATAGACGGCCCCAGCGAGCAGGTGTTAGGCATGATTGGCCAGCTAGAGGGCGTGCTGGAAGTGGAAGTTAGTGGCGAGGAGGGTGCGTATGTGGTGACGAGCGCACCTGGCGCCGATGTGCGCGACGACCTGACCCGCAAGGTCGTGGAAAGCGGTTTCAGCCTGCGCGAATTGCGGCCGCTCGACATGACCCTCGAAGACATTTTCCTGAGCCTGACTAGCGAGGAGGTAGCAGCTTAAAATGCGTAATTTTGCCGCGGTGTACACCAAGGAGATGCGCTCCTATTTTGTTTCGCCGGTCGCCTATGTGATCGCTGGCGTGTTCCTGTTTCTCTCGGGCTATCTGTTTCGCAACATCCTGATGCAGTTCAATCTCTGGTGCTTGCAGTTTGGCCAGCGGGCGCAGATGGGCATGGGGGGGATGCCAGCGCTCAATCTCAACGAGATGGTCATCACCCAATTCTTCGCGGTCATGGACTTCATCTGGCTCTTGGTCATTCCGATGCTGACCATGCGGCTATTTGCCGAGGAGAAGAAGTCGGGGACCATCGAG
Organism: Gemmatimonadota bacterium; assembly: GCA_009840005.1. The sequence goes on from VXOR01000055.1 coordinate 89,408, forward strand.
TTGCTGATGACCTCGCCGCTGCGCACCATCGAAGTGATGTTGGGCAAGTTTTTTGCTTGCTTTTCGCTCTACGGCATCATCGTCAGCCTGACGCTGATCTACTTTCTCATCCTCGAAGTGTACGGCTCGCCCGACTGGGGGCCAATTTTTTCCGGCTACTTAGGCTACTTATTCCTCGGCGCGACCTTTATCTCCGTGGGTATCTTGGCCTCGGCGCTGACTGAAAATCAGATCGTCGCCGTGCTGCTGACCTTTGGCATGTTGCTCCTGTTCTGGCTCATCGACTGGTCGGCGAGCTTTGCCGGTCCCACGGCCGCCAAAATCCTGCAGTACCTCTCCTTTATAGCCCACCTCGAAGATTTCCAGCGCGGAGTCATCGACACCAAGGATGTGGTGTTCTACCTGAGCTTTACGTTTTTCTGCTTGTTTTTGACCACGCGCGTCATTGAATCGCGGAGATGGAGGCGCTGAGTATGAAGGCATATACCACGCCCTTGGGGCTGGTCGGCGCGGCGCTGATGGTCGCGGGTGGCACGGCCTATCTGCTCAATGCCGAGAGCGGCTCGGCTGGGCTTTTCAACTTGGCACTCGGTGCCCTGATGGTGGCCGCGGCCGGATTGCTCAACCCAGCGCTCTTCCGCCAGTACGGCCGCTGGCTCAACGCCTTTTGGGGCGGCATCATGGTCTTTGGCATTGTGGCTATGATCAATTTTTTGGGCAACCGCTATCCCGAGCGCTTCGACCTGACTGAGGGCCAGCTACACAGCCTCGCCGATTTGACGGTGGAGACGCTCAAGGCGCTGGACCGGGATGTTCACGCCCTCGCCTTTATGGAGGGGGGCGAAAACGCCGAACTCGAACTGCTGTTGGCCGAGTTGGAGACGTATAGCACCCGCTTCAGCTACGAATTCATCGACCCGGACCGCGACCCGCGCCGCACCGAGGACTACGGCATCCGCCGCTACGACACGCTGGTGTTGGAAAGCGGCGACAAACAACAGCAAATCACCGAACTAAAAGAGCGCGAGATCGTCAATTCGCTGCTCAAGCTGACGCGCGAGCGCCAAGACCGGATCTACTTGACGGTGGGGCACGGTGAGCGCCAGCTTGCCAACCAACCTGATGGGCTAGAGCAGTTAAAGGTCCAATTGGGGGCGATCGACTACGCGGTCGAGGATTCGCTCTTCCTCGCCCGCGAGGGGACGGTGCCCGAAGATTGCGCCGTGCTGGTCATAGCTGGTCCGCGCACGCCCTTCTTCCCGGTGGAGGTTGAGGCCATCCGCTCCTACCTAGCAGAAGGCGGAGCCTTGCTGTTGCTTTTGGACCCGCTCGCCGACAGCGGCTTAGCAGAGCTATTGGGCGAGTGGGGCGTGGCGGTCGGCGACGACTTCGTCATCGACACCAGCGGCATTGGCTCGCTCTTTGGCCTTGATTTTACCACGCCGGTCGCCCTTTCCTACGGCGACCATCCGGTCACGCGCAAGCACCAGGGCGTGATGACTTTCTTCCAACTCGGCCGCTCGGTGCGTTTTGACGAGGCCAGCGGCCGCGAGGGCGGCCCCTTGGTTATGACCTCGGAGGCCGGTTGGGCCGAAACCGACTTGAGCGTGCTCACCAGCGAGGGCGATCAGACGGTCAAGCTCGACGAGGGCGTCGATCAGCCCGGGCCGGTATCCTTGGCCGTCGCCGCCCGAGACACCGAGGTGGGAGGCCGTTTGGTCGTCTTTGGGGACTCAGATTTTGCCACCAACCAGTACTTCGGTGTCCAGGGCAACGGCGACTTGGTGCTCAACGCCCTGAGCTGGCTGGCCGAGGACGAAGCTCTGATCTCGATTCGCCCCCGCGAGCCGGGCCACAACCCCATCGCCCTGACCGAAAGTGACAGCGAGTGGATTTTCTGGCTCAGCGTGGTGCTCTACCCAGGGCTAATCGCCTTGGTCGGCATTGTGGTCGTTTCGCGCAAGGGGCGCTGGAGCTTGGCCGACTTGAGCGCGGCCGGATTGGGCATTGTGATTTCGCTCGGTATTGCCGCGCTGGTCAACTTCCTCGGCGACCGCTACCACCTCCGCAAGGATATGACAGCCGACGCGCTGTTTACGCTGTCGGACGATACCCACCGACTCCTCACGCCCCTCGCAGACAACGGCCAGTACGTCAGCGTCAAGACCTTCATGAGCGAGATGGAGAACATGCGCTTTGAGGATCTCTTAAGGGAGTACAGCTATGTATCGCCCAACTTTGACTACGAGCTGCTCGATCCGCAAAAAAACCGGCTGCGCGTGGAGCAAAACAATATCCGCGAGCGCGGGACCTCGATTATTGAAGTGATCGACGAAGGGCAGGTGCGCACAGAGCGCATCACCGCCCAGAGCGAAGAGTCGTTGAGCAATGCTATTCTCAAGGCGCTCAAAGGCCGCGAGCTAAGGGCCTATTTTACCAGCGGCCACGGCGAGGCTGAACTGGACCAAGTTGATGAGCTTGGCTATTCCACCCTCAAAGGCCGCCTCAAGGAGTTAAACTTCGCGGTCGAGGGAGGGCTGACGCTCGCCGAGCCGGTGCCTGACGACGCTACCTTAGTGGTGGTCTTGGGGCCGAAGGAGCGCTTTGCTGCGGCTGCGGCTGAAGTACTGCGGCAATACTTGGGCCGCGGGGGCAGCGCGCTGTTTTTGCTCGACCCGGGCCAGCCGACCGGGCTTGAGGCGCTGTTGAACGAGTACTCGATCGAGCTGGGGCAGGACTTTGTCGTCGATCTGAGCGGCTTGGGGCAGCTTTTTGGCGCGGATGTCTCAGTGCCGGTAGTCATCAACTACGGCGATCACCCGATCACCGAAAAGCTATCCGGCGGTACGATGAGCTTCTTTCCGCTGGCGCGCTCGGTGCAGATGACCGAACACCGGCTCAAGGAGCCGGACATCGCCGCGTTGGCGCACACCCACAAAAGCAGTTGGGGCGAAGCGGACCTAGCGCCGATAATGGGCGAGGGCGGCGAGGTGGATTTCGACCCGGAAGTAGATATGCGCGGCCCAGTGCCGCTGGGCGTGGCAGTCTCCGCTGCTGCCGACACTAGCTTGGCACCCGAGGGACGGACGCGGCTGGTGGTCATCGGCGACGCGGATTTTGCCTCCAATCAGTACTTTGCCCAGCAGGCCAATGGCGAGCTATTTCTCGGCAGCGTCGGTTGGCTAACCGAGGACGAAGACCGCCTGACCATCGCCGACAAGCAACCTGCCTTTAACCCCATCAACCTGATCGGCAATCAGGGCGCAGTCATTCTCTGGGTCTCAGTGTTTATTGTGCCCTTTGCGGTCGCTTTATCGGGCATGGTCATGGTGCTCCGGCGCGGCTATCAGACCTATGCCGAGGGCTTTGTCTCATGGCTGGTGTACACCTTTTGGGGCAATGCGATGTTCTTCTTCATCAGCGGCATCATTGCCACCAGCGAGGGAGCGGTCTTTGAGGGCGAGGTCAAATTGATCGCGGCCTTAGCCTCGGCGGCCATTGGCTACGGCCTCTATCGACACGCAGCGTGGGCTTGGCAAGCCGGCTTGGTGTTTGCGGTGTTGTGCGCTGGCGTGGTCGCGCTGACGATTTTCACCGGTGCCAGCCTTGGGTTCTCGCTGATTCCCAACGAGACAGTCCAACTGATCTACGCCGCGGTTTTCGTGGTCAACGCGGCCATTCTCGTGTGGATTAAAAAGGTCTTTGTCCAAGAGGAGCAAGCATGAAATTCAAGACCAATGTCGCAATCGGTGCCGTCTTTGTGGTGCTGTTAGCCTTTGTCTATTTCTACGAGATCAAAGGCGGCGAGGAACGCCGCCAAGAAGCCGAAAAATCCAAGCAGCTATTCGTCTTCCAAGAAGATGATGCACAGCGGCTCGAATTGTTGCGCGGCGACGATGCCTTGGTGTTGGACAAGGGGACGGGCGGCTGGAACCTGAGCGCACCCATGACCGACGGCGCGGACCAAGAGGCCGTAGAGCGCTATTTGCGCAATTTGCTCGAGTGCGAGCGAGAAAAAGTGGTCGTCGATAGCGCGGCTGCGAGCGCAGAGGAAGCCGCCCAATACGGGCTTGATGCGCCGCGACTCAAGGTGCGGCTGCAAACCGAAGGCGGTGCCGAGCAGGTAGTGGCTTTTGGAGCGGACAGCCCCACCGACCGCTTCACCTACGCCCAACTGCAAGGCGACAATCCCGAGATCTTTGTGGTGCGCGCTTGGCGCTTTGACAACCTCGACAAGCTCGCCTTTGACCTGCGCGACCGCCGGGTGCTAGCCTTTGCCAAAGACGAGGTGATGCAGGTGCAGCGGTGGGGCGCGGGTGGCGCGGCCGTGCTGGCGCGGGCCGAGCCTGATTGGCAATTGCGCGAGCCGGTAATCGCCCGGGCCGACGCCGACGCGGTAAACGGCCTACTCGACAAAATCGACCAAGCCGAGATCGAGGCTTTTGTCGCCGAAGATCCAGATGCTGACTCCTTGGCTGCTTACGGCTTGGGGGAGCGCGCGTCGCAGGTGGAAATCGCCTTGCTCGTCGGCGCAGACCGGGCCGAGAAGCGCTTGGCCATTGGCGGCGCGGATGACCAGGGCCGTTGGTACGCGCGCGATGCCAGCCGGCCGCAAGTATTTTTGGTCGATTCGACGCTGGTGCAAGAGCTTACCAAGGGCATCTCCGACCTGCGCGACAAAGAGCCGCTGCGCTTCGAGCGCGAGCAGGTCGAGCGCATCGTCTTGACTCGCGGGGCTGCACTTGCGTTTGCGGCTGACAAGGACACGAGCGGTGTGTGGCACTTGTCCGAGCCTATGGGGCGCGACGCCAAATCGTGGAAGCTCAACAGCCTCCTGAGCGACTTGGAGCAACTCGAAGTCGAGGATTTTGCCGAGGAACTGCCCGCCGAGGCCGCGTCTGCCTTCAGCATCGAGCTGCTCGGCGAAGGGCAAGCCCTGCTGACCGCTCGCTTCAGCGCAGCCGCCGGAACCTCGTACCTGCAACAGGAAGGCGACGACGCGGTGTACGTCGTAAGTGGCGATGACTTCGCCGAGTTGGATTTGGATATAGACGACGTAGCGCAAGCTCCCAAAAAGCCGGTTGCACCCGCCGCCAGCAGCGAAGAAGACCCCGACGACGGCGGCGCTGACAGTCCGTAATGTATCTCGGCGGTCTGCTCGCCGCACTCGTCGTCCTCGCTGAGGGCTTCGACCTGAGCTCAGCCGAAGGGCTGCACGCCCAAGCTCCTCGGGTCGAGGCGACTCTGGACACCGCGGTTGCTCGGGTCGGCGATCCCATCCGCCTGACGTTGACGCTCCACCACGACGCCACCGCGCGTCCCGAGGCCCCGGACCTACCCCAGATTCTCCGGGATTTTTCCCCCCGTTGCGCTGGTTGGTACCAACGCGAGACCGCGACTGGCGTTGAGCTAGCGCAAGAATGCGAACTGCGTCTCTACGAACTGGGGCTACACGAGGTGCCGGCCGTGGCCGTGCCCTTTGTTACCGCTACGGGCGACACGCTCCTGCACGCGACTCGACCCTTAGCCATAGAGGTCATCAGTGCCCGAGGCGAAGGGGAGGACCAACTGCGCGACATCAAACCGCCTGTGCTCATCAGCGGGGGAGTGCCGTTATGGGTAGTCATCGCAATCGGACTGCTGGTGTTGGCGCTCTGCGCGCTCGGCGGCGTTTGGCTCTGGCGTCGCCGCACCCGCACCCCAGAGCCTCCGCCCCCGCCCGAGCCGATAGACTACGCGGCTGAATTCGTGCGCATCGCCGCGAGCGGTCTGCTGGAATGCGGTGATTTCAAAACGTACTACTCGTTGCTAGCGGAAAATCTGCGCCGCTTCTTGGAGGAAAGTCTGGCAATTGAGGCCATGGAGCAGACTACGTCTGAGTTGGCGGACGCGTTGCAGGAGGCTGAAGTCGAAGGTGCGCTTAGGGAGCAGGTCATCGACTACTTGGCCGCGGCCGACTTGGTGAAGTTCGCCCGCTTTCATCCGGCGCTGGACGAGGCCCGGCGCGCACCGGATGACGGCCTAGCTATATTGCGTGCTATTGAGGAGGCGGTCGCACCCCCCGCTGCTGAGGCCCATGCAGAACATCCGGTTTGAGAATCCCGAGTGGCTGCTGTTGCTGCTGCTGTTGCCCGTTTTGCTCTACAGCTACGTGCGTGCGCACCGGGGCCGCCGGAGCAGCGTGCAGTTTTCCGACCTCGGCGTGTTGCGCCGCGCCACCGCGTCGCTGTGGACCAAGCTCCGGCACGGCCTCCTCGCGTTGAAGATACTCGGCTTGGGCTGCCTCATCGCGGCCATGGCCCGCCCGCAAGCCGGGCGCGAGGTGCGGGAAATATCGGGCGAGGGCATTGACATCATGCTGACGTTAGACATCTCGTCGAGCATGGAACTGAACGACCTAGACGAAGGTCAAAAGAGTCGCTTGCAGGTGGCCAAGGAAGTGGTGGCCGACTTTATCGCTGGTCGCCACAGCGACCGCATCGGCATGGTCGTTTTTGCCGGTGAGAGCTTCACCCAGTGCCCGCTGACCCTCGACTATCGAGTGCTGTTGGAGTTTCTCCAGGGCGTGGAAATCGCCAGCGAGGAATGGGATGGCACGGCCATTGGCATGGCGCTGATCAACGCCTGCAACCGCCTGCGCGACTCGGATGCCGAGAGCAAGGTAATTATCCTGCTGACCGATGGCGTGAACAACGCCGGCGAGGTCGAGCCGTTGACCGCGGCTGAGGTGGCTGCGGCCGTGGGCATTCGGGTCTATACCATTGGCGTGGGCAGCGACGGGGAGATTCGCCGGCCCGTGCGCGGCGTTTTCGGCACCCGCTATCAGACCGTACAGGTGGAGATCGACGAGGAAACCTTACAGGAGGTGGCCGTGCGCACCGGCGGCCAGTACTATCGAGCGACCAGCGAGGAAAAGCTAGAGGCCATCTACCGCGAGATCGGCGAGTTAGAGGCGACCGAGATCAAATCCGAAATCCACCTGAATTACTCGGAGCGCTTCGCCTATTTTCTCTATGTGGGCTTGGGCTTGTTGTTGGTGGAGATGCTGTTGGTCCATACCCGTTTCCGCTCGCTGCCTTGATCCGCAGATGGACGCAGATGGACGCAGAATAGTAGAAACAAGACGATCCGCATCTCGAATCGTTTAATCATTCAGGATTGCTATATGACAGGGGTGTGTAAGGTCGGTTAATATGCGCTTTGCAAATTTGTACAATTTTTGGTTGCTGTTGCTGCTGCCCTTTTTGGCGGCCTTTTTGGCTTGGGCGCTGTGGGTGCGCCGCCGCGCCTTGGCGCGTTTTGCCCACGGCCCGCTGGCCGAGAAGCTGACCCGCAACCTGAGCCGGGGCCGCCAAGTGAGCAAGTGCGTTCTATTGGGGCTGGGGACCTTCTTTGCGATCCTCGCGCTGACCCGCCCCCAATTCGGTACTCAACTCGAAATGGCCGAGCGCAAGGGCGTAGATGTGATGGTGGTGCTCGACGTGTCGCGCAGTATGCAGGCCGAGGACGTCAAGCCGAGCCGCTTGGCGCGGGCCAAATACCAAATTCGCGGCCTGTTGGACTTGCTGCGGGGCGACCGGGTTGGGTTGGTGGTTTTCGCAGGACAGGCCTTTGTCCAATGTCCGTTGACGACGGACTATGGTGCCGTGGAGCTGTTTCTCGACGTGCTGGACGCCGGGGCCATACCCGTCCAGGGAACGGCCATTGGCGACGCGGTGCGGCTGGCCGTGCGCTCGTTTGAGGAGGGCGAGGGCCAGCACAAGGCCATCGTGCTGTTCACCGACGGCGAGGATCACGTGGGGCAACCGCTGGCAGCGGCGCGGACGGCTGCCGCACAGGGCATACGCCTCTTTGCCCTGGGGCTAGGGACGCCCGATGGCGAGCTTATCCCTACCGAGGAGGAGGGTGGCGGCGTGAGTTTTCACAAGGACAAGCGCGGCCAATACGTCAAAACCCGGCTCGACGAGAGCACCTTGCAGGACATGGCACTGGAGACGGGGGGCGATTACTTTCGCACTACCTTGGGAGGCGCGGAATTGGACGCTTTATATGGCCAGATCGCCGAGATGGATCAGCGCGAAATCGGCTCTACCCGCCTCACCCGCTATCAGGAGCGCTTCCAATGGCCTCTATTGTTGGCCCTTTGCTGTTTCTTCGCCGAGGCGTTCTTGGGCGATGCACGGGTGCAGGCCCGCGAGTGGCAGGGGCGGTTCGCCTAATGGGTACACTATGGGTCGTCTTGGGAATCTGGCTGGTCGTCTGCGGGGCGACCGTGGGCGATCCCGTGGCCAGCAAGAGTGCCGAGGCGCTGGAGCACTACCAGCGCGGCGAGTACGATCAGGCCCTACAGCTCTACCGCGACGCCCTGCTCGACCGGCCCGACGCGCCCGAGCTGCACTTCAACGTCGGGGACGCGCTTTTTAAGCGCGGCGAATACGACCAAGCCCTGCGCGAATTCGAGCGGGTGCTCAGCGCCGAGGAGCAGAAAATCGAGGCGCAAGCCCATTACAACATGGGCAATAGCTTCTTTCAGCAGCAGGCGTTTGAACAGGCCGTCGCCGCGTACAAGCAGGCGCTGGAGCTAGATGCGGCCGATGAGGATGCCAAGGTAAACTTGGAACTGACGCTGGAGAAATTGCAGGAGCAGCAACAGCAGCAAGACCAACAGCAGGAGGATTCGGAGCAGGATCAACAGCAGCAAGACCAACAGCAGGATTCAGAGCAGAATCAACAGAATCAAGAGCAGCAGGAGGATTCGGAGCAGGATCAACAGCAGCAAGACCAACAGCAAGATCAGCAGCAACAAAATTCAGAGCAAAATCAACAGCAGCAGGGGGGACAGGATCAACAGCAGGAGGAGCAGCCGACCGAGCAGCGATCCATCAGTCCCGAGGAAGCTCAACAGCTCATGGATGCACTCAAAAACCGCGAGTTGGAAGCTCAAAAGCGCCGGTTCCGCGCCACCGGCAAGGCGCAGGCTAGGGATTGGTGAAATCGCGGTTGACCATACCGTTAGTGCTGTGGGCGCTGGCGGCATCCAGCGTTGCAGCGGCGACGATACAGTTCGAGGCGTCCGTCGATCGCACGCGCGCTAGTCAGAGCGAGCCGATTCGTCTGACGCTCCGCATCACCTCCGATGAGCAATTGGGTCAGGTGACGCCAGCATTCGACCTAAAAGATTTCCATGTCGAAGGGCCGGCGACTAGCACGCGGATGGAGATGAGTAACTTCTCCAACATTAGCTACACCCGCGAGCTAACGTACGTCCTCTATGCCAAGCAACCCGGCACCTTTACCATCGGCCCGATGCAACTGGAAATGGACGGCGAGCGCTATCAGACCAAGCCCATTACCGTCGAGATCGTCCGTGGCACCAGCAGCACGCAAGCCGGCCAGGGAGAGAGTCCCATCTTCGTATTGGCACGCGCCGACCACAAGCGGGCTTATGTGGGGCAGCAAGTCACCGTGTCCTACGACCTGTTCTACCGCATCCAGCCGCGCAACGTCAGCTTCAACAAGCTGCCGACCTTTGTCGGGTTTTGGACCGAAGATATCTTTGTCGCCCAACAGCTAGAGTCACATCAGGAGATGCGCGGCGGTGTGTCTTACAACGTCGCTCCGCTGCGGCGCGTGGCCCTTTTTCCCACCGGCGCGGGAACCCATGCCGTCGGCACATTGGCCGTTTCCTGCGACATCCCTCAACAGCGCTCGCGTCGCGGCGGTGTGCTCGACGACTTTTTCGCTGGCGATCCGTTTTTTGGCCGCTCGCGCTCAGTGCTCCTGCAAAGCGAAGAATTGCAAATCGAGGTGCTGCCGCTGCCCGAGCAGGGCCGTCCTGCGGAATTTACCGGCGCGGTGGGGCGCTTCCAACTCAGTGTCGAAGCCCAGCCGACCCAAGTTGCGGTCGGGGATCCGGTGACGCTGCGCGTGCTGGTCGAGGGCGAGGGCAACATGGCCTCGGTGCAGCCTCTGCAAGTCGATGCCGCCGCTGGCGTCAAGCTCTATGACCCCAAAATCGAGGAAGAAGAGCGGATCACTAACGGCGTGTACGGAGGCCGTCGCCTCTTCGAGTACATCTTGATTCCCGAGCAGGGCGGCACCCTGAACATCCCGCCGTTGCGCTTTGCGTACTTCGACCCACATCAAGTGCGCTATGAGGTCCTCGAGTCCGATCCCATCGCCGTTCACAGCGAGGGAAGTGTCAAAGAGGAAGGGGTGAGCTACGGGCTGAGCCGGCGGGACATCGAGGCTGTAGGGGAGGACATCCGCTACATCAAGCCCGACGCCGATGCCCTCGTCGCGGCTACCATGCTACACAAGAGCTATTGGTTTTGGACCTTGCAGGGCGCATTGCCCCTCGCCTTTTTTGTCCTGCTTGTGTGGCAACGCCACCAGCGGCGCTTGCAGGGCGATGTGGCGTACGCGCGTCAGCGCCGGGCCAAAGGCGAAGCTGGTCGCCGCCTAGCCCGTGCCGATGCCTTGCTCTCGACTGGCACTGAGGCCGAGTTTTACGGCGAGGTCCGCGCCGCGCTGCTGGAATTCGTGGCCGACCGTCTCAACCTCGCTGCGGCTGGCTTGACCATTGAGGTCTGCGCTGAGGTCTTGGCGGCGCGCCAAGTCGAGGCCGAGACGATTGCCGCGTTGCGCGATCTGCTGACGCGCTGCGACTTTGCGCGCTTTGCGCCCGCGGGCGGCCCGCCGACGGATCGGGCGGCAGCGCGGCGTTTGGCAGAAGAGGTGATCGCGGGTTTGGAGAAGCGAATATGATGAGTGCGCTAGCACTGTTGCTTCTGTTGGGAACCCAACTCCACGCCGGGGCCACGGCCGGGCAGTACAACGAGGCCAACGCGCTCTATCGGGACGGGGATTTTGCTGCGGCGCGGCGCAGCTACTTGGCGGTAGTAGAAGCTGGGGTGCGAGACGCTCGGCTTTACTACAACTTAGGCAATGCCTGCTTCAAGTCCGGGAAGCTGGGCGAAGCGATTCTCTGGTACGAGCGGGCGCGGCGCTTGCTGCCGCACGACGAGGACATCGAGGCCAATCTGCGCTTTGCCAATCTAGTGAAGAAGGACCGCGATCCGCAAACTGAGGACGGTCTCGGTGCGCTGGTAGCCGCGCTGGTAGCCGCCTATTTCTGGCCTACGTTTAACCAGCTCAGCCTGCTGTTCGCCTCGGCGTTTTTCGCGGTCTTTGTCTTGGGGGTGCGGTGGTTGTTCTCCCAGCCGCGCTCCGGTGCGCTGTGGCTAGTCGGGATTTTGCTCTGTGCGGGGCTGAGTGTCGGGTCCGCGCTCTGGCTGGGGACGCGCCTCCACCATCAGGCGCAGACGAGCGAAGCCATCGTCACGGTTGCCGAGGCGTACGCGCACTCCGGCCCCGATCTCGGGCAGACGGAGGTTTTTGTCGCACACGAGGGGACGAAGGTGCGCTTGGTGCGGCAGGAGGGGGGGTGGATGTTGGTGCGGCTGGCCAATGGGCTCGGCGGGTGGATGCCAGCGGAAGCCCTGACGCGAATCTGAACGAATCAGTGGTTAGTGGTCAGTGATCGGTGACCAGTCCCAACCCGTCCCCTAGGTAGGGATGGTGGGCCACTAGCCACTAGCCACTAACCACTAGCCACTAACCACTAACCACTAGCCACTAACCACTAACCACTAACCACTA